>JBAQZP010000001.1:0-107937 GCA_049791095.1 Phormidesmis sp.
TTAAGGTGGCAAAAGATGAGTTAGAACCGTTCGAGCAACAATGGCAGCGTTCTGAGACGTTGCCTAAGTGGGATGTGACGATTGTTCCGACATAAACGGTAGATTATTTACTTGCGAGTCCCTTAGAGTTTACCGAAAACTCTGTTTCAAAAATTGGTGAGAGAACTGCCAAGACAGCAGGCTACCACGTGCTGGATTGCCAGCTAACGCTTTATGGAATCTGCGCTGACTGTGGGAAAGAACAAAAAAGCCGTTAGGATAATTTGCCAATAGGATAATTTGCCAAACAATAAGACCAAACAATAAGAAAGGTTCACTGCATTTTTCAGCAGTGAACCGTTTGTCTTGAGAGGACAACTTTAAATAGGAGAAAGCTGTTGTTGCCCTAACGACTGAGGCTTTTGGCACTCTGATAAAGCCAAAACCTGTCGCGCGTTAGACCTGACACCAGCGCCCTTGCAGTATGAAGACGCTTTAACCTTATGACATATTTTGACTAATGACAATAGTTCTTTATTAGTTTTTAGATAACTTACGTCACCAGGCTCTTGTTTATCTGTGCTCTGCACCTTGGCAATCGTTAAAGTTCTTACATATTGCGGGCAAACTGGCTGACTGCTGGGCGATCGCATTCAGCGGCAGCTATGTTTTTATTAAAAGTATTTCCTATTAACGGAATCCAGGGTATACTCACATCAACCTCTTATTGAGATTTGTAATCAATAAATCCACAACAATTATCCAGCGAATAACGGAATCACCCTATGAAACGCGACCCTCACGTACTTTGGCTATCTGTCAGCCCATATCTTAAATGCTTTGACCAGCGGCTGCTATCGCAGCTTGCAAAGACAGCACCGATAAGACAATGGGAATATTGCCAGACAGTAGACGAGCCCTGTTGCATTGACGCAATTGTGAAAGCGCTGCACGAATATTTAGAGAGTCGCATTACATTAGAGAAAACATCGGGTAGTAACGGCCTTAAAGTTCACTTAATTGGACATGGGGTTAGCGGTGTTATTGGACTGCTTTATGCCCGCCGCTATCCTCAGCAGGTCGCCTCGCTGACGTTGCTATCAGTCGCTGCACAGCCTGCTGTCAACTGGCAGGCCCACTATTACGCGCTCCGACATCTTTTACCTTGCAGTCGCGAAATGGTGTTGGCGCAAATGGCCAGGCTGTTGTTTGGGCAGCAGCCTGTTCGATTGACAAAAGCCCTCTCGCAACTGCTGGCGAAAGACCTTGATAGCAATCTCACTCTCCATTCCCTCGCTCGTAATACCAAAATTCCATCAGGTTCCCCAAATATTCCGTTATTGGTCTGCAATGGTGAGTTTGATGTCATTACCAACGCCCAGGACGAAAAGTTTTGGCATGATTGGACGGGTACTTCTGCGTCAAAAAGGCTTCGCCAGCGCGACATACCTTCCTGTCGCCAATGGACATGCCCCACAGGCAACCATTTTTTTCACTTTCAGCACGCCGCAACCGTAGCCAGCGTCATTACAGATCACTGGCACAATGTTATAGAACATAGCCACTCCTCGGCGAATAGCAGCATTGAGCGCTATCAAAACCGGCCCTGGCTAACTCAGTTAGCACGACAGTAACGACCCCACGATATGCTCCTTTCGCCCTTGCTGCTATGGTTTCTTTCAAAACAGTCTTCTCGCCTGCTTCAACGGCCTGCGATCGCCTACCCGTCAGCCAGCCCAATCCATCTAAAGTGTCCGCACTTTATCCATCAAAACGCTTTTACTTCAAGCGTCACGAACATTTGGCCTCTCACCGTGACGGGCTATGGCGAATTCAAAGCGGCTATGTGCGCACACTCACTTGGGATTCGGAAGGGGCGTTTGTGCCGCTGGGCTTTTGGCAAGTGGGTGATGTAGTGGGTTATGCGATCGCCCAAAGCGATCCCTACAAAGCCCAATGCCTCACCCCAGTAACCGCAGAGTATCTGGGCAGCACCTACGGATTCTCCCAAGATATGCTCTTAGCCCAAATCCAACAGTCCAACAAACTACTACAGATCTCTCACTGCCGTCATGCAGAGCATCGTCTGCTACATTTCTTCTGCTGGATTGCCGCACAGTTCGGCCAACCCCTAGCCGACGGGCACTTTGCCAGCCAGCTCAAGCTCACTCATCAAGAAATTGCCGAATCCATTGGCATTACCAGAGTAACCGTCACTCGATTAATTAAGATGCTAGAGCGTCAAGGTACCATAAAATGGGGCACTCAAGAAAAGATTGTGTACAAAATGGCGTTCGAGAAATGTTGTATCAACAATCACCTGGGAGATATTGAGCTTACGCTTTGACGTTGTACTCGCAGCACTGATGAATCAGCTTAGCCACCAGCCCTGTCCAGCCCGTTTGATGGCTAGCCCCTAGCCCTTCGCCCGTGTTGCCATTGAAATATTCATAAAAGAGAATGTAATCTCGCCAGTGAGGGTCTTTTTGAAAAGTCTCATTATTGCCATAGACGGGGCGATCGCCTGCTTCATTCCGTAAAAAAGTGCCAATCATTCGCTGTTCTAACTTAGTCGCAACATCCCATAAATTCATCGCCTCACCTACGCCATAGGGACATTGAATCTTAAAATCATCACCAAAAAAGTGATGGTAGCGCTGAAGCGATTCTATTAACAGATAGTTGGTCGGAAACCATATGGGGCCACGCCAATTAGAGTTTCCCCCAAACAAACCTAAGCTAGATTCTGCGGGCTCGTAATCTACCCGGTAGATCTTGCCGTTGACATCGAACGTATAGGGATGGTCTTCGTGATAGCGAGACAAAGCGCGGATGCCAGTTGGCCCCAAAAACTCGTGAGGCTTCAGCATTTTTGCCAAAATTCGCCGCAGCTTATCGGGCTTGACGACAGAGAGCATTCGGCGCTTTTGACGGTTACCACTGGTGTCTTTTAGTTCTGTTGTAGTAACGTTACGAGCCAGCTTAGGACGGTTGGCTTCAAACCATTCCAGGCGCTCTTTAAAGCCGGGCAGGCGATCCATCAGTTCTGGCTCTAGCGTGGTGATAGCGTACAGGGGCATCAGGCCCACTAAAGAGCGAATTTTGATTGGAAAGCGAGTTTTGTCTGGCAGGTGCAGCACGTCGTAAAAAAAGCCATCTTCTTCATCCCAAAGCTGAGTGGCGTTCTCGCCTGAAGCGTTCATCGCTTCTGAAATATAAATAAAGTGCTCGAAGAATTTGGTGGCCATGTCTTCGTACACTGGGTTCTCTAAGGCTAACTCTAGAGAAATTGAAAGCATGTCCAGGCAGTACATCGCCATCCAGCTAGTACCGTCAGCTTGTTCTAGTCGGCCTCCGGTTGGTAGGGGTTTGCTGCGGTCGAATACGCCAATATTATCTAGGCCCAAAAAGCCCCCTTCAAAAACGTTGTTACCTTCGGTATCTTTACGATTTACCCACCAGGTAAAGTTCAATAACAGCTTTTGAAAGAGTCTTTCTAAGAAAAGGCGATCGCCCGTCCCCGTCATTTTTTTCTCGATCTTATAAACTCGCCAGGTTGCCCAGGCATGTACCGGCGGATTCACATCGCCAAAGGCCCATTCGTAGGCAGGAAGCTGACCGTTTGGGTGCATGTACCATTCACGGGTCATCACATCGAGTTGCTGCTTGGCAAAGGCGGCGTCAATCAGCGCTAGCGGCAGGCAGTGAAAAGCCGTATCCCAGGCGGCAAACCAAGGATATTCCCAGGTATCGGGCATCGAAAGAATGTCCTGGCTATCGAGATGGTGCCAGTGTTGGTTGCGACCTTTTTTGCGTTCTGTGGGCGGGTTGATCATGCTGCGATCGCCCTTTAGCCAGGTACTGACATCATACAAATAGTACTGTTTGCACCACATCATGCCTGCAAACGCCTGGCGCTGTACGTTTTTGAGGTCGGCATCTTGAATAAACGGAGAAAGGGCATGATAGAACTTATCCGCTTCCTGCTGACGGGTGCTAAAAACATTTTCAAAAGCGCTGCCGAGCGGGTCGCTGAGGCCAGGGTCGTTTGCCAGCCGCAGCCTGATTTGCTGAGTTTCACCAGCGGCGAGAGATAGCTGATAATGCACGGCTGATTTGGTGCCTGTTTGGTCAGGATTCACCGCTAACTGATCGCCTTCAACAACATAGCGATGAAAGGCATCTTTTACATAAGGAGAATCATTTTTTACATCAAAAAGTCTTTCTTTGTTCGTTTCATTGTCGGTAAAGAGTAACCCTGCGACCGCAGCGTCGCCGCCTAAATCAACCCATTGACCGACTGATGAAGCGTCTGGAGCAGACTGAGCTTGAGGTGTTTGGCAATAGAACCATGACTGGCCTAATTCTGGATGAGAAGTTTCAACGATAGAGACTTTGCCATTGGTCAGGCTAGCTCTAAGGTTGGGCTTGAGGCTAGGCACGTCCCACGACCAGGTATTGCGAAACCACAAAGTAGGGAGCAGATGCAAGTCGGCAGCTTCTGGCCCACGATTGGTGATGGATATTTGAATGAGGACGTCTTCGGGATTAACTTTGGCGTATTCTACCTGCACGTCGAAGTAGCGATCGCCTGCAAAAATCCCTGTATCTATCAGCTCAAACTCTGGATGGCTGCGATCCTTTTCCCAACCTTTATCTTTCAGCAACTGATACGGATACTTTGCCTGTGGATACTTATACAGCGCCTTCATGTACGAGTGGGTCGGCGTACTATCTAAATGAAAATAGTATTCCTTGACATCTTCGCCATGGTTACCTTCATTGCCAGTCAGGCCAAAAAAACGCTCCTTTAATATGTCGTCTTGCGTATTCCACATCGACAGGGCAAAACAAAGTCGCTGCTGATCGTCGCAAATGCCTAAGATGCCGTCTTCGCCCCAACGGTAGGCTCGCGACCTGGCCTGGTCATGCGTGAAATAGTCCCAGGCGTCGCCCCCCGCACTGTAATCTTCACGCACCGTTCCCCACTGTCTTTCACTCAGGTAAGGCCCCCATTTTTTCCAGTCTGCCCGCTTAGCATTGTGGTCATTCAGTCGAATCTGTTCGGGCGTCTGAGAAGGGCGCGTCATGTATAAGTATGCAAGTGGCAAAAGATCTGCCGATTGACCCGACGGCTAACGTCTGGGCAAGCAGCATTGATAAACTATAAAGCCTAATCATTAAGGCGGGCTATTCGCTAAGCAAAGATGGCGGTTTCTAGCTCGGTCAAGGCTGTTTGCAAATCATCATTAACAATCTTTGAATCGAACTCATCAGCGGCGGCTAGTTCCACTTTGGCCCGCTGCAAACGCCTGGCAATCGCTTCTTCAGCATCTTGCCCGCGACTGCGAATTCTCGCTTCCAGGGTCTCTACGCTGGGCGGCAGCACAAAAATTTGCTTGGCTGCCGGAAAGCTCTCGCGAATTTGACGCGCCCCGAGCAGCTCGATTTCTAAAATTACCTTGTGACCCTGGGCGATCGCACCTTCAATCGGCACCTTGGGCGTACCGTAAAAATTTCCCGCAAATTCTGCCCATTCTAGCAGTTCACCCTGTTCGATCATCAGGGTAAAGCGATCGCGGCTCACAAAATAATAATGCTGTCCATCCTTCTCGCCTGTACGGGGCTTGCGTGTCGTCACCGACACCGACAACCGAATATCGGGGTGGCATTTGAGTAGCTGCTTTAGCAGCGTGCCTTTGCCCACACCGCTTGGGCCTGCTAAAACAATCAAATTACCAACTTGCTCAGACTTGATGCCTTTAGTAGCTGCGCGGTTGAGAGAGGAGCAATCGGCATGGGCACGATCGGGAGATCTTTGGGCGACTTTCGCCATAGAGGGCTCAGGTAACGAAGATACAGATCTTTAGCATAGCAGTCCCCGTAGAGCCTCAAATTAATCCTGAACAGACGGCCTCCTCTCGAAGAGATTTATATCAGCATTTGCTATTGGCACCGATACATGATTGCAATACAGCCAACGTCTCGTCAAATACTCGGCGTTAATCAGCACACCTATCAGGCGCTGAAGGCATCTATGAGCCTAAACTTGCGCAGGCAGCTATTGGTCGCGGTCTGTGACAACGTCGTAATGCAAAACCAGCTCGCGACCCAGCTAGAGCTGGATTTGGCTCAAAATGCAGCTTTTTTAGCAGCGGATGGCAGCAGTCATCACCAAGAAGCCAGTGGGCGATCGCTATCGTTGGAGAGACTGGTATTTGATCCAGAAGATAGCAATTTACCCAGGCAGGTCGTCGATTGGGTTCGCCAAACCATGCTATCTAAAGGTGAACTACCAAAAGTGCAAGTGCTAGGCATCGAGCAAATGACCCGCCAGCCTGCCATTACTCAAAACTACTTTTTGCGATCGCTCGAAAAAATAGAAGCGCTGCTGCCTCATCTCAACACCACCCTGCTAGTGTGGGTGCCCTGGCCGTGGCTACGCACCATTCAGCAGTCATCGCCCAACTTTTGGAACTGGCGCAACGGTGTATTTGAGTTTGTTGGCGATCCTATTCCCGCCGCTGTCGATCCCGCTCAGTTCCAAGCCGATTTGCCGACCCAGCTTGATCTGTTAACGCCGCCTGACGAGGCTCCTTCTGCTTCGCCTGGCTTGCTAAACTCAGTCAGTTTAGAGTTAGAAAATACCCACTCAGACGACATCGAACTTAGCAGCACTCACGCAGATCATGCTGAACCAGACAATATTGAACTAGACGATGTGAACTCAAGCGGCATTGAGTCTGCCAGTACTGAGTCCGCAAGTACTGAGTCCGCGTCTCTTCACATCGAATTGAGCGATATTAAATCGAATGGCGTTGAATCTGACGCGGTTGAGTTAAGCGGTGCTGACCCAGAAGATATTGACTCAGACAGCGTTGACTCAGACGACAGCGAACTGGCTGATATTGAGTTAATGGATGCCATTGAATCAGACGATAGCGAGTCAGACGACGACGAATCGGAAGAATTTGGCAATGGCCTGTACGGTGAAACCAGTGAAGTTGACATTAATCTTGATTTGCTACTGCCCGAAACCGTTACAAATACAGATGAGACAGCCGTTACAACAGCCCAAACCATTGCTGAGGGCAAGAAACCAGCAAAAAATAGAGGCCAAAAGGTACAATCACTAGGCGGGCTCAGTTCCTTTGTCAGCCAGGGCAACAGCGCATCTAACCGAAAGCCGGTTGCAATTCCCACACAAGATCAGTCTCAATGGATCCCTCGTTCACCTCACGAAGCCAATATCTTCCAAGCAATCGAGCAAATGATTCTCGAACCGCTGGATGAGCCGCAGGTTGAAATCGCGCCCTCAATCGAGCCGTTGATCGAGCCCCCCTATGAGTCACCAGTTGAAAGGCCAGTTGAAAGGCCAGTTGAAAGGCCAGTTGAAAGGCCGGCCAAGCTTCAGACTGAAGCACCGATTAAATCACTAACTCAGCTTCAATCTGAGGCTCCCACTCAGCCCCAGATTGAGACCCTTGCCGAGCCCCAGATTGAGGCTTTCGCTGAGCCATCGACTGAGCCATCGACTGAGCCAGTAGCTGAACGCCAGCCCCAGCTAGCGGACTTTCAGGTTGAGCGAGTAGTCATCCCCCAGACCGAGCGCCAGATTGAATCCCCAATTGAGCCACCGATTGAGACCCCGATTGAGCGACAAAAGGCAGAGAGCAATATAGACAGACAAAAATCGGCAGATGACTATTTTGCGCTGGGAATGGTGTACCGCGATCGCATTCAAGCAGGCGAGCGAGGGCTATCGGTAATTGAGCCCGCGATCGCTGCTTACGAAGATGGCCTGCAACACCTGGAATCCTTGCATCCCGACCAGGTCAGTGCGCTCAACGATTTGGGCACGCTTTACTGGCTCAAAGCACAGCAGCTAGATGATGCGTCGTCCGCCGCAGACTGTATGACCTGTGGCATCCAGCTCTATCAGCAGGCCCTTGCCAAAATTGAGGCTCTCCACCGCTCAGACACGGCTACAAGGCGCTTATCGGCTTTCGATATTACCGAACAGCTCTACAGCAACATGGGCGCTGTCTACAGCATGTTAGCGACCTACAGTGACCCCATAGGCTATCTTCAAAAAGCGGCAGACACCTATCGAAACGCCCTAGCACTAGTGTCTTTAACCAGCGACCCCACAGAATACGCTACCCTGCAAAACAGTTTAGGATCGGTATGTTGGAAGCTCTCACATTACGATCAGGTCAATACTCACTTGCATCAGGCGATCGCAGCCTACAAACAGGCACTATTGGGCTACAACCCTAGCCATCAACCCCTCGACTACGCAGCGGTACAAAATAACCTTGGCATCACCTACTGGAGCTTGGCCAAGTACGAGCGCTCCGAAGCCTTCTTAAAAGACGCCATCTTGGCCTACTGCGATGCCCTCAACTACCGTACGCCCGAGGTTGACCCAGCCGCCTGCGCAATTACCTACAACAACCTGGCGCTGGCCTATTGGGACTTGTCCAAAGCCGGTAGGGTAGCCACCAGCACCATGGACATCGACCAGGTGGCCCGTCAGCAAAAGAACGCCGTGACCGCCTTTGAAGCTGCCCTCAACATTAGCAAAATGGCCAGTGCCCTCAGCCAGATAGACAGCGCTGCCATTTACCACTGCTTAGGTGATGTCCATGCGCAAATGGCAGACGTTGCCCCCTCGCCCAGCGCAGTTGCCGTTAGCTTACGAAAATCACTCTATAGCTACATCCAAGCAATTGAGGGGATCGATGAAGCGTCTCCCATGTTCCAGGGGCGGTTGAGCGCGATTGTCACCAACTTGCGATCGCATTACGAAAAACTAGGACTATCAGGCCAGCAAGCTGCGCTCAACCAGATTCCCTCAACTTTGCTGCCACAGGTCATGCTGGCACTGTAGATAGATAGATTTTGCTTCCCGCTCACGATAGGCTAAAGCAGTACTGATGTGTATTGGATCACCGCAGGTATGCCGATTCTGATTGTTGCTGCCATTGTCATTGCGTTTCTGGCGATCGCCTTCGCCTTACAAAACAATGCGTTAATTCCAGTCAATTTATTGACCTTCCAAATCGAACAGCCGCTGTCAATTGTGCTGCTTTCTACATTGGCAATTGGGGTGTTAATTGGCCTATTGGTACTGCTACCGGCACTGCTGCGGCGGGGATGGCGAATGTCACGGGCCAAGCGCCAAGCCACTGAATTGGAAGGGCAGCTCAGCGATCGCGATCAGGCACTCAACACCCAAATTCGCAACGCCGAACGGCAGCGTCAAAGCCAAGAAAACCTCTTACAGGCACTCAATCTCACTGATACCAACACCGGCATGTTAGATGCCAAGATGCTGCCCCAGACGCTGACAGCGCTAATCAAGCAAATGAAATTGCAGCCGGGCAATCCTCAGTTCGATGCCATTGGCCTGCTAATTGTCGATGCGCACCGAAAGCAGCCACTAGGGGATGTCGTCACCACCGCCCAACAAAATGCTCAGCTAGATGTCGCGATCGCCGCCATCGTTCGCCGTAGCGTGACGCTCGACACCTGGCTTTATTGCGACAGCCGCGACGAAAACGGCGCACAGTTTCTCTGCGTGCTCACGGGCATTGATAAAGCTGGACTCTATCAGTACGGCGAAACTCTCAATGATGCGCTGGTTGAAAATCCGCTGACTCTGGCCGATGAATCGGTAGTGGCCGTAGAAGCAAAAGTGGGCGGCGCTGTCTGCGATCGCACCCATCCCACTAACCAGGCTCAGCTCATTATCGACAAAGCCTACCAAGCGCTTGGCGAAGCCGGTAAACGATCCCTAAATCCGATCAAAGGCTCCCAGCCCATCAAAATCATGAAAGTCACTGACCTGTAAAAGTCTCCGACCTGCAGAGAGCCCTTCAAGTAAAAAGCACTTCAAGTAGAAAGCCCTTAAAACTAAGGCGTGGCCCCATTCAGCCAGCCACCGCTCAGCACCACCGTCAGCGACATAAAGACAATCGTCAGCAGCCAGGTAGCGCGGTTGAGCGTTTCTTCCGCACTCTTCGCACTCGTAAATAGCTGTGCCTGCCCGCCCAAAGCGCCCAAACCATCGCCCTTTGGACTGTGCAGCAACACCAACACACAGACCCCAATGGCCGCTACCGTCCAAATAACCTTTACAACCGTAACTATCATGTGACTCAATCCTACGGACGGGCTATCAATTGCCCCGAATATACCTTCTTCTCTATCCTATCTCAGCAGACTCGCAAAGCAAGCGGCCTACACTGCCCATCACAGATTTACCGACACCGACCTATCGCCGCAACGACACTTCCATCGGTGCCGCATTAGGCTGATACTCAGCCCTGGCCGGTAAAATCATCGATTTCCCAGTCATATCTTCTGGAATCGGTATTTGTAATATGTGCAAAATAGTCGGCGCAACGTCAGCCAAACAGCCTCCTTCGCGCAGTTCCACCTCACCGCCATGGCCTGGAATTTTTAGCCCTTCGCCTTCTACCAAAATAAAGGGAACCGGATTAGTCGTATGTGCCGTCCAGGGTCTGCCCTGTTCGTCGTGCATATATTCGGCGTTGCCATGATCGGCAATGATCAAGGCGGTGCCGCCAACGCGGGCGATCGCAGCCAACAGCCGACCGACCTCATGATCTACCGCTTCCAAAGCAGACACCGTTGCGTCCATACTGCCAGTGTGGCCCACCATATCTGGATTGGCATAGTTCATCACCATCAGCGAATATTCGCGCTTTTTCAACGCGCCAATAGCCGCCTCCGTCACCTTATTCGCCGACATAGCAGGGGCTTTATCGTAGGTCAGCACCATTGGGCTAGGAATCAGTTCCCGGTCTTCCCCCGGAAAAGGATCCTCTAGGCCACCATTAAAAAAGTAGGTCACATGCGCGTACTTCTCAGTTTCTGCCGTACGAAATTGCTTCAGTCCTTGCTGAGCAATGACTTCGCCCAAAATATTTTCCAAGCTCTGTGGCTTAAAGGCCACACTCACTGGCAGCGACTGATCGTACTGCGTCATCGTCACAAACGTCAGCGGCAAAATGGGATCGCGCTTAAACCCATCGAATTCGCGCTTTACAAAAGCCTGAGTTAGCTGCCGAGCCCGATCCGGGCGAAAGTTAAAGAAGATAACGCCGTCTTCGGCTTCTACAGCACCGGGCGCTAGCCTGATAGGCTCCACAAACTCGTCAGTCACCCCCAGCTCATAAGAGGCTCGCAAAGCATCTAGCGCGGAGCCGTTAGTGCCTTCACCATCCTCGGTCATGACTCTGTAAGCTTTTTCAATGCGATCCCAGCGGTTATCGCGATCCATTGCGTGGTAGCGACCGCTCAGCGTTACCAGCTTACCGATACCCATTTCATTCACGACATTTTGCAGCTTGGCAACTGCAAACTCGCCGTCGGTTGGCTTGGTGTCTCGCCCGTCAGTGATGACATGAATGCAGACTTCGGTCAGATCCTGGGTCTTAGCCATCTCTAACAGGCCGACCAAATGGTTGAGATGGGAATGAACACCCCCGTCAGAACATAGACCCACGAGGTGCAGCTTACTGCCCGAGTAACGTACTTTTTGGCACACCTCCAGCAGGGCCGGGTTTTCTTGTATGGTTTTGTTCTCTACCGCATCAGACACTCGCACCAGCTCTTGAGGAACGATCCGGCCTGCGCCAATGTTGAGATGGCCCACTTCAGAGTTGCCCATCTGGCCAGCGGGCAACCCAACGTCTTTGCCAGAAGTGTTGATAGTCGTGCGAGGATAAGCTTCCCACAAGCTATCCATCACCGGCGTTTTGGCATGGCTAATTGCATTGCCGTTACTATCTTCTCGGCAGCCCCATCCATCTAGGATTACAAGCACCATTGGAGAAATAGGCGAATCTGCCATACCAAAAAATCCTCTAAAGTTTTTAACAGGTCAAGAGCGCTCTTGGCAGAAAAACAAAGCAGATTTGCTTAATGTGCTTCTGCGTCAGCAGCTTCTTATATGTGTTTCAGGTGCGCCTGCGTGCGAGAAAGCTCGCGACCTGAATAAAAGCTTGAAACAAAAGCCGGTAGACGCCCCACAATGAGCGCCTGCTCAAATATACGACGACCCTTCATAGCAATCCTGACCTTAGGCTCGCTTTCTCAGCCAAGTCAAGGCAAACAAGCAAAAGAGAGCAATACTCAACTCTAGTCAGCTCAGTTGTACGGCTTGAGCTAGCCGCCAAAGCAGCCGTCCGCTGCTGATATCTCGATACCCCAACCCATGAATTGCGAGCAGGCTCAAGGCGACGCTGGCGAGACCTGACTTTTGACATTCGCAATTGAGTTTCGATCACCAGAATAACTCCTACAGTGAAAGCAGGTGGGAAAACTAAAAGTTTTTTTAATATGTTGCGCAGAGTGTCCCTAAATGAATAAAGCGCCCTAAGCACAAAGGATTAAGTGAGATTAAACGGCGATCGCCTGAGCCGATCGCCAAGTTTAAAGGGTGTATCAGCTTATTAAAATGACAGCTATTAATAATTATTTAACATGAGTCCCTCATAAAATAAAGCTCAACTTTGACGAAGCGAGGAATCTTTGCCTGGCGATCTCTGTATAGCTGTGTGACGTCAGGGCGATCGCCAAGCCTCTATTCAGCCGCCCTTGGCCATGGCTTTAGCATTGCGTTTTTCATCCTGCTTTTGGCGCTGCTTCTGCCTTTTGGCCTCTGCTTTAGCGGCTTTCTGGGCTTCTAACATCTCCAGCTTCGCCCGCTCTTTTTCTTCAGCAATTTTGTCTATGTAGTAGCGGTAGTCGCCTCTGTACAACCGCAACTCGCCGTCTCTGATTTCAACAATTTTATTGGCTACTTGAGAAACGAAGTAGCGATCGTGAGACACGATCAAGGCGGTGCCGTCGTAGTTCTGTAGAGCGTTCTCCAGCATTTCTTTAGCTGGAATGTCTAAGTGGTTAGTAGGCTCGTCCAAAATCAGCAGATTTGTGGGCTGCAAAAGCATTTTGGCCAGGGCGAGTCGGGCTTTTTCACCCCCGCTTAGCGACGCTACTTTCTTGAAGGCCGTGTCACCGCTAAATAAAAATCGGCCTAGCAGCGTGCGGACTTCTTCGTTGTCCCAGTCGGGCACCTCGTCGTGGATAGTGGCCATGACGGTTTTGTTAAGGTCTAAGGCTTCTGCCTGATTCTGCTCAAAATAGCCGGGGAGCACGTTGTGTGCGCCCATTTGAACGATCCCGTCATCGGGTGACTCTATGCCGGTAATCAAGCGCAGCAGGGTGGATTTTCCTGCGCCGTTGGGGCCTACAAAGGCAATGCGATCGCCCCTTTCTATCTCTAGCGACGCCCCCAAAAATAAAATTTTATCCCCATAGGTATGGGTCATATCTGCAATCGTGACGACTTCTCTACCGCTGCGAGGCGCAGGCTGAAACTGAAACTGTAAGCCCCGTAGGTCAGCGGTTGGCGCTTCGATACGCTCGATTTTGGCAAGCTGCTTCTCTCGGCTTTTTGCCTGGGTGCTCCGGGTCGCACTAGCGCGGAACTTATCAACAAACATCTGCTGCTTAGCTAATTCCTTTTGCTGCCGCTCAAACGTACTCAGTTGAGCAGATGCATTCTCTGCTTTTTGAGTGAGGTAGGCGCTGTAGTTGCCTAAGTAGGTCGTCGAAACACCGCGCTCGGTCTCGACAATGGAGGTACATAACCGGTCTAAAAACTCCCGGTCGTGAGAGACAATGACCATGGGGATCGATAGACCTTTCAGGTAGGTTTCTAGCCACTCAATCGTTTCTAAATCCAAATGGTTGGTAGGCTCGTCTAGCAGCAGCAAATCGGGTGACTGCAATAGCACCTTGCCCAATCCCATCCGCATTTGCCAGCCGCCGCTGTATGAGCTGACTAGCCGCTCTCCGGCATCGCTGTCAAAGCCCATCTCTGGCAGAATCTTTTCAATGCGCGATTCTAGCCCGTAGCCATCTAACGCTTCAAACTGGCGCTGCTTTTTATCGAGCTGATTAATCAGCTTTTCTAGCTCGTCGGGCGATGCGCTTTCCATTTGCCGAGGGATGTCAGCTAGGGCCTGCTGGATGGTATTGGCTGCTTCAAACACTGTCCAAAATTCTTCGCGCACCGTGCGCCGGGGATCAACCTCAAACTCCTGGTTGAGCGCAGCAATATGCATTCCGCCGGGGCGGATGATGCTGCCCGTGGTGGGCTCTACTTCACCTTGAATAATTTTGAGCTGAGTGGACTTGCCCGCTCCATTCACCCCAACTAGGCCAATCCGTTCACCGGGTTTCACTTCCCAGCTAATATCCTTTAGGACTTCGCCAGTAGGATAAATTTTAGTAATTTTTTCTAGGCGCAGCATAATTAGAGGCTCTGTACAGTGTAGTGAGTCGTGGGTTTGAGGATGCTTGGTGAGAAGGTAAGTTCAAGCTGGGGTGAAGTTTATTCTTGAGCAGGTCGATGCCAAAACCGAGGGGTCGGTAAACGAGCTGCTGACAAATGAGGGGATGTCGGCAGCTTTGTATGCACGCTTGATGTGGCGGAGGTGCCCATGGCCGAAATCGTCCTAATGAAAAGCATCTAAACTGTAAGTCTTAAAACATCTTAACAAAAATGTAACAAGATCGATAAGTCATCATTTTGACCCTACTTTTTTGGCGGCATGGCATCTTTGCCAAGTAAGTAGCCAATTTTTATTCTGGATACGTTTTTTAAGCGCGCTTGCTCGGCCATCCTAATCTGATGATTGTTCTCGGCAGTGTAACGAGCCTTTTCGATGACTTTAAAAGTACATACCGTAGCCCTGACCTTCTTAGCCATTTCAGTTGTGATGCCTTTAAAGGGTATAGCTGCGATCGCGTCCTCTCCAATCAAAGGCACGAAGCAATCAAATCCTCCAGTCATTGTGCCAGCCAACCCATCCACGCTGCCCGCCCCAGGCGCTTCTTCTCCCGAAACACCCGAAACACCCGAAACACCTGCGGGCAACGATTCGTCAACTTCACAACCTGCGCGTGGTGCCCTACCTGCGCCTACCCCTCTAGTAGCGCCTGCGGCTGACGAAAGCCTGGCTAACTATTCTGATGCAACCCTGTCGCTCGACTATCCAACAGACTGGACAGTGGCGATGACCGATACGGGTATTACGCTGACGAATGCGATCGCCGATGAGCCCTCAACAGATACAACGCTAATAGACACTATGGTCGTTCGGATGGCAGCGCCGCCGGGGCCAGTGGTCAATGCCAACATCGACAGCTTTATTGAAGAAGGATCGGCGGTAGGTCGCTATCGCACCGTCACGATTGATGGTCAAGAGGCTTTGGTGATATGGATTTCTGAAAGGCCGAATGAATTGCCTGCGGCGATCGCGACCTTCATTGGCTATGGCGACGAAACCATCTTCTTATTTAGCCGCTATTCTCCCGATAACGAAGGCGCTGAGGACGACATATTGCGCGTACATACCTCATTTACTAACCTTGCTAGCGTACCGTCTGAAGAAGCGATACCTGAAGAAGCGATACCTGAAAAAGCGATACTTGAAAAAGCTACAGAGGCTTTCTAGCACCGCCCATCAAATAGAGTAAGGCCATCCGCACCGCGACACCGCTGGCCACTTGTTTAGAAACCAGGCTGAGCCGGGGATCATCCATCAGCTCAGAGGTGATTTCGACGCCTCGGTTGGTTGGGCCGGGGTGCAAAACTTTAACAGTGGGCTGGCAAAGCTTGAGGCGATCGCGCGTGATCCCAAACTGCCGATGATACTCCCGCAAGCTAGGCAGCAAATGCTCACCCATCCGCTCCTTTTGCAGCCGCAGCGCCATCACAAAATCGGCATCTTTGAGCGCAGGTGCGAGCTGCCAATGGACAAATACCTGACGCGATCTTGTCCCCGCCTCGGTCGCTAATGGCAGCGAAAACGCCTCAGCAAATGCCTTGGGTAGCAGCGTCGGCGGCGCGGCCAAATGCACCTGTGCGCCACAGGCCGTCAGGCTCCATAAGTTAGAGCGAGCCACCCGCGAGTGCAGAATGTCACCCACAATCGCAATCTTCTTACCCCGCAAGTCCGCAGTTGTGGGCGCTTTTGGATTCAAGGCATTGCAGATTGTAAGCAAATCCAATAGCGCCTGAGAGGGATGCTCATGCTGGCCATCTCCGGCATTCAATACCCCTACGCCCGATTCGAGTCTGTCCATTTCTTGGGCAATGGCCTGGGGCACACCCGATCCCTGATGGCGAATGACCATTAAATCGGTACCCATCGCCAGATAGGTTTTAGCAGTATCTAAAATGGTTTCACCTTTGGTTAAAGACGAGCTGCCGGGTGAAAAGTTAAGCGTGTCTGCCGATAGCCGCTTAGCTGCTAGCTCGAAGCTGCTGCGAGTACGGGTAGACGGCTCAAAGAAAAGATTGGCGACTACCTGACCCTGCAAAGTTGGCACTTTTTTAGTGCGCCGAGAAAGGACACCCTGAAAGCTCAAGGCTGTTTGCAGAACGTTTTCGTACTCGTGGGGTTCAAAGTCGGCAAGGGAGATAATATGGTGCCGATTCCAGGGAAGATTAGTCATTAAATAGCGGTTTATCGAAGCTTCGTAAATTGGCACATAAATTGCGCAGGTTCAGGCTTCTGTTTTGTAGGATAAGGATATCTTTTATATAGTGCTGTACTCAGTATTTGGTCAGATGATTCGGTTGCCAGCATATATTTCAAAGCAGGTTAGTGGGATGGCTTCGCTTAGCCGTACGGCAGGTTTAGCGTTAACGCTTGCGTTGGTCGTGGCTGGTTGTGCAAGTGCGCCCGACAAAACAGCTTTGGAGCCTGAACCCGATACTGCACCGAAAGTAGAGACGCCAAAGCAACCTGTCGTCACTGAAGCGCCCACTGCCAAGGAGCCACCCGTAGGCGCTCAGCCAAATGGCCGGGTCGATGCCGGAAAACAGCCCGACACCTCCACCGAAATGGTCACCGTCTCGGTATACACCATTGACGATCAGTGCAATGACTTTGTCGAGCAGTCGGTACAGGTACCCAGCGACAAGGCCATCTCTGAAGCGGTGGGCAAAGCGATGAGCGCGGTTGACTACAACGCCTTTAAGCTAGATGGCTACCAGGTCAATATTACGGGCAGTACGGCCATTGTTGATATGCAACTAGCACCGGGTTCTGAGCGACAGTTTGTATCGCTTTCTAGCTGTGAGCAGCGATCGCTTTTTGGCAGTGTAGAAGAAACCCTACTCAACAACCCTGATTGGGACGTGAACGCCGTGAAATTTACCAATAGCGGCAAAGAACTGGTTCTATAAGTCAAAGTTTATAGGCAAAAAGTTTATAGGCAAAAAGTTTATAGGCAAAAAGAGCGTTTCCTATTGTTTGAGGGAGCGCTTTTTTGTGGCGATTTTCTTAGAGACGGCAGGGCTCTCCTGCAAATACCACCGCCAGGGCTGCTCTGCTGCTTTGGTAATACCGATGCGCGTTGTCTGCACAATATCTGCTGCCTTCACAGGCTGAGGCCGGTGTTCTAGCCAAAGATTATTTGTTGGATGGTACAAGACGCCGTCTAAATCGCGGTTGATAGCGAGCGCTCTGCACAGCTTTCCGGGGCCAGCGGCCACCCGATGAGGCTCTTGGGCCGATATAGGTTCTAACTCGGGTGGCAGGCGATCTAGCTCAAGGGCGCGGATGAGCACGGCGCTGCCCATGCCAACAGGTTCGGTCACGACATTTAGACAGTGGTACATGCCGTAAATAAGATATACATAGCTGTGACCCGGCGGGCCAAACATGGCCGCATTGCGTTTGCTTTTGCCGCGATAGGCATGACAGGCGGGATCGTCAGGGGCGTAGGCTTCGGTTTCTACAATGGTGGCGCGAATGAGGGGGCCGTTGGGCAGTTGGCGAAGGAGGGCGCAGCCGATGAGGTCGGGGGCGACCTGGATGGAGGGGCGATCGCACCAGCCAGGGTCAATTATTTGAGCGCCCGTCATGCTGTTGTCATCAAGATTCATCATCGAGATTAATTTAGGAGGCCAATTGAGTGAGCATCAAGAAAAAGCATTAAGAAAGATCATTGCCTTCTAACAAAGTTGTTAAGATCGTTAACGAAGTTCATATTTGCTGCGATCGCTCAGCATTTTCTATTCATGGATATAAAGACCGTTTTGTTCGTGTTGACTGGGCTCTTCGCTGTTGCCTGCCTATTCTTTGGTACTCGCAATGGTTTTTATAACTCTGACAATTACCACGGCAACGGCTCAGCGCACTAAATTAGAATCTAGTGGTCTCTAGCTATTTTTGGCTGCCGTGGGGCATAGCGGTGCTAACGCCTTTACAAGCGCCTTCTACAGTCGTGAACGTTTTACTTTTTGGCTTATCTCTAGTTCATTTTTTCGCACCTGCCAGTGACTGAACTGTCCTGTCTGCCCCACAGCGTCGGTTACGAAACCGAAGGGGTCTGTCTGAGCGTTCAGATTGGCCCCTACTCTATTTTGCTTGACTGCGGCCTGGCCGACATCACGCCTTTGCGGCAAGAGGCCGCTGATTTTGTCTTTTGTAGCCACGCCCATACAGACCATGTGCGGGGGTTGCTACCCCTGCACCGCGCGTTTCCCCACTTACCCATTTTTAGCAGCGCCGTGACTGCCCGGCTGCTGCCATTGAACTGGCCGGGGCAAGCAGACACCCGCTTCTGTCGATCTTTGCCCTGGCGCATTCCCACTGAGCTAGCGCCTGGGCTATCGGTGCAGCTATGGCCAGCGGGTCATATGCCTGGAGCCGCTTGCTTTTTAATCACCTATGAAACGCCGCAGCGTACCTACAGCGTCTTTTATAGCGGCGATTGCTTTCTCTCTAACGGCAGGCTAGTCGATGGGCTTCCTTTGGCAGAACTGCGCAACATCAAGCCAGATGTTTTAATTATTGAAGGCAGCTATGGCACCGAACGCCATCCGCACCGCAAGCAGCAGGAAAATTATTTAGTCGATCGACTGGGCGTAGCCTTAGCTAATCGGGGCCGCGCTGTTTTTCCCAGTCCGCTGCTGGGCTTGGGTCAAGAGCTAATTATGCTGGTGCGATCGCATCATCATTTTACCGGTCAGCCTTTAGATATCTGGGTCGATCCGCCCGTAGCAGCAGGGTGTGACGCCTACTTGGGCTGCATTTCGGCGATGCCCCTAGCCGTGCAAAACTTTGCCCAGCACCAGCCCCTGTTTTGGGACGAGCGGGTGCTGCCTCGGGTCAGGCGATTGCAGCCTGGGGTTTCACCGACAGATCTATTAGCAGACGGCGATCCTGCTATTTTTGTCGTGCATCCCTCTACCCATCCGAGTGCGTACTGTCAGGATGACTCGGTGAATTGGACGGTATTTGTACCAACCTTAGAAGATATTCCGCTATGGCAAAGCCAGTTGATGCAGCCGGATGGCGAGCCGTTGGCGGCAGCGGGCGGATTTGATTGGTTAGCTGAGATGCGATCGCTCACTACGCCCCAAATAAAAGAGCAGCAGAAAGAGCAGCAGAAAGAAACCACGCTCGAAGCAGACAGCAACGCAGCCATAGAGCACTATATGCTCACCAGCCATTCCGACGGCGGCGGCACCACCCAACTCATTCACAACCTCAGGCCGCAGCATGTCATTTTTGTCCATGGCCAGCCGCAGCAGCTCACCAACCTGGCGAGCTTGGACGACTTGCAAAGCCGCTATCAGCTTCACTTGCCTGCCACAGCTCAGCAAATTGATTTGCCTTTGGCAGAGGCTTTTTGGCAACCAGCCCCACCGCGCAACACACAGTACGAAGGAGAAGTAGAGTCGAATGGCGATCGCGTTACGCTCACCCTACCCACTAGCCTGGAGAGCGATCCCCGCTGGGCGCAGCTAGCGGATACGGGTATTGTCGAAGCCGCCTGGCAGGGTGACCAGCTCATTATCCGGGGGCTCAATCAGCGTGAACTGATGAGAATAGCCCCCACTGGCCCGTTGGCCGCTGAACACACCTGTTACCACTGTCGGCATCTGCGGGGCCAGCGATGTCGTAATCCTGAGTCGCCGTTGGTAGGGCTACAAGTCACATCAGAGGGCTCTTGTGATGCCTTCGAGCGCTCTGTCCGGACACTGTGAAGCGAGGGCTGTAAGGAAAGAGCGCAATGTAAGAAATTGCTACAAAGAAATTGCTACAAAGAAATTACTGTGGCGTTGACATAAATTAGCGAGTAGGACGATCACAATGAGCTTCAAATTAGGGCTGCGGATTCTAGCAATAGCAGTGATTGTATGGAGCTGCTTTATTCGCTTCTACGATCTAGGAGCCAAAGTGTACTGGGAAGATGAAACCTTCACCTCACTGCGAGTAGCAGGCTATACCCGCCAAGAATTTATTGAGGCCACTTTTCAAGGGCAAGTCATCTATCCGCCAGACTTGTTGCAATTTCAAACTATCAACACCGAGAAAGGGTTGCCGGATACCGTAGCTAGCTTGGCCGACGACGTCCATCCACCAGGCTACTTTGCCTTACTCAGGCTATGGGCAGAGCAGATTGGTAGCTCGCCTGCCGCCATGCGCAGCCTCTCAGCCGTGATCGGTCTGCTGTTGCTGCCCTGTGTGTACTGGCTGAGCATGACGCTGTTTCACACCTGGCCGCATCGGCAGGCGGTATCAACGTTAGCAGTCATATTTGTTGCAGTATCCCCCTATCATATTGAGATCGCGACCGAGGCCCGAATGTATAGCCTATGGTTAGTGACGACGACGCTCGCAGGCGTGTTTTTGTTGCGAGCATCGCGTCACAACCGCCGCCGCGACTGGGCTCTGTATAGTCTGGCAGGCATGGCCAGCCTTTATGTTCACTGGTTTTCGGTGCTGGTGCTGTTAGGTCATGGGCTATATGTGCTAGCTGTCAAAGGACTCGGCTGGACAAAAATGCATCAGCGATACGTGTGGGCAACTGTAGCCATGGGCGCAGCCGTTGTCCCGTGGATTATCTTTGCGGGTAGTCGATTAACTAATATTTATAACCAAACGACTTGGACGGCTGCGCCTGTGGAGACGGGGCGAGCGTTTTTACTAAAGCGATGGCGGCAAAATTTAACCTCTCTGTTTGTCAATGATCAGGGCCTGCCGCAAAGTCTTTTATTGGAATGGACGATAGACCTTTTATTGATAGGACTCATTGTGGTGTCGCTGGTGGTGGTTTGGCGACGGACAAAAATGCCTGTATGGGCGTTTGTCTTGATTGGCAGTAGCATTATTTTTGGGCCTTTGGCGATCGCCGACTTAGTGCTCGGCGGCAGGCGTTCCACAATTCTGCGCTATCCCGCCCCTTCGTTCGTCACGATTGAAATGGCGGTTGCTTTTTATCTAATGAGTGCGGCTAGTGCCGTTAGGCCGACCTCTGGACAAACGGGGTTGTCAGCAAAGGCGATCGCAAGGTCGCTTGCTAGCGGCTGTATTGCTATTTTAATCGTGGCTGGCATAGCCTCTCAAACCATTGCTGCCGTCACCTTCGACCCGGCTCAGCAACCATTGGTAAAAGTGGCCACGGTGCTCAATGACACACCTCAAGCGCGGCTAGTATCAGATATTCGTGCAAGCCAGCTATTGCCGTTGGCACATTTACTCAAGGCAGACACTCAGCTACAGTTCTTGCTGCGACCTCAAACTCCCGTGATTCCAATCGCCAAACTCAAGGCAGAGAAGCTTACGGTCTTTACCTATGCGCCCTCTGGCAAATTAAAAATAGCGCTCGAAGAGCAAGGCTACAAGCTGAGTCCAATGGCTGGCATAGAAGATATGTTGAGGCTTGACTACGAAACTTAACATAGACCTATGCTTGACCTTAAGGTCTATGTTTAATCAGATTTATCACAGAGGCTTTCGATTGCGCCAGTGACTTTTTGGTACGACGGTGACTTATTCGAGGATGATTTATCTGAAGGGCGAAAGGGTGAAGGCCGCGCTCAGCCCACGCCGTTGGACAACGCTGGCCTGCGATTTGGGGCAACGGTATTTACTACGCTGCGGCTATATGACCAGGACTTGAACCATCCACTGACACAGTGGCAAGGGCATTGCGATCGCCTCATTCATTCTGTCAGGGCCTTTCACTGGAGCCCACCTCACTGGCCCACCCTCACCCACGGCTGCCAGCAGCTAGCAGCCCACTACCCCATCCTGCGCATCACACTTTTTCCAGATGGTCGCGAATGGATCACCGGCAGAGCCTTACCACCCAACCTTCTTCAGCACCAGAAAACGGGCGTCACCTGCTGGGTGGCCCCATCTGACTATGCTCGCAGCTTACCGACTCATAAAACTGGCAATTACCTGGCCTGCTGGCTCGCCCGGCAGGAGGCTCAAAGACGAGGGGCAAGTGAAGCCATTTTGACCAGCGCCGAAGGCGATTGGCTAGAAACCTCTACCGGAAACTTGTGGGGGTGGGCCAAGGGGCAATGGTGGACGCCTCAAGACAGCCGCTGTCTGCCTGGGGTGATGCAAAACCGGTTGAGAAAATCCTTAACGATGGCTGGGCGCTCAGTCAGCACAGCGCCCTGGCATAAAGATTGGCCAAAAAAACTAGAGGCGATCGCCTACAGCAATTGCGCCATAGAGCTTGTACCGATTCACACAATCCAGTTTGGAACAACTAAACTGGAATATAATCTGGAGTGCGATCGCCTGAAGGCATTGCAAGCATTTCTGACCACCGCTCATGATTGTTAATCGTGATTTCTGAGTGATTTTCAGAAATGAGTTAACATAAGTTAATAACAAAGGATTTAACGCATCCTCACACATCTCAACAGGAGGCTTCCCCCCGGTGAACAAGCGCTGGAGAAACGCGGGTCTGTACGTACTACTCGTCGTTGTTGTCATTGCATTGGCAACTGCATTTTTTGAACCATCCGGTGTCGAGACCCAGTCTTGGCGCTACAGCCGATTTATTGACGAAGTCCAGCAGGGCCGCATTGAGAATGTGGTCGTTAGCTCTGACAAGTCACAGGCCCGTTTTGCCTCCCCCGATGGCACTGGCCGCATTGTGGTTAATCTGCCTCAAGACCCCGGTCTGGTAGATATCCTCACACAAAACAACGTCGATATTTCTGTGCAACCCACTCAGGACGAAAGCGCCCTGGTAAAAGTCTTTAGCGCACTGATTATCCCCGTACTGCTGCTAGTGGCGCTTTTCTTCCTGTTCCGCCGTGCCTCTAATGGCCCAGGCTCGCAGGCGATGAACTTCGGCAAGTCCAAAGCCCGTGTGCAAATGGAGCCTCAAACTCAGGTGACCTTTGGCGATGTCGCTGGGATCGACCAGGCAAAGCTAGAGCTGACCGAGGTCGTAGACTTTTTGAAAAATGCGGATCGCTTCACCGCGATTGGGGCGAAAATTCCAAAAGGCGTTTTGCTGGTTGGCCCGCCTGGTACGGGTAAAACGCTTTTGGCTAAGGCCGTTGCGGGTGAAGCAGGCGTTCCCTTCTTTTCTATCTCTGGTTCTGAGTTCGTCGAAATGTTCGTGGGTGTGGGTGCTTCTCGCGTCCGTGATCTGTTCGAGCAGGCCAAATCTAACGCGCCCTGTATCGTCTTTATCGATGAGATTGACGCCGTGGGTCGGCAGCGCGGTGCAGGCTTGGGCGGCGGCAACGATGAGCGCGAGCAAACGCTGAACCAGCTTCTCACTGAGATGGATGGCTTTGAAGGCAACACTGGCATTATTATCATTGCGGCCACTAACCGCCCTGATGTATTGGATGCAGCGCTGCTTCGCCCCGGTCGCTTTGACCGTCAGGTTGTAGTAGATCGCCCCGACTACGCCGGTCGCCTAGAGATTCTGAACGTACACTCTCGCGGCAAAAGCTTCTCTAAGGACGTTGACTTGGAGAAAATTGCGCGGCGCACGCCTGGATTTACCGGCGCTGATCTGTCTAACTTGCTGAACGAAGCAGCTATTTTGGCAGCGCGTCGCAACCTGACGGAAATCGCGATGGATGAAGTCAACGACGCCATTGACCGCGTGCTCGCTGGGCCGGAGAAGAAAGATCGGGTGATGAGCGAAAAGCGCAAGACGCTAGTGGCTTACCATGAGGCCGGACATGCGTTGGTCGGCGCGCTAATGCCTGACTATGACCCTGTGCAAAAAATCAGCATTATTCCGCGCGGGCGGGCGGGCGGTCTGACCTGGTTTACCCCTAGTGAAGAGCGCTTGGAGTCGGGACTGTATTCTCGCTCTTATTTGCAAAACCAGATGGCGGTGGCATTGGGCGGTCGGCTGGCTGAAGAGATTGTCTTTGGTGATGAAGAGGTGACCACTGGCGCTTCTAATGACCTCCAGCAGGTGGCTAGCACGGCGCGGCAAATGGTGACTCGCTTTGGCATGAGCGATAAGCTAGGGCCAGTTGCACTGGGTCGCCAGCAGGGGAATCCCTTCCTGGGTCGTGACATTTCTAGTGAACGTGACTTTTCTGAGAAGACGGCGGCTTCGATTGATTCGGAAGTGCGATCGCTAGTAGATGAAGCCTATGCTCGCTGTAAGCATGTGCTGATGGAGAACCGTCACATTTTGGACAAGCTGGCTGAGATGCTGGTAGATAAGGAAACTGTAGACTCTGAAGAGCTACAGAATTTGCTAGCCACTAACGATGTAAAAATGGCCAGCATTGCCTAGTTGAGAGGGGTTCGGTACTAGCGCCGGGTTCTCAGTATCTATCTCATATGTTTGCCATCATGCGAAAAGCCATAGCCAAGAGGCTGTGGCTTTTCTAGTAAACTTTTGCATAAGCTACCGCTGCTTCTGGGTGGCATATTGTTTGTGGACGTATCCCCTATGTCTGTAGCGTGTGTTGATATTGCCTTCTCACTGAACCGAGCCCTCAAAGTTCCGCTGCTGGTCGTCATCAACTCTATCCTTCGCAATCAGACAACTAGCAGTGAAAGCCAGATTGCCGCTGTACCTATTCGATTCAACATCGTTGTGCCGTCCGGCGATGTAGACTTTTTTACGCAGAGTCTCATCGCCGCTTTTGATCAATACGACCCTAGTTTTTTTAGAGTCAGATCTTTTACGCCGCCCGATTTTTTGAAGCAGTATTTGGATAATAAGTTCAAAGAGAAAAAAGCTGAGCGCAGAATTTCTCGCTATATGCAGTACGCTCGCTTGTTTTTGAAGGAAATTTTTCCTGATGTCTCCAGGGTGATTTACCTGGATGGTGACACGCTGGTGTTGGGGAATGTGCGATCGCTCTTCAACCAAGGCAGTCAACTCACTGCCGAGCGCTACTTAGCTGCCGTTCCACAGCTTTTTCCAGCAGTGTTTTACTTCACCAACCCCTTCAAAATGTGGGCCGACCTGCGCAAGTTCAAAAGCACTTTCAACAGCGGTGTGCTGCTTACTGACCTCAACTTTTGGGACTCGCACACTTACGAGCTATTGCACCATTATTTGAACCTGGATGCCAAAAACAGTTACTCGCTCTACAACCTGGGCGACGAAACTGTTTTTAATTTAATGTTTAAAGACACCTACATTCCGCTTAATAAACAATGGAACTGTTGGGGATACGGCCAGATGCATATTGTCGCAGGCTGGCTGAAGTACGTTCGCAGCTTTCACAAAATGCGGATTGTCCACTGGAGTGGTGGCCACCATAAGCCGTGGCAGAGCGATCGCGTGACCTATTCTGATTTGTGGCGCAGTTATCTTCCGGTGAAAGCAGACAGTTGAGGTGGGAGCTAGGAGTCAGGAGTCAGGAATCAGGAGTCAGGAATCAGGAGAGTTTTGTCTTCTGTCTTCTGCCTTCTGCCTTCCATCATTCCTACTGTGCCGCCATGATTTCACGGTAAGAGCCTGACTGCTTTAGCTGCCCTTGGCTGAGTTCGTAAACGCGATCGCACTTTTCAATCGTTGAGTAGCGGTGCGCAATAATAATCAGCGTTTTAGAACCCGCCAGCGAATGAATAGCATCGCTCACCAGCTTTTCTGTTTCGGTATCCAGCGCAGAGGTGGCCTCGTCAAGTACTAATATTTCTCTGCCGTGATATAGCGCTCGGGCAATGCCGATTCGCTGCCGTTGACCGCCCGATACCCGCACGCCCCGCTCACCAACCTCAGTTTTGACCCCATCTGGCATTTGCGCAATCAGCTCGTCTAGCTGGGCGGCTGCGATCGCCTGCTGCAACCGCACAGGGTCAATCTCTTCGGGAGGTACGCCATAGGCGATATTCTGCTCAATCGTGCTATCGGTTAAAAAAATAGATTGAGGAATATAGCCCAGCAGATTCTGCCAGCCCCGCAAATCCTGATAAATTGAACGACCATCAACCTTAATATCTCCCTGCGCAGGCGTCAGCAGTCCCAACAAAATATCTACCAGCGTGGTTTTTCCTGACCCCGATTTGCCCACCAAGGCAATCGATTCACCCTTACGCAGCGTCAGCGAGACGTCTTTGATCGCCAGCGTGTCAGCAGCAGGATAGCGGTAGGTAATGCTTTCCAAGGAGACATCGTAGCTAAAAGGCAGCGGACTTTGACGATCGTCGATGTTAGCCTCCATGCCCCATAAGTAGCGCTGGCCTAAAGCTCCAGGTGAACCAGCATCCGGCTTAAGCTTACCGTTAGACTCGAACCGCTCGATCTCTTTTAAATCTAGACAGAGCATATCCAGCGCGAACAGAGAGAATCTGATTTGGCTGAGGGCACACAAAATTTGGCTGACGGCGGGTACCAGGCGAATAGAAGCAACCGCAAACATCCCCATTACGGCGGTAAGTTCGCTGAGGCTATGTCCTGTAACTACCTGAGAAAAAACAATAAACACGAGCAGAAAGATTACCAGTATTGCCTCGATAGACACTCGCGGCAATACCCGAAAGCTGTCGGCCCTAAGTGCGGCCTCAGCATACGCCTTAGCATGGGTTTCTAATTCTTGCTCGAAGTGCGCTTCGCAGCCAATGACCTTGGTCTCTTTTAAGCCACCAATGCCATGATTTACCGCCGCGATCATGTTGTGGTTAGCAGTAGACATCACCTCGCCCCAGCCTTTAACCCGGCGGCTGAGGCGAGCAAATATCAAAATAGTCGGCAGAATAATCACCAATGCTACGATTAACAGTGATATTTCGTTGTAGGCCAGCAGCGCCAGCAGCACCACCATGACGATCACGTTGGCGATAATTTCTAGCAGTGGAATCAGGCTGTTGGTGGTGAACTGATGCGCTTCAATCGCGATGTTTTTGATTAAGACGGCGCTGTTTTTGCTGAGATGGAAAATGTAAGGAATGCGCAGGTATGTCCGCATCAGGCGAGATTCCAACGCGCACTTCTGCCAGTAGCTGTACTTCAAAATGTAGAATTTGCAGAGGAAGTACACTAGCGTTTTCAGGCAAAACAGCACAATTAAAATAATCGCTAGCCCAGTGATTATTTGAGAGTCTGTGCTGAGGGTTAGGGCATTGAGCAATCCTTGCAGTGGGCCATCTCTGGCGATGTCGGGGTTGGTTGCGATCGCTAAAAAAGGCGCAATCAACCCCACGCCCAAGGCTTCTAATACCGAAGAGAACACAAACGATGCAATCAGCAGACCCAACTGAAGGCGACTACCCGACAGAATGTAAAGAACTTTGGATAAATACTGAAGCATCGAATCGGTTCCCAGAAAAAGAATCTTACTTAAAGCTGACGGTCTTAAAGCTGACGGTCTTAAAGCTGACGGTCTTAAAACTAGCGACCGCTATATGAGCATTGAAGCGGAGACCGCGTCCGTTACTGCAAGCTCAGTGGGAGCATCGCTCAGAGACCGATCGCCAGAGGCTATGGCCATTAGCCTATAAAGCTTGCGAGCTTCGTGGTGAATATTGAACGACTTGGCCACTTTTTGCTGGCCTTGCTGACCAAACTGCTGTCGCAAATTGGCATCGGCCAGCAGGCATTGGATGCGATCGCTCAACGCCACCCCATCACTCGGCGGTACCACAAATCCATTCACACCCTCTTCTACCAGCTCACTTACCCCCCCCACCTGAGTCGCCACCACGGGCAAGCCCGCGATCATCGCCTCCATCAAAACCACTGGCACCCCTTCAGCAAAGCTCGACATCACAAACACATCAGCAGCTTGCAGATACTGGCGTACGGCAGCAGGTGATTGATAGCCGACAAACTCTACTTGTTCGCTAAGATCTAAGGCGGCGACTTGAGCCATCAACCGATCGCGGTCTGAGCCGTCGCCAACTACGGTTAAATGCACGCCTGGGCAAGTGCGCTTAAGAGACACAAGGCTTTGCAGCAAAATTGGCAGCCCTTTGGCAGCGGCTAATCGGCCAATGTATAGTAAGCGATGCCTATTGTGAGTCTCTGCGCTGTGAGTCTCTGCGCTCCTTGTAAACTCGCTTCCTTCAAACTGCTGTGGGTCAATGCCGCAATGAATAATATGCAAGTTTGACCAGGATTCTACGGGGGCAAAAATCATTGCCTGAGACTGGCAGAAGTGGCTGATACAGCTCACAAATTTGGCCCGGCGAATTTTTTCATCGAGCCGCCAGCGATGGGGCTCAAAAAAGATGCCGGGGCCGTGGAGAGTAAAGCTGTAACCAATGCCGCTGAGGGCAGATGCAAGCATCGCCACGGTGCCGCTAGAGTCACCAAAATGATTGTGCAGGTGAGCTATGTTTTGGCGGTGCAGGCGGTGGGCTAATAGACCGGCTTCGATGAAGTAAATGAGCTGGTAGAGCGTGCCACGAATGCCCAGTTGACGAGTTTTCCAGGCGAGGGCCAGCGCTTGGAAGTAGCGAACCGGCTGGCGAATGAGTTGCCATAGGTGAGCGGCCAGGAGTTCTAGGAGCAGTTTTGGGGGCAGCTTTGATTGGTGTAAAGGCAGTAGATAGCTGGTGCGATCGCATTCCTCTTTTTGGGTCATACTCAGGGCTTGCGTAGACTGAGGAGAACGCACCGAGAACGTTTGCACCGTTGCCCCTTGCTGCCGTAAAGCAGCGACTTCCCGCTGAATAAAGGTATCGGTGACCCGAGGATACTCACCGGTAAGATAGGCGATGCGCATATGACCTTCTGTTGCTAGCTACCCTTCTTGTCGTATAAAAACTCATCAAGTTCCCCTTAACGGACAACTTTAAGAGAACTTTCCCTGATTAAAAAACGCCTCTGCGGCCCTTCATCCGCCAGCCTTTACGGGCTTTACCGCCGCACCCGCCACCGGCACCTCAACTAAATCAAGGTCACTACAGCTACGATGAAACGCCTCCTTCAGGCCGTATCGCGGCGTCCAGTCTAACAGCGCCTTGGCCTTGTCATTGTTGTACTTCAGCGGCTTAAAGCGGCCCTGTAGCTTGGCGGGTACCAAAATACCGGGCATCTTGGCCTGGCCTTCTAAAAAGGTTTGATTTACCCACCAAGCGAGGTTGGCAACTGAGCGCATAGCCAGCCAGCTAATAGGAATGAGCTTGGGGGGCGCGGGTGTGTGAGCTAAAAGCTGTTTTAGATAGTCTTTTTGAGAGGGCAACTGGTCATCTACGATGTTGATAGTTTGGCCAATGGCGGCGGGAGCATCCAGGGCGGCGGCGATCGCACTCGCACAGTTCTCTACATAGGCCATGGGCAGCGTGGCTTTGCCGCCAATTTTCAACCAGCGATCGCCGCCCACTTTTGCCCCAATCAAAGCGTGCCACAGGTTGTCTCGACCATAAATCATGCCGGGCCGCAAAATTGTGACATCCCCAGCAAAGGCCCGGTATAGCTTTTCTTGCAGCAGCTTGGTTTGGGCATACTCATCGCGATTCTCGGGCGCGGGCTCAAGCGGGGCACTTTCGTCCAGCAACTGGCCTGGCTTCATGCCCAAATAGTCGTACACCGAAAAGGTGCTAACCGCTACGAGCTGGCGGATCTCAGCGGCATTCATCGCCCACAGCAGGTTTTCGGTGGCGATGACGGTGCCCGCAAACTGATCGTAAAAGTCGCCGCCTTTAGTCGCCGCCAGATGAATCACCGCATCAGCTCCGGCGATCGCCTCTACGAGTCCTCGCCGCTGACGCAGGTCATGTCTGACCAGGGTGACGTTCGGGTGATTGTGCCAACTTACGCCCGCCAGATTTGTTTTAATGCGAACGTTTGCCAGTACCTCATGCCCGGCGCGCAGTACAGCCGCGACTACATATTGACCGACGAATCCAGAGGCCCCGGTAACGAGCACCTTTTTAGGGCCTTGATCGTCTCCTATCGTTGGGCTAATGGCAGCTCTGATTGCAGTGGTCATAGTCGGTTCTCCGGGGCGAGTAGGGCTTCAACGAGTCGGCTGGTGCGGGCCATGTCATCGAATCCGATCGGTGGGGCGACGCCATTGGTCAGGGCTTCGTAGGTTTCGCCGAGTAGGTAGTGGAGCCCTTCGTAGGCGCTTTTTTGCATAATTTTGTTGCGGAAGTTGCGGGCACTGGCGTTGATCATTTCCCAGCCGTTGGCAAAGTGGTTGACTAGCGGGGATAGCTGCTTGCCGCCGCTGCGAGGGACTACGCAGCGCAGGTAGGGGGTGAATAGATCGGTCTCTGCGTAGCCGCGATCGCCCCGTACCACAATCGAAAAACAGTCGGGCGCGGTATAGCTGCTAAAGCGAATGCGGCCATGCGCTTGCCCGGCAATTACCAGCGCGTCGAGATCGTCATACTTGAACAAATCACCACCGCCGTGGTTGCTCCAAGCGGCTGATACCCTGCTGGTATCCGGGTTAAAGCTAGCCTCTGGCAAAAAGCACAGCAGCAGGTAGCTGAGATGCGTAATAAAGTCGTGGATGACGCCTGCGGGCATCTTGTGAATGGGGCTGGGCAAGTTTTCGTCGGCGTAGCGTCCGCCGCTGCGAAGATCTAGCGCCATGCGGATTTCGACTTCTTGCACGCTGCCCAAAGTGCCGTTGTCTATCAGGGCTTGAATGGCTCGTACGGGTTCGTTAAAGCGATAGTTGTGGTCTTCCATAAGGACGCGATCGCACACTCTAGAAACCCGCCACAGGTCTTCTAGCTCACGGTAGGTCGGGGCTACTGGCTTTTCGCAAATGACATGAGCCCCGGCCCGCAAACAATCTGTTGCAATCGGCAAGTGAGTTTGCGGGGGCGTCAGGATATGCACCACATCAGGCTGAGTGGCGCTCAGCATTTCGGCATAGTCAGTATAGGCAGCGGCGGCCTGAAAGGTATCTGCGGCGTAGGCGGCGGCAGCGGGGGAGAGATCGCAAACCCCGACAATGTTGGCGCGATCGCACGCTTGTAAAAAAGAGAGGTGTTGTTTAGAAATCACCCCGGTGCCGATAACGGCGGACTTTAGCACGGTTGCCATTGGTAAAACAGAACCCTATATATCGAGAGATAACGACAAATAAAACGTGAGCCTATCGCCGCAAAAGTAGCGAAAAATAATACAGTCTGGATACGGTCTGGAAAATATGGTCTGGGCATTGCCCTTCACACCTCAAAAGAAGCGGGTCGCCAACGAATAGTTCCGTACATGCCGAATCTTTATGCCAAAGCTCTCTGATGACGGTTGTGCCCAAGTGGTATACCTCAGCGGTATGCCTCAGTGGAACTCTAGACAGGAAAAATCCATCTGTTAATAGAAGTGCCAATTTGACTGCTCCTTTGCTATCAGCAATCCCTTGAGACAATCCCTTAAGAAGGCCACTACCGTTGAATAGCTCTTCTGCGATCGCCCCACTCACCCATCGCCCTACTGACCGCCACAGCACCGGTCGCCAGAGCAAAATGACCCTGTTTGAAAAGAGCTATAGCGTCATTTGCTGGCTATTTTTTTGCAATGGCATCGATACGCTACTAGGCGAAAATGCGGTCATCATTAAGCTATTGCGATACGGCATTTTGCTCGTCGCCCTGCTGCTGCTGTCGGCGCGTTGGCGAAGAACCGTCCACGCCATTCATCAGGGAGCTTTGCTCTGGCCACTAATCGGGTTAATGCTGGCCTCTGTTGTTTGGACGATGTCACCGTCTTATACCCTAGAGAGCATCCGAGGCGAGGTGCTGCCGATGACGGCCTTTGCCCTTTATTTTGCCTCTCGCTTCAACCTGCGCGAGCAAATGAGGATCGTGGCGATTACCCTGGGCATTGGGGCCTTACTATCACTGTTCTACGCGCTGGCGATTCCGTCGGTAGGGCGGCACGTAGGGGACAAGTTTGACGGGGCCTGGAAGGGGATTTACGCCCAAAAGAACAACTTTTCGAGCACGATGACACTAACGATGATGCTGTTTTTTGTACTCAGCATCAGCAATAAAAACCTGAAAGAACGTTTGCTAGCCAGGGCAGGGCTGCTGTTCGCGATCGCGATGATTATTCTCTCTACCTCAAAGTCTGGTCTGATTGTTTTTATTACCATGTCGCTGATTGTGATGTTGTCCCGGCTATTTCGCTGGCGAGGGCATCGGAGCGTGCTGCTACTAGATGTGGTGGGGCTGGGGCTGCTGGCATTCGGCTCATTTGTCGCCACCACCTGGGAGCCGTTAATTACCAGCTTGGGCCGGGATCCTACGCTGTCAGCGCGCACTTATATTTGGTCGGGCTCTATTGAAAAAATTATGGCGCAGCCGCTGCTGGGCTACGGGCGAGCGGCTTTTTGGGTGCCCGATAGCATTCCAGCCTGGGAGGTCGGGGCGCTATCGTATCGCGGCTTTGTGCCTTCCCATGCGCACAATGGTTTTATTGACGTGGGTCTAGAGCTAGGGCTGTTGGGTTTAGGCATATTTTTGTTGGGGCTAATCATGTCCTTTGGCATTGCCATTCGCCGCGCCTACCAATGCACCGAACCCGAAGACCTGTGGCCCTTTGTCTTTTTGACCCTGATGACTATGAGCAACATGACCGAAACTGTTTTGATGACGCGCACGTCGCCCTATTGGGTAATGTACATGGTGGTATTTTTGTCGCTGCGAATTTGGCCCAGAAGAACACTTCCTTTAAAGTCCTTTAGCGCACAGCTACTAAAGCCATGATGAAAAATTTAGGCGTTGTTTCAATTGGCCGGAACGAAGGCGATCGCCTTATTCGCTGCCTAAACTCACTTCAACAGCATTTACCCCAAGTTCCGATTGTCTACGTCGATTCGGGCTCTACCGACAACAGCGTTGCCGAAGCCCATTCTAGAGACGTGCATGTCATCGAGCTAGATATGTCGATTCCTTTCACCGGGGCTCGCGCTCGCAATGCCGGTTTTGACTATTTGCTGGCGCAGTTTCCTCATGCAGAGTACGTGCAGTTTATTGACGGCGACTGTGAGCTATTGACGGGTTGGATGGCGGAGGCGATCGCCACCCTTGAGGCATCTTCTAAGCTAGCTGTCGTCTTTGGTCGATTGCACGAGCGCTTTCCTACCGCCTCCTTTTACAATCAACTGGCCGACATGGAGTGGAACGTTCCTATCGGTGAAGTAACTGCCTGTGGCGGCATTTCACTGATGCGAGCGGCGGCGCTCAAGGCCGTCGGCAAATTTAATGAATCAATGATTTGTGGTGAAGAGCCCGAACTTTGCATTCGCCTGCGCCGCCAGGGTTGGAAGCTGCGGCGTATTGACTGCGACATGGCCATTCACGATATGGACATGCACCACTTTGGCCAATGGTGGAAGCGCTCTGTTCGCGGCGGTTGGGCCGTAGCCGAAGGGGCCGCGATGTATGGCGATAGCCCAGAGCGGTATATGCATAGAGAAAATGTTAGCGGCTGGCTTTGGGGCGCGACATTACCGCTGGTTGCCGGTTCCTTTGCTGGCATGACTCATGGGGTGACTCTCGGCTTTTTTAGCTTATACCTGTTGCTGCTGTTGAAGATTTACAGGCATCGTCGAAGTCAAAGCGAAACGCCAAAAGCCTCTTTTCTCTATGCCTGTTTTTGTGTTTTGGCTAAGGTACCTCAGGCGATTGGACAAAGTAAGTATTGGATAAACCGCTGGCAACAAAAGCCTGCCACACTTATTGAATATAAGGGTTGAATAGTTGTTTGAGGAACCCAGTCATGGACGCCCGCAGTTGGATTGAAAAACTCTCGCTAGTAGAGCATGTCGAAGGCGGCTACTTTTGTGAAAGCTATCGGTCTGCAGACGAAATGCCCACTGCCCGAGAAGGCTCCGCTCGCGCGGTGATGACTTCTATTTACTATATGCTGACGCGCGATCGCCCGATCAATCACCTGCACAAAAACCAGTCCGATATCATGCATTATTTCCAAGCAGGCTCACCCATCACCTATATAGTGGTCGATCTAGAAGGCAATCTGGGCAAAGCCAAACTTGGACTCGATCTGGCCAACGGCGAAGTCCCGCAGCTTCTAGTCCCTAGCGGCTATTGGAAAGCCGCCGTACTCGAATCGGGCGAATATGGCCTGCTGGGTGAAGCCGTTGCCCCTGGATTTGACTATCGGGATATGGCGATCGCCAAAGCCGACGACATCCGCGCCCAGTTTCCCACCCTCTGGAATGAGCTAGCCCCCTACGTCAGACTTTAACTAACTGATAGTGTTGACAGCAGCACTGCTGACCAGATTTTGATCTACCGTTGCCAAAGTCAAATCATAAAAAATAGCGGTAGCCGCAAGAAACCGATCCGCAGGGTCTTGATGAGGTAGGTCAATTGTGCGACTGAGGATAGCAATCGTGTGATTGAGTGTGGCTTCTTGCATTTCTAGCGTTTGGAGAACGGATTGTATCCAAGCACTAAGATCGTCCTCCAAAGATAACCTGCCTCTTTGAGCCAGGAGCATTGCCTCCCAGACACTAATAGGGCTTAACCAAAGTTCATTTTTAGGATCAGCAATACTGTTTGCAAGCTCACCAGATAACCGTTCAGGAGCCAGTGAATACCAAAGCCAGATGTGAGTATCTAGCAGGAGCTTCACTTTAGGACTTCCCAAAGCTCATCGAGAGGCGCTACAATATCGCCTATTATTTCACCGCTACCTTTCATAAAGCCGGGCGCAGGGCGCGGTTTCGGTGTTTTAGCTGGATAGATAACGACGAGAGGCTGTCCTGATTGAGTTACTGTCAGAGGGGTCTTCGTCTGCTCAACCTCCAAGAGGAGTCTCTGGAAGCTTTCTGGAAGTTCATTGATTGCGACTTGCGTCATCTTACAACCCTCATAACACTGGAATCGCCACACTCCTAATCATAGACTTCTTACGCGAACAATAGCGTCAACTGACATTGTAAGACAGCAGCTCTCGATCTATTTGTTACCTGTCAGCTTGTTACCTGTCAGCTTGCCAGTGCTTAAAGATACTGTTTGAACCAGTCAGTAACCACTGTTTCCATTTCCGCAAGGTCTGCCTGCTGTTCTGGTGAAGAATTTGAGGCTAGATCGATTGCATGTTTCAAATGTTGAAATGTTCTGAAGGAAACTTTCTCGGCATGATCGACCCGCTGATATTGAGTTCTAACGGCATCGTGCAAAGTTTTTGCATCTTCAAGATCAAATGCTTCATCTTGGACACCATGTGCGAACAGAATGGCAGGAAGCGGCTCTCGCCTGACAATTCTCTTTGAATGGGCAATAAAATCAAGCCGAACTTCAGCAGCTCTAGAGGATTCAGACCATTGATAGTTTGACTTGAGTTTAGGATACTGCTCTTTGAGCATTTCGTAGGATGACTGGGTAAATTTCTCGTAAGTCCTTACGGCTGCTGAGAGATCTTTTGTCACACCCACTAGGACAACAGCTTGAAGGGGAAGATCACTTTCAGCAAGTGCTAAAAGTGCAGCAATGCCGCCTGCTGAAAAGCCGAATAAACCAAGGGTTGAGTGGCTGTCTAGCTCGCAGTGCGATCGCAATCCCGCAACGACCTGCGGTAACTCTTGCACCGCTTGCTCCACCACAGGCAAAAGCAGGTTCAATACGTAATCTTCCATCTGCCGCCGCATCAAGTCTTCATCACCCACTGACCGTTGACCAAACAGTGGCAGTCCCAAATAAGCCTTCCAAGCTTCGACAGGTTCTAAAGGAAAAGCCTCTGCAATATCAACCTCACCATTAGGAGAACCAAAGCCGTGCCAGAACAAAATTAAAGGGGCATGGCGATCTCTGTCATCTGGTGATCTCAACAACAGCGGCACACCAGCGATTGTAAGCTTTTCCAGACTAGTCATAGACACCTCACCTCCATCAGAACACGCAGCTCTCTGCCATTCAACTGGATCTGTCTATAAATTCAATCACTCAAATGTTAGAGGTTCGGCATTTGCCAGGCGCGATCGCTCCCTCCACCACCAGCAAAACAGCGACTCCGTTGATTACGCTCTATAAAAGCATAACGTTCTATTTTTGTTTAGTCATTGCCATGACAGCAGCGACTGTGAGACTCGAAAAAATATTGATGGTGGGAAGTGGTTCGGCTTCGGCATAGATTAAAGGCAGTTCTTGATCTTGCCACACCCAAATTTGCTGGCGTTGAATGTCAATAAGCCAGGCAAGCTGAGTGCCATTGGCGAGGAAGTGCAAAATTTTCTTTTGTAGACCTAAAGTGCTTTGATCGGGTGAACGAATTTCGATCAGCCAGTCAGGAGCGCCTACAAAAGGGCCGTCTGCTTGGGGAAGTCGTTCAAGCGCAATGACGGCAATATCTGGTACGGGTAAGAAGGGCTCCGCAATACAGCGCAGTTCCTGGATTGCCTCGTACTGTGGAGCTTGCTGATTGATGGCGTTGACGAGGTTGCGCTGAAGGCGCGAATGGAACAGCGTAGGCATGGGTTTTTGGTGCGATCGCCCATCAATCAACTCCCAAGCAGGCGAACAACTCCCAAGCAGGCGAAGCTTCAATATTAGGCTGCTCAAGAAATGTCTCTAAAAGGCTAACCGTCGTTGGCGCTTGCATAATTCCTACACTCGTTTTGCAGCAACAAACCTATCGCTTTGGTCGCTTTCGCTATAGGCAATGTCCTCATCTTCAATCTGTGCCAACGCACTGAAATCGATGCGCTCTAGCTCGCTAGCGTCAAATGACTGTTCAGCTTGCCACAAGGCGTAGGTTTTCTGCATATTCATCCACATTTCAGGACTGCCCCCGAGTACAGCATTCAGTCGCAAAGCCATCTCAGCACTTAGCCCAATCTCAGCTTTCAACAATCGGCTAATCGTACTAGGGGCAACCTTTAACTTTGCAGCTAGTTCTCGTCCCGAAATTTGATAAGGCTTTAAATATGTCTCCTGAATTATCTCACCAGGGGAAGGGGGGTTATGCATTCTAAGTCTTTCAGTCATCAATGGTAGTCCTCATAATCAACGACAAAAGCATCAGAACCGCGAAACTCAAAAGTTAACCGCCAGTTGCCACTTACCGCAACGCTCCAAGTGTTAGATCGATCACCCTTTAACCTGTGGAGACCGTACCCAGGTGCATCCATATCGGCAATCTCCACAGCATCGTTCAAACGGGCAAGCTGACTTCTTAGCTTTTTAGCGTGCTTGGCCTGAATGCCTGATGTATCTCCATCTCCGTAAAAACGTTTCAATCCTTTATGTTTAATCGATCTAATCGTAATTAAATGATTTTAGTTGCGCAACATGCACTATCCGCAACGGCAAAAAACAAAGGTCTGCAAGCTCTCACCTGCAGACCCTTGTTTCAAATATTACGAGTGCTCTACTCAAATCCAAGCAGGTCAAAGATATCGCGATCTTTTAGGGGCTCAATTTCAAGCGGCTTAGCATCTTCAATCATGGTTCTTGCCAGCTTCAAATACTCATCTTGAACTGTCTTCACTTCAGGATCGCTATCTTCCATTTCAAAGACAGTGCATTTCTTTAAGCGGCTGCGGCGAATCGCATCAACGGTACGGAAGTGAGCCAGCGTTTTGAGGCCGACGCGCTCATTGTATTTGTCAATTTGATCGGTGTCTTCGCTGCGATTGGCGATGATGCCGCCCAAGCGAACTTTATAGTTCTTCGCTTTAGAGCGAATCGCGGCCACAATCCGGTTCATCGCAAAGATGGAATCAAAGTCATTGGCAGTCACAATCAGGCAGTACTGTGCATGCTGCAAAGGTGCCGCAAATCCACCGCAGACCACATCGCCCAAGACGTCGAAGATCACCACGTCCGTTTCTTCGAGCAAATGGTGCTCTTTGAGCAGCTTTACCGTTTGACCCGTGACGTAGCCGCCGCAGCCGGTACCTGCCGGGGGGCCACCCGATTCGATACACATAACGCCGTTGTAACCTTCAAACATGAAGTCTTCTGTCTGCAGCTCTTCAGAGTGAAAGTCTACCTCTTCGAGAATGTCGATGACGGTGGGCACCATCTTTTTGGTGAGGGTGAAGGTGCTGTCATGCTTGGGGTCGCAGCCGATTTGCAAGACGCGCTTGCCAAGTTTGGAGAAGGCGGCTGAAAGGTTGGATGAAGTCGTGGATTTGCCAATGCCGCCTTTGCCGTACACGGCGATGACTAAAGCGCCCGTCTCCATTTTCATGGACTCATCCATCCGGACTTGAACGCTGCCTTCGCCATCTTCACCTTTTTTGACCGCAGGGGGACGTACGTTTGTAGCTACCACAATAATCTCTCCTATTTCTTATCTAAATTTATGAACTGAATACGCTTGCGGAAATATGCGTTCGGAATACTGGTTTTGTTGGGGCTGGGCGCTTATTTTCCGATCGCTGCTTTGGCCTCGTATAGAGTGTCTACGGTGATGGAGGTGATGCCGCGATCGCTCGCAAACTTCTCTGTATTCCGCTTCACCTTGCCGCGCACAAAGAAGGGAATCTTCTTCAGCTCGGCCTCACCATCGGCGCTCCAGCTAACGGCATCGGTAGGCGCAGAGGCCATCGGCTTCGAGTCATCGGTAGCAACCTGGGGTTCTGCAACCGCAGTGGCCGCTTTTTCGCCGCTCAACATCGCCGCTGCGGGTTCCCCAGCCTGGTGAGGAGCCGTATGCAAGTGACTCATGTGACCTTCAGCAAATTCAAAGTCTTCGCGGAACATACCTATTAGATGTTCCTCCAAACCCATCATCAATGGGTGAACCCAGTCATCAAATATTACATTTGCCCCTTCCCAGCCCATTTGGGGTGAGTAGCGAGCAGGCACGTCTTGCACGTGAATCGGCGTTGAAATCACGGCGCAGGGAATGCCCAATCGCTTGGCAATGTGACGTTCCATTTGGGTGCCCAGCACGAGTTCGGGCGCGGCTTCGGCCACAGCGGCTTCGACGGCCAAATAGTCGTCGCTAATGACCGCTTCGAGGCCGTGCTGCTTGGCCACTTCGCGCACTTGGCGGGCAAACTTGCGGCTGTAGGTGCCAATGCCCACCAGGGTAAAGCCCAGCTCTTCGGTGGCGATGCGGGCGGCGGCAACAGCGTGCGTGGCGTCGCCAAAGATGAATACGCGCTTGCCAGTGAGGTAGGTAGAGTCTACCGAGCGGGAGTACCAGGGCAGGCGGGAAGCGCGGGCCGGGGCGGATGAAGAGAGGCGATCGGCGCTCCAGTTGCCGAGGGTATCGGACTGCGATCGCATCAAAGCCCGACTCACATCAATCCCAGCGACCTCACCAATCTCAGAGAGAAAATCGCGCGTGGCTCCCACCCCAATCGGCACGGTTTTGACCGTCGGCTGCGCAAAATTACGCTTCAGCCAGTCGCAGGTCGTCAGCGCAATTTCAGGGTAAAGGCAGATATTGAAATCCGCATCAGGAATCCGCATCAGGTCATCTGGCGTAGCCCCCAGCGGTGCAACCACATTGACATCTACGCCCACTTCCGCCAGCAGCTTCATCACTTCTTGAATATCATCGCGACAGCGAAAGCCCAAGGCCGTGGGGCCAATGATATTTGCCTTCGGGCGAATCGCCGGGTCGCGCTCGGGCCGCTTTGTTCCAGGCGGCAGCGCACTCGCAAGCAACAGCTTTCTCACCAGATGGTAAAGCGTTTCACTGGCACCCCAGTTTTCTTTTTTAGAATAGGCAGGCAGCTCTAAACTCACGACCGGAATTGGCAGCTTCATACTCTCAGCCAGCGAGCCGGGCTGGTCTTGGATCAGCTCTGCCGTGCAGCTTTCGCCCACTAGCATGACCTGCGGCTGAAAGCGATCGTAGGCATCGCGCACCGACGTCTTCACCATTTCTGCCGTATCACCCCCCAGGTCTCTGGCCTGAAACGTGGTGTAGGTAACTGGCGGACGCCGATCGCGGCGCTCAATCATCGTAAACAGCAAGTCAGCGTAGGTATCCCCTTGGGGCGCGTGCAGCACATAGTGAACCCCCTCCATTGAGGTCGCCACTCGCATCGCTCCCACATGAGGAGGCCCTTCATAAGTCCACAAAGTCAGTTCCATAAATTCAAGTAGGTAGGTTGGCTCTAGGTAGGTAGGGTCAAGATTCGCCAAAACCCGATAATGCAAAAATTAAACCGGTGCAAAAATTAAACCAAGGCAAAATCCAAATGCAAAAAATCAAACGCTCAACCGCCGCCTTCGCTCCGTAGAGCGCACAAACAGCTCAGCTAAGTCAGCCGTTTGGTCGTAGCCATGCAGCGGCGAAAATACCAGCTCAATTGACCACTTGGTCGAAAGCCCTTCTGCCTCCAGCGGGTTCGCTAGCCCCAAGCCACAAACCGTGATATCAGGCCGCGCTTCCCGGCAGCGATCGAGCTGTTTTTCTACATCTTGACCTTCCGAAATCGCTGTCCCGGCTGGCAGCATTGCAATTTCTGCATCCATCAGCATTCGGTCAATATAAGGCGTACCAACTTCCACCAGCTCCATGCCGCATTCTCTAGACAGGAAGCGGGCGAGCGGAATTTCTAGCTGCGAATCGGGGAAGAGGAAGGCTTTGCGGCCTTCCAGTACGCTGCGGTAGTGTTCGAGGCCGGTTTTGGCGCGGCTGACGGCGGGTGCGATCGCCCCTTCAAACCGCTCACCATCAACCCCCCAAGCCTCAGCGGCCGTCTTCAGCCAGGCCGTCGTCCCTTCCACCCCAAAGGGATAGGGCGAGGGCAGCAGTTCGGCCCCGCGAGCTATCAACAGCCGCACAGTCTCACTCAAAAAGGGCTGGGCCAACAGCAGCTTAGTGCCTTTACCCACGCTAGGCAAGCTCGACGCCCGGCGCGGCGGAAAAAAGGACACTGGCCCAATGCCCATTTGGTCAAACAGCCGCTTGAACTGGTCTTCTACCACATCGGCCAAGCTGCCCACCACCATTAGCGCCGGTTCCTCGGTTTCTTTCGCAGGCAGCACCGGCACCATCGAGCCCAGGCAGGCATCTTCGCCTTCGGTAAAGGTGGTTTCAATGCCGCTACCGGAGTAGTTGAGCACCCGAGTGCTTGGGAAGTAGCGATGGTTTAGCTTTTCAGCAGCTTTGGCCAGGTCGAGCTTGATAACTTCAGACGGGCAAGAGCCCACTAAAAACAGCGTATTGATGTCGGGGCGGCGATCGAGAAGCTGTGCCACCACCCGTTCGAGTTCGTCATTAGCATCGGCAAGGCCAGCAAGATCGCGCTCGCCCAGAATGGCGGTACCAAATCTAGGCTCGGCAAAAATCATTACGCCCGCCGCAGACTGGATTAAATGGGCGCAGGTTCTAGACCCCACGACCAGAAAGAACGCATCCTGCATTTTGCGGTGCAGCCACACAATGCCCGTAAGTCCACAGAAGACCTCTCTCTGGCCGCGCTCTTTAAGAACAGACTTGAGAACAGGAAGATCCTGAACGGCTACAGCCTGCGCAGAGGAGGGCGTGCTGGCTGCTTTGGTTGGGATTTCGGTACAAGGCTCTAGCGCCATATTTTGCTCTTCTTTGAATACTGCTGCGGGGCTTTGCTAGGGTTGCTTTGCTTAATAAGGCTCAAGCTGAAGCAATGCCCTCACTATTTATTTAAGGAAGAATTTTCTGACCCACGATCCCTTAAGTATTTAGAAAGAAGGCAACCCAGAAATATTCCGTACAGCCATCATAGTCATAGCGCTTGTGTCGTTGGCAGCGAGCTAGGCTTTATTTACATTCAGCCATCAATGTTTACACTCCGACTTTTCTCGCCATTTAGCAACACTACCTGGTGTGCCGCCTCGCATCGCTTTTGAGGCAATAGTACAGAGTGCGATCGCAGCGGAATTGCTTGCTAAGTTATGATGTTCAGTATGGACTTTGAATGGGATGCCGCCAAAGCTGCAATCAACCTAGCCAAACATGGCGTTAGCTTCCATGAGGCATCTTCCGTGTTCGACGATCCCAACAGCATGACCGGTTACGATCCAATACATTCAGAGGATGAAGACCGCTACCTCACCGCAGGTATGTCTAATCAGGGTCATCTTTTAATGGTGTGGCACACTGATCGGGATGACATGATTCGTATTATTGGGGCGAGGAAGGCAACCAAGCGTGAACGAGAAGACTACAACTATGGCTGATCCAGATCCTGGCGATATGCTACCGGAATACGATTTTACCCAAATGAAGGGCGTGGTACGTGGCAAATATGCATCCAGGGCGAGGAATCGTCCCCGAATGATTCGCATCGCAGATGACTTGAGCGACTCATTTCCAGACGATGAGGCTGTCAATGCTGCTCTACGAGACTATCTTAAAGGGTACACGGTAGAGGCACAAAGCAGATAACGATCACAGGTGCCAAAGCTACCGGGCTTAGTATTATCGCGTCTTAAAACCTCTAAGATTCTTTGAGAAGCATGTTCTCATACCGTCTGTATAAACGACTATACGGCACCCGTCGTTATCTCAGACATCCATTTGCGATCGCCATAGCGTCCAGCAACCAGATCTTCGGCTGAGAAGACTTGTTCAAGTTCTGGAAAGAGAATGGAATGACCGCCGCCCCAAACTTTGACGGCTGCAAGCTGTGAATCGCTAGGAGGCGAGCATACCCGCCCTCTAAAACCCTCGCCATTAATAAAGCGTAGTTGTCATGATAGCGACTCGACAGGAGCGCGAATACTATGAAGCCTGATGCTCTCAAAAAACGACTCAAGCGCGATCGCCCGATGACAACGGTGACGATTCGGATGCCTGAAGATGTAATTGAAGACCTCAAGCGAATAGCACCTATTCTGGGGTTTTCTGGCTATCAGCCGCTCGCACGGACTTACATTGGTCAGGGCTTACGCAGCGACCTAGAGCGACTAGAAAACGATACTGTTTCTTCCTTAATCGACAGCCTGAAGCGACATGGTGTTAGAGATGATGTCATTCAAGAAGCACTCAACGAAGTCGCAAACGGATGACTCTCTTACTACAACTTCGCATACATCGCACTTCTTAGCTCTGTGGCGGTCTCATCACCAGCGTACTGCTTGAGCCATGCAATCGAGTTCTGCTCTACTTTCACTTGGCAGTCATCAAAGGTGACTGAATCTGGATCGAGGAAGTGTGCGATCGCTAGCTCAATCACTAGCTCGGCAGGTATCTCTGTCTGCTCGGCGTACTGTATTGCTTGGCTCTGAAGGACAGGCGGCAGAGTGGAGAGTAAGCTCGTGTCCTCTGCTGTGTTCACTGCCTCGCTACTGAGCGATGGATCTAGCGCTAGGAAGTGCTTAAGCGCACCTTCTATGACGGCATTCGTGCTCAGCTCTGACTCATGCGCGTAAGCCAGTATCGCTGCACGAATCTCTTCCGGTAGCGAGTCTAGGATGCGCTGGTTGGTTGGTGTGGTTTGCGAGGGCATGGGCTGAGTCCTTCTAGTTAACCCGCACGTTGTAAGGCGGCAACAACTGGCGGATGACGTTCTGCTCTAGTTGCAATGATAAGCGAATCCACTGCAAACTGAGCACCGCAACCGCTATCCTCACATCATCTGGGTCTAGCCTGTCCATGAACGCCCAACCTAGCGCTTTGTGTCCTCCTTTGAAGCGGCCTTTGACACTACCTGACTTACCAACGTAGAGGATGCCTTGCGTCCTATGTTTGACGGCGTAGATGCCGGGGCGGGACGGAAGTTCTGCAAACTCCCTAGTCAGCGGATAGCAGGCATCAAACGGCACCTCTTCGAGCAGTTTTAGAATTCTGAGCGCTTCGGCGTTGATAGCATCTACGGAGTCGGTCATTCAGCTCAGACAACGCGGCTATTGGATTGTACTGGAAGGCGCTCTTTGGTCGATAACGCGGCTGTATCAAAAGCCATTGAACGGTTTGAATTTTAAGACTTTGATTTTGACACAGGTTATGGAACGCAGAAAAGGCGTATAGAGCAGTCTATTCGCTGCTTTCACTTACTGTCTCAAAACGGAACTTATGAGACGTAATCAGAGTAGAAAAGTCTTCTGAATATTACCGCTGTTATGTTTGTTCGCCTAACCCTCTCCAACAAACGCACCGGCTAACAGTGACGAGAGCCGTCTTTTAAAATTTACAATGACTTCTTAGCAGCAGCATAGACAAGTGGTATTGAATCTACTTATTTTGCTGCATCTCGCGGCGTGTGCGCACCCACTCAACCTGCGGCTTAGACAAAAATTTTAGATACAGCGGAATTTTCCACAATATATAGAGCGGAACGCTCAACAAACTTTGGAGCGGTAAGTCGGATTGAGCAAATCTGGCCCAGGCTGAGAGGATGGCAACCATTAGCGCTACGCCCACCCCATAGCAAATAAAGGCTGGTAGCCAAAGGCTGGTAAAGGCACTAGCGGCTGTCATCAGCAGCGTTATTAGCAGCCATAGCATGACTAAAAGAGAGAGCGGGGGAATGAGTAAGTCGAGGGCGATCGCAATCAAATCCACTCGCCCTTGAACCACCGCCTGCACCACCAACTGCGGACAATAGCGAGCAATCAGTTGCAAATGCCCATGCTCCCAACGGGTTCGCTGCGTCTTGGCGGCATCGTCACTTGGCGGCAATGGCCCAACTACTGTTACATCCGGGCACAGCAGGGGTGGGGCACCAGCGATCGCCACATCAGACCCCAGCTTCATATCCTCCACAATCGAGCCGCTGGCCAGATCTACGCCCGTTATTACCGACCAGGGAAACGCCATCCCCGTGCCGGTTAGCGAGCAAGGCAAGTTCAACTGACGTAGCCCTAGCGGCCTTACCAAATTTTTGACCTTAAAGGCAAAGGCAGACACTGCTTCTTTCAAACTGGGCTGTAAAGATTTGCTGATTAAATACACAGCTTGCACCGGTCGCTGCTGGGCCATTGCCCGATCGGCCAACTGCCGCACCGTTCCCTGACGAAACTGACAGTCCGCATCGACAATCACCACGATCGCTGGTGGCGAAGCCGCCATAAACCGCAGGCCAAAATCTAGCGCATACCCTTTGCCGCGATGCGCTTTGTCATCGCGCTCTAGCACCGTTGCCCCAGACTGCCTCGCGAGCGTTGCTGTGTCATCTGTGCAATTATCGGCCACCACCAGCAGCGTATCTTGAGGCGAAAGCTGAGGAGTGAGGGCAGCTAGCGTCTCGCAGATGACCGCTGTTTCATTGTGGGCAGGCATGAGTACGGCAATCGGAAAGTTTCGGCAGGGATGGCGGGCCGCTGGCGTAAGCCCAGACACCGAAGCGACAATTGCACTGATACATTCAATCAAAAGAATGGTGCAGGGAATGGCGATCGCGATCGCCATCAACAGCAAAGGGATCTGAATAAACATAGAGTTTCTCTCGCAGTTGCACTACAGACCAAACAGTCGGAAGATATTCAGCGGATTTAAGACGCGCCCAATGCCATCCACAACAGAGAGATAGCCGCGTTTGGCTACGATGACAACGTCGCCATCTTGTACTTGATAATCGTCTATCAGGTTGCTCAAATCAACGGCTTGCTGCTCGATTTGGCCATCATTAGTACGGCGCACCAGGCTGACGCGAGAGAGCTGAGCATCATTTGTGGGGCCACCGGCGATCGCCACCGCACTCGAAATCGAGCTATTGGGCGGCACCGAAATTTCACCGGGCCTGACGACTTCACCCACCACCTTTACCTGCACCGTCGTCGGAGCTAAACTAGAGCTAGCCACGGTTCGCCGGTCAATGGCATCGTCGGTTAGCTTCGGAATATAAATAGCGTCACCGTCACGCAGCCCAATATCGGCGCTCCCCGCATTGGCAGTCACCGCCTCCCACAGATTTAGCGTAAATTCCTCTACGCTGCCGCCGCCCAGCGATCGCCTCACAACAACCTGCCGAATATCCGCGTCGCGCGTGACACCGCCCGCCAATAGCACCGCCGAACTCAAAGTCGGCAAAGCGGGTGGCCGATCTAGCAGCAGCGCGTTTGTCCCGGTAGAATCGGTTTCATTAGGCCCCAAAGCCGTGCCGTTGCGACTCGTCAGGCTGCTAAGCTGAATCGGCCCTGGGCGATGCACTTCACCCGAGACAGTGACGACAACAGGCCGCATCACTACGAGCCCAACGTTCACAACCGGATCGACCAGATAGATTCGTAGCTGCTGCGTCAACCCAGCGCTAAGCTGATTCGGCGTAAGCCCCGCTACCCGCACTGGGCCAATCAGCGGCAGGGTGAGGGTGCCATCGGGCAAAATCGCGATGGTTCCGGTAAATTCTGGGTAGCCAATCACCGACAGCGAGATTTGGTCGCCTGCCCCCAAAATGTAGGTGGCGCTGCTGTAGTTAGCGGTAGCCATCGGTAGCCCAATCGATGGAGAGGCAGGCGGTTGCGTTGATTGCTGTGTACCAAGCGCATTCAGCGTGGGCTGGCCGGTAGTTTGTGCAGTCACGCGATCGCCCCCGCTTAGCAGCCATGTAGCGGTTAGCACCGTGATCAGCACCGAGTTTAGGCCAAAAGTAAAAGCCCCGGCGATCCTATGAGCCTCTGTCAGCCGCTCTTTGGCAGCGTTGGCCGGATGACTAGCAACATCGGTCAGCTCTCTGGCGTCGTAAGAGTACTCGCCAAAGTCATTTTTACTGTCTACGCCGTTGGCCACCATACCTAGCACGGTGGCACCAGAGCGTTCTAATAAAGACTTCGCGGCGATCGCCCGGTCATAGCTTACATGACGAGGCCGCATAATCATCAGCACACCATCGGCCAAATTGCCCAGCACCGCCGCATCGGCAGAGCCCGTCAGCGAAGGCGTATCGAAAATAACGTAGTCAAACTGCTCGCGAAATAGGTTAATCAATGCCGCCATTCGCTCAGAGTCTAGCAGGGCCATGGGGTTGGGCGGTACCACACCCGCGCTTAGCAAGGTGAGGTTGTGACTGACAGGCTGCAAAGCTTTTTCTAGGCTGCCCTCGCCCACCAGGACGTGGCTGAGGCCGACGGCGTTGATCAAGTTCCACAAATGGTGCTGACTGGGCGATCGCATATCCGCATCCACCAGCAACACCCGGCGATTGGTCTGGGCGATCGCCGCTGCCAGGTTCGCACAAACCTCCGACTTGCCTTCACCCGCAACCGAACTGGTAATCGCAACGACCTTCAGCGTTTTATCCGAGCTAATAAAACGCAAGTTCGCCTGCAACATCTGGTACACCCCAGACAAAATTGGATAGGCATTACCTAGCGTGACAATTCGGCGAGACGGCATCCCATTTTCTTCGGCGGCATAATCAGCCACCTCGTTGCCTTGCCCCATCCCAGGGGGCATCTCAAAGTAAGGAATCACGCCCAGCAGCACATAGCCAAATATTTTTTCGCCATCTCTAACCGTCTTCAACGTGCGGTCGATCAGATCCAAGAAAAAGGCCGTCGCTATGCCTAAAAAAGCGCCGACCACCCCCCCTGCCAACAGATACTTCATCTGCCCTTCTACCGTGGGTGTTTCCGGTGGTACGGCTAACTCGACGATACGAGCACTGCCCACGCTGCGGTTTTCAGCGAGCTGAATCTCTTGCAGACGCAACCGCAGGGTTTCATACGTGCTTTGGGCCGTATCGCGCCGGTTGCGGAGTTCTTCTTGGGTTTGTTGGAGTCCTGGAAATACGTCACCTCGGCCCTGATAGGTATCTCGGGCATCCACCAGGGCCACTAGCTGGCTGTAGGTGCTCGCCCGCTTGACCTCAGCCTGCACCAGTTCCTCAGTCAGCTTTTCATCTATGGTGCTCATGCTCAACAGCCTCGGCGTCGATGCATTGCCGACCGCTTCAGAAACGCGGCTGCTAAGCACCTGGGTCAGGGCAGACTCCTGCCTTTGTAAGGCCCGTACAGAAGGATGCTGTGGGGTATAGCGAGTGAGTGCGGTAGCCAGCTCGGTACGTAGGGTTTGGAGCTGAGCGAGTGCCCCCTGCACGGCTGGAGACTGGTTGACGGTGGCCAGACTCAGGGCCTCTTGGGCGCTCATGCCGAGCTGCTGCGATAGCTGGGCAGACTGGGTTTGCGCTTCTACCAGGGCGACTTGGGTTTGGCTGATTTGACTGTCTAAAGCGGCGATCGCAGCCACAGTCGCACCCGCTTCTTCGGGCAAAGCAATAATGCCATTTTCTTCATCAAACCGCCTCAGGGCCTCACTGAGCTGTTCTGCATCCGCCTTCGCTTGGGGCAGCTCATGTTCTAAAAAGCGGCGGGCAGCAACGACTTCCGAGCGATTGCTGTCAATATTGGCCGCAATATAAGAGCGCATGATTTGGTTGACCACTGCCGCCGATAGCTCGGGCTGGCCCGACCGGTAAGAGACCTCAATCACGTCAGTTTCGGCAAGGGGGTTGACCTGAAGGCTTTCGGCGATCGCCGAAGGCTTTACCGGTAAGCCCTCAGCATCTTTCAAGTCCAGGGCGCGAATGGTGTCTTCTAGAATGGGCAGCGAAAAAATAATTTCGGCCTGAGTCGCCAGCGGGTCACTGGTCATCTTCAGCGATTCCAGGGTGCCAAGCTCTTTACTGACGCCCGTTAGCGAGCCGGTTTGATCATTGTGCAACAGTATCTTAGAGGTCGCTTCAAACAGCGGCTTTTGGGTAGCCGCAGCGCCAAACGCCGCCATCACAGTCACCACAAATACGACAGAGGCCGGTCGCCAGCGCCGCTTTAGCACTAGCCAATAGCGCTGCAAGTCAATCTCTTCAATCCGCTCTTCGTACACCATATAGGCCCAATTCCAATCGCCTTTGCCCATAAGACGGCACGAGGATTGGCAAAGTTTCCGGTTTTTACAGTCCCTACGCGAAGAATAAAGGATGTGTATGAAGCGGCAATCAAGCCTAATCGGCTCAATCGGCTATAGGCCGAGGCTTAACGGGCTTGCAGGGCGTACCCAAGCAAATTTGACCCGGTGGCATGTCTTGAAACACTGCGCTGCGCGCCCCAATAACAGCGTTGGCTCCAATACGTACGTCGGGGCCAATGAAACAGTCGGTGGCGACCCAGGCACCATTTTCTACGACAATCTCTCCGGTTACGAGTCCGAAGCGAGGATCGCTAATATCGTGGCTGCCGGTGCATAGGTAGCTTTCTTGCGAAATTACGCAGTGACGTCCCAGCTTGATGGGGGCCAGGCTATAGAGCACAGCGTCGTCACCAATCCAGCTATGGTCGCCAATTTCAATATTCCAAGGATAGGTGAAGCGGGCAGTGGGCCGAATAATGACATGCTGGCCAACTTTTGCGCCGAACCGCCGCAACAGCCAGCAGCGAATGCCGTGGGCGGTATGCAGCGTTAGAGGAAAGACAGTAGCTTGCACTAGCCACCACACCATCATGGCCAAGCGTGAGCCACCGGCTTCGTAGCCGGGCTGATGGTATTGGCCAAGATCGGCAAAAGGGGGTGCGCCAATGCTGCCGCCCATATTGCTGAAGGGAGGTTCAGGGGTTTTAGGGGTGTTTAAGTCGTTTGCCCAGGCTTTGTTTGTGGCCGAATCTACCATTTCGTCACAGGGGGGTAGTTTGAGGATCTGCGGTGCTGACGGGGGCAGGGGGCGCGATCGCCTCCGGTTTCTGCGCTTGAATGTTCAAACTGCCGCCAAACTTTAGCTCATATAGCTTGACGCCAATCTGGTACTCGTATTGGCTGAGCAGTCGGCCATACACATAGCCCGCATATCCATCCAAAAAGCCGAGCTGAATAAAGTAAAACAGAATGAATCTGAGCAGCGGCTTGAAGGGCAGACGCACCCAAATCTTTTTCAAAAAGCGCTTGCGCTGTACAGAATCGCCAAACAGATTAGCGCCAATCGTGCCATCGTCGCCCATGCCCGTCAGCAGGTTGTAATACACCCGCGCTTCCCAGTTGGAATAGCGGTTGTGACGGGCCAACCAGTGGTAAAGATCGCGAAAGTCTTCGTGCAGCATGTCTTCTTTGAGATAGCCCACCTTTTCATGGGGGATCATCACATGCTCGTGGACTTCGTTGTCACCCGTATTGCGGATGTCTTCAGTATTAAGGTTTTCGTAGCGGCCCTTGGCGTGGCGAAAAAGGCGCAGGTTCCAGTCGGGGTATTTGCCACCGTGGCGGATCCATTTGCCCAGAAAGAAGACGCGGCGGTTGATATAGTAACCGTCAAGGTCAGGGTTTTTGATCACTTCGGCAATTTCGGCCCAAGATTCGGGAGTGATGCGTTCGTCACAATCGACAATCAGCACCCACTCATTGCGAAAAGGCAGGTTGTCGAGCGACCAGTTTTTCTTTTTGGGCCACCGGCCATTAAAGTCAAACTGAACGACCTTTGCGCCCAAGCTTTCGGCAATTTCGACCGAGCGATCTTCACTCTGCGAATCCACCATAAAAACTTCGTCAGCTTGGGCCAGGCTGGCTAGGCAAGCCGGTAGGTTTTCTTGCTCATTTTTGGCCGGGATGAGGACGGAGACGGGGATGGATGCGAGGGTCATGATGGGTTTAGAGAAGAGGGGGAAGGGGAAAGGGGGAAAGGGGAAAAGGGAGTGCTTAGGTGGGTTGGCGGCGGATGAGGTGGCGGGCGACGCTGCCGAGGTAGGCGATTTGGCCGTAGGCGTAGGCGAAGTTTTCGAAGCGCTGGGCGGGCTGGCGGATGTATTTTAGGGTTTTGTATAGGCCGCGAATCAGGCGTTCGCCGCCGCTGCGCAGTTGCCAGGGGCCGGTGGTGCCGCTGGCCTGCTCGCGGTAGCTTTCGCTGATGCCCTGCCACCAGCTACGACTGAGGAACCATCCGGGTTTCATTCGGGCGGGGGCGACGTTGTGGGCGGCGAGGGCAGTGGGAACGTAGGCGACTTGCCAGCCCTGATCTAGGGCCATGCGGGTCATTTGCTGCTCTTCGTTAGAGAGCAGATTTTTGCCAACCCGGCCCAGGTGGGTGTCGAAGCCGCCGACTGATTCGAGGAACTGTTTGCGCAGGGCGTAGTTGAGACCGCGTGGGGTGAGAGCGCTTTGTTGAATATAGATCAGCTCGTCGCCTAAATCATACGCGCCCAGGCCGCTGGAGAGATCGGCGGATAGCCAGGCAGGGGGCTGGGCTTTGGGGGGCCAAATTAGGGTGACTTTGCCGCCTGCGATCGCCACCTTTTCATTTTGCTCAAACACTTCTGCCAGAGCTGCTAGCCAGCCCCGACTAGCTTCCGCATCATCGTCCAAATAAGCCAGTATTTGCCCCTGAGCGACCTGCGCCCCGGTATTGCGAGCTACCGAGAGCCCTAGCTTTGGCTCGTAGACATACTGGCCCTTAATCTGGCCCTTAATCTGGCCCTTAATCTGGCCCTTGATCTGGCTTGAGGCAGGGTTCAATCGAGCTTTGGCGATCGCAGCAGTGCCGTCAGTCGAGGCATTGTCGATCACAATCACCTCATAGTTATCAAAGCTTTGATCGAGGAGGCTGTCGATCGCTGCACCGAGGTACTGCTCGCGGTTATGGGTGCAAATAATAGCTGAAATCAGCGGTGCGACCATGACGGATGAATTTGAGGATGAACTACAGATACAGGGCGTAAATACGGGCAGCAGGCGATATTTTCCGGTTCAGACACCGGCCCAGATATATCAAGATTGCCCCTTATAACTGACACTTAACCGGCACTTTCCCTTTATTTTCGAGATAATAGATATCGTGACGTTTTGCACTGAACTCTTCATATATAAGCTCATGTCAGCCTAAGCCGCACGGCCTGGATATCAAGGTTCAGTAATTTCTCGTAAACGCGCTATAAATTTTTAGCCGGTTTCCCGGTTTCCCTATTTTTTTGGCCTTGCTGTATGAATGTCCGTCCACCCACCCGCTCAGCCTCCAGCGCCAGCCGGGCTCAAGAGATTGACCTAGCGCCTTTGATCGACCACACGCTGTTAGCCCCTGCTGCCACCGCCGAACATATCACCAGGCTCTGCGATCAGGCCGATCGCTATGGATTTGCAGCGGTCTGTGTGTATCCGGTGTATGTGCCTTTGGCGGTAGAACGGCTGCATGGCAAGCGCGTGGAAGTCTGTACGGTGATTGGCTTTCCCAGTGGGGCAACGACGCCTCAGGTGAAGCTATACGAGGCCCAAGAAGCGGTCGAGCAGGGCGCTAGTGAGCTGGATGTGGTGATTAATTTGGGCTGGCTAAAGATGGGCGAGACCCGTCGGCTCCATGCCGAGATCGCGGCCATCGTAGAGCTGAGTGGCCAGCCGGTGAAGGCCATTTTGGAAACAGCGCTGCTGACCACGGCTGAAAAGCGATTAGCGGCGGAAGTCTGCCTGGATGCTGGCGTGAGGTATTTGAAAACTAGTACGGGCTGGCAGGGCGGGGCAACGGTAGAAGATGTGGCGCTGCTGCGGAAAATTGGGGGCGATCGCATTGGCATTAAAGCCTCGGGTGGCATTCGCACGCCCCAGCAGGCAATTGCCCTAGTAGAAGCGGGCGCAAACCGCCTGGGTACCTCACGCGGGCCAGAGATACTGGCACAGTTGCAAGCAGGAGAAGCCGAAGAGACAGCATGACGCAGCGCAACTATAAAGCAACGGGCATTAACCTTAAGGCGATGCCCATGGGCGAATCTGATCGGCTGGTCACCATTTTGACCAAAGAAGCCGGCTTGATCCGGGCGATCGCACCCGGTGCCCGCAAGCACAAATCCAAGCTAGCCGGACGCACGGGGCTATTTGTCGTCAACGATCTATTCTTTGCCAAGGGTAGATCGCTCGACAAACTCGTTCAGGCCGAAACCCAGCGTTCTTTTCCTGGTCTTAGCAAAGACCTCGCCAAGCTCACGGCCAGTCAGTATCTCGCCGAGATTGCCCTGGCCATTGCCCTCACCGAGCAGCCCCAAGACGAGCTGTACTATCTATTGATTGAGCATCTGGGTCGGTTGGAAGCAGCTAGCAAGCCCAATATTTTGCCCTGCTTGGCCCAGGCGACCTTTCACCTGCTGGCCCTGGCGGGCGTTGCTCCCGAGGTATTCCGCTGCTGTTTGTCGCGATCGCTCCTCACCTTTGAACTGGGTCAGCCGGACTGGCGCGTGGCCTTTAGCGTATCGTCAGGTGGGGCGATTGATGCGGCTGAAGTAGAGAGATTAGAGCGCGATCGCCTCGATCAAATAGAGCAGCGAGAAAAGATTCGGCGGGCGATCGCCCAAGAACAATCAGCACTCTATTTGGCCAGTCAACCCAAAAATCAACCCACTAGCCAACCGCCAAACAGTGCCACAAACAGACGATGGATGGGAGGATTCAAAGATAAAGTGGCCAAAGAGGTCAGAAACGACCTGGGTATTATCGGCTATTTGAGCGCCGCAGAACTTGCTCTGATGCAGCAGCTCAGCAAACCCGAGCTAGTGATGACCTCAGCTATTGCCTTAGGCGGTTCTACCGGTGAGCAATCCACCCGCCACATATCGCCTGAATCAGGCACAATAAGAAACAGCGCCGCCGATTACGACCCGGCAGCGTCTGGCCCTCATTTAATGTGGCGGCATATAGAAAAGTTTTTGCGCCAATATGCTCAATACCAGTTTGATCGTCCCATCCGGTCGGCTGCTCTGATCGATACCTGCTTTACCTCACCAACCCATGCTGCGCGAGTCTGAGTCCCCTGCCGAATCTAATACCGAGCCCGATATCAAGCCGAACTTCGAGCCCACTTTCGAGCCCACTTTCGAGCCTACTGTGGCCCAATCAGCCAAATCAGTCGTCGAGCCGCACGCCTCGGACGACGCTACCTCCCCCCGTCCCCCCAGCCCCCCAGCTTCTAACCAAACCCACAAAACCGGACTGTGGCCCGTCTTTAGCAACCGCAACTTCCTGACCTTGTGGAGCGGCCAAGTCTTCTCCCAAATCGCCGACAAAATCTATTTGGTGCTGATGATCGCCATCATCTCCAGCACCTTCAAATCTCCAGAGCAGACCATTAGCGGCTGGGTCTCGTCAATTATGATTGCCTTCACTATTCCGGCGGTTTTATTTGGCTCGCTAGCAGGTGTATATGTAGACCGCTGGCGCAAGAAGCCCGTGCTGGTGCTGACTAATTTGATGCGGGGGCTGCTGGTTGTGGTGCTGCCGGGTTTGCTATGGCTGACCCAAGGCTGGGCGGTGGCAGGACTGCCGGTAGGGTTCTATATTTTGCTGCTGGTGACGTTTCTGGTGTCTGCCCTCACTCAGTTTTTTGCCCCCGCCGAGCAGGCCGTCATTCCGCTGATTGTCAAAGAGCGCAACCTTTTACCCGCGAACTCTTTGTACACCACTACGATGATGGCCTCAGTGATTGTGGGATTTGCCGTGGGCGAGCCTTTGCTGGCGATCGCCGATACTCTTTTAGCGCCGATTGACCGGGGCACGGGTGTCGGTAAGTCGGTGCTAGTAGGGGTTAGCTATGCGATCGCAGGCGTGCTGCTCCTGTTCATGACCCCTCACGAAGATAAGGTCGAAAATCCTGAAAAGGCCCAACCCTGGCGAGACATTAAAGAAGGACTGGGATACCTGCAACAGCAGGTGCAGGTACGCAGCGCCTTAATTCAGCTCACCGTTTTGTTCTCTGTATTTGCGGCCCTGGCGGTTTTAGCCGTGCGGCTAGCAGAAGTGATTCCCTCTATTAAATCCTCTCAGTTTGGCTTTTTACTGGCTGCGGGCGGCGTGGGCCTGGCAGTTGGGGCGGTGGCGATTGGTCAGTTTGGGCAGCGGTTTTCGCGGCCTCAGCTAGGGTTGGTCGGGTCATTAGGGATGGCGGCCATGCTGAGCGGGCTGTCGCTGGCACCCGCGCAACTGTGGCCTAGCTTGGGGTTGATTGGCGGATTAGGTCTGTTTGGGGCGATGGTCGGCATCCCGATGCAAACCACCATTCAAGAGAAAACCCCCGAAGAAATGCGCGGCAAGGTGTTTGGCCTGCAAAATAACGTCGTCAATATTGCGCTGAGCCTGCCACTGGCGCTGGCGGGTATCGCCGAAACGTTCTTGGGGCTGCGGGTGGTGTTTGGCCTATTAGCGATGCTGGTTGCCATCGGCGGATTCTTTACCTGGTCGCTGGTCAAAGCCGCTTTGGCAAAAGATGCTGAAGAGCCGACCAAAGGTGCTGATACAGATTCGACCGCAGCCGCAGCAAAGTGAGAGATCTGAACTTTTATGATGGCGATCGCGTCACGCACACAGCAGGGATCAGGGCTATACGGATTGTCCAATGCGCATATACTACTAGTAATCTGCCGCCAGATAAACCGGCGTAGTAGTTGAAATAACGGAGACCTTCGTTACCGATAAATGCATATTGCGTGGCTAGGGAAAAAATCCCCCTTTTGTGGCAACGTTACTTACGGACGGGAAATTACAAATGCGCTGTTGGATCGCGGCTATCGAGTCACCTTTCTTCATTTTGCTCAGACCGACGGAGCCGCAGACGATCAATCCGGCTACGAAGAGGTCTCGTTACCCTTCATCTTTAAGTCACAAATTTTAACCATACCGGCTTTGGGCTCTGCTCGCTTGCTGGCCGAAACCCTCGCCAAGCTCAAGCCCGATTTGGTGCATGCGTCACTGACCTTATCGCCATTAGATTTTAAGCTGCCAGAAATTTGCCAGAGCCTGAACCTCCCACTGGTAGCAACCTTCCACCCGGCCTTTGACCACAAGCGCCGCAACCTCTCTTCTAGCACTCAGCATTTTGCCTATCAGGTATACGCGCCGCGCCTGGCCAATTACGACAAAGTGATTGTGTTCTCCCAAATCCAGCGTAATTTGCTAGTGAAGCTGGGGGTGCCCTCGCCGCGCGTGGTAGTGATTCCAAATGGGGTCGATATTTCGCGCTATGCGCCGGGCTCTATCCACACTCAAAAGCGTATTAAAAAGCAGCTTGATGCCCATCAGCTATATGTGTATCAGGGCAGGCTGGCGATGGAAAAAAATGTGGAGTCGTTGCTAAAAGGCTGGAAAATGGCTGATATGGGCGATCGCAATAAGCTGGTGATTGTGGGCAGCGGCCCTTTGGAATCCTCTTTAAGGACATTCTACTCAGACAAAAACATTCTCTGGCCAGGGTTCGTCGCCAACGAAAAGCGCCGGATCGAAATATTGCAAGGGGCTGACTGCTTCATTTTGCCATCGCTCGTAGAAGGGCTGTCGCTGTCTCTGCTAGAGGCGATGGCCTGTGGAGCCGCTTGTGTTGCCACCGATGCGGGCGCAGATGGCGAAGTACTCGATGCGGGCGCGGGCGCAATTTTGAGTACGCAAAAGGTTTCTAGCCAATTGCAAACGCTGTTCCCGCTGTTTCGCGAGCATCCCGAAATTATGACCCTACTCGGCAAGAAGGCCCGAGTGCGGGTATTAGAGCGCTACACACTTAGCCAGAATATTACACTGTTAGAGCAGCTTTACAGTACGCTGGCCACGCCCGCTAGAAACAGCTATTCCTTTAGTAAAGGAGCCTGACGGCCTATTAGTTGAGATCTATTTCCTGAGATCTATTTCCTGAGATCTGCTCTCAGTATTTGTTGCAGTTTGTAAAGAATAAATAACGTTCCCTAGCAGCGCCATTGATGAGGCTTCGTCATTGCCACAGGCTATCTTGGATCTGGCCCAGTACCGTACTTATACGGATTGTTAAGGTATGACAGCTCAGGGCTTTTACCGGTGTAGGCAAACATCTTTACAGCGCTAAAACAAAATCAGATACTTTCTGTAGATCTACCAGCTTTAAAATTTAAGATAAAGACGAAGTTGAACAAGATACTGTGAAGTGTTTGCTTACAAACTCAGTATGACAGGTGTCTTTAGATACACTCCTATAACATATCGAAATCTTTAATGCGTCCAGGCATCGGCTGCTATCTACAGTCACGCTTTCAGACATATTCGGGGCGTATTCTAAATACTTAATGCGCGCTCTTGTAGCCTTCATCAAAGCTGGCAAGGCTGTCTACACGCCTTTCATCAATAGGTTTACAATTTTAGGATGCCATCGTTTAATGACTGAGCCATTAGGCTTAATTTCTTAAATTCAGGTCAAGCAAACACCCCGTATTTTGCACAGCATGTGATCTGTGAGGGGGGAATAAAAGAAAAGGCACTCTATACTTCGCATTGAGCAGTTTTTATTGATGCGGTTTGGCCTTCTATGGAAATACGCAGACATGCGACAGCTATGCAAAAGTTCTGTAAGTCCAGCATACGGACGCCAGTTTTGCACTTTTGCACATTGATGATTGATCTACGTCGCTAGACGTCTGTTACAGGAAACATTCACAGATGACGACTGCCAGCCAATCTCCTAGTCAGCTTCAAGTAAGTTCGGTTCAGGCGAGCCGCCCACAACAGCCTGTTCTGGCGATCTTCTTTCAGCTCGATCCGTTTAATCCGACGATTGGCGGCATTCAAACTTGCATTAAATACGTGCTTAAGTATGCGCCCAAAGCATTGCGCATTCGCCTGGTGGGCATTACTCACCAAGCGTCAGCGGCGGGCAAGTGGCAGGTCGCCCATTTACACGGTCGCGAGTTCGACTTTTTGCCGCTGCTACAGGTGAAAGATGACAATATACGCGGACTGATTCCGACGACGGTGAAATATGCCTTGGCGCTGAGAAAATATCTGAAGCGCCACCCGATTACGGCGGATTTCTACCAGTTTCACCGAATCGAACCGACTATTTTTAGCAGAGGGCTATCGGGCAAGAAGCTGCTGTACATTCACAACGATATCTATCGGGAGGTGGGCCAGGGGCAAAAAGGCGTTCAGCAGAAAGGTGGCATTCTATGGAAGCGTTTTCCCTGGGCTTACTTTGCGATGGAGCGGCGGCTGGTGGGTCAGTTCGACCGAATTTTGTCTTGCAATTCTGAGTCGGCGCAGCTTTACCGGCAGCAGTATCCTCATCTGGCTGAACGGGTGGCTTATTTGCCGAATACTTTTGACAGTGAGCTGTTTTACCCGCTGACGGCTGAGGAGAAGGGGCGGGCGCGATCGCGCCTAGCACAGCAATTATCGCTGCCCCCAGAGTCTCGATTTATTTTATTTGCGGGCCGACTGCATCCCCAAAAGCAGCCACACTTACTGATTCAGGCCCTGGCCCAACTGAACAATCAGCCTGATAATCAATCCCATCATCCCCTACCAGACAGCCATCTATTAATAGTGGGCAAAGGAGAGCTAGAAGGGGCCGTTAGAGCAGAGGTCGAACGCCTGGACTTGGGCGATCGCGTCACCTTTTTAGGCGCACTTTCCCAAAGCGAGCTAGCCGATTTGTACCGCGCTTGCGATTTGTTTACCCTGACCAGCGCCTACGAAGGACTGGCGAGAGGCAGCCTAGAAGCCCTAGCCTGCGGCACGCCCGTCGTGACGACCCGCGCTGGAGAAACGCCTAACTTTCTGAGCGCAGACAGCGGCCTGGTCTGTGAGCAAGCCACACCCACAGCCATCGCTCAAAGCTGGGCGCAAGTTCTCCAGCAGCCACAGCAGTTTCCCAGCGAAGCCTGTACTCGCGTAGCTGGGCCTTACGAAGCTCGCCGCGTAGTGACTGGCCTCTATGGCGAACTCCTGACTGAATGGACACATCTGAACCAACATCTACCGAAACACTGAACTTATGAGAATTGCCGTTATTGGGTCCAAAGGACTCCCACCGCATCAGGGCGGTATTGAGCATCACTGCGCTGAAATTTATCCACGAATGGTAGCGGCTAGCCACACTGTAGATCTCTATGCCAGATCGTCTTACAACCGCCAGCGACCGGCTCGCCAGTACAAAGGCGTCAACGTGATCACGGTGCCCTCTATTCGCCTCAAAGGCGTCGATGCGCTGGCCTGCTCGGGGCTAGCCGCCGCCTTGGCTATGCGAAAGTCCTACGATATTGTGCATTTTCATGCCCTGGGGCCATCGCTATTTACGCCGCTGCCCAAGCTATTTTCTAACGCTAAGGTGCTGACGACCTGCCACGGGTTAGATTGGCAGCGGGCCAAGTGGGGGCATTTGTCTAGCCGGGTGATTCGCCTGGGCGAGCGAACGGCGGTCAAGTTTGCCGATCGACTGGTGGTGGTTTCAGAAGCTTTGCAAAATTATTTTTATAAAGCCTATGCGGTTGAGACAACCTATATCGAAAATGCACCCGTCGCCTATGCGCCATCGGACGGGAAGTTTAGCTTTGGGCAAAGTTTGGGGTTAGTGCCCAAGCGCTATTTGCTTTTTTTGGGACGACTGGTGCCTGAAAAACGGGTGGACTTGCTATTAAAGGCGTTTCAGCGGTTACAACCACAGGACTGGAAGCTGGTGCTGGTAGGCGATACCAGCTATACAGATGCGTTTACCAACCAGCTATTATCTGCGGCTGATAGCGACCCCAATGTGATTTTTACAGGACAACTTCAGGGTGCTCAGCTTGCTGAAGTGGTGCGAGGGGCGGGGCTGTTTGTATTGCCGTCTGATGTGGAAGGGCTGCCGCTGGCTTTGCTAGAAGCGATGCAGGAACGGGTGCCAGCGGTGGTCAGCGACATTCCGGTACACCGGCAGATTGTCGGTCGCGATCGCGGCCTGACCTTCACAGCGGGTGATCTAGACGATCTGCAAGATCGCCTGGGCTGGGCAGTGACGCATCCCTGGCAAATGAGCCAGATGGCAAATAGAGCGCAGCAGTACGTGAGATCGCACCACCAGTGGGACACCATCACCCGTAAATATCTCGACCTTTACGAATCGCTTCTACCTCATACTTCACGGCAGCTCGAACCCGTCCGGATCAGTTCAAAATCATCATAAAAAGTCAAAAAAGTCCTGCATCAAACCACGGATATCAAGCTGGCGGATTGATCTGGAGATACAGCCGCTTGGCCCACCGCAAACTCAAGTAAAGCTGGCGCATACCGTCTCGATACAGCGGCCACAGCCGTCGGGGCGAGTTTGCTAGCGCTGCGTCACTGTAGCCATACGATTGTGCCAGAGCCCTCACCTCAGGTGCCAGCTCAAAGCCAAAATAAGCATCCTGCCGCCACTTCATCAGCGACTGACGATTTAAGCACTCAGCCGCTGGCCCCGGAGACGTCCCACAGAAATCAAACACAGGGATCAGCGGATCTAAAGAACTCGCCAAATCCTCGTAGCGGACAATTACGACCTTGGGGCCAAGCTGCTCGGCTAGCTGCTGCAAATGGGTATAGGCCCTGAGCCATTCATACTGCAACTTTTCTGGCGGCGTTTTCCATCGACGAAAGGCAGAATGCAGCGTATCCATAGGATTGCGCACCAGGCCGACTAGCAAAAAATCGACCTCGCCTTCTAGCCGCGTCATACAATCTACAATCAACTGCAACGCTGACCATTGCAGCAGATGATGCGGCGACTTTTCCAAAAAAATGGGCTGATACTGCTGACAAAGCTGCCGCCAGCCGTCGAATACCCATTCTCTGTCATCCTCTGTAGCTGTTCCAGCAATCAGTTTGTAATCGCTCACATTATCGCGCAGCAACCTGATTAAGTCCTGCCGCGCCGCCGCCGCCGCAATCGGGACTTCGCTGTCCAGCATCGTTTGCTGAGGCAAATTCAGCACAGAAGCCGCCTTTGTCCAGTACAGCGACTCATTTTGAAAATGGCGCGTTTTTTCAATGCTCTTTAAACTGACTGCTTGAGCCAGCAACCGCTGCAAAGCACTAGAGCCAGACGATTTGTTGGAGAGAATCAAGATACATTTAGTCATCTGTTCGCCATCTGTTCGCCATCTGTTCGTCATCTTTTTAACTGGGGGGCTCCCTACGGCGATTTCATGACCGGAGACCGACGCTTGCGCAGGACGCCAATTAACTCTAGCGGCACCGCCCGTACCGAGGGCACTAATAGCACTAAGCCATAGCTGAGCACAAATGCGATCAGCCCCGCAATCGGCGAAACCAAACTGCATAAAATCGGCACCAGCGCCGCCAGGGTAAGGCACAGCGCCGCTTCATACTGAGGCGAGCCATATACCTTTGCTAAAGCTTGATGCAGAATGACATTGCTAAAAATCGTCAACAGTTCTGCCAGGCCGTATCCCCACAGGCCAAAGATAGGGAGCAGCAGCGCGCAGCCTATCCATAGCAGAGCAATATACAGCAGGTAAGATTTAGTCACATCGGAGTTGTGATTAATCGCATAGAGCGCCCCAGAATGCAGATCAAACATGGCTCGCACCATGGCAGCTAGCGCAATCAGCGGAAAAATGTAGGTGCTTTGTAACCATTCATCGCCAAATAAACGGGGCACAACCCAGCTATCCAGGCAGGCAAAGCCAGAGCATAGGGTGCCAATCAACAGCGCCTGATAGGCCATGCCCCGGCTGACGGTATTGCGTACGGCTACCGCATTATCGGTAAGCTTGGCCATCACACTAATGGACATCCGCCGAATCACCATCCGTAGAACCGAAAGCTGCTCGGCCAGACGAATGGCAATGCTAATCAGTCCGGCCACTTCTGCCCCGGCGATGGGGGTCACGAGCACTGGCAGGGTTAGCGATCGCAGCGAAATCACCCAGTGAGACAGCGAGAAGGTCAGGCCGTAGTGCAAAGCGGGTCGCAAAAACTGCCAGCGCAGCCGCCCGCACCAGCCCACCCGATAAAGGTACTGAGCCAAAATCAACGTCACCCCACCGCGCACGCACAGCCCTGCAATCGGCCCCCAGTAGCTCCAGCCATAGAGCACTAGCGGAATCGCGACGACATAGTTAGCAATCTGCGCAAAAATCTCAATCAGGCCCACTTCGGCAAAGGCCAACTGGCGCTCTAGCATGGCGATGGAGACACTCGCAAGTAATTCTGTGGCGATTGGGATCGGTAGCCAGCGCACCAGCGCACCAACCGCTGGTTCTTTAGTCCACAGGCCAATGCCGGGAGCCATGAAGAATAGGGCGATCGCAAACAACCCGCTCAACAGAATAAAGAATGTCTGCACCTGCTCGGGGGCATCTTCTTCTAACTCACGCTGTTGAATTAAATAAACATGGAGCCCTAGCTTGCCCGTCCAGGTAACAAAGTAAAAAATACCGAGAGCATTGACTAGAATGCCGTAGTTTTCGGTTCCTAGCGTGCGCGCAATCACGAGAATGCTGACCACCGAAAGCCCCACCGAGACAAGCTGGCGCAGGGTCAGATACATCCCACCTTTGATGACTTTGTGCTTGATTGATTGTTCAGGGTCAGGGCGACTAGGCTCGGGCATTGAGAGGCAAAAGGGGATAAAGGGCTGTGAGAGTCCAAGTGGCGATCGCCTTTCAGCGCGAGTCTGACCCGTACGAATCTGGCCCGTCCGAATCTGGCCCGTCTGAATCTGACCTAGCGGTTCGATTGTCCGCCGCGTTCATACGCTTGAGCTGCGAAATTTGGTATCGTAAACCCGAAAAAGACTGAAGACTTTGGCGATAGCGTTGGGTGCCTAGCAGGGCGATCGCCATCATCACACAAGTTATTTTCAACATTTCTTTTGACAGTACCAGCGCCGGACGATACGACAACGCCTTCAATAGATAGTCCCACGCTATCTTCATCTGTACTTCATCTGTTTGCAGAGGTTTCCAGGCCAGCTTAAGATTAGCTTCACCATAGCTTTTTCGCTTAAGCTGCTGTAACTGAGCTTCAGAGATATCTTCGGGCGGGGCCGCAAACGCTTTTTCTAATACTTGATAAGACGCTCGCTCCATCGCTTGCCACTTTTTAGAAGTGTTAGTCGGATGCCTGCGCTTATAAATAAGTACCTCTGGGAGTATTTCGACAGTGTGGCGGCGAGCAATTCGCAGCCACAGATCCTTGTCTTCCACATACGAACTCAGCGCCACGTCAAACTGCCCGACCGCCGCTAGACAGGCCCGCTTGACCACCACTGCGCTAGGGGTAGAAATTGCATTGCTGACGACTAACTGTGACCATACTGGCCGCTGCAACTGACTGTCTAAAATGCGACCCATTAACCGGCCTTGGGTATCGACCATGGCTGCGCCGCTACAGACCATGCTAACGGTAGGATGTTTTTTCAAGTATTGAATCTGCTGCTCTAGCTTATGCGGTAGCCAAATATCATCAGCATCTAAAAAGGCAACGTAGGCGCTGCGCGTTTGGTTAATGCCAGCGTTGCGGGCGCTAGAGATCCCTTGGTTAGGCTGCGAAAATAGGGTCACCCGCTGCCTGATGTCATCCGCAAGATGGGCATACCAGCTTTCTATGCCGTCTTTGCTGCCATCGTTCACAATTATGACTTCAAAGTCTTGATAGGTTTGGTTCAGCACGCTGTGGAGCGCTTCGGGCAAATAGCACATCGCATTGTAGGCCGGAATGATGACCGCTACTTCACAAGGTAAAGCGGCAGGCGCTTTGGGTGCTAAAGCAGCGCCTGAGCCGGGATCGGTTGGCAGCGCATTTGGAGATGCATTTTGTGACATGGTTTACCCTTTGACTGCTAATGACTGCTAATGACTGCTAATGACTGCTAATGACTGATAAAGGCGGTTTAAAGAACATTGACTGGAGCTATTTGTGATCTATTCGTCTGGCCATTTATTCGTCTGGCCATTTATTCGTCTGGCCATTTATAAGGTGAATCGTCGCTAAACTCGTCTGACGTCTCACCGTCCAGTGCATCATGCGCTGGCGGACTATGCGCTAGTAAAGAGGGCGCTAGTAAAGAGGGCGATGGCAGATAGGGCTCTGGCAGATAGGGCTCTGGCTGGCTCATCTGCGGTAGCCTGCCGCCAAACTGGCGCGGCCAGGGCCAATCCAATACGGCTAGCAGCACCCACCAGTAAAAGAAAGTGGCTGTGTGTACCATCACGTTACCGGCAGCCATGCCGACTAGCATCGCAATCGAAAAAGGAAACAGCGTCTGGCTTAAGGCCCGCTGGGGCGAGCCAGGTAGGCTTTTGCGCATGACCTGTAGGGTACGCAGCACCTGTGCCATCAAAAACAGCAAAAATAGGCTCAGGCCCACCACGCCTTCTTCGACTAAAAATCGGATGTAGTCGTTGTGGGAAGTGGTGTTAAAGACACTGAGCTTTTTGGAGGACGCTAAACCGTAGCCCAAAACGGGATGCTGCTGCCAGTTGTATAGCAAGTCTCGCCACTGCAATAGCCGCCAGTTAAAGCTGTTGCGAAATTCTGTGACGTTGGCGGCCTGGAGGGCCATTGCTCGCGAAACGCTGAGGTTATCGTTGAGCAGCGGCGTTTGGTTTAGCTCTGCCAGGCGAGACTGGGCTAGGTCGCTAGAGAGCAAAATCGCTAGGACGATGGCCAGGGCGATCGCCCCAAAAACGCCTTTGCCTTTAATCTTGGGTAAAAAGTACAGCCCAACATACACCATCATCATCACCAGTCCCGTCAGTGACTTGGTCGCCACCAGACAAAACAACAGCCCGCCCACTAGCAGCACCCAGCCCAGCGGCTGGCGCGACATTTGGGTGCGCCACAGCGCTAGTGCTAGAAACAGCAAAGAGAACGTTGCAAAGCTGTTGTAATGACCCAGGGTGCTGTTGACGCGATTGTCGGCGGCGGACTCCAGGCTCTCTTGCCAGCCCACATTTGTTTGCAAAAAGCCAGGCAGATCGACCGGTAAAGACTGCAACAAGGCAAAAAACATCGGCACAATCAGGCTGATCAGTAAGAGAGAGGCTAAACGGTCAGGGGGAATGCGATCGCGCAACTGCATGGTTAACAAATACACCATCACCAGCGAGAAAAAACGCACCCACTCTCGCAGCGCCTCATAGGCCATAAAAGCCGTCCCGCCCAGGGCACCCGTTGGCAGCAGCGCCACCCACAGCCCCTGCAACAGCACCCAGCCCAGCAGCAGCCACCAAAAGCGATCGGTATGCACAGGGCGGCGCAAAATCAACTGCCGACCTACATACAGCAGCACTAGCAAATTCACCCCAATGGCAAACATCGCTGGCACCTGATAGCTCGAATAAAAGTCGAGGGCGCTGCGCAAAAATAAAATGCCCAGCACGGTTTGCTCGAAGCTGCGAAGGAACGCGAATAACGACGCGATCGCCACCACCAGCCCCACGCCGTATATGGGTTGCTCTATGAACACGGCGCTAAAGCCCACGCCCACCAGCAGCAAAACAGGAATAGCCAGCCAGCCCAGCGTCCGCGCCCAGCCAGAGGGACGAGATGCCGTCAGCCGATATGAAGAAATGAGTGCCATCGGTTAAGCCAGCGCTAATTGAATAGATTCAGCAAACTCCCAAACGGATTTAGAATCCGGCCCAAAAAGTCAAAAGTCTCGCCGAGATTGCCCTTGCCCGAGTCCTCAACAAACACCACATCCCCTTCTACTAGCGGTTCGGACGCCTCCCCAAACGCATACAATAGCTGCTCTACGCGGCCATCGGGCATCATCCGCAGCAGCACCACTTCGTCGGTGTCGGCGTCTGTCGTCGGCCCACCTGCCGCTGCCACTGCCCCACTCACGCCCACCATCGGGCTCACAGTAAGCTGCCCCGGCTTGTTGACTTCACCAGCCACCTGCACCGTAATTTCGCTGGGGGCCACCGTCGAAGAGAGCAGCGTGCGCTGGTCAATGTTGGCCACCTCGGCAGTCGGCACAATGATTTCGTCACCGTCGTAAATGCGCGGGTCGGCCTGCAAGTTGCCGCTGCTGATAGACTCCCACAGGTCTACTCTAAATTCGCCATAGGCCGCAGCCATCCCGGCAGTGCGGGTGGGCACCGCGCGGCGAATGACAATATTTCTCAAGTCGGCGCTGGGGGTAATGCCACCCGATTCAATCAGGGCCGTACTCAGGGTCGGTGGCACTCTTTGAGCCAGCTCTTCTCCGTTAATTGGCGCTAACAACCGGGGGCCGGGCCGCAATACTTCACCGCTGACACTGACTCTAAGAGGGCTAGCATTCACCAGCGAGACGCTGACTTCTGGCCGTTTGATGTAGGGCAACAGGGCTTCGCGCAGGGGTGCGATCGCCTCAATCGGCGAGTATCCCCCCACAAAAACTGGCCCGCCTAACGTCAATTGAATCGTGCCGTTACTGCTCACTTGCTGCTGCCCCGATAGGTTGCCAAACCCCAGCACATCGACCAAAATCACATCGCCAGGCTTGAGCGGATCGTTGGTATTGAAGGGCAGTGAGGGGGCTAGCGGCTGAGGTAGAGGTTGCGAAAGGGGCGGCTGCGTTTGAATCGGCTGCACGGGCGGGCGAAAGGGGACGGGCGTTGTCGTTGGTCTGGCCTCGACCTCGGTTTCGGCAGACGGTGGCAAAACGGGCAGTCCAGACTGGGCCAAGGCAGGCTTTGCGGCTGTGGTCATCCCAACCCCAATCAGTCCTAGCATTAACGCCGGAAAGCCCTTGGCGCTGTGCCGTAAGCAAGAACCCAATAGTGTTGTAGCGCCTAATTTCATAGCTTGACTTTGGTTTAAATAAGGGTTTGTCGAATCTCTACCGGCGAGGCCCGACTGGAATCGCCGCTGTCCCAACTGTCTGGCCCTGGCGCGGCAGTCTGCCCAGTTGCTCTTCTGGCAAAATTGTTTCATTCATGGCAATGCCCAAAAGTGGGGCTCCGCTTTTGCGCAGTTGCTGCACAGCTTCAGCCAGGACGCTACGCGGCGTGTAGCCAGGCCGGGTAACCAGCAACAGCCCATCGGTCATTTGGCTGACGGTGGTAGCGTCGGCAGAGCTATCGACAGGCGCAGCGTCAATCAAAATCAGGTCATAGTCCCGGCGCAGCGTATTTAGCAGCACCCGCATGTTGGCGGATTCGGTGATAGTAGACGGTCGGTTGGGCATATGACCATAGGGCAGCACCGAAAGTCGCCCAATCGTGGTCAGCTTCACAGCTTCTGTAAGAGATTGCGTGCGGCCAATCACATCCGTTAGGCCAGGCTGCGCCTCTACTTGTAGGTACAGGTGCTGAATTGGATTTAGCGGGTCAGCTTCGATAATTAATGTCCGTCGGCCTAGCATGGCAGAAACTGCGCCTAAGCAGGTAGCCACGGAGGATTTACCCTCGTTGTCGGTTGGACTGCTTACCACCACGACTTGAGGTTCTCCTCGACCTTGAGCCCTTTGGAGAGGCGGGGCTTGAACAGGTTGAGAGCCGTTTGTTCGGTTAGAATCAGCGGTCTGAGTAGCAATTCGGGTAGCGACGCCAGAGCGCTGCCGCGATTCCATTGTCTTTAGCAGAGCGCGGTAGGGCTCTACATGGCGGGGATTGTCCAAAAAGGCGTCTAGCCCGTCAATATCGACGAGGTCAGCCGACAGACGCGGCAAGTAGCCCAGTACCGGCAGCTTCACCAGCTTTTCGACCTCTTCGCCGCTCTGGAGCGAGGCGTCCATCATGTCGAGTAGCAAAATTGCGCCCACCGACAAAATTGCGCCCGCGATCGCCCCCAACGCCAAAATGGCAAACGGCGCAGGCGACACGGGTTCGGTGGCCGGTTCGGCCAGGCCCACCACCCGCACGTTGCTCACTAGCTGAGCTTCCGCAATCCGCGCTTCTTCAAGCTTGGTGCGAATCAGCTCTAGCGAGTCGGCGGCTTCTTGGGTGCCACGCTCCAGGACGGTGAGGGGTTGCTGAATGGCGGGCTGCTGGGTAATCTGCTGGCGCAGTCGAGCCAGTTCGGGGCTGACGACGCTCAGCCGACTGCGAAGGGCTTCTTCGGCAATTGAGCTGTCAATGGACTGAGCCAGGAGCTGTTGGCTCAAATCGTTAGTTGAAAGGGCGGCAGCAATGGTGCCAGAGCCCTCGGGGCTAAGCTGGTTGAGCCGCTGCTCGTAAAGGGCCTCTAAGCCGTTGAGCTGGTCAACTAAAGCGAGCAGTTCGGGGTGCTGCTCGCCGAGTTTGGAGCGGGCATCGTTGAGCAAAACGCGGGCGTTGGTGACTTGCGATCGCAGCGTTTGCAATTGTGGATCCTGGCCAACTCGGGCGACGGCGTTGGCTACCTCGGGCGAGGCAATACCCGTGACTTGCTGTAGCCGCTGCGATCGCGTTGACGCCTCCTGCAAGGCCGATAAAATCGATCGCTCTTCTTGCTCTAGCGCCCCTACAGCGCTCACCATCTGCTCATTTTGAGCATCCACGGCCAGCAGGCTATTGGCTTGCCGGTACTGGCTTTCGGCAATCTCTGCCTGCCGCAGCCGCGCCTGTAATGAAGGCAACTGCGATTCCAAGAATTCTCTAATCGTCGAAGCTTCCAGGTTAATATCCTCGACATTTTGCGTCACTGCTGCCTGAGCGACTGCATTCACAATCGCCGCAGACTGCTGGGGATTCTCGTCCTGGTAGCTAATTTCTAAAATATTAGTGCCCGGAATAATATCCACTTGCAGCCCCTGCATCAGCGTCGCAACCGTGGGCATCTCAGCCGGAGAAACCGCATCCGTACTCGAAGGATTTTGTGAGGCATCGAGGTTATCCGCGTCAGACTCGGGCGATCGCGCCAGGTCATCCGTCGCCCCGGCCCCGGCCTTTGCCTGATAAATTTGCAAAGCAGATCGCAGTACGCCCTGCGACTTCACCACTTCAGCTTGCGTCACAATTGGGTTCGAGCCGCCCACGTCGTCTGTTTCGGTGAGGGTTTGGCCAATATCCGAAACGCTGGTGCGCTCATCTTCTACCGCCAGCCGCACCGCTGCCTCATACAGCTTGGGTGCCAGCATCAAGTACAAAACGGCCCCACCCATCGTGGCCAAAAAGGCTGGAATTACTACCCACCAATAATGCTTAAAGGGAGACAGGGCATTGCGTTGAGAAGATCTTTTCACTGTATTAGGAGGCCCTTAACGCGCATGGGGTGAACGATTTTTTAAATTACCGAAGAACATCACAGCGGCCAGTAGTGAAGTGACAGTTGTACTGTCTGTATCACCGTCAAACAATTGGCACGCTCAAACTAGAAAAGCTCAGCAATTTACGCTAGTAGAACCTAGGGCTATGCGGCATTTAGCCAGGGTAAGGCCATAGATTCTGGCAAGGGCTTCCGCTTTCTCCGTAGATACTACAGAATGAAAATCACTAATTTATACAACGATCCGTGAAAGCATTAGCTATTCTTTGATCACTCTATTAAGAATTCTAAAAGAACTTGGCGGAATTTCCGGACAAGTTGTGTGAATTTACTGTCAACTTATGGCGATCCTGGAGATCTTTATACAAAATTGGCCAGTCCAAAATCAGGCGAATATAAGGGACTACCATAGATTTACTCGACACCTCTCCACACCTCACTTCTACTTCATAAAGGCAAGCCCATGACCGTCGCGCTTCCGTTCGATCCTAAAACTCAGCTCGGCAATCAGTCAGCAGATGATTTTGCCATTGCCTTTTCTGGGCTCGATCTCAACCGGGCCTATCAGCTAGCCGACGATGGGGCAAATGGTGCGATCGCCCTCTTCAGCGGCATGGTACGCAACCAAACCGACGGCCAGCCAGTCGCCCTCCTGGAATATCAGGCATACGAACCGATGGCGCTCCAGGTATTCAAGCTAATTGCCGCCGAAATCCGCAAGCAGTGGCCCGACATTACCCATGTCGTCATCCATCACCGCACCGGCAAGCTGACCGTTGGCGAAATCAGCGTTCTCGTCGCCATCGGCAGTCCTCACCGAGGCGAAGCCTTCGCCGCCTGCCAGTACGCCATCGACACCCTCAAGCACAACGCCCCGATTTGGAAGAAAGAACACTGGCAAGATGGTTCAACGAGCTGGGTGAGTATCGGCGCTTGTGAAGATGAGTCTGTTATCTAGATGAGTCTGTTATCTAAACGAACAACTTGCTATTGCGCTTTCTAGCTTCCTGAGTTGGGCGAGGAAAGCAGCGAGCCATTTCTGTACTGAACCAGGTTCACTGCTTTGAGCTTGCTTTGTCGGGCGGCAATCACGGCGCTGATTTGCTGGGCAAACCGGGGGGCTTCACTCAGCATCTTTTGCACGGCATCCGTTTCTAAAACCAGCACTTCTAAATCTTCAGCAGCCTTGATGGTCATGGGGCTAGGGTCGTTAGACAGCAGCGCCGAATAGCCAAAAAAGTCGCCTCGGGTCATCTCGGCGATGGTGTGCTGGCGGCCCTGGTCGTTTTGAGTGGTTGCGATCGCCCGTCCCGACAACACAAAATGCAGCCTCACCCCCTGCTGCCCCTGGGCAATCACCGACTCACCCTGGCCAAAGTGCCCTAGCGTCGCGTGACTGGCCACCCCTTCGAGAATGCTATCGTCCACCATCGTCAGGCTAGGCAGCGACTTCATATAGCTAGCCAGTCGCCGCAGCGGTTCGTCGGCAGGCAGCTTGGGCCTGTGATGATGATGCACATCACGAATCGGAAAGGGAATAGAAAGCCCGTTGCGCCTGGCCGCATACCAAATTCGGGTAACAAACTCATCGCGGATAGTCGGCACCTGACCATAATCTTCTAAAAACAGCCGCACCCGGTAAGCAATCGAAAAATCATCATAGGAAATCGTCTGCACAATCGGAGCCGGATGGCTGAGTACGCCCGTCGTGCTGAGCGCCGTCTCGCGCATGACTCGCTTCACTGTATTGGGCGCATCATCGTAAGAAAAACCAATATCCACCGGCTCAATGTGGCGCGTCTGCGGCTGGCTATAATTGCGAATCACCGCCTGAGACAAGGCAGAATTTGGCACCACCAAAAGCTCCAGCTCGCGAGTGACAATATGCACCGAGCGCCAATTCACCTCCACCACTTTGCCCTGGCGTCCGTCCACCTCTAGCCAATCGCCAATCTCAAAGGGCCGCTCAAACAGCAAAGCCACCCCCGAAAATAAATTGCCCAGCGTGTCTTGCAGGGCCAAACCAATTACCACCGAGCCAATTCCCAGCGCCGCAATCAGGCCGCCCAAGTCCTGATCAAACACCTGGCTGAGCACCAAAGCGCCCCCCACCGCAATCAGAAAAGTTCGCACCAAATCGCGAAACAGCTTCGGCATTTCGGACTGCCAGGAGCCAACTTTTGCACCGGTAAACAGCAGCGCATTGACAAACGATAGCGCCGCCGCAATCAGCGCCACCCAGGCCAGCGTTTCAACAATTTTGATGGGGGTAAGTGAGTCGTCAAGCTGAAGCACTCGCGTCAGCAGAAAAAACAAAGCGGCAAAAGGAATCACCCAGTTGCGCACCTCGCGCACCACTTTCACCATGGCGTGCTGGCGTCTGTCAAGCTGTAGAACCACCTCCCCCAGCGCCAGCATCAACAGCGGAAAGCCTACAATTAGGCCAAGCCCCCATATCAGCCAATTGTCTGCAAGCAATATGTTCATAGCCGGTTCCTTGTTATAGCTTCACGCGCAGAACTGACACCATTACCCCGCTGCGAGCTTTGACCTCACCAGCAGGCTCGAACTCGTACAAGTCGTTGAGGCTGTCGGCAACAGCCTGGCTGACATAAATGCTGTTGGGCTGTGCTGCCGCCTGCACATAATGCGCCAGCACGACCGTATCGCCCCACACATCATAAATCAACCGCTGAGAGCCCACCGTTCCGGCCATGACGCCACCAGAATGCACCCCCACCCGCAGGTTTAAATTCACCCCCCACTCGCGATTCACCTGATGAGTAATCCGAATCGCCTCTATCCCAAAATCGACCACACGCTTGGCGTGATCTAACCGGGGTACCGACAGGCCGCTAACCGCTAAATATTCACTACCTGTCGTTTTTATTTTTTCAATGCCGTGGTGCTCGGTCGCTTCGTCGAGGGCTCTGACAATTTCATTCAGCAGCTCAATCGCTTTTTTGGGCTTAAGCTCTTCGGTCAGCCGCTGAAAATTCAATATGTTGGCAAATAGCACGGTGACGCTTTCGGCTTCATCGGCAATCAGGGTGTCGCCCCGCTTTAGCCGTTTGGCCACCGATGCCGGAAACATGTTGAGTAACAGCGACTCCGTTTCCTGACCCTTTTGAAACACCAGCTCGCTAGTTTTGCGATTCTTTTTCACCATGTGGTTAAAGGCTTTGCTCAGCTCGCCGAGTTCGTCGTCGGCCAGAATAGCCACTGACACATCTTTGTGCCCTTTGGCCAAGCGTTGGAAGCCGTCGCTCAGCAAATTGACAGGTTTTAAAAAGGCCCTTGCCAGCCAAAGCGACGCCAGCGTGATTAAAAACACCAGTCCGGTTGCCGCAATCAGTACTCGCCGCGCAAAGGTATCGATGGGTTTAAAGATTTCAGTCTGATCAATCTCGGAGATGATTACCCAGTCCAGGCCGCGAATATCCAGCGGGCTGTAGGCGCTGATGACCGGATTGCCTAAATAGTTGAGCACCGTTCTGCGGCCTGACTTGCCTTGAAGTGCCTGCTGCACAGATTCATTGGCGGCGGGCTGGTTCATCACGGAGGTGTTTAGCTGCTGAGTGCGCGCAATCACGCTAGCATCGACCTGCTTGTCTTCGAGCGCTTTAAAGTAGGCTTCAGGTCGCTCGACCAGGGCTCTAGAATCGGAGCGCATGAGCTGATCTGAACCGACTAAAAAGGTTTCGCCGCTTTGGCCCAAGCCGTCGGCTTCCCAGTTGCGGCCATTCGTCATCACCTGGTCAATTTCGTTGACAGGAAGCTGTATTGCCAGCACGCCTACCAGCTCTATGCCCTGATAGAGAGGCGTCGCCATAAAGGCAGCGGGCGCACCGTAAGAAGGATCATAAAAGTCGAAGTCGGAAATAGCTACATAGCCGCTGTTTTGCCGCTGGGCGTCTTTGTAGACCGTTGATAGCCCAGAGCGGGCATAGGCTCCGAGGCGCAGGTTAGTGGCAAAATCGACTTCCTTGGCAACGGAATAGACGATATTACCGTCGTTGTCGATTAAAAACAGGTCATAGTAGCCAAATTCATCTAGAATCTGTTGAAAAATGGGATGGTAGCGTTGATGGAAAGCGTTGTACTGTGTGCCGTCTTCAGCATCGGCTAGCTTTTGCTTTTCGCCTAGCTCGTTAGGATTGTCAACGATGTATTCGTATTGCAGGTAGCGCGACAGAATAGAGGCGGGCAAAAAGGTATCCGAATTGGATTGCTGCCCGGTATTTTGAGCGAGCTTGGGCGTAAATTCGGTTTTGTAAAACTGTCGTAGCTGGCCAACTCGACTGGCGTCGATAGAGTTGGAATCGCCCAGTACTGTACCGTAAGCAGTCGCAAAGTCTTGCATGGCGCTGATCGTGCTGGGGCTGTTGCCCAGTACTTTTACCTCGCTGCGCAGGGTGCGAAAGTACGCTTCTATTTGGCTGGCCTTGGAGGAGCGCAGTCCTAGTAATTGCTTTACGACGCTGGCTGCGATGGCGTTGCGCCCGCTGCGATAGCCTTCGTAGGCAATCATCAAAATTGAGCCGATGCTGACGGCTAACAGCATCGACATGAGTTTGGATTGCAGGCTTAGACGGTTAAAGAGGCGCACAAAGATTCCCCCGCGATCGCTAGTTCACCCAGTCTCATACAGACTCAACGCTTCAAATACTTCAAGCAGCTCTCAGGCACCAGCCGATACTCACCGCTCAACACTTTTTGAATGTCTATCCAAAAGGCTTGATCGATGCGATCGCCCTCAATCAATTCAAAAACATCTTCTAGCTGATAGAACTTATGATCGACGAATTGAGCCCTGAACAGTTGAATTAGCTCATGCTTAGGCTTGCCATTGAGCGTAAATATATTGTCTATGCAGGTCAAATACTCAATGCCAGTCAGCTCAGCTCGAATTTCCTCGACAAATTCTCTGGCCAGCGCCGCCTGACTGGTTTCACCAAAGTCAATCCCCCCGCCCAAAAAGCGATAGAACGTCGCCTTGGTTTTGCTGTCTTGCCCTTTACTGACAAGAATATGGCCCTCATGCTCAATCAGACCCAGGGCTATCGGTCGGATGCGTTTAGCCATAGCAAGTTTTTCTAGATCTAGATGATTAGATTAATCGGGGAAGGCAGCCTCTGGATTTTCAACCGGCACTGGCCAGTCGGCATTTTCGCCGCCAATGATAATTTGCTGAATTTCCACAAAGTCCTCGCTGAACTGACGCACGGTGTTAATCAATACATCTAATGCCAGCGCATCGGTGGTGCCCAAATCGAACCAGCAGCGCGACCAGAGCCCCCGAAATTCCACTTCGCCCATGTTATGCATCAGCGAAAGGAGCGATCGCGCCGACTCATCTTCGTCATAGTCAAAATAGCTAATATCCACCCCCGTCTCTTGCACCTGAAGGTTCTCAGCATTAAACCCACCCAGCTTGCCAATAAAAAACCAGGAGGTGAAAATCTCTTCCACATACTGCTGTTCAGACGTAGAAGGAACCGTCTCAAACTCTAGCCAAATCCACAGGTTAAAAAAGTCACATTCTCTAAACTGAACGTCCACACCGCAGCTCCCTACACCAAACAAATGTCAGCCAATCAGCCAATAATAGTAACTGACGCTACACACTATGTACTATACAGATCTAAGGTTCATCACAGATCTAAGGTTCATCGTTCCTCCTTCCTCCTGCTCTTCACATGCTTCATCTGCGCGACATCAGCTATCATCCCACTGCCAGCGCTGTGCCCATCTTAAAAGGGGTTTCATTCGATCTTGCACCTCAGCAGCTCGGCCTCATTGTCGGCCCGAGTGGATCGGGTAAAAGCACGCTGTTAGAGATGTTGGCTGGGCTTGCGGCACCGACGAGTGGAAAAATTTTTTGGCGCGATCGCCCCCTCCTGCCCGAAGCCCTTCAACAGCTAGGCGGCATCGTTTTCCAGTTTCCCGAGCGCCACTTCTGCGGCAGCACCCTCCTGGAAGAACTGCGCCTGGGCCACCCCGAACTCAGCTCTGATCGCGTCTACGAAGCCCTGGAAGCGGTAAGCTTAGGCGATCTCTCATTCAAAGCTTCCCCCCACCAGCTCAGTGGCGGACAGCAAAGGCGCTTGGCCCTTGCCGTTCAGCTCATCCGCAAACCCTACCTGCTATTGCTAGACGAACCCACCGCTGGCCTCGACTGGTCTATGCGCCAGCAGCTCGTTAGTTTGCTAGCCAAACTCAAAAAGGAATGGAGCCTGCTGATTGTCTCCCATGATGCCGAAGACTTGCTCGACATCGCCGACCACTGCTGGACAATTGACCACGGCCAGCTCAGCCCCGCCGATCCCGAAGCCTTACGCCACCGCCATGTGGTAGGAAAGTGAATTTTACTTATGCCCAACTCTCTCTCTGCGGATCTACCTGCCCACTTAGACCTGTGGCAAAGCACGCTTGGCTGGCAGCCAACAGCCGAACAGCAGGCCCTGTTTCAGCAGCTTTATGCAGGCATGGTCGAAGGTAATCAACGATTCAACCTGACTCGCATCACCACGCCGGAAGATTTCTGGGAAAAGCATTTGTGGGATTCGCTTAGCGGTGTTGCGCCCTGGCTATCAAATCCAGCGGCGGAAGATGCGGCGGAAGGCTCAACCGAAGACGAGCCGGTTCAAGCTGATGAACCGATTCGGATAATTGATATTGGCACCGGGGGCGGCGTTCCAGGAATTCCGGCGGCGCTCGCCCTGGGCCTTTCCCCCAATAGTGCCAACAGCAACGTCACCCTCACGCTGCTCGATTCCACCCGCAAAAAAATCCAGTTCCTCCAAGAGCTGTGTCAGCAAATGGGTTTAAAGGCCCACTGCATTGCCGAACGAGCTGAAGCCCTTGGCCAGCAAAAGGCCCATCGAGCGAGCTATGACTTAGCGCTGGTCAGGGCCGTTGGGTCTGCGGCCACCTGCGCAGAATACGCCCTGCCGTTCCTCACCATTGGCGGGCAGGCTGTCCTGTTTCGCGGGCAGTGGAGCACCGCAGACACCGAAGCCTTGATGCCAATTGTCGATTTGCTAGGCGGCGAAATCACCGATTTACAGCGGTGGGAAACGCCTTTGACCCAGGGCACGCGCCACTGCCTATTTATTCACAAAGAAAAACCCACCCCCTCAGATTTTCCCAGAGCGGTGGGCGTTCCGGCCAAAAAGCCGTTGACGTAATGGCGCGATCAAAAGCCCTAGCCTTTATTCTTAATTGTCATCACTTCTAGAACCTTGAGCGCGAGGTCGTCTGGAATTTCTAGAATGCGGCGCAGGTCATCGATAAAAGCCTGCTCTGCGGTGGCGACGGTGCCGTCGGCAAAGACCAAATCTACGGCGGTGGCAAAGGCAGTCGGGGCCAGCGTCGGCGGCAGGGCTGCTTTGGCGCTTTCGATCAGTGCCATAGGGCCGTGGGTCTTAAGTCCTTGCAGCAGATAGTCTTTGGTTTTATCCAGGCTATTTGCCATGTTTTTGAAAAGCTGCATTCGGCTGAGCCGCATTTTCATTTCTATTTCTTCTGATTCAGATAAGTAGCCATCGGATGCGATCGCGACCAAACAAATCGCCGCAAATGCCTCTGACGAATTCATCGCAATTTTGGCATCCGTCTTCGTCCTAAAGACCTGATTGAAAATACTCATACTCCAAAATCCTCTTCGATCGGCCTACTGGGCCAAACACAACAGCGTTAGCTCATCACTTCGTCCTAAAAAAGAGAATGCGATGACCTCAAAAATATCTAAAAAGTAAAGCTGGAAAAACCTAGTTCAATGGTTTGAACTGAGGGCTAAGCCAATAGCCAAAACAAACCGTATATAACCGTATATATAAATGCTATGAGTTACTAGAAGTTACTGGCCTACCGTTGTTTGGTAGCCAAAATCTTTTGGCTATCAACTTATGCATTCATTGTTGGCAAGTGAGAACGGTTTCTAACGAGACCACTTGGACTATCGGGCTCGAATCTCTAACTTTTTCGCCGACAGGTAACAAAAAAGGGAGAGATCGATTGATCCCTCCCCTAATTCACGGCCAGTTTACGGCCAGTTTACGGATAGTTAATTGTCGTAATGGCAGCCAACGCTTAAGCTGACTAGCTGCCTGCTGTGATGCCGACTGCGACTACACGCTCTGACGCATCTCAGATTCTAGCTGCCGAACGAGGACGTCATTGCCCTGAGCCTTAGCCACTTCCATGCGGTGCTGTAAAGCGCGAGCAATGTTTTCCTTATGCATCAGGCTGGAATTGTGCAAAAGCTCTCGGCGAGCTTGAGCCGCTGGGCTTACACCCATCAGCTTATTGCGCAGGGTTGAGAGCGCAGCGCCTCTATTAATAGCTGGCGTGGTGACTGGCGTCGCTGGCTGACCGGAACCGGTTAGCTGTTGAACCTGGCCCTGACGGGTTGTTTGGTACGTAGCGCCTCGATAGGTCAATCGCTCAGCACTCTGAGGGATAGGCACGTGGCGTACATAGGTGTAGCGAGCGGCATGACCGCGATACTGAACAGCAATGTCGCTTTCTGAAACCTCCAACATGGGAGGATTGTAGTCGTAGTCAACGCCGCGATAAGTGAGTTTCATTTTTTCGTTCCCCAAAAATTTCCTTATGTCAAAAAATCCAGATACCTAAGACCCTAAGTAGGCCCAGAGATATCTGTGAGGTAACGCGTTCCTTCAGGGAATGGGCACAAATGGGTGCTGCCCCTTACTTCCGTCTCAGTCTTTTTTGTGTATTGAGATGAACGTAACCGTTCTTTGTTTCTGTATACAGTTTTACAGTTTTAACTTCTAATGACAACCCTTCGTAACATACGGATACCCGTCTGCTATCCCTAGCCTATCCTTTTACTGGCTGGGGATACAGCCACATGAAAAGGGTGTAATATCGCTAAAAAGTTACTAATGTTTACTTCTTCTTAGAGGTTTCTCATCAAAGTTTCTGACTGCTTGCGTCTACTCGTTACAGTTATGTGCCGTTGCCATTCATAGGCCAGGCATTGGGTCAGCTATTGAGTGACTTGCGGCGTGACTCGCAATCTCACTACCTCGCAAGTAGAGGTTGCCCGCATTGGTTTCTTTATTCAATAGGCGTTAGCGTTCATGGAGGAGTTTCTCTGTCGTCTGTTATTTATGAAGTGCCTATGAGATGTTGGATTAATCGGCGATCGCAGTTTTCCGCGAGCCATCGTTACTGGCTCGGCGAACTTAGCGAAAGCGAAAACCTACGGCGCTTTGGCAAATGTAGCCGCGCCCCCGGACATGGCCACAATTATGTGCTAAATGTCTCGATCGCCAGCGAGCTAAATCCCTATGGCATGGTGCTCAACCTCAGTGAGGTCAAAGCCATTATTCAAAGAGAAATTATTGAGCCGCTTGATTTTTCTTATCTCAACGATGCCTGGCCAGAATTTGCGCAAACGCTACCCACCACCGAGCATATTGCCCGCGTCATCTGGCAGCGCTTGCGCCCACAGTTGCCACCGCCTGTACAACTCACACATGTTCAGCTATTTGAAACGCCCGACCTCTGGGCCGACTACACAGGAAACGGAATGGAAGCCTATTTAACCGTATCAGCTCACTTCAGCGCCGCTCATCGGCTGGCGCTACCTCACCTTAGCGATCAGGAAAACGATCAGATATATGGCAAGTGCGCTCGCCCCAATGGTCACGGCCATAACTACCGTTTAGAAGTCACCGTTAAAGGGGAGGTGGATTCGCGCACAGGGATGCTGGTGGATTTGGTGGCGCTGCAAGGTGCGATCGCCCGCCATGTAATCGAACCTTTTGACCATACCTTTCTAAATAAAGACGTCCCCTACTTCACCGCCGTTGTTCCTACCGCCGAAAATATCGTCATTCGCGCTTGCGATCTGCTCAAAGTGCCTGTCCAAGAACTGGGCGCTAACCTACATAAGGTCAAGCTGATTGAGAGCCCTAATAACTCTGCCGAAGTCTTTGCCGAAACGCCTGCATCTCTGGCTGCTTGCAATCAGGCTCAAACCCCAGCTTTCGCCACCGTTTAACTCATTCAAGTTGCCTTAAATAAAGACGTGTAGATTATGGCTCGCAAGGCTCAAAGTTTGGGCAGGCGATATTCTCGGGTAACGGCGTTGCTTCACCCAACAGCGGCCAGCCTTTTTGTACAAAGGTGGCTTCTATTCGTTGAATGCGATCGCGCGACAGCGGATGCGTCTGCTGCCACTGCGCCACCGAATTCAGCGCGCCCCAGTCCGGATCTAAATCCTGGTTTCGCTCAAAAAAGCCCAGGCTATGTGCGCCATGCTGGTAGTGCGCCATGATCAGCGCCACAGCATAATCATCAGCGGCGGTTTCTTGAGCGCGGCTGTGGCCCAACTCGCTCAGGTTCAAAAAGCTGGGAAGCGCCGCTGAGGTTGGCCCTTCGCCCAGGCCGATCAGGCTGCTCATGGTCACCCAGACGAGCGATCGCCCCAGCGCCTTTAGCGGATCGCGGTGGTGCAAATGCCCTAGCTCATGGGCCAGCACAAACGCCAGCTCATTTTCACTGTCTACCGCAGCCAGCAGCCCATCGGTGACAAACAGATAGCTGCCTGCCGAGACCATGGCATTTTCCACCTCTGTTTCTAAAATACTCACTTTCAGCGGCGGATACTGGCTGTTTCCTAAAGGCGTACTGGCAACATCTGCCTGTAAAGCGGCCAGCAGTTCGTTGAGATAATTTATCCGGCTGTCGCTATCGTCACTGATCAGGCGCAGGGTAGAGGTCATGGTTGCGCCAATCTGCTCCTCTGTTTCGGGCCTAATGCGGGTAGCCAAGTGAGAAGCCACCAACCCTAGCCCGCTATAAATTGCCAGGCCCACCACCGCTACTGTCGCCATCAAATAGCCCAAGTTCACTAAAGGATGAACGGGCGTAACATTGACTTCTTCCGTAATCTCTTTAGGGACGAACTTGTTCATGCCTAGATCTATTTTAGAGCGGTGCCGTACGCCATAATTTCGATCGCCGTTCCGCCCTGTTTTGATTGCCCGCCAATGTTCGAGGTTTCAAATCGAACGTTGACAACTTGAGACGCGCCCCAGGCGATCGCCTCTTCCTTCAGCCGCAACAGCGCCTCCCGCCGTCCCCGGTCTAACAGACTTTCGTACACGACAACGCGCCCCCCTACCAGATTTCGCAACCCTGCCGAAAAGCTTTTGAAATAGTCACTGGCCACCACGACGCTACCGACAAACATCTGCGTTTCGTGAGCGTAGGGTAGCGCTGTTTTTGCGCCAAAATTCATCATCGGCACATGCAGCGTTTTTTTCTCCCTCGCTCTAATATCGGCATAGTGCTGCTTTTCAAAATACTGGCCGACAAAAAAGCCCACAGCCATCAAAACGCCGAAAATAATCAAACTTTCCATAGCTCTATCCAGGCGCTGCCCAGACCAAAAAAAATAGGCAAGAAGTAGGCAAAACAACCCTAGCGAACTTTGACGGCGGTTCCATAGGCAAACAATTCTGCCGCGCCTGGGGCTACCGCAGAGGTCGCAAAACGTACGTTCACCACTGCATTTGCGCCCATCTGCTCGGCCTGTCGCACCATCCGCTCCACCGATTCTTTACGGGCCTCTTGCAGCAGCTCGGTATAGCCCTTCAGCTCGCCGCCCACAATGTTTTTAAAGCCCGCCATAATGTCGCGGCCCACATGCTTTGCCCGAATGGTGCTGCCTTGCACCATGCCATAATGTTCCACAATTTCCTTGCCCGGAACGCCTTCCAGCGTCGTGAGGATTAAGCTGCTCGTCCGAGAGAGTGCCGTCATGTTTCATAATCTCCGGTAATGTAGGGTCAGTGCTCAAAAAGTACCTTCAGGGCACTTCAACGTGAAAAATTGATATATCGGAAAGATTCCCGTTTTAGAAGGGCATCCATCAAGCGGCTAGCTGGCCTGAAGATAGGTCTCAAAAAAGGCAGTGGTCTTTTCCCAAGCAGCTTCAGCGGCTTCAGCGTCATAGTTTTGCCCAGAAGGATTAGCAAAGGCATGGCCTACGCCGGGATAAAGATTGATATCAGCAGTTTTACCCAGGTCGTTCAGCATAGATTCAAAGTTCTCGACATCCTCAACAGCAATGGAACTGTCGTCCTCACCAAAAAAGCCCAGAATCGGTACGTCAAGCCCATCTAACGCTTCAGGAGCCAAAATGAGCTGGCCGTAGTAAATCACCATTGCGTCTAGATTTTCGAGCAAAAGGCCCGTACGCAAAGACCAGTTGCCGCCAAAGCACCAGCCAATAGAGCCGAGCTTGGGCGCACTATACTCATCGGTTAAAAACTGGGCAGCTTGCATCAGGTTCTCTTGAGCCGGGCCAGGATCGTCCATCACCGAACGCATCAAATCTTTTGCCTGGTCAGGCGCTGCGGCCACTTCCCCACTGTACAAATCTACGGCCAGCACGGTGTAGCCTTCTCCAGCCAGGCGGCGGGTCGTGGCTTTGATATTGTCGTTTAGGCCCCACCATTCGTGAATGGTAATGATGGCAGGCAAGGCGGCGTCGGCAGCAGTGCCTTCGGGCTGAGCCAGGTAGCCGGTGACAGGCTGACCTGCAATGGTGGCATAGGTCACGTCCTCGCCAGTGACAGGCACGCTGGGCTCGGCCATGGCAACGGGGGTTGGGATCGGTTTATCACCGTCGTGCTCTTCAGATAGTTTGCTTAAGCTGTCTGGTTGAGTGCTGGTAGATGTCGCCGTATCTTCTGAAGGCGATGCGTTGTAGGGTTCGGAGCCAGTACCGCAGGCTTGAAAGAGAAGGGCTAGTGAGAGGGCGATCGCAAACAAGCTGATGAGACGCGATCGCGCCCCCTTACCCAAACCCCCGCCCAAAGACAATCGCAAAGGTCTTCTCTGACTCACCCATTTCCTCACCTGAGCCAAAATCCATTGAACTAATCGCATCAGCCACCTCACATCACACAACCTTTCAATGATGATTGTTATGGCACTGTTGTGACACTCAAGCAAGCCAATTCTTTAAGAAAGTTTCCAACCAGCGCTCGACAGCCGCACTGTATTGACAATGATTTTGTAACTGTACCGGGCGAGATTGCGCATTAGGCGCATCCAGCAAATCGGCTCCCTGCGTCGTCCAAAAGTCCAGCAAGTCAGCCGTCATTTCCGGGTGAAACTGAAGCCCGTAGGCGTTATTACCCCACCGAAACGCCTGATTGACGAAGTCATCGCCCTTCGCCAACAAAACCGCCCCCTCAGGCAAATCAAAACCTTCCTTATGCCACTGATACACCTTCAGCTCCGGCGGAAACAGTCCCTCGCCGCTCGCCGTCGGATACACCGAGTAATAGCCAATTTCCTCAAGCGCACTCCCATGGGTCTGCACCCTCGCCCCTAGCACCTTTGCCAATAGCTGCGCCCCCAAACAAATCCCCAGGTAGGGCACCTTCGCCGCCAGTACCTGCCGAATCCAGTCCAGCTCCTTTTGCAGATAAAGTTCATCATCATTCACACTCATTGGCCCGCCAAATACCAGCATCGCCGCATACTGGGTCACATCGTCTGGCAGCGCTTCACCCAATATAGGCGCACGAATATCCAGTTCGTAGCCCATCGCCGTTAGTTTTTCACCCACAAGTCCGGGCGACGTTGTTTCCTTATGGATGACTGTCAGAATTTTGCGCATAGGTGGTTTATACAAGGCTACTGGCCTAAACGGCGTAAAGACAGATACTGATTTGCCTCGTTTATAAACATATCTAACTCGCAAGTAGACAGAGATATAAGCAGACAGAGAAAAGCCCTGCCGGGTTTAACCAGTAGGGCCTTTGTAATTGACAAGTGATTGGCAGTACGTACATGTGTACTATAACTTACTTCCAGCTTATTTCTAGCTTTCCTCGCTAGCGTCTTCGCCGCTGCCCGACGATGCATTATACATTGCATCTAGCTGATCTCTGGCGTCTTTAATATTGATAGAGCGCATTACCAGCAGGGGCTCGTTAATCACATCGCCACTGTCATCAAGCAGTTCGGGATGGGGAACTGGCCGGTTAGCGGCAGACGTAGACCGCGTAGGCTGGCGAGACTGGGTACCCAGCGTGACCAAGTTGCGGAGCATATTAGAAACCGCAATGACCGCTAAAACTGTAAAAGCAATCACGTAAAGCAGGTGAAGCATGGCTTTTGTGGGGATCGTACGTCGAAGGCGTCAAGCTGAGGCATAGAAGTAAGCAACTAAATTGCTCTGATATCTATTCTGACACAGCCGCTAGATATTGGAGGAGTTTTTGGCAATAGGTCGTCAAAGGGGATCGCTTATTTCTGATTCTCTTTTCGCAGCCGTAGCGCAATCCCCCAGCACTCATGCACGAGCTTGTGCCAGGCCATCACCACTGGCATATCAATACCTGCCTGACTGTCGGTGGCGGCGGCCAGTGCCTGAGAGGCGCTAACTTGCTTTTGAGCTTGCTGCACACGCAATAGCAAATCTTGCTGCTGGGCGGGTGTTAAAAAGCTAATTTCTTTAGTTTCTAGCAGCTCAATCGAACGCCCAAACCAATGCCGAAAATCATTCAAAAGCGGCGGCAGTATTGCTTTTAGCAAGTTTGGATCGTCAGGAAGCACGTCATAGGGGCGGTTTTCAGAAAAAGTCATAGCGTCCGCTCATAAAATCGCGGGTTTAATACTCGCCTCTCTATCTTACTGATGATGACTGGTGATTTGTTAATTACGGTTTGCTCTCACGTTCGATTTTCTGTTCAATCTCACGATTGATCTCATGGAGCGTTTGCCAGCCGCTAGCCCATAGCTGCCGATTTTTTAAAACTTTAGCATTGAGCCAAAAACGAGCGTCAGGATCACAGGCCGCCACAATTTCTGCAAACACCCATTTGCCCTGATTTTTACGATTGACCACGTGAAAGTGCCGCCAGCCTAACGTTTTTTGCTGAGCTGTCCATTTTGAACCGACAAGGTGAGGGAACTTCTGCTTGGCCACTTTGTGAATCGTCCATTAAATGCAATATTGATCTAGCTCAGGAATGTTACTATCCTTTGCCTGAAGACTTTTACCTAAAGACTTTTACCTAAAGACTTTTATTAGGTGAGTCTTTAGTTTATCGGTTGCTTACCCTGTCGGCAGTTTATCTGTCATGCACTCTCTACCCCCCTCTATAATTATCCTTTGGGCTGTGTGCCCATAACTGCCCATGATTGAGGTCGAAAAGCTCAGCAAAACCTACGGCTCTACGGCTGCTATAAAGGACGTTTCTTTTACGGTAGAGCCGGGTGAAATTCTGGGCTTTTTGGGGCCGAATGGGGCAGGCAAAACCACGACTATGCGCATTTTGACGGGCTATTTGCCTGCGAGTGCGGGCACGGCGCGGGTAGCGGGCAAGGATGTCCATGCCGATTCGATGGCGGTGCGCCAGAGTATTGGGTATTTGCCAGAAACGCCGCCGCTCTATCCAGAAATGACGGTGGAAGGATTTTTGCGCTTTGTGGCGCGGATAAAAGGCGTGAGCGCGGGTGATTTGGCCATCAAGGTCACCTCCGCTATCGATCGCTGCAACCTGCAAGAAAAGCGTAATGTAATCATTCGCAAGCTATCTAAAGGCTTTCGGCAGCGGGTGGGCATTGCTCAGGCTATTGTGCATAATCCACCCGTAATTGTGTTAGACGAGCCAACCGTGGGGCTTGACCCTCGGCAAATTATTGAGGTGCGCAATCTGATTAGAAGCCTGGCTGGGGAACATACGATTATTTTATCGACGCATATTTTGCCGGAGGTGAGTGCGACTTGCGATCGCATCGCAATTATCAACCAGGGCGAAATTATTGCCACCGACAGCCCCGAACATCTCGTTGCTCGGCTGACCGGGCAAGACGGCTACCGGGTAGAGCTGCGCGGCGATATCGATAGCAGCTTGGCTGTGCTGCGCTCAGTACCGGGCGTGACCCAAGCGGAGATAATTGCCGCAGAAGGGGCAGAAGGCTTGCTAGAAGGGCATCAGCGGTTTCAGGTGACCACCGAATCGGCGGCGGTGGGCAGTGCGATCGCCTCATCAGTCGTCAATCAGGGCCTGGAGCTGTTTGAACTTAGCCGCAACCGCGCCAGCCTGGAAGATGTGTTTATTAACCTGACAATGCAAGAGACGCTACCGTTGGCAAGCCCTCAAGCGAGTGCGGAAAAAGAGGCGATCGCAGCCGAAGCCAGCGCCACCCGCTTAGAAGAAGAAACCCCCTGAAAACTCTGCCATGAAAACTCTGCTAAGCAACCTCATTGCCATTTACCGGCGAGAGCTACAAAGCTATTTCAGCTCACCGTTTGCCTACGTGATTGCGGTGGTATTTTGGCTGATTGGCGGCTTGTTTTTGGTCACATTGCTGCTGTCGCCCGATGGCATCATTTCGCAGGCAGCCGCGATGGATCAGCTAGGGCTGGGCGCACAGACGATTGATTTTCCCTATCAGTTCCTGCAAATTTATCTGAACTTGCTAGGATCGCTGTCTATGTTTGTGCTGCCCATGCTGTCGATGGGTCTCTATGCCGAAGAGCGCAAGCAAGGCACGCTAGAGCTTTTGGCCACTTCACCTTTAACAAACTGGGTCGTGGCACTGGGCAAGCTCTTGGGCGTCGTCACCTTTTATAGTGCCATGCTGGTACCGCTGCTGATTGCTGAAATGGTGGCCTTTTCGGCAAGTGAGCCCGCCTTTCCAATCTCACTGATCCTGCTCGGTCACGCTGGTCTATTGCTACTTGCTGCTAGCGTTCTGTCGCTGGGGATGTTCATTTCTTCGCTGTCAGATAGTACGGTGCTAGCGGCGGTGATGACATTTGGGTTAGTGCTGTTTCTGTGGGTGATTGATGCGATCGCCAGCGCTCCCGGCATCATCGGCGACTCCCTCGGCCACCTTTCTTTGCTTACCCACTACACCGACTTCAGCCAGGGCATCTTCGACACCAGCGGCCTCATCCTATTTGCCAGCTACATCCTTCTCGGCCTGTTCCTCACCGCTCAATCTATTGATACACTCCGCTTCCAGCGTTCATAACGCCTGCCTCAAGATCCCGCATACTACCTGCCCAGCAAGGCTATGAAAGGCTTCCTAAAAATTCTCAAAAATCTATTCTCGCCAGGCATTGCGCTCGTGAGCGCGGGCTTAGTTGTCGGAGTGCTCAACGGCTGGACGGCGACGGCTGTCACGCTGCTGATAGTCGGGTTGGTGCTCATAGTCATTGGCCTTGCCCGCAGCACCCGAGGCGGCTTTTGGCAGCGCCGATCGACACGGGCAGGGACTAACGCAGCGGTTTCAGTGCTATCGGTACTCGTCATCCTAGCTTTGATCAACTTTTTGGGGGCTCGCTACGACAGCCGCATTGACCTGACTGAGGGCCAACTGCTATCCCTTTCGCCCTTGTCAAAAGAGGTCGTTCAAAATCTGGAGCAGCCCACCGAAGTCATTGTCTTCGAGCAGTCCCCTAACCCTAGAGATCAGCAGCTACTCGAAAACTATAGCCGGATCGATAGCGCCTTTTCTTACCGATACATAGCGCCTTTTTCTCAACCAAAACTAGAGCAGGAATTGGGCGTCACGGGTGAAGGCGAGGTCTTTGTTCGCACGGGCACAGGCGAAGCAGCCCGCTCTACTCTGGTGCAGCGAATGGCGCGCGATCCTGCTACCGGCATTCCAGAGCCCTTGTCAGAGCGTGAGCTAACCAATAAACTGGCTCAGCTCAATCAAACCGAAGTTGCCGTTGCCTACTTTTTACAAGGACATGGTGAATATGTCATCGACGGGTCTAAAGCAGGCTTTTCAGAAGCAGCCGTGCGCCTGGCCGATGAAAACTACACCGTAGAGCCGCTAAACCTGGCGAATACAGGCGGCGTTCCGACCGATGCCGACGTCGTGATTGTCGCGGGGGCACAGCAGGAGCTATTCGATGCTGAAGTGATTGCTATTAGAGAATATCTGGAAGCAGGCGGCAGCTTGATGGTACTGATCGACCCGCAGGTGAAAACGGGGCTAGAAACGCTGATGAGTCAGTGGGGCGTGGTGCCAGAAAGCACGATTGTAATTGATACTTCTGGCGGCGGCCAGCTCGTGGGGCTGGGGCCAGCAGCGCCTTTGGTGACCGACTACGGCGATCACCCAATTACAGAGTCCTTTGAAGACGGACGGTCGTTTTTTCCGGTTGTGCGTCCGCTGCAAGTTCGCGAGGTTAGCAACGTAACGGAAACGCCGCTACTGTACACGGCGCAGCGCAGCCACGCGCAGCCGATGACGGAAGGTGAGCTAGCCGTTGATCCCAATAAAGCGCCGGAAGGGCCGTTTACGATTGGCGTGGCGCTGTCGCGTCCGGCAGAAATAGACGTGAGCAGTTTAGAGGCACCTCCAGAAACAGAAGAAGAAACAGAAAGCAGCAATCAGCCGGTCGAAGAGGATGCAGGAGAAGATCAGACAGAGGCCGATAGCGCTTCATCGGCAGCAGATCCGGCTGAAGACTTACCGGCTACGCGCAGTTCTGAAAGCCGCATGGTTGTGATTGGCAGCTCTAGCTTTGCAACCGATGGCCTGTTTAGTAAGCAGCTCAATGGTGATGTGTTTTTGAACTCTGTCAACTGGCTCAGTAAGGTAGACAATCCGACGCTTTCTATCCGCCCAAAAGAGCAAACCAACCGTCGCTTCAATATGACTGTGCAGCAAATGATATTGCTGACCCTGTTGGCCCTGGTGATATTTCCGCTGTTGGGGCTGATCGGAGCGGGGACGTTATGGCTCAAGCGTCGTTAAGGATTTTGTTACCATGCGCTTAATATTATGTTGAACCGCACCAGTATTTTGTTGTTGTTGGGCGCGATCGCCCTCACCGGCGGCGTTCTTTTACTAGAAGGGCAGCGCGATCGCACCGAGCCAGAAACAACAACCCCCGGCCAACCTTCCACCGCCGCCGCCACCGCAGGAGACCCCCTCTTTCCTTTTGCCGAGGCAGACGTTGACAGCTTCATCGTCGAGCGCCCCGACGGCCTCATTTCCTTTGTCAAACAGGCAGACGATACCTGGACAATGACCGAACCCCAAAGTGCGCCAGCCGAAGGCGGAGCCGTTGCCTTTTTACTCGATCAGCTCACCAGCACCGCCATCCAAACGCTGAGCATCGATCCTGCCACTCTCTCGGACTTTGGACTCGCCGACCCGATCGCGACCGTCGAACTTACTGCCGATGGTGGACTGCATCAATTTGCCGTGGGCAATGCAGACTATACGGGTGACAAGCGATATGTACAGGTCATAGAAGCGGATACCCCTGAAGAAACCGGTGCTAAAGAAGCTAATCCCGAAGAGAGCGTTACCATCCATGTCGTGTCAGGCGGCATTCTCAACGCGGTCAATCGACCGACGGCTGACTGGCTGATGGCTGACGATGACAGCAGCAATGGGGCAGAGGCAGAAAACCCTCCCAGTAAAACAGATTAAACCGATACATCGCATCGGTCAGCCAGGCGGCCAGCCAGGCGGCCAGCCAGGTGGCCAGCTAATGGAGCAGGAATCTCTAATTGGCTTGTCGGATCTCCATTTCGCTCTCCGCGCTCATCGGCATTAATGAGCAAAAGAGTGGCGACCATCAGCGCCAGAATTAAAAAGCCCATGCTCCAGGGCTGATCGTTTCCAGGGTTCTTTTCCATGCGTTCGTAATACTCCCGTTGTTTTTCATTTTGAGGATATTCATAACCGCAGTCTTCACAGTGGTAATGCACGACGGCTTCGGCTTTTGGCGTGCCGTTAGTGGTCAGCCTTTTTGCCCTGCAAACAAGGCATTTATTCTTACTCTTAATTTCTGCTAGTGGGGTGTATAACATAGCGACCTTGGCTGCTGATGAAGCAGCGGCGACATAAAACTCAGGAAACAGCGATCGCACCCTTAAAAGCATCTAAAAATACGTAAACATACGCAGAATGCTTGCGTGTCTAATTTAACAATCTAGACGCCGATACGCATGTGTGTATGTCAGCTATCAGCGCAGTTTCCATAAAGACATCAACAAGATTCAGAAAAATTACGCAGGGTCAGCCCGCTAATCCTGAAACTTAACCAAGTTTTCGCTTTCTGTTATGGCAACCCTACGTCCAATAGAGAATTTCAGCTTGAGGAAAGTACCGAGCGATGTACCCTTCTAGCGTGCGGCGTAGGGCGTCGGTAGTATCGGTGTCGTATACATATTTAATGCCGCCAAACTTGTTACGCTTAGTGGTGCGCGTTTCGGTTTGCATGTTTAGCTTGCTTTTGGGATACCACGCTTCTAAAACTTCTTTGGACTTTTTGGTAAACCGATGGCTGATTAGTTCAAAGGTGAGGTCGCAGTCAAAATCCAGGGCGCTGGCAAGCTGATCAAAAAGTTGTTCGTAGTGCCTTTGCCAGTCGTCAAAAGCCATAATCGGGGCGATCACAAGGCCAATGGGGTAGCCGCCGCCCCCTTGTGATTTGGGTAGGGCAAGTTTGCGCAAAGCTTGGATGCGATCGCCCACCGTCGCCGTCCCCCCTTCAAAAGAATGAGACACCGGATCCGCGTTCACACTCGCCCGACAGCGCGTATGCCCATTGTGCTCAATGCCCAGCAACGGCTCTACATTGTCAAATTTAGACACCCAGCGCAGCCGCTTGTCTTCGTGCTGGCCAAAATGCCGAATGCATTCGCCCAAGCTACCTGTCAAATGTTCTAAGCTCAGCGGATCGGTATAGCAGCTCACCTCAAAACTCGTCGGCAAAGTACCCACGCCTTTCTTTGACTTGCCCACATAGTCATTCGTGTTCTCTAAAATTTCCAGTAAATTTGCAAACACTCGAATCACTGGCGGCCCCGATAGGCTACTGGCCAAATAGCAGTACTGGCAATGTGCCGGACAGCCTTCTGCCAGATGAAACTGCCAATCTGCTGAAGGGGGAATCGGCTGAAGCTTGAAGGCGCTCGGTGGGGCAGTGACGACCGCCATCGTTTGCTTAGCTTTGGCATAGGTCTCTCGCTCGCTCTCGCCGCGTAGCCCCGTGACCCGGTTATTTTTTAGCTCAGTAATAGGCAACCCTAGCTCACTGACCCGCTGGTAAATCTGCTGGCCCCACACTTCATCTAGTGCTGCGGGCGTGAACAATACCTGCCGAGGTATCCATAGCCGCGCTGTCTTATCTGCTTTCTCACGTCGCACGATTGAGGGTTGGGGCTCCGTAGCAGGCATAGGTGGCATAGCGTTGAAAGGGAGAATTACGTCCCTTTTACAATGACGAATCTACAGCGCTTTTCTCCACCGTCAAAAGAGCAATTTCATCTACAAAAACAGCTCATTTCCTTGATACCAAAGGACTACATCATTGACCACAGCGTCCACAGCGCCCCCAAGTTAAGCAGCCCTAAAACAGTCATCAGGCCCGCAGGCATGAACTTTCGCGTTTTTGATAACCGAATTGCAAACACAACTATCAGCACAAGACTCACAATTGCCGATAGCGTCAGCCCAATCGGACTGCCACCAAACAAAAAGTAAGCGCCAATTAACAGCAGAAATCCACTAATAAGACCTGAAAAGAAGGAAACTTGACTCCCTGCCTGCTTGAAGCCCATATATCCGCCGACAATAGCGAGAATGCCGTAAGCCAGGGTGGTATAGGCAGCGATTGGAGTGTAGCTCATGGCTGGTTTATGAAACGTACCAGATCAATGTAAAACACTGCCGGAGCGATCGCGGGCTGTAGAAAGATGACTTAACTTTTCGGTGCGAAAGAGACGTTGGTTAGTCCAGGATACTGATCGGATGTCTGGCGTCTATGTAGGTAGGATGGATAGGGGTAAGTAAGGGGTGGTTTATGGGACTGGATGGAGATGCGATCGCGCAGATAAAAAACTACCGTCAGCAGTCGGCCTCGCTGCTGCTATACCAATCCGTCCTCGCTGCTGACATCGGCCAAACCTGGTTAGCACTGCTCAGCGCCCTGACCAAAGGCGATCCCATTAACTGCGCGCTTGCCTACGGTCAATGGTTCTCGGCTTTGGCCACTAATCAACAAAGCTGGCAGCACCATTTGATATCGCAGATCTTATTAGCCGATAATGCCTTCTCGCAGCAGGCCCAGTTCACCCCTGCCGAAAAGCTAGATAAAACCCTCCCTCCCGGACTTCTCACCGCTGCCCGCTATGACTTGGACATTCTGCAAACGCTGTACAACTTACCGACCGATCAGATCGGCCACTGGGTGCAAAAGGTAACTGACGGCAGTGCGCCCCCCACAATGCCCCCTACAAAGCCATTTGGCAGCGAGTCAAAGTTACCGGTTGCGTTTCCCTACAGTCCTGATTGGAACGCTGCGGCTCATCAGCTCGCCGCTTACTACAGCACCCACGGCGTTGGCATTTTCGGACAGTTCACTGCCTTTCGCTGGCAAAATAATCGGCTCATTGGCCTTTCTGCACCTGATCCCATTCGGCTCAATCAGCTCGCCGCTTATGACCATCCCAAGCAGCAGCTTATTCAGAACACAGAATCCCTGCTGCGCGGCTACAGCGCTCAGAATGTATTGCTGTACGGCGCTCGGGGGGCGGGCAAATCTTCGTTGGTGAAAGCGCTGTTGAATGACTATTGCGATCGCGGTCTTCGCCTGATCGAAGTGCCCAAAGCCCACCTGCAAAACCTCCCTCAAATTATCGAACCTCTCAGCCGCGTCCCGCAAAAGTTCATTATCTTCGTAGACGACCTTTCTTTTGAAGAAGACGATGAAGCCTTCAAAGCCCTGAAAGTTGTGCTCGAAGGCGGCGTCACGGCCCGCCCTCAAAATGTAGTTGTCTATGCAACTTCTAATCGCCGCCATCTGATTCGCGAATTTCATGACGAGCGGCCAAGGCCCAAAGATGCCGAAGAAGTGCAAGCTTGGGACACGGTGCAAGAGAAACTTTCGTTTAGCGATCGCTTTGGCCTGACCCTCACCTTCACCCCTGCCGATCAGCCCACTTACCTCGCTATTGTCCGCGAACTTGCCGCACAGGCCCACCTCGCCATCGACACCGACCACCTCGAATGGCGGGCCCGTCAGTGGGCCACTCGCCACAATGGCCGTTCGGGTCGCAGCGCCCGCCAGTTCATCGACTTCCTAATCGCCGAACAAAACGACTGACCCAAATCAGGATGACTAACCCACCTTGAACTCGTTACCTTAGAAAAGCAAAAATACTCAGAAAATCATTCTCTCATGGCCAGCTCCTCCAACCTTCAAACCGTTACCCTTGGCCCCAAAGGCCCAGAAGTTCCTGCCCTCGGACTGGGCACTTGGGCCTGGGGCGACTCACTTTTTTGGCAATATGGCGGAGCCTACGGAGCCGATGACATTCGCGCTGCCTTCGACGCTTCCCTGGCTGCTGGCGTCAATTTTCTCGACACTGCCGAAGTCTACGGTCTGGGGAAGTCGGAAGAGCTGATTGGCGAATGTATGAGAAAGGGCAATCGCGACGCCATCATCGCCACCAAATACATGCCCGTTCCCTGGCGATTCACCGCGCAAGCCGTAGCCGACGCCCTTACTGCCAGTCTCAAACGGCTCAAAAAACCTTCTATCACGCTCTATCAAGTACATATGCCCTTCGACTTTTTCATGGGTCAAAAAACCCTCATGAACGCCCTCGCTGATGAAGTCGAACAGGGCCGCATCCAAACCATCGGTGTCAGCAACTACTCCGCCAAGCAAATGCGTGAAGCTCACACCATCTTGGCCGCACGGGGCATTCCTCTGGCCGTCAACCAGGTGCAATACTCCCTCCTTCACCGCAACATAGAAACCAACGGCGTGCTAGAAGCCGCCCGCAACCTAGAGGTCACTATCCTCGCATACAGTCCTCTCGCTCAGGGCCTGCTCACCGGCAAATATACAGTTGGCAGCGACTTACAGCCCTCAGGCGCTCGCCGCATCGATCCGAAGTTCAGTAAAAAAGGGCTGCAAAAGATTGAGCCTGTTCTATCCGCTATGCAGGCTATTGGTGAGGCTCACGGGAAAACGCAGGTGCAAGTTGCGTTAAATTGGCTAATTAGCAAAGGCAACGTTGTCCCAATTCCAGGTGCTAAGAATGCAAAGCAGGCAGAACAAAATGTAGGTGCTCTAGGCTGGGAGATGACAGATGTAGAATGCGAGCAGTTAGACAATGTTTCAGCACCTTGGCGAAAGTAGTCTAGTTCTTTCATAACGCATATGCTGCCATGGTAAAAAATAACTTACTTAACACTCGTACTGCTAGCTTTAGTGGACTAATTAGCAATGGTCGGATCTATCGAGTTCCTACTTATCAGCGTGACTACTCCTGGAAACAAGACAACTGGGAAGACCTGTGGCTAGATATCGTCAATTCTCACCAAACGAAAAACAGTCATTATATGGGTGCAATAGTATTAAAGGGCACTCAAGAAGATGACTTTTTAACGATTATTGATGGACAGCAAAGGCTAGCAACATTAAGCGTTTTAGCTATCGCTATTATAGACAAGATAAACTCTCTGGTCAAAAGAGATATTAATCCTGTAGATAATCAAGATCGCCAAAGTATTTTAAGAAGAACCTTCTTAGGCGATAAAGATCCCGGCTCGTTACGTTACTCCAGCAAGCTTTTTTTGAACGAGAATAATGATGATTTCTATCAAGGCAACCTAGTCAATCTACGACACCCTCGATCGCTTCGTAGTCTACGCAAATCTAATCAGCTTTTGTGGAAAGCTTTTGAATATTACTCTGAACAGTTAGAAAACCTAACTGAAATTATAGAAGATGGCGCTTCGCTCGCAGAGTTCTTAACCGAAACAATCGCCCGGAAACTGCTATTTATCCAGATTAATGTGGAAGATGACATTAACGCTTATGTTATTTTCGAGACGCTGAATTCCCGTGGTGTGGAGCTAAGTGCTACGGACTTACTTAAAAACTACCTTTTTTCTCAGTTTAAAGGGCCAGATGATTTGGTTGCCGCTCAGAGAGAATGGCAAGAAATCACTAGAACCGTTGGCATGGAAAAGTTCCCAGAGTTCTTGAAATATTTCCTAAGTATGACAAGAAGAAGGGTTAGAAGTAATCAACTGTTCAAGCTAACTAAGAATCAAGTTCAGAATGCGGAGCAAGCCTTTAGGCTTTTAGAACAGCTCAATGAACTCAGCGAGTTGTACGTTGCACTCGGAAATCCAAACGATAACTTTTGGTTGGATTTTCCTAACTTCATTCAGATCCGAGCATGCATTGACGAACTGAATTTGTTTAAAGCAAAGCAAGTTTATCCTGCCTTATTTGCGGCTTATCAAGCATTTGGAGATCAGACCTTTGATGCTCAAACCTTTGAAAAGCTACTAAAGTTATTAGCTGTTGTTTCTTTCCGCTATACAGTCGTCGGTGGTTTGAATCCGAATGACCTAGAAACGCAGTACAATATGCTGGCGAATCAAATATCAGCGCGAAGAATTAAGACGCCTAGAGCAGCATTTGGTCTTATATCCTCTGCTTTGTATGTAAAAGATGAAAAATTTTCTCAAGACTTTTCTTTACTTTCTCCTGCCAGTAAACAAAAGAAAAGACTAACTAAGTACATTCTAGGTAAGCTAGAGAAAGACGAATCTGGCTTCGACCCGAAAGAAGACAGCTTTACGGTAGAGCATATTTTGCCTCAGAATCCAGATGAAACATGGAGACAAAGTTTTCCAGAAAGTCAGATTGATGAGGCAATCTATCGATTAGGTAATATGACACCTTTAGAGCCATCTCTTAATTCAAAGATAGGCATAGAACCATACGAAGAAAAGAGGAAATCCTATCAAAAAAGTGTATACCAAATTACTCAGAACGTTCAGGCCGAAGAGTGGACTATGTCGTCTATTGTTAGGCGTCAAGAAAGAATGGCAAAGCGAGCTGTTCATATATGGCGAGTTGATTATTAAAGCTGTCATTGCAATTCATCGCATATATCACTTCTTCCGGCTTCTCCTAAATTGATATGGTTCTCCATTTTCCGCCCTTGCTAATTGAGTCTGAAAGCGCGACCAGTACTGAAACAAAACTAGCACCTACTTCTCCTGAGGAAATTCGCGATTGCTTCCCTTCTTTCACACACCTTACAAAATGATTGCATACATTTCTTAGAGGTTCAGAAGGGGGCACTTCAATAGCCTTATTAACCATGTTTTGGGGTATGAACCAGCCGTAATTTTCGGTAAAGCGGCCACTTTGCTGAGCAAGTGGGCTTTCGCGGTTCATTTCGTCGAAGATTAGGGTGCCGCGATCGCCCACCACGCAAAGCCGCCTTTGCTTGTCAGGATTGGCCCAGCACAAATGAATGGTTGCCTGAAAGCCGCTGGGATACTGCAAGCGGCACCAGACAACGTCGGCTAATCCGTTCGGTGAAAGCGGCGTCTTGACATCAGGCTGAAGCCAACTGCCGCCCTGCGCCTGCACCTGCACCGGGCTTTCGCCGAGCCAGTGGTTGAAGATGGAAATGTCGTGAATGGCCAAGTCCCAAAGGGCATCGACATCACGGCGGACGGGGCCGAGGTGGGTGCGGGTGGCGTAGCCGTAGCGAGGGGTGCCGATGTTTTTGATGGCGGTTTTGCCAGTGGTGACGGCGCTGTGGAAAAGGTAGGTGTGATCGATGACGAGCTGGCGCTGCTTTTGTTTGGCCAAATCGCACAGGGCTTGGGAACTGGCAACGTCCAGGGTGAGCGGTTTTTCGGCGAGGACGTGAAGGTTGTGGTGCAGGGCGGTTTTGATCAGGTCGTAGTGGGTGGCGGCTGGGGTGGCGATCGCACATCCCATCAACCCCTCCAAAGCCATCGCCGCCCGCCAGTCCGTCATCAGCTCAACCGAACTATCTAGCCCCGGCGCAATGGCCTCCAGTCTCTCTTCAGAGGCTTCCACTACCGCCCGCAGCTTCACCTGTGGATGCGCCAAAAAGTTGCGCAGCAGATGAGTCCCCCATCGCCCCACGCCGAATAGCGCTATTTCGATCGGTACTGGCTGCGCTTCTGCTATCTGAGTCATGAATCTTCCTTACCTGTCGATCAACACGCGCTAAGCATTCCCCTCGGGCAATTCTTCAGCAGTCAATACCATCCTTTGATTCAAAATTGCAAGCGCTATCTTAGCAGCAGCCTGCTCTGCAAGCTTGATCGATCGGCCCTTACCTTCGCCCAATAGCTCACCTTGAAACCATGCTTGAGCCTGAAAGCGCGCTTCGTCGCCGTGAATTTGGCTGATTTCAGTGGCTTTATAAATCGGCAAGGATTTGTAGCGTGATTGGGTGAACTCTTGCAGCGCGGCTTTGTAGTTTTGGAGGGCGGGGTCGGTGCGCAAGTCATGGGTCAGACGAGCTAGATGAGGATCTAACCAGGGGCGGATCAGGCGGAGGTTGCCTGCGCTCAAATACAGCGCGCCAAGGATGGCTTCTAGGGTGTCGGCCAGGCGAGAGGCTTCTCCGGCTTTGTCACCGGCTGCGCTTTTGGACAAGATGAGGTATTGGCCCAAGTGATATTGTCGGGCGATGGTGGCAAGGATGCGATCGCTCACCAGTTGCGACCTGAGTGCCGACATTTCCCCTAGCGTCATCTCCGGGTACGCCTCCATCAAAAACTCCGCCGCCGCCAACCGTAGCGCCGCGTCCCCCAAAAACTCCAGCTTCTCATTATTCGCATCCGGCGAACTAGAAATATCCACCAGCGCTAGCTGAACCAAATCCAGCCGAACCGCCTCGGGCGAAAGCTGAAGCTGAGTCAGTAAAGCCTCTAAATTTTGATCTGAGTTTTGATTGAGAACAGTCATGGAAAAAATAGGGTAGAGCTGGACCTAAGCCGGGTTCTGTTCTTACACATGCAGCTAACACTGAACATATAAGGTGGTTATCTATCTGGGACGCCTGTTACCAGACGCCTCTAGCGGCGCACTTTAGCGGAGCCGGAAAAAAGTCAACCGTCGCTCCTTTGGCCTTGCACCCAACCGGGGTTTACCTGGCCAGCACCTCTCGATGCTGCCGGTGCGCTCTTACCGCACCCTTGCACCCTTGCTCGTGAAAGTCAGAAGTTAGAAGTCAGAAGTCAGAATGAAAGCCAGCGCTCAAATTCATCGTTCATCGTTCCTACTTCATCCTTCCCGTTAGCGGTATGTTTCTGTGGCACTCTCCTCACGGTCACCCGCACTGGGCGTTACCCAGCAAGTTTGACTTTTTGGGAGCCCGGACTTTCCTCAGGGGCAAGCAGTCGTTCGCAAACCACCCCTCACCCCCGCAACCACTGAGCCAGCTCTATACAGACAGCTTACGCTCTTTTCCGGGTACCCCACAACCAGCTACCTTCTTCTCTGCGGCTACGGCGACCAAAGTTTCTGAGCAACCAGCGAATCGGCGGGAAGGCAGGCTGGTCAGGTTCAATTTCTAAGGTAAAGGCAAAGGGCACTAGCAGGTTGATCATCTTATCGTTTGACTCTGACGGTCGCTTCAGCCGCACCATCAAGTCAAGGCCGTAGAGAGGCTGAATATTTTTTTCTTCTTTGGTGGGATCGGTGAGCTGAGACTGGGCCACAATCGCTTCCAAATCTACTAGCGGCAGCGGCTGCCTCAAGTCTCCTGTCTCTGGATCGCGGGTGTAATTTTTCTCGATGTTGAGATCAAAATGAACCGATTGCCCCGGATTGACCAGGCCAAAAATCTGCGCCTGCGACAGGTCGCGAGCCATATTAGCCGTCGAGCGGATAATGCGATTACCCTGGCCATACATCTCTAGCGAGCTATAGTCCCAATCCAGGTGAATCTGCATGTCAGCCGTTTTATTTTCAACATCTAGCGATAGGTAGCGCACCTGCCGAAGCTTTTGCTTTTTGGTCGGCGAAACCCGAATCGAGATCCGCTTCTTCAGCGTTTCGCGAATGTTCTCTGGACTCATGCCCGACTCTTTAAGCGACTGTATCCGAGGATCGTTCATGGCGTAGGTTTTGCCTTCGTCAAATACAAGGGCAAACACCGAAAAAACCATAGGCTTGTCAGGAATGATGCTGAAATTGATCTTTTCAATCTGCGCTTCAATATGGCTGGCATAGGACTGGCTAGAGAGCTGCATCTGGGTTTGCTCAGCCGCAAAGTCTTCGTCCAGGTTAATAAATACCTTGTTCTCTAATGCATCTTCTAAACCCAGCGCCATCTGGTACAAAACATAAAACACGACGATGGTGTAGACGAATATCAGGAGGGTTTCCATGTCTGCTACCGGTTGGACGCATCGAGAATGCCCATAGCTTACACCGACTTTAGCCGGAAGTCGCCGCTTAAAGCTGCATTATGCGCAAAGGGAGCTACGTGATGTCTGTTTATCGAATCTTTAAGGGACGGTTGGCCGTACCGCTTTGCGACAGCAGTTTCAAGTACAATAAAACATATAAGAAACGTTAAAAGCCTTCACTGGTTTTCACCATTTTCGAGTTACTTTCAGTCGTTGGAACACTCACTCCTAAAGGCGTAAACATAAAGGCGTTTGACCTTTACTACCCAAGGAGATTCCCTCTCTTTAGCTAGATGTCTTTCTGCTGTTGAAAAGCTATCCTTGTAGGGACTTTATTACAGTTGCGTTTAACTAAATAATTGAACGTTTTTAGATAGGCGCTGGTATTAAAGTTTTCCAAGAGTAGCTGTTTAACTGAAGTTACTTTTTGAATCATCAAACGCTAAAGAGGAGGTTGAAAAAGAATATGAAACTATCAACCCAGTTATTCAATGGTACTTCTGCTCAGGTGCTGAAGGTAGCCACGCTGTCGCTAACTGTGACCGGACTGGTTGCTACGGTGGCGGTACCCGCCCAGGCGGAAAACCCACAGCAGGTCTCTCAGCTACTGGAAACAGGGGCTTGCCAGGGGTGTGATTTATCCGGCGCTGACTTGACGGGCGCACATTTGATTGGCGTCGATTTAAGGGACGCTGACTTGACTGGAACGACGCTGGCCTACGCTAATTTAGAAGGCGCAGATTTGACGGGCGCTACCCTGATTGACACTGACTTAAACAATGCATTTTTAACCAATGCCGTGCTAGATGATACGGTCATCCAAAATGCAGATTTATCGGAATCTACGCTGGTTTATACCAGTCTTGATGATGCCGATGTTGACAATGTAGATTTAGTTGGCGCAGATGTTTTGAACACGCCGATTAGCATTGGCGGTAGCTACGAAGAATAATTCAACCAGACACCAGCAAAACTTCGGTAATTTTGCCTCGTTTGCTAGCCTTTGAGTTGATCGAGCGAGCGGCAGTAATGGTTTCGACTTGAAAGCCTTTATACAGCTCGCGGATGAACGGGCAGTCGGAATTTGAGGCAAGGACGCGAACGTTGCGCTTGGCGAGCTGGGAAATGACGTCGAGCAGTTTACGCTGTTGCTCGGTGGCGAAGCGATCGCGGCTGTAGGCAGTGAATTTGCTGGTACCTGAGAGGGGATGGTAAGGCGGATCGAAGTAAACAAAGTCGCGATCGCCCACTGCCCGTTCTAAAACAGCCGTAAACGGTCGCTCTGAAATATCAGCAATTTGTAGTGCGGCTGAAGCTGGATACAATAGCTCAGGCGCGCAGATTCTAGGATTTTTGTAGCGGCCAATAGGTACGTTGAATAATCCTCTGGCATTCTCTCGGTAAAGGCCGTTGTAGCAGGTTTTGTTAAGGTAAATGAAGCGAGCAGCGCGTTTTACCGGGTCAGTTTCTAGCTGCGATCGCACCTCATAATACCAATGCTCACTATGCTGCTGTTGATGCCGGGCAAGCTGCTCGACCAACGCCTCTACAGCGTCGCGCACGCAGGTATATACGTTCACTAGCTCAGGATTGAGATCGCTCAAAAACGCCTGTTTCCCTTCCGCCTGAAGCCGAGGTGCCAAATGAAAGAACAATGCCCCACCACCCAAGAAAGGCTCGTGATAGGCATCAAAATCGCCCGGCAAAAAAGGTTTGTATTGTTCAATTAGCCGCGACTTGCCCCCGGCCCATTTAATAAACGGACGAGCGTTAGCCACAGCAAAATCTGCTGTTTCTTTGCAGCACACTTCGGATGAATATTCCTTGCGGTAGGATAATTAAGCGTAACCCGTGACAGCGCAGTGACCTTTTCAATCTCGGTATCATGGAAGAATTTTTTAATAACGTCTCTCGCTATCCTCGCTATTTGATCACTGTCTCGGTAGGGATTTTTTATAACGCGATCGCGCCTTTGATCCCTTTACTCAAACGCCCCGCAACGGCAATTCCCCTAGTTGGTGCTACCATTGCCGCCTTTATTGGCCTTACCTTTACCCTTCAAGCCATGCTGGGCCTTTCGTAAGGGAGCTGAACCCACATTCAATATTTTCCACTTTTGCTCTTTCATTATTAACAAACGACTATGGCTACTAGCAGACGAGTCGCGCGGGTTTCGGCCTCTATTAAGCGTGAAATCAGCCAGATGCTGATCAACGGCATTAAAGACGACCGCGTGGGCGCAGGCATGGTCAGCATTACCGATGTAGACGTGGCTGGCGACTTGCAACATGCCAAGGTGTTTGTCAGCATTTACGGTACCGACGAGGCCAAAGCCGAAACCATGGAAGGACTCAGGGCTGCTCAGGGCTATGTCCGCCGCGAACTCGGCCAAAGAATGAAGCTACGGCGTACGCCCGAAGTCACCTTCAAGGAAGATCGCTCGTTCGACTTGGCCACTGATGTAATCAATGTGCTGAACCAAATCAGCGCCGAGCGGGGAGCGGGCGATTCTATAGATGCTCAAGATCTCGGTGAAGTAGAAGAACAGCGTTAAAAAATCGCTAAAAGAATGCTAGCCTCCCGTTTGCCTAGTCCCGAAAGCCTGCCGCTAGCCGCACAGGTCGCTCAAATGATTGTGGTGCGAACGACGGGTCATCTGTTTGACCATGAGGTGGAATATCCGCAGTGGGAAGCGACTAACGCAGAGCTAGAGGAATATCTGGCGCTGGGTGTGGGCGGTGTAATTTTGCTGGGAGGAAGCGCGGCGGAAATAGGCGTGCGGACGCAGCAGCTACAATTACAGGCAAAGTATCCCCTGCTGATGGCGGCTGATATTGAAGAAGGCGTGGGGCAGCGGTTTAGCGGGGCAACCTGGTTTGCCCCACCGATGGCGTTGGGCGACATTGCCCGGCAGGACTGGCCGCGAGCGACAGAACTGGCACGGCGCATGGGGGATGCGATCGCCCAAGAAGCCGCCGCAATTGGCCTTAACTGGCTGCTGGCCCCCGTAGTAGATGTCAATAACAATCCAGACAACCCAGTCATTAACGTGCGGGCCTTTGGCGATACGGCTGAGGTGGTTTCGCAATTGAGCCGGGCTTTTATTGAAGGCACCCAAGCCTTTCCGGTCTTGACCTGTGCCAAGCATTTTCCGGGCCATGGCGATACGAACATGGACTCGCATCTAAGTTTGCCAATTGTCAATCACGACTTTGAGCGTTTGCAAACGCTGGAGTTGGTGCCGTTTAAGCAGGCGATCGCATCTAACGTAGACAGCGTGATGACGGCGCATTTGCAACTGCCAAAGCTAGACGCACAGTATCCGGCGACCTTATCTGCGGTGACGCTCAGCGGATTGCTGCGGCAAGACATGGGCTTTGACGGATTGATTGTCACCGACGCCCTGGTGATGGGCGGCATTACCGAGCAGTATGGGGGCGAAGATGGCAAAGGCACAGAAGCGGCGGTGCTGGCGGTCATAGCGGGCGCAGATATTTTGCTGATGCCGGGGGATGTAAAGGGTGCGATCGCCGCCATTTGCGAAGCAGTCAATCAGGGCCGCATTGCCCCCGACTTAATTTTGCGAGCCGTCGAGCGCATTTGGCGAGCCAAGCATAAAATTGCCGATCTGCTCGTCACCGACGCCCCCTCGCGTCATGCCTGGCAGCATCAGCCCCGCCCACCGATTGAGCCCGAGCAGATTGCCACCCCCCAGGCAAGGGCTTTGGCCATAGAAATTTTGCGCCATTCGCAGCAGATCAGCCACGCGCCGCGCCAGTCCCTTAGCCAGGCCATCAGTGCCCCCTTAATTCCGGGCCAGAACTTAGTGCTGGTTGATGACGTTCTGCACTGTCCGTTTTTGAGCAGAACCGCGCCTGCGGTGAGCCTGCCAGCGAGCTTGGGCTATATGCTCGAACTTGTAGACAGTCGCAGTGCGGATGTGACGCGACTAGATACAGAGGTGGCGACGCTGGTGCAGATCTTTATTCGAGGCAATCCGTTTCGTAGTGGGCAGGGGTTGAAGGCGATCGCCCTCGAATACATCCAGGCGCTCGGTACTAACGTGCAAGCGGTTGTAATTTATGGCAGTCCTTATGTGTGGCAGCAAATACAGCAGGTTTTGCCAACGGGAACGCCCTGTGTGTTTACCTACGGGCAAATGAAAGCAGGGCAAGCGATCGCCTTGCAGCCCTTATTAAATCCCAACAGTCAAACAGTTCACGAGCATCTCGAACAAACCGAAGCCAGCGAATTTACCGATTGAGGCAACTCGACAGTTGTTCATAGAAAAAACGTAGTAAGCAGTTTAGAACAGTAATATATTAAAGTTCTCTTGGTATGTCTACCCAATTGGCATTGTTTATTACGACAGGGCTGGTTGTTTTTAGTTACTTGCCGCCAGTTACATCCAAAATTGTCCCGGTAGAATAAGAAGCCTCGCTAGAGAGCAGCCACAAGATAGCATGGGCTACCTCAACAGGTTGACCGCCGCGTTTCATCGGAATAGTCTCCTTTATGCGTTCTATCCGACCGGGCTCGCCGCCACTAGCGTGAATATCGGTGTCAATGAAGCCTGGCCGTACCGCATTGACACGAATGCCCTCGTTTGCGATCTCCTTCGCTAGGCCAATTGTCATCGTATCAATCGCGCCTTTAGAAGCGGCATAGTCTACATACTCATTGGGAGAACCCAGACGAGCTGCGCCTGATGAAACATTGACAATGGCACCGCCTGCGCCCCCTCGCGCTGTAGACATGCGCTTAACGGCTTCGCGAGCGCACAAAAAGCTGCCAATCACGTTAACTGAAAAGACTCGATGCAGGCGAGCGGCTGACAAATTCTCGACTTTGGTTTGCTGCTCTAAAATGCCTGCATTGTTGACCAGCGCAGTGACCCGACCTAACTGGTCGTCTACTTTTTCAAAAAGTTGAACAACCTCATCTTCTAAAGAAACATCGGCGCTCAGGGCGATCGCCTCACCGCCCATCTCCTGAATAGATTGGACAATCGCATCAGCCGCCGCTTGATTTCGCCGGTAATTCACACAAACAGCGTACCCCTGTTTTGCCGCCAGTAAAGCCGTTGCAGCCCCAATGCCTCGACTACTGCCTGTAACAATTAATACTTTTTTTGCAGTCGGGTTTTTCATAGCAAAGTATACAATGGGTTTTCCTATGGCGGGACAGATCTCAATCTTTTGCGGATCTTGGCTGATCGCGCAACCCTCTATTGAGAATGGTGTAAGCTATTAACTAGTCTTCTGTGTGTTCTCTGGGTGCGGCTAATCATTTGCCTGTTGAATTATATTGAAAGAAAGCCCCCATGACCTTTACTGACAGAACCTTAAAGAGTGTTGCTAAGCCCCCTAAACTCCCTCAATTTGCCAAAAACCGCATTATTCTGACTAAATTGAAGCTGCGCCTTTATCGGCTTGCGGGAGGGCAAATTGTTAACTTCTTGCATATTCCGAAGGCCGGTGGGAGCGCTGTAAAAAATGCTTTGCGCGACCACACAGAATTAAAACGCTATAAGATTCATTTGCGCGGTCATAGCTGCCGTTTAAATGACATTCCGGTGGGCGATAAGTTTTTTTTCTTTTTGCGATCGCCCGAAAAGCGATTTGTCAGTGCGTTTAATGGCAAACAAGTAGATCCAAACCGCTGGCGGCACACAAAATATGCAGAAGAGACCGCCGCGCTAGAGCGCTTTACAACCGCGAACCAGTTGGCAGAATCGCTGTCTTCGACGGATGCAGAAGTCCGACAGGCCGCCGAGCAGGCCATGCTTTGTATAGAGCATGTGAATACCTTTTATACGGACTGGTTTATTTCAAAAGACTATTTCTTAAGTCGGCTTCCTGACGCGCTGTACATTGGCTTTCAAGAGAGTCTTGCAGAGGATTTTAAGAACATTAAACAGATTTTAGGCTTGGCAGCGTCTGTAAGCTTGCCTGCTTTAAACAGTCCAAAATCGAATGCCCGAGCAAATAAAAGTTTGCAGCCGCCCGATACTACCTTAACTGAGCAGGCAATGGCCAATTTGGCGCAGTGGTATGCCAACGATTACGACTTTATAGCGCTTTGCCGAGAGCAGGCAGTGAAAGTCAATCAGCAAGCGATGGCTTCTACGAAGCTTTAGCGAAAGGACTCTATGCGAGGGTTAGAGCGCAGATTCAATGTGTTTGTCGTGATGCACTATTCACTCATAACTCAAACCCGACCTTCGTCAACTGGATCTTAATCTCATCTACAAATACCTGCGCTCGTTCCAGTAATTCCGTTGATAATGCTTGATCCGGCTCTAACATTTCGCCATAATCGTTTGCCTGTCGCTCATCAAAAGCCCGACGCAAACTGCGAGATAGTTCTTTAGAAAATACGCCTGTCCTCACGAACTCGCGGTCAAACAAGCTTATTACGCCGCTATGTTTAGAAGTGCCTAAACCGCGAGTTGCCAGTAAACCTAAAAGAGCGTAAAACATAGCATAGTAAGAGCGGTTAATACTGCCCCGAAACGCAGAGCATCCCAGTAAGAGCTTCGCCTCTCTTAACGTTTCTTGCGCTTCAGCCAAACGATATTTGACCAGCAGATGAAGCTGATCGCTCATACCACAACACCTTCTTTAAACACCTTAGCTATCAAGGGGTTCGCGCCTACCGCTTCTGTCTGTAGCTGCGCTTCTGTTACGACAAATGTAGCAATGATGCAATTATGCTCAAATCCTACTTCCCAAGCCAAATCATGAACCTTTTCTCGCAGCGGTCGATCCAGTTCTGCCACCTTAATGAATATATCCAAATCGGAATCTTCTCTAGCATCATTCCTTGCCCTCGACCCAAACACTCGAAAATCTAAAACTGGCACAACTGCTTCTAACCGGGAGCGGAATTCTAAAGCAATTTGACGAACGGTATCCTGCATTGTGTCCGACTCCAGATCCATTGATAAATTCATAGAACGCCCGCAAACGCCTTACCTGTGGGCTAGCTAACATACTTTCCCTAAAGCAAGGCTTTCACATTAACAATATAATCGGAATAAAGCGGGTTCGGATTAGGAATCATGACGACAGTAGAAATTTTGCCGGTCTCTGATGCTGATGGTGAACAGTTCTATCGTGTGATCGCTGGAGATAAGCACTCAGTTGGTAAAACAGCAGGGCAAGCGCCAGATGCCTTGACTGCACAGTTAGAATCTGCTGAATTTAGTGCTCTAATCGTTATTCGGAATACCAACCCTGATACATTCTTCAGTGCTGAGCAGCAAAGGAGGCTATCAACTTTGATGGAATTATGGCGGCAAGCACGTGATCAGGGGCAATCATTACCCGCAGCGCAGCAAGCTGAATTAGATGCGCTAGTTGAAACTGAACTCAGTGCAGCCACCGCCCGCAGCCCGACATAGTCATCTCTGCTTCTAGATTCTAAAAGAACTTGAGGTAGCGCTGAATTTCCCAGTCGGATATGTGGCCGTGGTAGTCTTCCCACTCTTGCGTTTTGAAGTCGATGTAGGTTTTGTACATCAGTGGCCCCATCACTTTTTTACTGAGCGGGTCGGCGGCAAAGGAGGCGATCGCATCCCCCAATGTCTTCGGCAACGTCTCAATCCCCATCGCTTTCAGCTCAGCCAAAGAATACTCATACATATTCTCCGTATGTGGCTTGCCTGGATCCATCCCTTCACGAATTCCTTCTAGCCCTGCCGCCAAAATCATTGCCGCGCCGAGATAGAGATTAGTCGAGATATCTGCCGCCCGACATTCCACCCGTCCGCCACCGAGCGGAATTCGCAGCATATTTGTTCGGTTGTTGTTGCCGTAGCACACATACACCGGAGCCCAGGTAAAGCCCGACATACTGCCCTGACGCACTAGCCGCTTGTAGCTGTTTACCGTCGGACAGGTCACCGCAACAATTGCCCTGGCATGTTTTAGGACACCCGCAATGAACTGATAGCCCAGCTTCGAGAGTCCGCAAGAATCGTCAGCATCTTCAAAGAGATTTTTGCCGGTTTCTTTGTCTGCCAGCGACATGTTGTAGTGAGCGCCGCTGCCGGTTTGGTTAGCAAAGGGTTTAGGCATAAAGCTAGCAAAATAGCCTTCTTCGCGGGCTAGCTCTTTTACCATTAGGCGAAAGAAGGTGAAACGATCTGCCATCGTGAGCGCATCGCAATAGGTGAAATCTGTTTCAAACTGCCCTTGGGCATCTTCGTGATCAAAAGAGTAGACGTCCCAGCCGAGATCGTTCATGGCGGTGACGATGCGGTCGATGATTTTGTAGTTGTCGAGGACGGTGGGTAGGGCATAGGCGGCTTTGGGAAGGGTGTCGCGATCGCTCACTGGCTTAAACCCACCTTCAGTTTCCTTAAAGATAAAAAACTCCGTCTCAATTCCCAAATTAAACTGATAATCCATGTCCGCAGCTTGCTTTAGCGTATTTTTGAGAATAGTGCGACAGCAAGCCTCAAAGGGTTTTCCGGCGAGATAAAGATCGCTGGCGAACCAGACGATTTCAGAATTCCAGGGCAGTACCGTAGCGCTTTTTGCATCGGGCATCGTGCCAACTTCATCATCATTAATCTCTTGCGGTACGCCATCTAGGGCCGCGCCAGTGAACAGCTCAGAGCCCTGCATCATGCGATCAAAGTGGCTAAGCGGCACTACTTTGCCTTTGCACATACCATGAATATCTACAAAGCTGGCCAGCGCATACTTGACGCCCCGATCTTGAAGGCTTTGCTGCAACGACTGAAGGTTTGGGGAAAGGGGCTGGATGTTGGGATAGGCCATTGCTTAGCGTTTAGGAAAGAGACTTTTTAAGTGGATAGCTGGGTTATGGGCAAGGCAGGCTGCTGCTGTACGGATGAAGGAAAGAGGTTGAGCCAGGCGATCGCAACTTCCTTTGCAAATTGGGCCGACGGCTGAGCATAGGTAGTCACCTGCGCTCTTAGCTGTTGCTCAAGATGCGGATAGTTCGCTTCAATCCATGCGTTTTTCATCGCTAGCCAGCTCAGCACAATCTCGGGTGTGACCTCAAGATGAAACTGAAAGCCATAGACGTTAGCGCCAATGCGGTAAGCCTGATGCTTGCAAATAGCGTTTGTCATCAGCAGCGTTGCCTCAGCAGGCAAATCGAAGGTATCGAAATGCCACTGCATCAGATGGAGGTCTGTGGGACAGTTTGCTAGCCAGGGTTCTGTTGCAGTTGAGCTGGCGACGCTGACGGGCGAGAACCCCAGTTCGGGCACGGTATGCGGATACACCTGGCTGCCAAAAGCCCGAGCAATTAACTGCGCGCCCAAACAGATACCCATGATGGGTTTGTTTTGAGCATGGAACTGTTGGATCAGATCAACGGTTTTGCGCAAATGAAAGAACTTGGAATCTTCATGGGCATTCATGGGGCCACCTAAGACAATTAAACCCGCGTAGTCTTTGGTCGGCGGCGCGGGCTGTTTTTCTGGCAGCCAGGTAAAAAGATCTGCGCCTTGCTCAATTAAATGTTCGCCGAGAACGCCAATCGGATCTAATGTGCTGCTTTGGATAACCAGAATGTCCATAGGGTGGGGTTTGGATGGGTGCTACCGCTGGCTGCTGATTGAATAGACTTTATCGGTAATAGTGTGAATAACAGAAATAGGCATCCCTTATCCTGAGCTTTTCCTTTTAAGCGATCGCTTCCAGCTTATTGACTTGTCCTCGACGATGACTCATCCGAAAGTTATGC
>JBAQZP010000002.1:0-37783 GCA_049791095.1 Phormidesmis sp.
CGCAATCGGGTGGAGAATTTTGTGGACGAGGTGATGGAAACGGCCTGCGGATTGCATAACTTTCGGATGAGTCATCGTCGAGGACAAGTCAATAAGCTGGAAGCGATCGCTTAAAAGGAAAAGCTCATGATAATGGATGCCTATTTCTGTTATTCACACTATTACCGATAAAGTCTAATTGTTCGAGAAAAGCATCAAGGACAGCTCACCTGCCTGTCGAAAATAGGCAAAGGAACAGAATTCACCATTACATTGCCAAAGGCTTGATGCTTGCATTTGTCACCACAGCGTTTGTCGCCACAGCGTTTGTCACCATAGCGTTTGTCAATACGAGCTATGCAGAAACTTCGGACTTTTCGACAGGCTTAGTTTCCGCTTTCTTCTCTATGCGCATGACTCGCTTGGCCGTCGCCGACAAAACGCTCGTGTCAATTCTATTAGCAATCAATGCGTCGGTCGAGAATAGGCCAGCCCCGTTGATCGTAAAGAACAAGAAACAAGCCGCATAAACAGCCGACAGCTCCAGGTAAGGCAGGCTGAGGCCAGCAACCTTGACATGGTGGTACATAGCCACGCACATCGTGCAGAACAGACCAAAGGCAGCGGGCCGCGTGAACAGGCCAATCATCAACAGGGGCGCACCAATCAGCTCGGTGTAGGCCGCAATATAGCTCAAGAAGATAGGGAACGGCAGACCCAGGTAGGCCACATAGGCTTGGGCAAAGTTTTCGATATCAGCGAGCTTGTCTTGACCGTTGTGAATCATCATTAGGCCAATGACGACACGGGCGATCGCCCAAGCAGTTTGAGAGGCAAGGTTGGGGGTAACGTTTGGGTTGAAAGCGGAAGCGAGAAGTTTGATCGGGTTCATTGTGTAAGGAAGTATTACGAGTTTGTCATATCTTATGTAAACAATTATAACAAACTATACTTCGACTTGTGAATCCTTTCTATTCGGCAAAATGCCCTGAATGTAAGGCTTTTATGATATTTAATCCATTGGGATGAGAGCAAGCACTCTCAGAAATCTATAGTTAGAGCTATGGGTCAAGTTACTTTTCTTAATTATTTCTTGGATTGTTTCTCGGATTGTTTATGGGGTATCGAAAGGCACAGAATCGAAGCCTGCGCCGGAGCGAGTTGTCCAGCGCCGCTTTGCGCCCTTCGCAGCTAGCGTTACCCTTCGATAACCTCCTCAAGCGTTTTTTGATGCTGACCTACCGAAATTAAACTGTGAGCCGCCATCATCCCGCTAGCAGCCACCGCCGGTAAGCCAATCCCTGGAAATGTAGAATCTCCGCAGCACAACAGTCCATCAATCGGTGTTTTAGGGCCAGGAAACAAGGCTGAGCCTGCTCGAATAGCAGGGCCATAAGATCCTCGATAGCGCCTGAGATAGCGTTCGTGCGTCAGCGGCGTCCCCGTTAACGACAGCGTAGTTCGCGACTTTATATCTGGAATAATCCGCTCTAGCGCCTGCCACATCCCCGCCGCGCGAGCCTGCTTTTGCTCGGCATAAGCGCGGCTGCCACGTGCCAGCCCTTGCCACAAACTATAGGGCTCATTACTCGGCGTATAGATATGGAGGGTATGTTTTCCTGGCGGAGCTAGGGACGGATCCAGCACAGATGGAATAGAGACCAAAATTAAATTCTGCGGGGCGGTAATGCCTTTTTCCCAGTCATTCACCACAATATAGTGACAGGCTAGTTTCTCCTCCATCACCTCAGACAGTCCCTGTGCATCAATGCCCAAATGCAGGTGCATAAAGCTTTCACAGGCAGGCATGTCCTGCCGTTGACGAACAAACTTTTGAGGCACAGCGCCCCTTGGAATCAGCTTGAGCGTATCCCACACTGAGACGTTAGAAACCACCTGCCGCGCCAAAATCGTTTCACCGCTACGCAACTGCACGCCAGTCGCTTTGCCCGCTGCGACATTAATGTGGGTGACATGTGCGCCCGTCTTAATGTCGCCACCGTGCTTGGTAATGCCTCGTGCCAAAGCCTCAACTAAAGCCGCAGAGCCGCCCATAGGATAGTCGAGCTGCACATCGGGCCGGTACCAGTCGGCAAACATAAAGGCGACTTCGGCGGTGCTAGTACCGCTAGCAGGCAAACCAGACAGCAAAAAGCACAGCATGTCTAGCCAGTTGCGAATGAACGGGTCGGTGATTACCTCGTTCATGATTCGACTGAAGGGGCCAGCGAGTTTGGGTGTGTTCAGCGCGTGCTTCAGCAGGCGAGGGGCATAAGGGCCTGCTGTGCGGATTGCGCCCCAGTCAAAGCGAATGGCAGCAGTTGGCAAAGAGACGGCAGCGTTGGCCAAAGGCTCCATAACGGTTTGCAACTCGCGCCATTGGGCCACAGCCTTTTCACCGCGCAGGTGTTGCAACACCTCACAGAACTGATTGGCCCCAACGGCGGTGGCAAAATTTCCTTCGGGTAAACGGCAGCCCCAGGTGTCGTAGTTAGCCCAGGTAATGTCTTCATCGATAATGTCGAGTACCTGGCGCAGCGGGTTGGGGGAAGGGCTGTAGGATAAACCTGAATATAGCGAAGGGCCAGAGTCGAACAAATGGCCGTCCCGCTCGAAGCCGTGGGCTGCGCCGCCAAGCAGCGTATGGCTTTCGCAAAGGGTGACTTTTTTGCCGTAGTGGGCCAGCAGTGCGCCGCAGCACAAACCGCCGATGCCGCTGCCAATAATCACCACGTCTGTTTGCGCTGTTGCTGGGCAGGGGGTCATGACAGCTTTGCTAACTTCTCGTCTTCTTTGGCCCGAAAGCCCACCATCACCGCTTCGCCATCTTTCTCAAACAACGGGCGGCGCAGCAGCATGACGTCTTTAGCAAAAGCGTCTGTCCATTGCTCGTCGCTCCAATCTTTTTTCTCTTCACCGAGCGCTCGATAAGAACCGCCGGAGGTATTGCGCATGGGTCTGGCAGTGAGGTCACTGACCCAGCTAGCGATTGTTTTTTGGGTCGGTGGGTACTCTTTGGTGTTGATAAATTCGTGGGGAATGTCTTGTTGTTGCAGCCAGGCTAATGCCTTTTTGCAGGTGCCGCAGTTGGGAATGCCGTAGACTTTTAGAACTTTCAGACTCATAGCGCAGACCCTTGGGGAGAATTCTCTTCTAACGGTACCGCTTCGGTGGGTGTTTCTGCGGGCAATTCTGCGGGCGCTTCGGTTGCAGGCGCTTCGGTGATAGCGCTTAGCATCTCTTCACTCAAAGCACTCACCACCGATAAGGGCAATGGCTGTTGGCTGAGGCCAGCAGGCGAGGCGACCACGCCTCGATAGCGATCGTCTTGCGCAATTTGGGCTTGCATAAAGCCAAGGCTCAAAGCCCTCAGGTAGCTTTCGGCCAAGGGTACGTCGGCGCTGACCAGGCTGTTGGCTAGGGGCACATCGGCACCGTCTAAGTCGGGGGGATCGTACAGGTGGGAGCCGCCTTCGATCAGGGCCAGGTAGTGAGGTAAGGCAGTCTCTGTCTCAGCGCGGTTGAGCCAGGTGAAGGGACGAATTTGTTCGAGCAGGGCAGGGGCGACCGGGTCATTGCTGCCCGCGACTAACAGGCTGGGAACCGAGAGTTGGGCAAATCCGGTGGGGCCAAACAGGCTGCTGGTAACTGGGTTAAAGGCCATGACCGCTTGAATTCTATCGTCTTGCAGGTCGAGGCTGAATTGTGCTGGCGCTTCGAGGGCGGTGCATTGGAGCACCATTGAAGGGTTGGCGGCGTTGAAGAGAAATTCGTCGGATAGGCAGTTGGCCTGAAGGGTGTCGAAGTCGAGCTGAGCGCCTGCGGTGGCGAGGGCGGTGTAGCCTCCAAAGGAGTGACCAATAATGCCGACCCGGCGGGTGTCGATCCGATTGGCGAAGGGGCCGCTGGCCATATTCAGGCGGGCGAGTTCGTCGATTAGATAGGTAATGTCGCGAGGACGAGCTGAAAATTCGGTAGGCTGAGCAATTTCTTGGGCAGCGCCTTGCAATAAGTCTTCTAGCTGGCGGCGGTTGCTGCCAGGGTGGTCGAGGGCGGCGACGGCGAAACCGTGACTGGCCAAATGATTGCCCAGATCGTCAAAGCCATCGCGATCGCCTGCCAATCCATGAGACATCACAATCAAGGGCGCATTCGCAACCGCCTCGGGTAAGTAAAGATCGGTGGGCAAGGTGCGATCGCGCTCACTATCTACAACCTCAATCGTTTGAACGCTCACACGGTAGGGGCCAGGCTGAGTCAGGGTAGACAGTTCGATCGAGGTGGGAGCTTGGGTATTGCCCGATTGTTCGGCAATGACTGCGATCGCCCGATCGGTATCTTCAATTAGCTCGGCAAATGCACCAAAAGACTGAAACCCTCGCAGTGAGTCAATCCGCACGCTGCTCGTCGGAAAATTTTCTAATACGCCAACCACCGAAAGCCCTTCCGGTTCAGCCGCAGCCAGCACCAGCGCCCCGCGCAATCCCTTGGCCCCATCGCGCCGTCCGGCAGTTTGCACAATGCCGCCCAGGTAGCGCAAAATATTGTCGCCAATAGAGGAGTACAGAAATTGAGAAATCTGAGCCGGGCCGACATCCTGACGGGCTTGTAGGGCCTGGCGGAACTGCGATCGCTGCTCGTCACTCAACAGCTTTAAATAGGGCGCTAGCTCTTCACTGACCTCACCGCGCTCGCCGTAAGCTCGCAGTGACTCTACAGAGGTCGAAATTTCTGCAAAGCCAAAGGTGAGCGTGACGCGCTCGGCAGCATTCGCAGGTTTGAGCGGGGCAAAAGGCAGTAGCGCACCCACGCACAGACCGCTGAAAAAGCCGACAGTGCGGCGGGTTAAGGAGTTCATAAGAAATTGGTCGAAAGACAGCTCGTTCACACCACTAAACTAATGGGTTTAGTTCAGGCTATTCTATCGAATCCAACTCGCTTTTGAGCCGTACGGGCAACACACCGTCACGCAGGCCCTTTTGCTCTTGTAGCCAAATGTTTTGGGCAAAGCGAAAACGACCGAATCGGGATGCGATCGCCTTAAACCCCCAATAGGGCAATCCTGGCCGCGAAATAAACGCCACCTTGCGCCACTCCGCTAGCTGCATTTTCTGCACCGCTTCGATCTCAGGTTGCCTTTGCGCCTGAATCGCCTTCAGCACCTTGGCAGAAATTGGTTCACCCCCCAGCGCCGCAAACTGATTAGCCACCACTATTGCATCTCGCAGCGCCATATTAATTCCCTGCGCCCGGTTCGGGGCCATTGGATGCGCCGCATCACCGATTAGCAGCAGTCCTGGAATGCTCCATTGCGGACAGCAGCCCACCTGCACATCTAGATAAATCGGCCCTTCTAGCTCGCCCTTATGCTCACGAAAGTGTTCAGCCAGCTCAGTCGGCAGCGCTTGGGCAAATTCTTCTATCCAATCTCTTTGCTTTAAAGCGGCTAACCCGCCTTGCTGATGAGCGCTTTTTTCAACAATCCAACCAATTTGCAACCGCCCATCCCAGGAAGGATAAAAGGCAAACTGACGATCGGGCTGTAGGCAGGCAATAAAAGGCGTTTCTATCATCAGTGAATCAGGCGCGGGCAGCTTAAACCACAGCACGTCAAACTGCGCAGAAGATTGTTGTATCTGCAACCCTGCTAGCTTTCGCAACTTTGAATAACGACCGTCGCAGGCGATCGCACAGTCAGCGAAAAAATCTTTGTGCTCACCGCCGCAAGCTGCCCCTAAGCCAACAACTTTACCGGCATCATCGCGCAACAGCTCACTCACCTGCCATCCCGGATAAAACTCAAAGTTCGGCAGCGCTTGAGCTTTTTGAACCATCGCCTTCAGCAGCGCCCCTTGATCGACAATCCGCGTCGCTAGTACCTCCTGCTTTCTGTCCTCCTGCTCTTCTGCAAAAGGCTCACCCACCCGCATTCGCCGCCGCCCGCCCACATAAAAATCCCAGGCAGTCAGCCGCCGAGAAGCGATCTTCGCAAACGTCTCTTTTAACCCCATCTGATACAGCGCATCTAGCCCGGCAGGCATGAGACCCTCACCGCGAAAAACACGATCAAACTCGGTTTCTTTTTCCAGTAGCGCAACCTGCATTCCTTGCCTAGCTAGCAGCAGCGCGGTGGCCGCTCCGGCGGGGCCTGCACCTGCGATCGCCACCTGTGTCATCACAAAAACCGCCTCTACATACCGGAAACGACACTATTATATAGATACAGCCGGTCTAAAAAAGATACGAATAGTCATGATCAGCACGCTAAAGCAGCCTCAAACAGATAGTGGAGAAAGGCGTGTCGCCATCCATCACCTGACCTGGCAGCAGTACCAGCAGATCTTAACCGCACTTCCCCAGACGCGAGCGGCCTATCTGACTTACTCATTAGGGACGCTAGAAATATCAATGCCTTTAGAAGATCATGAGCAAGCGAGCGAGCTGATTGGTTTGTTCATTAGAATTCTTGTTTTTGAGCTGGGCCTTAAAATGAAATCCATGCGGTCTACCACGCTAGATCGAGAAGACTTAAGCAGAGGTGCGGAGCCCGACAACGCATATTACATTCAAAACCAGCCTAGCGTCGCGGGGCGCAAAGTTAACTTACAAGATGACCCACCGCCTGACTTGGTTGTAGAAGTTGATATCACGCATACCGACATTGATAAAAATCAACTGTATTCAACTATGGGCGTACCCGAGCTGTGGCGATTCAATGGTCACGAATGGAGAGTATATCAGTTGCGAGGCAATAGCTATACAGAGGTAAACCATAGCCCTACTTTTCCAATTGTTAAAAAGACAGATTTGTACAATTTTTTAGACCAGGCTAAGCAAGATGAAATTGCCGCCGAAGCTCAGTTCCGAAGCTGGGTAAAACAAGCGCGACGCTGACGCTAGGCTACACTGCCTTCAGAAATGATCCACCTATTGCAGCAAAGGTTGTTATATGTCTGAGCGTCCTTCGCCCAAAGAAATTTTGTCTACACTGTTGCCTTTCCTGAAGGTTGCGGGTGCCTACGCCAATCAAATTCAGCAGCGCATCTCGGCTCTACCCGATAAATATGAAAGCGATAATCTCTTTGCCAATGCGCTTACCGACGCGGATCTCTCAATTCAAACCTTTATAGAAGTGACGCTGCTGGCTAAGTTCCCCAACCTGCGATTTTATGGTGAAGAATACGAGAAGTCTTACAATACAAAATATTTTAAGGCGATCGCCCTGCCTTCGTCAGCAGGATCGCAAGCAGACTATCTCATTACCCTCGATCCGATTGACGGCACCCGCTATTACATGGACGGCCATCCGAATTATTTGGTAATTTTGACGGTGTTGAATGCGGATGGGTTTGAGGCTGCGATCGCACTCAGCCCAGCCAACGATCGGTACTACTATACGCTCCGCAATCAGGGCACTTTTGTCGGCAGCATGAGCGACGAGCTAGATGATTGCCAGCCACTGAAGATAGATAATCCTGGAAAGAAAGTGCTGTTGGGCGTGGCGCTGAGCCCAATTGCAGATGCGGTGCGATCGCACTTCCCGGTGATCGATCTTAAAACAGACTACTCTTCTACTGTTCCCGTGCCGCCTATCAACGGTCTGCTGACCGGAGAAGTGGCAGGTGTTATTTTGGCCAATGCTCAGTTTATTGACACGGCGGCTCTGGCTTGGATGGCCCAAGAGATGGGATATTTTTTGAGCGACTATGAAGGCAACCCTGTCAAAAAGCCGTCAGCGTGCAAAAACTATCGCATCTCGGAAATTATTGTTTCTGCAACTGAAGCGATGCAGCAAAAGCTAATCGAGATCATGGGTTCTACTCGCCTGTCAGGCTAATGCTTTTTCGTCGCGCCCTTTAAGAGAAAGAGAACCTTTCATGTGCTGTGAAAAGAAGGGCGTACGCCGTACGCCCCTGAAGGTGTTGCTAACGAAGGGTCAAAGCTTAACCCTCACCGCCTTCGCCACCTTCTTCCATGGGCTCCTCTTCCATCGGTGCTTCTTCCATAGGCTCTGTGCCCTCTACAGGCTCTTCAATGCCCACGCCATCCTCTTCAATGACGTCACCGTCTTCTGCTGGGCCACCACAAGCTGTCGCTAATGACGCGATCAGACCCAGAGATAAAAATAGTTCAACAGGCTTGAGTCTTTTTGCCATAATTTCGTACCAAAAGTAACATCTTTACTCGGTACATAATGTATAGGTATTTTCACTTAATATCAATCGCTCTAAAGGGGGATGCGTCGGGGCGCAAGCTCATTTTTCTATGGGCATAGGTGCAGGGTTTGCGGTTCCCTTCATTTCGGTGACCTCTAGTAAGCTCACGATCGTGCTGGCGATCGGAATAGACAGAAAAATGCCAAGGACACCTGCAATCCGAGCCCCGACAATGAGCGCAAAAAACATCACCACCGGATTGATGTTGAGTGAATCTTGCATGATGCGGGGCATTAGCAAATTCTCTTCTATCTGCTGTAGTACGATGCAAATGACGGCAGACTGGATCGCTAGGCCAACGCTTTGAGAAAGTAAGAATAGCATTACCAGGCTGATGCCTATCGTTGCCCCTATTCCGGGTACTAGATCAAACAGGCCCACAATTACAGCCAGAGTCAGGGCGTAGGGAACTTTGAATAGCAGAAAAACTAAAAAGGCGGAAACCCCAAAAAATATAGAGAGCAATAGCCTGCCCCAAAAGAAGCCTAGCAAGCTTTTTTGAACGGTTTCGGTGATGCGATCGCGCTGAGCAGACGGCACCTTGCCAATTAACCAGTCCCACAGCCGCGACCCGTCTAACAGCATAAAAAGGGTCACCACCGCAATTAAAATACCGTGCAAAAAATTGCTCAACAGCGCCTGTAACAGGCTTAGCCCTGCCCCCAACAGACCCGCCGTTTGGTCACGCAACTGCGCCCCTACAGACTGCAAATCTACCTGTAAGTTCCAGCGCTGCAACCACTGCTCTAGCGACTCAATGCGCGGCGACAGAGAGGTTAAAAAGTCGGTAACGTTATCAATCAGTGGCTGACCTTGAGAAATCACCGCCAAACCGATAGTGGTGACAATACCGCTAATGACGGTTAGGGCGATGACGAACACCGCGAAAACGGCAATGTTATGGGGCAGGAACCGGCGGAGCGATCGCACCGGATAGCTCAACAAAAAAGCCAAAATCGCTGAGGAGGTAAAAATGACGACGACAATCTCAAAATATTCGAGCAGTTCAATCGCCGCCCAGCCACAGGCAAACAACAGCAGATAGTTTGCCAGCGCGTTGGTGCTGAGATATTTCCAAAGCGGATGACCTTGCATGGGCGCGTCTCTGTCAGGAGGGTGTTTTGGCAGCAGAACTTAGCGAATCTGAATTGTCCTGCACCAATACATAAGGCTGCACAATTAATGATGTAAAGCGCTGATTGTCACTGTTCCATCGGGCAAGCTGCTCGGCATTGGGTTTCAAAATGAGTTGCTCAGTAATCCACCGTTCTACGGCCTGGGTATTATCGGTTGCGATCGCCAACCCCACATCCACCAAATCCAACTTCGGGTTCACTACCACCACGGCATCCCTTTGCACATGAGGCTTCAATAGCTCCCATGGCACTGGCCCCATCATATTCGTTAGCGCTGCGCGCAAATCCTCTGCCATCGATGCACTTAACTCAACTGCTTACAGGCATTTTATCGCCCTTAACGTCCCAACTCATGCAAAGCATGAATTTCTGCTGTACAGCGTTGAGTCACCGCCTTTAGCGCCGCTTTGTCCCTAGTCGTCACTGGCGGCGCAATTAGCTCACCAATGCGAATTGTCACCGGGCTTGGCTTTGGTAACGCCGACCCTGGGCTCAAAATTTTCTCTGTTCCCCACAGGCTCACCGGCAGCAAAGGCACCTGCGCCTTCGCGGCAATCATCGCCGCCCCTAGCTTTGGTAAAGGAATGCGACCATCTGGTGTCCGCACCCCCTGCAAAAAAATGCCGACCGCCCAGCCATTTTCTAACTGTTTTATCGCCTCACGAATCGCACTGCGATCTGCCGACCCTCGCTTCACCGGATACGCCCCATAAGCCCGAATGGCTGGCGCTAATACGGGCACCTCAAACAGCGACTCCTTGGCCATAAATGACACCGGCCTGCGCATACCGCTTGCTAACAGCGGCGGGTCAAAATTGCTCGCATGATTGGCCACCACAATCAACGGCCCTGCCATCGGCACCTTTTTCGCCCCATAGACCCGACCGCGCAAGTAGCCATGCAGCACCGGGCTCACCACCGACCACTTAAACAGTTGGTAGAGCGCCAGGCTAACAAACGGTTCTCGATCTTGCGCCATCTTTTTGAGTCACCTGATAACCGGACTAAAGGTTTAGATACAATCATTCGCAACTAGTTCACAACTAGTTCACAACTAGTTCACAACTAGAAGGCTATGCCGAGCCACGCGCCACTTCTGCGGTACTGACATTTCTGAGGTCTAATCCTTTACAAGTGCGCTTAATTAAGCCTGTGAGCACGTTGCCTGGGCCAACTTCTACAACAGAATCAATGCCTTGCGCTGGCAAACTAAGCGAAATTTCACGCCAGCGTACAGCGCCAGTCATCTGCTGTCTCAGGCGCTCTTTGAGGTCAGCCGCAGTGGTCTGAGGCGTCGGATCTACATTAGATATGACAGGGATCTTCGCGTCTTGAAAGGTGACTTCGGCTAGGATTGATTCAAACGCTCTGGCCGCGTCGGCCATCAGCGGTGAATGAAACGCTCCGCTAACATTTAGCTTTACGGCTCGCTTAGCGTTTACGCCTGCCATAATGGCTTCAACGGCTGCTGGCGTTCCAGAAATTACTACCTGACCCGGATTGTTGTCATTGGCAAGTACGACGCCTGCGGTTTCGGCCAGTTTGGCATCTAGCTCATCGCGCTTGAAGCCCATCAGCGCCGCCATCGCGCCTGAAGATGCCTGCGACATTAGCTCGGCTCGGCGTTTGACCAGGCGCAACCCCGAAGCAAAGTCGAATACACCAGCGGCATACAGGGCCGAATACTCGCCCAAGCTATGACCAGCCACCACGTCAGGCTGCTGCCCTTGTGCTTTGAGCAACTCAGTCAGGGCGCTTTCAACAACATACAAGCAAGGCTGCGTGTATAGCGTGCTTGCTAACTTTTCTTCGTGCTGACAAGTTTCTAAAACAGACCAGCCTAAAATTTCTTTTGCTTCAGCGAGTTTGTCGCGACAAACCTCGGCCAGATCAGCGCCCATGCCTACCGCTTGCGATCCTTGACCGGGAAACACCCACGCAGTTTTTGCCATTTCGATACAATGTTTTTGCTAACGTCTACATCTGCGTGAGGGTTCAAACGCCCCACTTCAAAATCGCTGCGCCCCATGACAGGCCCGCACCAAAGCCGGAAAGGGCTAAGGTATCGCCTGCTTTCACTTTGCCAGCCCGTACCCATTCATCCAGGGCAATCGGAATAGAGGCCGCATCGGTATTGCCATGACGGGCCATGTTGCTGACTACCCGCTCTGCTGAGATGCCTAGCCGCTTGGCCACTGCATCTAAGATACGCTGGTTGGCCTGATGCAAAATTAACCAGTCGATATCATCCGTCTTTAACCCCGCATGAAAGAGAGACTTTTCTAAAACTTCGGGCACTCGGTTGACGGCAAAGCGGTACACTTCGCGGCCATTCATGGTGACGGTATCGAAGCTGCCTGTTTGAACGGTGACGTCGCTAGTGAGGGGCTCGGATGTGTGGCTGTACGAAGCGTTGAGGCAGTCGTTTAAGCTACCGTCGCTGCGCATTTCAAAGCTGAGGAGGCGATCGCCCCCCTCATGTCGCTGCATCACAATCGCCCCTGCCCCATCGCCAAACAGGACGCAGGTGCGCCGATCCGTCCAATCGGTCGCGCGTGAGAGAATATCTGCACCAATCACCACGACATTTTGGTACGCGCCTGCTCGAATAAACTGAGCGGCGGTCACCAAAGAAAATACAAACCCTGAGCAGGCAGCGGTAATATCGAAAGCAACGGCCCGACTTGCCCCGATTTCGCTTTGAATTTGACAGGCAGAGCCAAACAAATCATCGGGGGTGGAGGTCGCCAGCAGAATTAAGTCAATGTCTGTGGGCTGTAGGTTGGCATGGGCGATCGCATTCATCGCCGCCTCAGCACCCAGCGAGCGAATCGACTCATTCGGCCCGGCAATATGACGCTGCCGGATTCCTGTGCGCGTCGCAATCCACTCATCCGACGTATCGACAATTTTAGCTAGCTGGTCGTTACTCAGCGCAGTTTTTAGCCTGGCCGCACCGCTGCCCACAAAAGCAACCCCATACATCTCATTGGTCATCACGCTTATTCACCCTTGGCTGTAGCTGTAGCGGCAACCTTCTGATACTGCCCTCTAATCCTATCTAGCACCTGGTTATCGACCGCGTCCTTAGCCAGACGAACCGCATTATAAATAGAAGCAGCCTTTGAACTGCCGTGACTAATTACCGCAATACCCGCGACTCCTAGCAGCAATCCGCCACCCCGTTCAGCATGGTCTACCCGCTGCTTCACCCGCTTCAAATTGCCTTTCATCAGTGTGCAGCCCACTTTTCCCGCCACGCCCTGAGGCAGCTCCTCGCGCAAAATTTGCAGCACAGAACCGCCCACCGCCTCAGCAAACTTCAGCAAAATATTGCCGACAAACCCATCGCATACAATCACATCAAAGTCACCCGAAAGGACATCTCGCCCCTCCGCATTCCCGACAAAATTAATCGCAGGCTGCTCACTCAAAGACTTAAAAACCTGAACAGCAACGTCATTGCCCTTGCTTTTTTCTTCGCCGATATTGAGCAGACCCACCTTTGGGCTTTCGTTCCCTAGCACATAGCGAGAGTAAACGCTACCCATAAAGGCAAACTGCTCTAAATACTTAGGCCGACAGTCCACATTTGCGCCTACGTCCAAAATCAGCACTGATCTGCCCGCAATCACAGTTGGAAACATCGCCCCAATCGCAGGTCGCGCGATGCCTTTAATGCGACCTAGCCGCAACAGCGCCGCCGCCATTGCCGCTCCAGAATGACCTGCCGACACTACGCCGTCTGCCCGGCCTTGCTTGACCAAATCCATTGACACATTGATAGAAGCCCTGGGTTTACGCTTGAGCGCACTTAAGGGTTCCTCATCCATCTCAATCGTGCCTTCCGCAGGCACAATCTCAATTCCGTCTAAGCTTTCTGAGCGCGCGACCGAAGCGCTGATCTGTGCCGGATCGCCTACTAGCAGTACCTCAACACCCAGCTCCTCCTTCGCTCTGATCGCGCCCGCAACTACCTCATCAGGCGCGTAATCGCCTCCCGTTGCGTCTACGGCAATGCGTACCTGCGTTGAATTCATGAAAGCTCTATCCTATAATTTGGCCCCTCGGTTAGGAAGCCAATAGAAACTTTAAGAATTCTATCAGACTTGCTCTATTTCTATAGCTTTTGCCTCCGCTTTCGCCTCCGCTTTTGACTTGGGCCTACTCTTCACCAGGCTCGACAATGCGCTGAAATAGGTAGCCTGTCCCTCGTGCGGTCAAAATCAGCTCCGGATTGCTCGGGTCATCTTCTAGCTTTGCTCGCAAACGAGAAATATGCACGTCTACGACGCGAGTGTCGACGTGGCGCTCAGGGGTATAGCCCCACACCTCTTGCAAAATTTCCGAGCGAGAAAACGGCTCCCCTGAGCGGCTCACCAGTAGCTCTAATAAGCTAAACTCCATACCTGTCAAGCGAATCCGCTCATCGCCTTTGTACACCTGGCGCTTGTTGGTATCAATGCGGATATTGTTAATGGTAATGACGCCGGAGCTGGGAATACCCGACGCGCCCGTTTTTTCTACGCGGCGCAAGACAGAGCGAATGCGGGCCTCTAGCTCCTTTGGAGAAAAGGGCTTGACAACGTAGTCATCAGCGCCTAGCTCCAGACCAGTAATGCGATCGGCCACGTCACCCAAGGCCGTCAGCATAATAATGGGAATGTCTGATTCTTTACGTAGCTCTTGACACACGCCATAGCCGTCCAGCTTTGGCATCATTACATCCAAAACAACCAGATCGGGGATGGTGTTGCGGAATGTGTCCAGGGCTTCTTCGCCATCGGCAGCGGTCACGACATCATAGCCAATCATAGAAAGTCGAGTTTCTAGGATTCGACGAATGCTGGCTTCGTCATCAACAACCAGGATTTTTTCTTTAACGCTTTCCAAAGCTCTTTAAACTCCTATAAAGTCGTGGCCGATGCTACAAATCATCGCCAAAAAGTAACGGTCTACAAGTCAAGTAAGTATTCAGAAGTTAACCTTTGAACATTGCGTTTAGCAAACTGCCCTTCACAATGAACATAGTTCTCCACAGATTGATTATATGTCTTAGAACTGAGCGAAACTCACTTAGCAGGAGGGTCTCAGGGTTTCTTAAGCTTTTTGCAATATATCAAGGCGCTGACACAAAACGCTACAGCACAGGCTAGCCATAGCATTTGGGTTTATGAAAGTTATCATTTTCACACAAATATTCTGACGCTCTATAACTTCATGAAGGGCCTAAGGCGTTCCATTTTGCTAAGAAATGTATCTTATTTGCCAGCGCTAATAGCTCTGAGCGCTGGCTTCTCATAAAGCTCTCATAAAGCTTTAGAGCACTTACAAGGGTTATGGATCAAGGGTTATGGATTTGCTGTCAAGTACGTTTATACTATTTGTAGCCTATCGTTATTGGTATTTTCGCGAGCATTCATGGCCAAAACCCGCTCCGTATACGTTTGCAATGCCTGTGGCGCTGAGTCTCGTCAGTACTTTGGCAAATGTCCTATCTGCAATAGCTGGAATTGCCTGGTAGAGCAAAAGCTAGAGGCCAAGGAGACGAGTACCACGCGGCCCAGCATGAAGTCGCGTACCAATGCGAGTCGCCAGCGCAAAGCCCCGGCGCAACCCCGGCTGTCGCTGACATTCAATCAAATTCAAGATCATCCTCAAGCCCGTATTCCGTCGGGCTACTTTGAGCTAGACCGGGTGCTAGGGGGCGGCATTGTGCCGGGTTCGCTGGTATTGCTGGGGGGCGATCCGGGCATTGGCAAATCGACGCTGCTGCTGCAAACGGCGAATCAGCTAGCGAGGGAAACGCCAATTTTGTATGTGTGTGCAGAGGAGTCGGGGCAGCAGGTGAAGTTGCGATCGCTTCGCCTTGGCATTGGTGACGAGGCAAAGGCAGGCAATATTCATGAGAATTTGTATTTGCTACCCGAAACGAATTTAGAAACTATTTTAGAAGAACTGGAATCGCTGCGACCTAAAGTAGCGGTGATTGACAGTATTCAAGCGTTGTTCTATTCTGCTTTAACCTCTGCGCCAGGATCGGTTGCGCAGGTGCGAGAATGTACGTCGGCGCTAATGCAGCTTGCTAAAAAAGAGAATATTTCGCTGTTTATTGTGGGGCATGTAACTAAGGAGGGGGCGATCGCAGGCCCAAAAGTATTAGAGCATTTGGTAGACACGGTGCTGTATTTTGAAGGCGATCGCTTTGCCAGCCATCGCCTGCTGCGCTCGGTCAAAAATCGCTTTGGCGCGACCCACGAGCTAGGCGTGTTTGAAATGGTAGATAAGGGTTTAGAAGAAGTGTTGAACCCTTCCGAGCTGTTTATGAGCAGTCAAGAAGAGAATGTGCCAGGGGTGGCGACGATTGTGGCCTGCGAAGGCACACGCCCGCTGGTGGTAGAGTTGCAGTCCTTGGTGAGTCCAACCAGCTACAGTTCACCTCGCCGATCGACAACAGGCATTGAGTACAATAGGCTGCTGCAAATTTTAGCGGTGCTAGAAAAGAGAGTTGGCATTCCCTTATCCAAGTTAGATGCCTATGTGGCCTCTTCGGGTGGGTTAAATGTAGGAGAACCAGCGGCGGACTTGGGGATTGCGGTGGCGGTGGCGGCAAGTTTTCGCGATCGCATTATCGACCCCGAACTCGTGCTGATCGGGGAAGTGGGCCTGGGCGGGCAAATTCGCCCGGTGTCGCAAATGGAACTGCGGCTAAAGGAAGCGGCGAAGCTGGGGTTCAAGCGGGCATTGGTGCCAAAAGGACAAAAGCGAGGTGATATGGGGATGGAGGTAATTGAGGTAGGACGGGTGGTGGATGCGATCGCCACCGCCCTCGCAAATTCAACTCAGCACGAACCGGAAGCGGCTTCTGAACAAGGCTAGAATCGAGACAATTATGAGCATACCTTGACCTGTAAGCAAATATCAGCGCTACAAAGGTCAGGCGTTAGATAGGGTATTAAAGCCAGGCGATTGCAAGTGCCATAACTTTTGTGTCGATTGCATTCTGTAGGGCATCGTTTTTCGGATGTCGGGCAACCTATCGACTATTGAAAAGCTAGCCGCTAGCTAGACGGCAACGAAGGATGGATAAAGCAGTTTGGATTAATGCAGCGCTCTGGGGATTGGCGGCTGGCGCGGTGTGCGGGCTAGTGCCTTTTTTGTTTGCACTGACGCGACGGCTAAAGTGGTGGGCGCTAGCCTCGCTGTTTACCTGTAGCGTTTGTGGCGTTATCCTCGGGGCGATCTTGGCGCTGCCCGTGGCGATTAGCTTTACGGTGGCGATCGCGATCGCAGGCACCTCAGTTACCCAAATAGCCGTCGCTAACCGGCCAGCATCCAATCAAGAGGACGGCGCAAGCGCTCCTGCTACAGGCGTTTCTGGCACGGGAAAATCAAAGCCTCAAAATTAGAAATAGCCCAAAGCTATGAACCCCTCCGCCATTACGATTACTCATCGGATTACTCATCAAGGATAAGCCGTTTACCAAAGCTGATGACAGCGTCTTCAGAGAACCCAATGTTTTGGTAGAAGGCGATCGCCGCCACGTTGTCTTGGCGAATCTGAAGATTTATTTTTGGACACCCCGCCTCTAGCAGCAACCGCTCAGCGGATGCCATCATTACCCGTCCGTATCCCTGGCGCTGATAGTTAGGATCAATGGCTAAGTAGTTAATCCATCCCCGGTGGCCGTCGTAACCCGCCATCACCGATGCCATGATGCGTTCATCAACCAGACCGACTAAAAACCACTCGCGCTGCACCGATAGCTTACGCTGAATATCTTTAACGGGGTTGTTCCACGAACGAGTCAATCCAGCAGATTCCCAAAGCTGGACAACCGCAAATTCGTCAGCAGGTTGAAACGGCCTAATCATCATCTCGCTCATCCCCGACTAAACACTGATGAGTGGGGTTGCCCTTGCGCTGAAAGAGGCCGCTTGGAGCGCTGCGACAGCCGCTTCGGCATTTTGCACTCTAAATTGCGAACCGAGGCGAATAGCCTGCCGCTGCTCGCGGGTGCGAATGACGGCGATGACGGGCGTTTTAGCGGCAAACTTGTTCTCGCCTTGCAATACTTTCAGCACGTTGCGCAGTCGATATTGTTGTTCTATGTCTCCTGCGATCGCAGGTTCCAAGTCCACCATCACCATCCGCACTGACTCTAGCGGCTCGGCATCATCCACAATCATCTGCACGCGATCGTCTCGGCGATCCACTTTGCCCCACACCATCAGCCGGGCATCGGGTTTAATATGCTGGCCAATGCGAGCGTAGGACTTAGGGAACACAACCGCTTCGCAGTGGCCGCTGAGATCTTCCATTTGGATGACGGCCATAGAGTCTCCCTTTTTGGTGGTGACCGGTTTCACCATGCTGAGCATGACAATGGAACTGAGGGTGATTTTTTCGGGCTGGTCGCCTAGTTCGGAGAGGCTAATGGGGGCGAGAATTTTGGCGGAATGCTGGATGCCTTTAAGCGGGTGATCGGAGATGTAGAAACCAAGGAGTTCTTTCTCTAGCTTGAGGCGCTCTTGAGGTTCGTAGTCTGCGGTGGGGGGCGCTTTGGGGGCTGATTCAAAGGCGGTAGCTGGTGCAGTAGATTCGCTTGCCACTGGGGTAGCACTGGTGAGCATGTCAAAAATATTGCCCTGGCCAACTTCGCGATCTTTAGCGCGAGCTTGCGCCCAGTCTACAACTAGCTCTAGGTCTTTCATGAGCTGCTGACGGTTGGGCTCTAGGCTTTCAAACGCACCGGAGAGAATCAGCGCTTCGAGGGCACGTTTGTTGACAGCGCGCAGATCTACGCGATCGCACAAATCCGCCAAAGACTTAAAATCTCCTTCCTTCTGCCGCGACGTAATCAACGCTTCAATCGCCCCCAAGCCCACATTACGCACCGCCGATAGCCCAAAAAGAATCTGGTTATCTAGCGGCGTAAAGTCTACTTCCGAACGGTTAACATCGGGCGGCAGCACCTGAATACCCATCACCAGACAGCTCGCAATGTACATTTGCACCTTGTCTTGGTCGCCGCTGATTGCCGTGAGCAACGCTGCCATGTACTCGACCGGATAGTTGGCCTTCAGGTAAGCCGTCTGGAAAGTAACAAATCCGTACGCGGTTGAGTGAGACTTGTTAAAACAGTATTCAGCAAACAGCACCATCTGGTCGAACAAATCATTGGCACGCTTGCGAGGAAATTCGTTTTTCCCCGCCCCTTCAATGAACTTCTCTCGGTGCAGCTCCATTTCTGCAATTTTCTTTTTGCCCATCGCCCGCCGCAGCAGATCAGCTTGCCCAAGTGAATATCCTGCCAGGTCTTGAGCAATTTTCATGATCTGTTCTTGATAGACCATGATGCCGTAAGTCTCTTCTAAAATCGGCTTGAGAATATCATGGGCATAGTCGATCTTCTCTCTGCCATGCTTACGGTCAATAAACTTAGGAATTAGCCCTGCATCTAGCGGGCCAGGACGGTAAAGCGCTAATACAGAAGAAATGTCTTCTAAACCAGAGGGCTTTAAATCTTTTACAATCTGCCGCATCCCTGAAGATTCTAGCTGAAAGACACCCGCAAGTTCTCCGCTGGCCAACAGCTTGTAAGTAGCCGGATCGTCTAGCGGCAGCGCATCGAGGTCAATCTCAAGGTTGTGCCGCGATTCAATATGGTTGACCGCTTTTTGAATCATGGTGAGGTTGCGCAGGCCCAAGAAGTCCATTTTTAATAGACCAATGGCTTCCACATCTTCCATATAGTATTGGGTAATCACAGATCCATCATTGTTGCGCTGCAAAGGCACGATGGTATCGAGCGGTTGTTCGGAAATGACAACGCCAGCCGCGTGCATCCCGAAGGTCTTGTTGGTGCCTTCAATGGTAATGGCTGTGTCAATCCATCGTTGAAAGGTGACGGCGGTGCCAGGAATGAGTTCGCCGCTGTCGTACTTTTCTTTAAAGGTGGACTCTGGCGTCTTGTCAGAGATCATTACATTGAGCTTGGTGGGCTTGCCGCGCGAGACCGGGATGAGTTTGGCAAGCTTGTCGGATTCGTTGTAGGGAATGTCCAGCACGCGGGCGACATCTTTGAGCACCGCTTTGGAGGTCATGCGGTTGAAGGTGATGATTTGGGCGACGTGATCGGTGCCGTATTTATCGGTGACGTATTTGATTACATCTTCTCGGCGATCGATACAAAAGTCGGTGTCTACGTCGGGCATTGACTTGCGCTCGGGGTTGAGGAAGCGCTCGAACAATAGGCCATGATGGATGGGGTCGATGTTGGTGATGCCCATGGCGTAGGCGACGAGTGAGCCAGCAGCAGAGCCTCGACCGGGGCCGACTGGAATGTTTTTGTCGCGAGCAAATTTGATATAGTCCCAAACGACCAAGAAGTAGGTGGCGAAGCCCATGTCGTGCATCATGGCGATCTCATATTTCATGCGATCGCAATACTCCCCGCTCACCTCCTCACGCGCCGTCACGCCCATCCGCTCTAGCAAACCATCCCAAGCAACCTTCTCCATGTAGCTCTCTTTGGTGTGACCCTCGGGGATGGGAAAGTTGGGAATTTGGGGATTGCCCAGAATGTTGTAGTCTTCTATTTTGTCGGCGACTTCTTGGGTGCGGGCGATCGCATCTGCGATCACCGCTGGCGAAAGATGATCGCGAAACAGCCGCGCCATTTCCGCTTCTGACTTCAGATACTCCGTGCCGCTATAGCGCAGCCGCTTATCTTCGGTAATCAGCTTGCCCGTTTGAATGCACAGCAGCGCATCATGCGCTTCGACATCAATACAAGAGATAAAGTGAGAGTCATTGGTTGCAACAACTTTTATGTTCAGCTCTTCGGCAATGCGCACAATCTCGACGTTGACAATGCGATCTTCAGGAGAGCCATGATCTTGAATCTCTAAGTAAAAGTCATCTCCCAACAGATCTTTATACCACTGAGCCACCCGGCGAGCCACATCCAAGCGCTTTTTCATAATCGCCTGAGGAATTTCACCCCCCAGACAAGCGCTGGTGATAATCAGCCCTTCATGGTACTGCTCTAGCAAGTCTTTATTAATGCAGGGCCGCGAAAAAATGCCTTTGCCCTGAACGCCTTCGAGGTGAGAGACGGTGGTGAGCTTTACCAGATTTTTGTAGCCAACGTCATTTTTGGCGAGCACAAGCTGATGGTATTTAGGCCGCTTCTCTTGCTTGGTAATGTCACCGTTAATGATGTACATCTCGTTGCCGATAATCGGCTTGATGCCTTTCTTTTTGCAAACCTTTAGCAGCTCAATGGCACCATACATGACGCCGTGGTCGGTCAGGGCGATCGCACTCATCCCCAATTCCAACGCCTTATCCACCAGCGGATCGATATGGCTAGCACCATCGAGCAGGCTGTAGTCGCTGTGGATATGCAAACCGACAAAAGGCATTGGGTATCCCCTCAGTGAAATTGAAGACGACGCGGCCTGGCAAGCTTAGTACAAACTTACTCTCTTAAAGGACTCGATTCAACGCCTAGATCATGTCGAATTGAGCCCTGCCGTTTAAAGGCTAACTAATTTAACCACTATATATAGCTACCTTCTCAAAATTCTATGCGGATGTAACGCTAGAGGTAGCGCTTTTGAACCCAGGGGAAATGGACTTGGGACAGGCCATAACCCGATTGCCGAAGTCCGTGAATACACACGGCTTTCAGGCTTTCAAGTCAATGGTTTCTATTAATAGTATTCAGTTTTGTCATCAAAGACGACTACATCACCGGCGTTGCCGGATTCCTAGAGATTCTAAAGCGGGACGCCCGCTCCAATCACTAGTCAGTAGTCAGCCGGTAGCTAAGCGCGAAAAGCTCAGAGAGAACATTCCGTACGTCCTTACAGAACATCGGCCTAGCCACTCAAGGCTAGGCTTTTTTTAACACCTCGACCTAGAGATAGATGCCCTCAAAAATTGCTTTACCTAAGGTACAGACCTAAAGGTTTTTCCTTTCAATAAAACTAAACCAAACGGACTAGTTTAGATATACTCAAGACGGGGTTCTATCATTCGGGAAGAACGTCGGTCATTTTTTTGCCAACCCTGACGAATTTTATAGCCCCCAGCGCAGATCAGTACTAAGGCATCCTTGATATGACGGCTTCTTCGGACTCATCGCCTGTTTCACCCTTGCCTCCCGCTCAAACCAGCGTTGCTCAGCCTGGGTCGCCTGCAAGCGATGGCCGGGTAGCGCGATCGCCTCGTAAATGGCTGGGTTTGCTAGCCCTGCTTTTGCTGGTCGCGGGGGTCGGTTTTGCCCTTTGGAAAGCGCGTTCTGGCGGTGAGCAAGGAATGCAGGGACAGCCCGCCGTGCCAGTAGAGGTCGAGCGCCTGCAAGAAGATTCTTTAGAAGACAGCTCGGAGTATGTTGGCACGCTAGATTCCCAGGCAGGCGTGAGTTTGCAGCCCGAGGCAGATGGCCGCGTCACCCAGATTTTTGTGTCTTCGGGCGATAGCGTGGCCGCAGGCGATCCAATTATGCAGCTCAGTCCGCAGCGATCGCAGGCTGACTATAACGCAGCTTTGGCCAGTGTTAGTGCGGCCCGCTCGGCTAGAGATACGGCCAGAGCACAGTTGCGCGCCGCTCAAGAGCAGCAGGCCCAGCAGCGCGCCGATTTGGAGCTGCAGCAAAGTGATTATGCGCGAACCGCAACGCTGGTAGAAAAGGGGGCACTGCCGCAGGAACAGCTAGATCAAGTGGTGCGCGATCGCACCGTTGCCCAAGCCTCTTTGAACTCTGCCAGGCAAGAAATTTCCGCTTTAGAAGCGAGCTTAGAGCAAGCAGAAGCCACCCTGGTTCAGGCCAATGCCAATGCCGATGCCACCCAGCAAGACTTACTCGATAAAACCGTCACTGCTCCAGTTGCTGGCATTGTGGGCGACATTGAAATTGACTTAGGCGACTATGTGACCGCAGGCGATCAGCTCGTGACGATTACGCAAAATCAAAACCTCGATCTAGAAATCGCTGTGCCAATCGATGAGTCAGATCGTCTGCGAACCGGCTTACCCGTAGAGCTGATGCTATTTGGCTCCGACGAAGTCATTGCCACAGGCACCCTTAACTTCGTCTCGCCCACTACCGATGCCAGCACCCAAACCATCTTGGCCAAAGCCCGCTTTTCTACGCCCGGTCGCCCGCTGCAAGACGACCAGCGCCTAGAAGTTCGAGTAATTTGGGACAAACGCCCTGGCATTTTGATTCCGACTACCGCCATCTCTCGGCTAGGCGGTGAAACCTTTGTGTTTGTACCGGGCGAACCCGACCCGCCAGCCGCAGGCGAAGGGCCACCTCAAGCAGCCCCTCAAGCAGCCCCACCCGCCGGTGAAGGCGAAGGGCCACCCCCCGTCGTCGCCAGACTGAAGCCCGTAGAGCTAGGTAGCTTGCAAGGCAATGAGTATCAGGTACTAGAAGGCTTAAATCCGGGTGACACCGTGATTACCTCCGGCCTGCTAAATCTGCGTGACGGCGTCCCAATTGATACCCAAGCTGGGAGCGGCCAGCCAGGTGGCGAAACCGATGAACGATAAACGATAGAGCGATGAACTGAAAAATGCGTGGCTTCATCGCCCATCCCTCATCCTTCCTACTTCTCTACTATGTTCGTCAACTACTTCATTAAGCGGCCTGTCTTCGCCACCGTCTGTGCGCTGATTATGCTGCTGATTGGCGCGGTGAGCATTCCTACCCTGCCGATTGCCCAGTATCCAGACATTAGCCCCACGCAAATTAACGTCACCGCTCGCTACATCGGCGCGGATGCTGAGACCGTAGAACGCGGGGTGACCACCGTGATTGAGCGGCAAATTAACGGCGTGGAGGGCATGCGATACATGACCTCCAACAGCAGTAACGACGGGGTGAGCAATATTGTGGTCACCTTCGATTCGTCTCGCGATAAAGACATTGCGGCGGTGGATGTGCAAAACCGCGTGTCTTTAGCCGAGCCGCAGCTACCAGAGAGCGTGCGTCAAACCGGGGTTACCGTTGCTAAGCAAACCAGCAATATTTTGCTGGCGATGAGCCTATATACCGAAAATGACGAGTACGACGACGTCTTTTTGAGTAACTACGCCGATCTGTACGTAGCCGATGCCCTGCGCCGGGTGAATGGCGTGGGGAATGTCACCATTTTTGGTGAGCGCACCTATGCGATGCGACTGTGGCTAAACCCGCAGCAGCTAGCCGGGCGAGGGCTGAACGCTGACGATGTCGTGACAGCGCTGCAAGAGCAAAACATTCAGGTAGGGGCCGGACAAATTGGTCAGCCGCCTGCACCTGACGAGCAAGATTTTCAGATTGACCTGCGAGCAAATGGCCGTCTCCAGACCCCTGAAGAATTTGAAAACTTAGTCATTCAAACTGGGGAAAACAATCAGCTCATTCGGCTCAAAGATGTGGGCTATGCGGAGTTGGGGGCTGAACGCTACAGTTCGTTTTTGCGCTTTCGGGGCAAAGATGCCATTGGCTTAGGTATTTTTCAGCTACCGGGCAGTAATGCGTTGGAGGTGGCCAGTGGTGTCAAGGCGGCCATGGCCGAACTTGAGGCGGATTTTCCGCCAGGAATGCAGTATGGCATTGGTTTTGATACCACTGAGTATGTACAGCAGTCGCTGCTGAGCGTTTTGTGGACGCTGGTGCAGGCAATCGGCCTGGTAGTACTGGTTATCTATATCTTTTTGCAAGACTGGCGCACGACGATTATTCCAGCCGTGACGATTCCGGTTTCGCTAATTGCCACGTTCGCCATTGTCAAGCTGTTTGGCTTTTCGATCAATAGCCTGACGCTGTTTGGCTTGACGCTGGCCACAGGGATGGTGGTTGATGATGCGATTGTGGTAGTCGAAGATATTAGCTCGAAAATCAATCAGCGAGGGCTAGCGCCAGAAGAAGCCTCGATTACGGCAATGAGCGAGCTGACAGGGGCGGTGATTGCGACTTCGCTGGTGCTGATGGCAGTGTTTGTGCCAGTGGCCTTTTTCCCAGGGACAACGGGTGCATTGTATCGGCAGTTTGCGCTGACAATTGCTTTTGCGATCGCACTGTCCACCTTCAACGCTTTAACCCTTACCCCGACACTCTCAGGCTTACTGCTGCGGCCCAGACGAGAGCCGACTGGCTGGCGAGCGAAGATTTTTAATCCGTTCAACCGGGGCTTAGACTGGCTGCGCGATCGCTACAGCAGCCTACTCAGAGGGCTTGTCGGCTTAAAGCTCGTCGTCCTAGCGGGCTTTGTTGCCTCCCTGGTCATCACCGCCTGGCTCTACACCACCGTACCTTCCGCCTTTTTGCCCGATGAAGATCAAGGCTATTTCATCACCTTAATTCAGGGGCCAGAAGGCGTTTCGCTGAACTACACCAGCGAGGTGATGGAACAAGCCGAAGCCCTGCTACTAGAGCAGCCTGAAGTCCGCGCCACCTTTGCGGTTGGTGGCTTTGGCTTTAGCGGCAATACGGCTAACAGCGGCGTTATTTTTACCACCCTCAATCCTTGGGGCGATCGCGACGCCACCGCCTTTGAGATTATCGAGCGGGTCAGCGGCCCGCTGATGTCTACCACCGAAGCGCGAATGCTGCCGGTAAATCCGCCCGCAATTCAGGGCCTGAGCAGCTTTGGTGGCTTTGAGTTTCAACTGCAAGACCGGCGCGGCAATGCAGAGCTAGATCAGCTTGTAGAAAGTATGGGGGCAATTATGGGGGCAGCGAGCCAGAACCCCGATCTGACCGCTGTCTTTAGCACCTATGCAGCCAGCACGCCGCAGATTGCCATCGATGTGAACCGCGATCAGGCAAAGTCACTGAACGTTAATATTGGCGACATTTTTAGCACGCTGCAAACCAATTTAGGATCGCGCTACGTCAATGACTTTAACCTGCAAGGCCGAACCTACCGGGTGTTTGTGCAGGCCGATCAGCAATATCGTTCGACGCCAAGTGATATTGACAAGCTGTATGTGCGATCGCAAACCGGCGACCTTGTCCCGATGGGCAACCTCATTACCACCGAAGACACCACTGGCGCACAAACCATCAACCACTACAACCTGTTCCGCTCTATTGCCATCAACGGCCAGCCTGCCCAGGGGGTAAGTTCGGGGGCAGCGATTGAAGCGATGGAAGGCGTCGCCAATCAGGTGCTGCCCGCAGGCTTTGGCTACGAATGGTCAGGCACCGCGCTAGAAGAAATTGAGGGCGGCAACCAGGCTCCGATTATCTTTAGCTTGGGGATTGTGCTGGTCTTTTTGGTGCTGGCAGCGCAGTACGAAAGCTACCTGGATCCGGTGATTATTTTATTCGCGGTGCCGCTGGCGGTACTAGGCGCATTGCTAGCTCAGACCCTGCGAGGGTTGCCCAATGACGTTTACTGCCAGATTGGTTTGGTGATGCTGATTGGCCTGGCCAGTAAAAACTCCATTTTGATCGTAGAGTTTGCTAACCAACTGCGTGAACAGGGCAGTTCGATTACAGAAGCCGCATTGGAGGCAGCGCAGCAAAGAATGCGGCCTATTTTGATGACGGCAATCTCTACGCTCAGCAGTATCTTTCCACTGGTGATTGCGACCGGGGCTGGGGCCGGTAGCCGTCAGTCTCTGGGCACGGCAGTGTTCGGCGGCATGTTGGTGGCCACGTTCCTCAGCTTATTTGTGGTGCCAATTCTATACATCATTGTCAAACAGTTAAGCGATCGGGTGGGTTCGTCGGGCGATCGCCCCGATCACCATGACTACGACGGTCACAATGGCAAAGTGCAAGGATCAGGCGTGACCGCAGATACTGGTAACCCCTTACCCGCTTATCCCAGCACCTATCAAAACCCCAAACCGAACCCCGATGTATATTGACTATTCATCTTGACACTCGCGCTATAGGATGTTGGCAGTTTAATTCTCCTCCTTTTGGATGCCATGGCTATATACTCGGTTTTCAAAGCTGTCATTACCAGCGCAGCACTTGCTAGCGTTACTGTGCTCGCGGTGAGCTGTAGCCGCAGTGGCTTTATTCTAGGAACCAACAGTCCTGAGGCCATTGCCAATCCCCAGGCGGATGGTGCGATCGCCAGCAGCCCAGACCAGCTTGATCCTACTAGCGATAGTGACAGCCCCAAAGGTATCAAGACCAACCATGATATCTTTCACAGCAAAGCGCTAGAAGTCCCGGCGGGCACGCCTGTTCCTGCCATCACGGTTCGCGTCGATGACGATCCCGTTCGCGGCTGGAATCTATACGTGGGCACGGCTAACTTTGAGTTCACCCCCAGCAAAGTCAACGGCGAAAGCGGCCCCTCCGAAGGTCACGCCCAACTGTATATCAACGACAAACCCATGCAGCGCATATACAGCAACTGGACTCACCTGCCCGAACTGCCACCCGGCACTAACGAAGTGCGCGTCACCCTGAATGCCAACGGATACGAAACCCTGACGACCCAGGGCGAACCCATCGAAGACAGCGTGATCGTAGACGTCTACGACCCCAGCGCCAACCAATGATCGCAACCAAAGTCATAATGTAAACAGACGCTCTGATAGATACTCTGGCAACCGTGATGACCTTCACCAAACCGCTACGCCAATCGCCAAAAGTCACCTGGCCGGACAAGGCAACGCTGCCGACCATGTATGATTTGCCCAGCGAAAATCCGGAGGAGCCCGGCTTGCCTGACGAATTTCATGACTATCAGCCTGCACTTCTCAGTGAAACTTTCAAGCTACAAGACTATACGAGTGAGAACAGTTTTTCCGCCGCTGATCTAAACCTTTATTACGACCCCCAGCACAATTGGTATAAGCGCCCTGACTGGTTTGGCGTACTGGGCAAGCCTGCTGGCTGCGACAACAACGAACTGCGGCTCAGCTACGTTGTTTGGCAAGAAGAACTCAGTCCGTTTGTTGCGGTCGAGCTAATTTCACCCGGCACAGAAGATGAAGACTTTGGTCGCACCCTCAACCAGCACGGCAGACCACCGACTAAATGGACAGTCTACGAAAAAAATCTTCAAGTTCCTTACTACGTTATCTACGATCGCTATGATGATGTTCTCAGTGGATTTCAACTAAGTGGCAATCAGTATCAGCCTATAGAGATCGGTTCAGATCGTAAGATTTGGCTACCTGAAGCTAAAGCAGGGCTGGGGCTTTGGTTAGGAAAATACAAACGCTTTACTCGGACTTGGTTGCGCTGGTATGACGATAGCGGCTGGATACCGACAGAGCAAGAGGCGAGTGAGCAGCAGATAATCGTAGAGCGCACAGCGAAAGAACAGGCCCAGCAGGAAGCCGATACAGCCCAGCAAGAAGCTGAAAAGGCTCGTGAGAAGAACGCTCGACTGCAAGCAAAGCTCAAGGAATTAGGTATTGATGTAGCAGATTTCGAGTCTTAACCCAAAGCCTTAGCGACATCAATGACACTTTATTAGAGACCTCAAAGCGTATCCTATGCAAACTGCTGATACCTATAACGACAATCTTTTGGACCGGCTGTTCATTTGGCTATTTTCTCGCAAAATGGCCAATGCGATCGGGGCCGAGACGCCTGTGAGCGGCTACGGCGGATTTGTCGATCTCTCCAAGCAAATTATGGCAGGTCGCAATGCCAAAGAACAGCAGCAGGCAGTGGCTCAGGTGCTGCAGTCGCTGGTGCCTGCGCCCGTATTGTGGCTCATTCGGACGGTGTTTTCGCCGACGAAGTTGGTCTGTGTGCTAAATGCGTGGTTTGCGGCGCAGATGTTTGAGTGGTTGGTGGGGCCTTGTGAGGTGGCCGAGGCGGAGGTTGTCGGGAGGGATGGGGAGGTGCGATCGCAACCCAGCGCCGTCCAAATCCAAAAGTGCCGCTACCTCGAAGACAGTCAATGCGTGGGCATGTGCGTCAACATGTGTAAGCTGCCCACCCAAGCCTTTTTTACCGAAAAATTTGGCATTCCCCTGACGATGACCCCAAATTTTAACGATCTGAGCTGCACCATGGTATTCGGCCAGGTGCCCGCCCCCCCCACAGAAGATGAGGTGATCACACAAGGTTGCTTATACAACTGCTCTTCTGGCAACTTGTATCAGTCCACCTGTCACAAGCTCGACAGCTAGGTAAGACGCTGAAATCCATCTCTAAGAATCAACCTCTAAAATAGAAAAGTCGCTATTTCCTACTGATTATATGACCTTTTCCGAAGCGCCAGCGAATCCTGCTTTCCACTCCCCAACCGCCTCGAACTGGAAAATAAACCTGCTCTATGATGGCGACTGTCCTTTATGCCTGCGCGAGGTAAACTTTTTGCAGAAAAAAGATGCGGGCCGTGGCCTGGTGAAGTTCACAGATATTGCCGATGTAGACTACCGCCCAGAAGAAAACGGCGGTATTGATTTTGAAACGGCCATGGGCCGCATTCACGCCGTTCGCGCCGATGGCACTGTGGTAAAAAACATGGCTGTTTTTCAGGAAGTTTATGACGCGCTGGGTATTGGTTGGCTGTACGCGCCGACAAAATGGCCCATCCTTGGCCCCATCGTCAACAAAATATATGACCTGTGGGCCGACAAGCGGCTGGCGATGACCGGACGGCCCAGCTTAGAGCAGGTGATCGCTGAGCGGCAATCGAAGATAGAGCGGCTCAGCGAAGGTCGCTGTCGGGCTGAGGAAGCCACTGAGACAACCACTGAGACAACCACTGAGATAATCACCACTGAGAACACCTAGAACGAGAGCTGAATGCCGCCAGCAAACTCCAGTCCGTCGTCATCGTCAAACACGTTCTCTATGCGCAAATAGGCACCTGGCCCTTTGGCTTTACCAGTGCCAACTTGCTGAGGAATGCGATCGCCTGCCTCATCTAAGACAAACTGGTTGGTGACCAGCGCCACCGTTTCCCCATTTTCTCCCGTCAGCGTCTCAATCACCGGCTCACCACTATCGTCTAGCACCGGCTCAGTTTGATAAACAGGTAGCACATTGCCCGACTCATCATAAAGGTGAGCGTCACGCCGCACTTCGCCAAAAGGATGAAACACTACCTCCGCGCGGATGCCCGTTTCCGAACCGTTGGCGCTGCGCCCAAAGACCGCATCGCGAAAGAACAGCTCGGTGCGCACCGTATTTGCCGCCGTCGTCCAGGGGGTATTGCCAAAGTTATAAACGCCCCCCAGCGCGATCTCGCCCAGCACCGCCGAGAAATTAGGGTAGCTATCCTTTTTCGTGGTTGATTCCTGCTCTCTAGAGAGTTCTCTCGTCGTCTGAGAGAGCACCGTCTCCTCCGTATCAGAATCTATCAGCACCCTCTCTTGGAGCTGCACATCGCCCATTGTACGGGTTTCTCTATCGTCTATGGTCACGGTAGTCGTCTCTGGGCCAGGCTCAAACCGAACATCTTCAGGCGGCAATTCTCCCGCTTCGTTAATCGAGAAGAAAGCCGTCCCGGTGTTTCGGCTCACCGATCCGCTCTCCGTGGTAATGGTATCGACCCGCGCTCTGGGGATTGAAAAGGTTTGCGTGGTTCGCTGTAAGCGCAGCTCATCAATCGCCCGAACGACTGTAGTTCGCGATAGGAATACGGTGTCTTCTTGGTTACCCAAGCCACCTGCCAACGAACCTCCCAAATACAAACCGCCTGCCCGAGTCGTTTTCAGGTAGCCCGGCTGACCAGCCTCTTCAATCGCGGCGAGCGGAAACAGGTCATTGCCTACTCGCGCATCGGCTTCTGCGGCTAATGTCACATCTACCGTAGGGACAGGCTCGCCGCCAAAGACCTGGGCATAAATTCCCTGAATACCATTAAAGAGGGCGGTCTCTGCGTTCACTTCCGCTACGGTATCTTCCACGGCATAGACTTCTGCGGTCTCTTTTACAAAGTTTTGCGGCTGGCGATCTGCCGAAATCACCCTGAAACCGCCGTCTGTAATTAAATGCTCGAAGGCCCCTTCGGTGACGGCGTAGGTTTGACCTAGTTGCAGGTCTTGGCCCGCTTGCTGAGGCACCAGGGCGTAAATAATCCGGTTGGCTTCCCCGGCCGCTAATGTGATGGGCGTTTGTGCATAGCCCGCCTTTGTCCACTGCGGTACAAACGTCAGCTCACCGGCTGCGTTTTCAATTAGCAAGCCACCCACGTTATCGGTATAGGCAGCGTTCCCTCGGCCCACACGCTGCGGATCGGGGGCGGCAATCAGCACAGATTTGTCATCGGGTAAGTTAAAAATACCATTTGCCGAAGAAATGGCCGTTTCTTGCACCACTTCCGAAACGCTAGGGACGTAGCCTACTATTCGCCGATTGTTAAATAGACCGGTGGGTTCCAATAGTCTTTCGCTGTCGTCGGGGGTGCCGTCTTCAGCCAACCGGAAGATTTTATTGCCAAAGACATCTTCGGCCAACCGGTGCGTGCGGGTTAAAAACTGGGTAATGCCTACGGTTGCTGTCAGTCCGGCCTCGTTGTCGTTGGCAAAAGGGTCAAACCGCAGATTGCCTGTCAGCAGCGTTGGCGGCGCACTGGGATTGCCAATCAGCGGCGAAAGCTGGCCTGTTACCCCTACGCCATCACTGCCCAAGCGAGCCTCACTCGCCCCCGAGTAGCGGTTGTAGATGAGCTGTTCCTCTGCTTCAGTCTGGACACCAGTGGCGTGGCCTAGCAGGTTTGAGGGGTTTTCGTCAGCAATTTCTACCTGGCCGCGTTCTCTGGCAACTTCGACGTCTTCCACGATAGTTTCTGGCTCGCCTTCCACCAGAACCTCTTGCTCTGTCGATATCGCATCAATCACAGGATCTAGCTCAACCAGTTCAGTGCGAGTTGTCACGGTCAGCGAGGGAATCTCTCGGACGACGACCGCCTGCCCCACACCCGTTAACCCTTGTACATACTGGCCATCGTCAAAGTCGAGGTCACCACCATTGGGTAAATCTTCGACAATAAATTCGCCCACTCGGCCATCGACCGAGAAGCGTCTTGTGACGTAGATTGCCGACTCTGTGGGTTGGGCCCCGTTGCGTCTTAAGTTGAGCACCCGCAGTTCAACAAAATCGTCTGCTCCGTAGGTGGCTTGTATCGATTCGCTGGTTGGCAAGGGCTCACCGTTTGGGCCGCGCGTCACGCGATCGCCACGAACATAAGCAGTCTGAGGAACTCGTTCTCCATTGGCCTTAACCACCGTCACTTGAATGCCCTCGCCAAAGAGGTGGGCACCCGGTCGATAAACCAGTCCGAACGTCGTTGTGATCCGAAACGAATTTCGCTGCACCTCATACCGTGCATCATCGCCTGGCGTTTGGCTGTTGAGAATATCTCCAAAAGACTGTTCAATGTAAGGAACATCAGGTCTAATTTCAATACTGTTTGGAGCCAGCCGCGATCGGTCAACCGGTATGGCCACCCCCTCTGACGTCGATTCGGGCAAGTTGGCAGGCAGCGGAATATTTGATTCGTTTTGCAAAGGCCCTGTCCGGATATTCCGGGCGTTGTTGTCGATTCGAACCGAGCCATCTGGGCTGCGAACAGGCACGTTAGGGGCGGCTTGGGCTAAGGCTGCGGGCGTACAGAGGCCAAAGCTCCCTGCTGTTAAAAGCAAAGCCATCAATTCGACTGGAAGCGTGCTCACAGACGAATAGATCAATTTAAGGCGAGAGACAGGCAGAGCTGACAGAAGGGCCATATGCTAAATCAACCTCGTAGGTAGTGGTGAAGTTTTCAGGAAAGTCCATGTGTCTAAACTAGATAATTTGTTTAGATGTTCAGGGATTTTACTCAAAACTTTTCGTTGACAACAACCTACCATCTGAGGAAAACGCGGAGGCTTTATACAGCGAGTATCTAAAGAAAGCTTAAGAACCTATGTATACTGGGCGTATTTGTACGCAGACCCATTTATAGGACGCACTACAGCTTCACACTCCTTTAATTTTGTACGGATGACTAACTCTATTTAAGGACGGTATCTTTTGTAGCTATAGGTACGGACAAACTTAATTGGATTGACCCCATTTGGCCCAGGGACTATCCCTTCCTGGAAACCCTACTCGCTGAAACGGCCAAGCCTCCGCCAGCCAAGTTTTTACCGCCTGAACTAGCTTTTCTTCCAAGCCAGTGGCTAGCTCGCTTTGCCTGACCCACAAAACCACCTGCGCGTCGTAGTCTTCTGGCTCTGCCGGATCGATATACACGCAGCCCAGGCAGCGGGTTTCATCCAGATTCATCAGGGTGTAGGCAAACGAAGTCCGGTTTTGAAATTCTTTTTGGTGCCAGCCCAAATCAATCAGGTCTTGCTCGAAGCTAAGGTCGGCGGCGGGCCAGGTACTTTGCGGGCCAAATACGCTGCGCTCATGCAGGTGTTGGTAGCTCGTCATCACCGCCTCGTAGTCTTTCACGACGTCGTTGATGCTCAGCATTCGTAGGCGGAATTGTTCGGTGACAAGACCCGTTGGCACGGTAAAGCCAGAAGGGACGAAGGCGCGCCTGCTCATCTTTAAGATTCCTGTAAAAAGCTCAGATAGCCATTGCTCAAATCTTTGACGGCAATTTGGTAAAACTGTTGCCCATGTTCTGGTGTAGCCAAGTCGGGATTGGAGCCCATGCGTCCGTCTGTGTAGAACCCACGAAAGTCGGTTGCACTGTAAATAGAGCGCCCTTTGGGGGCCACGGCAGGCGAGAGAGCGGCTGACTTGATCATGTCTGGATAGACAAACTGGGTCAGCGCTACTTCACTTGGCGTTGCATGAGAGCCTTCTTGCTCGCCATATAGCTGCTGGGCTAAGTCGCTGACGGCTTTGCTTTGATACCAGTTGGCTAGCTTGCAGCGCACGCGCTCAGCGTTGGGAATGTTGGCATCGGCGATCGCCCCATATGCCTGTGAAAAGGCCGCCTTCATCGAGGCGACATTCCCGCCATGGCCGTTGACAAAGTAAAATCGCTCAAATCCGTGACGCGCCAGCGGCTTGACATAATCTTCAATCAGCGCAATGAGCGTACTGGGCCGTAAGCTGACGCTGCCCGGAAAGGCCAGATGATGCAGCGCCATGCCGACATTGATGGTGGGGCCAACCAGTGCCTCCGTTGCCTCGCCGACGCCTTTGGCCACGACCTCAGCGCAGATTGCGTCGGTGCCGATCAGGCCAGTGGGGCCATGTTGTTCGGTAGAGCCAATCGGGAAAATGATGCCGCGCGATCGCGTCAAATAATCTTCCACCTCAGGCCAGGTACATAAATGTAACAACATTGCCTGCTCTCCTTACACTAAATCAAACACCTGACCATCTACCAGCAGTCGGGTAATCCCTTTTGCTTTTAAGTAAGGGCTGGTGCGCGTAATCAAGCTGCCATCGGGCACTTTGATCACCCGCTGCTTATTGCGAGAGAACCGCCGTGCCACTCGGTGATTGTCAAACACAGGCAGCGTCTTCGCTTTTTCTTCGGTAGAAGGCACCTGACCCAAATCGGCAAACTCGCTTAGCGGGCGTGTAATTAGCTCGGAGCGCATATCAACGACCAAATAGCAGGGCTTGGGCAAGATGGCTTCCCCTAAAGGCATAATTTGCATAACGGCTGTGGCTTGCAGCTTGGGCCGAGGGATATCAATATCGTCATCGTCGTCGTCATCCTCTAGCTCATCGTCGTCATCATCGCCAAAGTCATCACCGAGGGTTTCATCTAGCCCCTCCAAATCATCATCGTCGTCCTCTTCTTCTGAGTCACTGTTGGCAAGTATAGGCGCAGCCACTTTAGCCGGTTGAGACTCATGGGCGGCAGAAGCCGAGGTCTCAGCAATCGCACTGTCCTCTGTATCCTCATCCGGTGTCGTTAGCAGCGGTAGCTGCCCGTCGTCGTCTTCAGACTTGCTTCGACGGCGACGACGGCGACTGGACGTTTCTTTTGAGGTTGCCTCAGTTGCCTGGTCAGGATCTGGAGAAGTGTCTATCTTGAGCTTGGGGGGGGCAACTTTCGAGGGCGACGCCTCTTCTGGCTCCAAAGCAACGCTGGCTTTAGCCGCATCAGCCAGATCGGGCGCATCAGCCCTGTCTTTTTGGCGCGATCGCCGCTGCCGGGCAGGTATATCCGACTTATCTGCCGCGCCCGCCATCCGCTTTTGTGAAATTAGCTCGCTGTACTCTTCGGGCGGCAGCGAATTCTTTAAAATTCGGCTAATAGTGCTGTTGCTGACCCCATACTGACCTGCCAGGGTGGTCGTGGTTTGGTCAGGCTGCTTGTATAGCTCAATGATTTCGCTTTTATCTGAGTCAGACAGTTTTCGCGGAGCCATGCTGCCGATATCCTTTGCGATTGCCTCTCACAGTATGGCAGCTTTTATCACCTTGGCCCATTCTCTAAGCCATTCTGCGAACCCGCGAAGCAGCCAAAGAATAGCTACATCCATGGCTTCTTTGGACGCCGTTGCCGCATCGCTGCCGACACGCCGCGTTCTACGTCTGCCCCCAAGCCGAAAAACAGCGCCGACAAAATCCAAAAAATCTCCCAAACCGCGCCTGGCAGATAGCTGCCGCGTCCTACCTCATAAATCAAAAACATGTCTGCCGCATACAGGCACAGCCCTGCCAGTGCAATCAGCTTCCATGCCTCAGAGTAAGTGCCGCCCCAAAAGGCCAACAGCAGCGCCGCCGCCGTGATTACCACGACACAGTCGCCGATGACATACCCTAGACCCACCTTGCCCGCAATTGGACTCAGTCGCTCGTCAATGGTTCGCACAATCGCTGGAACGCGATCATTCCCTGCCGGCGCAACCGTCCCCCCTGCGGTTTCTTTAGCTTCCATACCCACCCAGTCAGCCGCTTCTGCCTCTACCAGGCCCGGTGCATAAAAATTTAGCCAGCAGGCCAGCACAATCCCCACAATTCCTGTGGTGGCAATGCCAAGCGTTTGCTGCCAGCTCAGGTTGATGGATCGGGGCAGCACCGCATTTAATAGGCCAATTGCCAAAAATAAATAGCTCGCCCCATAAAATACATCTCCCAAAGCCGCCGCCGAGGTCATGCCCCAGAGGCTGCGCCACACCATTACTGTGATGTCACCCAACGCATGAGCGGCCATTCCGACTGCGATCGCCTGCCACACACTGCGCCCACTCAAAATCACCGGATCCTTCGCACTGCGCCAGCACAGCGCCGCCGACATCAAAAACGCCCCTATTCTCAGCAGACTCACCCCCACCAAAAACCAGTCAGGCTGATTGCCAAACAGCAATCCTCCACCCATCAAAAACCATACTGCTGAAAACAGCGCCCAACTGCCGCAGGCCACAATCACTTTTCTACTCGCCCGTGCCAACCCCCTACAACTCTCTAGCTCTGCCGACCAACGACCCGTTGGATAGTGACTCACCGCTGTCTCCCTACCGTTCTTACTAGCGCCATCTATAATCTTTGAGATCTACATACATTTTGATGAACCGAAAGCGCATTTATGAAAGCCAAAGGTGGCTTATCAAAGAGAGCTTCAGCCAGTTCAGGAACATAGCTTTCTCATTGTCTGGTAAATCATTTAGCCCACCGAGCGTCCGCTGAGAAAATTGAGTTTTGCCAAAAAATTTAGTCCCTAACCGATGTAAGCCCAACAGCAGCGCATTCAGATCACTCTCTTCCCACTGGGGCAAACCCTCTACCAGCGGATTCAATCGTAAAACAGCACCAAGCCCGCCCGCCAACTGCATCTGCCTGGTCATATCAGCTTCTAAAGCCACCCCAAACCGCTTCGCCTGCTTGTTGCCCAGTATCCGCTCGACATCGCCATACAGCGTTTGAACTATCAGCACGCAGGCCTTAGCACAAGCAGAGGGCACCATCGGCTGCAAAAGTCCCCGATCAATCCGCACCTGCTGCCAAATGCTGTAGCGATAGGGTTCCTCCAGCAATACGCAAGCTTTGCCTTTAGTATTAGTCAAGTCTCGCCAGGCTGTATGGGCGTCGTCATACTGGTGATATTGAAACACTTTCAAGAGCCGATAGGTCTTGTCTTGATAAGATAGTATCGGCACTTTCTGTGCTCTTTTAGGATGCTGAATGCTAATAACTTCAACATCTTCAGGGGTTAACAAAAACATGGCGGTAGTCGTAGAAATTAGCTAAAGCTATGAGGCTAGCGTACCCAAATCACGCCTGAGCGCGAATATTGCTCAATTCCTCTGGATCTTGTCTCGAAGTGCTTGCTTCAAGCCTCTTCAAAAGGATTAAACGATGCAATATATTCGCGATCGCGCTAAGCTAATACAGCTTATTTTAGTTAAGCTACCCGGATCCTTAGCTCAGTTGGATAGAGCAACCGCCTTCTAAGCGGTCGGTCACAGGTTCAAATCCTGTAGGATCCGTCTTACACATATGGCACATATGGCTTCGACGGATATGCAAATCACCCTCAGCTCTCAGCAAAGCCCAGCCCTTGAAGCGCTCGCGCAGCACGGTGGATATACGTCCTTAGACGATGCTATCGACACGGCGCTGGTGCTGCTCGCTGATGAGATAACGCAACACAATCCAGCAGCAGAAAGCCCGGAATATTTGAGCTGACTCGAACTGACTCGACTGAAGATTGAAGCAGGCGTAAGCGCTGTAGAACAGGGAGATGTTTTAGAGGCTGATGAGGTGCTGACGAGTTTGCGTAATAAAGTAGAAGCTGCTAGATCTGCCAGCCTTGAATAAGACAGTTTTAAGACAAATTTAGCTTATAGATTTGGTGCTTGAGGCAAGCCAGGACGGGCTTTCACCTCGCGGCTCTTTCTCTTTGCTAGAGCCGTATTGAGAAAGCGCTGATACGTGCGCCGATGAACGTCTGGAGAATGTCCTATCTGTCGGGCCATGACAGGCACTTCATAGCCGAAGGCGACTGACCCTCGGTAGTCGGGTTGGACAAGCAGAACCGTACTCAGAGTGGCGTCACCATCTACCTATCTGTGGATGGCTCGGGCGCTTTGCCGAGGGGAGGCGCTAAGGAGTGTGATGCAAAGGGGTGGGAAGGTTGCGATCGCACTCGATGCCGATAAACCTGACGAGCTAATGGCATGGCTAGCACAGCAGCTACCTGCGGCAGAGCGGTTGCTACCCAGAGCAGGTAAAGATTGGAATGAGCAACTTACAGGTACCGGGCAAACAATTCTACGAAGGCCCCAGATTGCTACTCTATGGAAGTGGCATCAGGCAGCGGTGGCCGCCGGCCATTCTGAAAAACACTTGTGCCGAATCAGAGACGTGGTTGTTGCTTTTTATTAAAGGTGAATCGGTATCAGATAAAGCTAAAGCAGCGATGAGACAAGACCGGAATAAAGCTATTCAAAAATCATCTGTTCGATGTGTGGACAGCACTCTTAATCAATAGACTTTATCGGGAATTAACGCGGTAAAATAAAAATTGGCCAGGGAAATCGGAGCAGTGTGATGAGAATAACCTACGCAGAGCTGAAGGGAAAACCTCGCATATTGAAGAGCTTGACGGGAC
>JBAQZP010000003.1:0-90873 GCA_049791095.1 Phormidesmis sp.
GGGAGAACAATTCGATGGCTGTTCTTATGGACGATAGCATTAGGGTGGGGTGGGTTCGTCTGCCGCTATCAGGATTGTTTTGAGGTTGGGGTCTTGGCAGCCGGTGATGACGCCGCCTGCTTTTTGAACGGTTTGTAGGTAGGTTAACGCTGCTGCGGTGATGGGTTCTCCTGGAAATAGGATAGGAATGCCGGGGGGATAGGGGCATATGGTTTCGGCGCAGATATGGCCGAGGGATTGAGCAGTAGCAATAGGCTTTTTGCGGGCAAAGAATACCTGACGCGGGCTTTGTGAAGGTCTCGGCTCAGTCCTATCTTTTTTGACCGAAAGCTCTGGTTGGATAGCCATCCGGGCTGTCCTAAATTCCCTACCTGCTTTGGCTGAATAAAGGGCGCAGAGCTGATGAAATCCTTCAATGAGCTGAGCAATGTCATCTGCGGTATTGCCCAACGAAATAATGAACATGATGTGGTGGAGGTCAGGCAGCTCGGCGGTAACGCCACATTGTGTGTGAAGGATTTCATCTGCTTGAAATCCGGTCAGCCCTAGCCCCGACACATCAACTGTCAGTCGAGTGCGATCGCCCCTTTTCCCCCTTCCCCCTTCCCTTATATTCGGCTGCAAAACCCTCAGCCCCGGCAGCTCACTCAACGCCTGAGCCGCCCGATCTGCCAACGCCAATGTGCGACCCATCAACGAGAATCCCGCCGTCGCCATCTGCTGCCGGGCTGCATCTAGCGATGCTAAAAGTAAATAGCTAGGGCTGGTGGACTGGGTGAGCTGAAGGCATTGGGACAGGCGATCGCGATCAACCCGATCGCCCCGCATATGCAGCATCGCCGCCTGGGTAAACGCACTCAGCACTTTATGCGTTGACTGAATGGCAATATCTGCGCCTGCACTTAGCGCGGCAGGCGGGAGGTCTGGATGGAAGGTGAAGTGAGGGCCGTGGGCTTCGTCAACGAGCAGGGGGATGTTGTGGGTATGGGTGAGGTGGGCAATCGCCGCCAAATCCGAACAAATGCCGTAATAAGTCGGTGAAACGAGCAGCACAGCTTTGGCGTCTGGGTGCTGTGCTAAGGCGACTTCAATTGCGCTAGGTTTTACCCCGATCGCAATGTCCCAAGTCGAGCTGTAGCCAGGATGAATGTAGACCGGCACTGCACCCGATAAAATCAAGCCCGATATCGCCGATGAATGCACATTGCGCGGCAGGATAATTTTGTCACCGGGGCCGCAGGTCGCCAGAACCGCCGCTTCGATGCCACAGGTAGAGCCGTTGGCTAAAAACCAGGTGCGCTCAGCTCCGAAAGCTTGGGCAGCTAAGGCTTGTGCGGCTGCGATCGCGCCTTCTGGAGCAAATAGATTGTCTAGCTCGGGCAGTTCGGGTAAATCTGCGCGAAAGGCATCTAGTCCAAACAATGCCTTTTGACGGCTGGAGATGCCTTGCCCCCGCTTGTGTCCAGGGGTGTGGAAGGGTGCATTTGTCCGGGTAGCGCAAAGCTGAAGTGCGTCTACCAGCGGCGTGGTGGATTGATCTAATTGATCTAAAGGAATGATGGGCTTTGTCCTAATTTTGGGGCCTGACTTATGATGCCTCGGCGGTCGAGGGCGTAGCCGGATCGCAGCGGACTTCGATGGTAAAGCCGTCGGGATCGCGAAAGTAGATGCCTTTGCCGGTTGGGCGGATGACGGGGCCTTTGAAGGGAATATTGGCCTGGCGCAGGAGTGACATGGCCGATGCCATTTGCTCGGGGGCGATGTCGAAGGCTAAGTGATCGGCGCGGGTAAAGCTTTTTTCGGGATCGGGGTCGGGCGGAGTTAGCTCGGGCTCCCAAAAAAGGTCGAGGATGGTGCCATCGGGCGTGCGAAAGTTGGTGACTTTGCCTTCGGCAACCAGGGTGACCAGGGTTTTGGGAATGTCTGCGCCAGTGAGACGGTGCAGTCCTAATACTTCGCCATAGAACTGACAAGATGCCTGCATGTCTTTGACATTGAGGGCGATATGGTGGACGCTGCGTAACATTCCGGGGCGCAAGCCGGTTGCGGCCTGTACGCGGGTTGAGTCAGGGGAGATGGATGAAGGGGCCTGAGAGTCTGTGATGGCAGGGGTCATATCAAGTTTGGGTAATATGAAGGGTGCTGCCATTAGAGTATCTCATGAGAAAAGCTCATGCGTTAAGAGCGATCGCACTCATGCGCACCTTATATAGAAGCAACAAAATATCTAGTAATAATAATAAGAGCTTTATATTTGAAGTATCTCGTGAAGTATTTGATTTTAGGCGATCGCCCCATCGCTCTCTTATTCAAGCTTTTAACGCCTGTTCTACTTTGATCTTTCCTAAACCTGCATCCTAAAAGCCGTTATGAAAAGCCTGTTTCTAGACCGCTTAAAAAGCTCCGAACGCCCCGTCCTGGTTTTCGATGGCGCTATGGGCACCTCCTTGCAAATGCAGGAGTTAACGGCAGAAGACTTTGGCGGCGCGGCCTACGAAGGCTGTAATGAGTATCTGGTTGAAACGAAACCCGAAGCGGTTGATAAGGTACACCGCAGCTTTTTGGCAGCGGGCGCGGATGTGATTGAAACCGATACGTTTGGTGGGACGGCGCTGGTGCTGGCTGAGTATGATTTGAGCGATCGCGCTTACGAACTCAACCAAAAAGCCGCAAAACTCGCCCGCAAAGCAGCCGATGACTATTCCACCCCCGAAAAACCTCGCTTCGTCGCAGGCTCTATTGGCCCTGGCACCAAGCTGCCCACCTTAGGCCATGTAGATTTTGACACGCTCAAAAACGCTTATCTAGAGCAAGTAGAAGGACTGGTGGATGGCGGCGTAGATTTGATTTTGATCGAAACCTGCCAGGATGTGCTGCAAATCAAAGCTGCTTTGACTGCTGTAGAGGAAATTTTTGCAAAAAAGCAAACCCGCCTGCCGCTGATGGTTTCGGTGACCGTAGAGCAAATGGGCACGATGCTTGTCGGCTCAGAAATTAGCGCGGCGCTGACGATCTTAGAGCCCTACCCCATTGATATTTTGGGCCTTAACTGCGCCACTGGCCCTACCGAAATGAAGGAGCACATCAAGTATCTGGCCGAAAATTCTCCCTTCATTGTTTCCTGCATTCCGAACGCGGGCCTGCCCGAGAATGTGGGCGGTCAGGCGCATTACCGGCTAACGCCGATGGAGTTGCGGATGCAGCTCATGCATTTTGTCGAAGATTTGGGCGTGCAGATTATTGGGGGCTGCTGTGGGACGCGCACAGATCATATTCAACAGTTGGCTGAGCTGTCGCAGGATTTGACACCGAAGGAAAGAGTGGTGGGCGATCGCGCCGCCCTCCCCCCTTATGGCGAACTTCCCTACATGCCATCCGCCGCCTCTATCTACAGCCCGCAGCCCTACGAGCAAGAGAACTCCTTCTTGATTGTCGGCGAACGTCTGAACGCCAGCGGCTCTAAAAAGTGCCGGGAAATGCTCAACGCTGAAGATTGGGATGGCCTGGTGGCGCTGGCAAAGTCGCAGGTGAAAGAAGGCGCACATATATTAGATGTCAACGTCGATTATGTCGGTCGAGACGGCGAACGCGATATGCGCGAGCTGGTGTCACGGCTGGTGACGAACATTACGCTGCCGTTGATGCTGGACTCTACCGAGTGGGAAAAAATGGAGGCGGGCCTGAAGGTGGCAGGCGGCAAGTGCATTTTGAACTCGACGAACTATGAAGATGGCGACGAGCGCTTCTTTAAAGTGCTAGAGATTGCCAAACGCTATGGCGCGGGGGTGGTGATTGGCACGATTGATGAAGATGGGATGGCGCGAACGGCCCAGAAAAAGTTCGCGATCGCCCAACGCGCCTACCGCGACGCCCTGGAATACGGCTTTCCCCCTTACGAACTATTCTTTGACACCCTGGTTCTACCAATCTCTACCGGCATTGAAGAAGACCGGGTGAACGCCAAAGAAACGATCAAAGCGATCAAGCTGATTCGCGAGAATCTACCCGGCTGTCACATTATGCTGGGTGTTTCTAACGCCTCCTTTGGTCTCAACCCGGCCTCACGAGTAGTTTTGAACTCTGTTTTTCTGAACGAAGCGATGGCCGTTGGCATGGATGGTGCGATCGTCAGCGCCAGCAAGATTCTGCCACTGGCAAAAATCGATCCCGACCATCAAAAAATCTGCCGCGACCTGATTTACGACAACCGTGAGTTTGAGGGCGACGCCTGCACCTACGATCCACTAGGCGAATTAACCACCCTTTTTGCAGGCAAAAGCACTCAGCAACTGCGCACCAGCCAAGACGAAGATTTGCCCCTAGAAGAGCGGCTGAAGCGTCACATTATCGACGGCGAGCGCATTGGCTTAGAAGATCAGCTCGCCAAAGCGCTGGAGAAATATCCGCCGCTAGAGATCGTCAACACCTTTTTGCTAGACGGCATGAAAGTTGTTGGCGAGCTGTTTGGCTCGGGTCAAATGCAGCTACCGTTCGTGTTGCAGTCGGCTCAAACCATGAAGGCAGCGGTGGCTTATTTAGAGCCCTTTATGGACAAAGACGAGGCGGACGATAGCGGCAAAGGGATCGTTGTGATCGCTACAGTGAAAGGCGATGTGCATGACATTGGTAAAAATCTGGTAGACATCATCCTGTCCAACAACGGCTACAAAGTTGTGAATATTGGTATTAAGCAGCCGGTAGACAATATTATCGCGGCCTTTAATGAGCACAAAGCGGACTGCATTGCGATGAGCGGACTGCTGGTGAAATCTACCGCCTTTATGAAGGACAATCTAGCGACCTTTAATGAGCACGGCATTGATGTGCCGGTGATTTTGGGCGGGGCAGCGCTGACGCCAAAGTTTGTGAATGAGGACTGTCAAAATGTCTATAACGGCCAAGTGATTTATGGCAAAGATGCTTTTGCTGACCTGCACTTTATGGATGCGCTGATGCCCGCGAAAAAGGAAGGCCACTGGGACAACCTCAAAGGCTTTGCTGATGAGCATCCGATGAGCCAGCTTGCAAAGGCTGCGAAGGTTGCCGTAAATAATGCAGCAGAGGCGGAAGTCTCCGATGAGCCGAAGGTAATCGATACTCGCCGCTCTGACGATGTAGCGATCGATATTGAGCGGCCCGCGCCACCGTTTTGGGGGCCGAAGGTGTTAGCTGGTGACGATATTCCACTCGAAGCGCTGTTTGATTACTTAGATATGCAGGCGTTAGTGGCTGGGCAGTGGCAGTTTCGTAAGCCCAAAGGTCAATCACGCGAGGAATATGACGCTTTTCTGGCGGAGAAGGTGACGCCGATTTTAACTGAGTGGAAGCAGCGGATTATCGACGAGAAATTGCTAGACCCTAAGCTGGTGTATGGCTACTTTCCTTGCCTGGCGGAAGGTAACACGCTATACATTTACGACTGGCAAGCGGCCCAAAAAGGCGAGCCTGCTGAACCGATTACCTCATTTGAATTTCCGCGTCAGCGCTCAATGCGACGGCTGTGCATTGCCGATTTCTTTTTACCAAAAGACCAAGCGAAGCCGGGCGAATACGACGTGATGCCGATGCAGGCAGTGACGATGGGCGAAATCGCAACTGAGTACGCGGCTAAGCTATTTGCTGCTGATAATTACACCGATTATTTGTACTATCACGGTCTGGCGGTGCAAATGGCGGAGGCGTTGGCTGAATGGATGCATACCAAAATTCGGATCGAGCTGGGGTATGACGATCAAGAGCCGCAAGGCATTCGCAATATTTTGGCGCAGCGCTATCAGGGGTCGCGCTATAGCTTTGGCTATCCGGCCTGCCCGAATATGCAAGATCAGCCCAAGCAGCTAGATTTGCTGGGGGTTGAAAAGATTGGAATGCATATGGATGAAAGCGAGCAGCTTTATCCGGAGCAATCGACGACGGCGATTGTGGTCTATCACAAGGCGGCAAAATATTTCAGTGCGTAAAGGGATTGCATAGAGGGGTGTTTTACCAGCCAGATTCTGATTGCTGGTGGACGTATTGCGCGATCGCCTCAATTTCTCCCTCGCTCAACCGATCTGCATAGGCGGGCATGGCTCCTTTGCCCTGGGTGATGATGGTGGCGATCGCCTCCACCTCTCCATAGCCATTTCGCACCATCGCCTGGCGCTTTAAATTTTTGCCTCGACGAATAATATTGCCGCCCTTGGCATGGCAACCCGCGCACTGAAGGCTAAATAAAGACTGGCCGGATGGTGCGATCGCCTCCTCTATCGCCTCGTCTCCAGAAAAACTAGCCGGGGCCGCCGCTGCCTGAGCGCCTCCCAATACCCAACCTCCCAACATCAAACATAGGCAGATACCCAAGCCTACTGCCTTAACTAAATATTGCCTGATCAGATAACGGCTGATACAGACCATTGAATCCTGCTGCGAATTGCCCATAAAATAAAACCGGTTACCTGATAGGGGAGAAGCTTCAACGTTTGACCCGGACGATCTCGAATCCTCAGTTGAGATTAACCGCTCAGCCGATATACTTGTGTGTGTTTAGATAACCAAGTAATAAAATATAATAAGCAATATTTATCAACGTTACGCTCTGTAAACACGCGGGCCGTATACGCAAATGTTGCACTATTCAATCAACCATTGCCTTGCTAAAAGCCGGTGGATAGAAAGTTAATTTAAGAAAATCCTTTGTCTGCACAGTTTCTCATTGGTGTGTTTGTTCCCGCTGAGTCATTGGCTGATCCTCTGCATCAGCTACTTTCTCAGAAGAACTTTGCGGTTAGCTGGAGCCGCTCGACTTCAGAATTTACCGATTGGGTGATCAGCAATCGTCATCGGATTGACTGCCTGATTGTTCAGTCTGCCAAAGATGCCTTTGACGCCCTCGAAGATCTCAAGCAAAGAGATATTTTACTGCCAACATTAGCCATCAGCCGTCCTGATGCTAGCACCGAACCCTCTCTGTACGACTATCACGAAGCAGTCACATCAATTAGCATTGACGATGCTGATAGTGTAGACGAAGCCATTCGCCAAAGCGTAGAGCGATACCTGCGGCTGCCCACAGATGCCAAACAACTTGCAGACGCCAAGCAGATTGCAGATGCCGAACAGCGAGACAAACGACTGTTTTTGTTGAGCTTGCAGCAACAGCGCCTCACCGAAAAATTGCGCGAGCGACTGGGCTATGCCAGCGTGTACTACAGGCGCAATCAGCAAAACTTTTTGCGGCATATGAGTCCGTCAGAACGCGAGGAATTTTTGTACAAGCTGCGTCAAGATTATCGCCACATCATTTTGAATTATTTTGACAATGACAGTACTATCAACCAAAAAATTGACGATTTTGTAAACGTTGCCTTTTTCGCGGATATGTCAGTGCCCAAAATCGTTGAGATTCATATGGAGCTGATTGATGACTTTTCTAAACAGCTTCAACTGGAGGGCCGTAACGAAGAAATTTTGACAGACTATAGATTGACCTTGATAGATGTGATTGCTCACCTATGCGAGATGTATCGCCGGTCGGTTCCGCAAGAAATGTAATAAAAAAGAAAATCGAAGCAAGAATACCACCATGAGCGCTTCTCAAAAGACCTACATTTTAAAGTTGTACGTGGCCGGGAACACGCCGAGTTCTACGCTGGCAATCAGAACGCTAAACACCATACTAGATAAGGAATTCCAGGGCGTGTATGCCCTGAAGGTGATCGATGTCTTAAAGAATCCTCAACTCGCTGAGGAAGATAAGATTTTGGCGACGCCTACACTCGCCAAAATTCTGCCGCCCCCCGTGCGCAAAATTATTGGCGATCTCTCTGACCGTGAAAGGGTTTTGATCGGGCTCGATCTTCTCTATGATGAACTTAAGGAAGATGGCCGCTTTAGCTAGTTCAATCCCTCTGTTATGGATGCTCTTTGCCAGAGTCGTCTTAACTAAATTTAATTTTAGTCTGTTTATCTTCTGCCACTTTTTAACAAGTCGCTAACCAGCCGTTATGAAATCCCCTTCATCTTCAGCCGATGTTCAGGCGCTGACTCGCTCTAAAGGTGTGCAAAAAATTCGCACCATGATTGAAGGCTTTGATGACATCAGCCATGGTGGGTTGCCGGTAGGCCGTTCGACCCTGGTTAGCGGCACGTCGGGTACGGGTAAAACGCTGCTGGCCGTGCAGTTTCTGTACCACGGCATGACCTACTTTGACGATCCTGGCGTATTTGTTACCTTTGAAGAATCTCCAGCGGACATCATCACGAATGCCTACAGTTTTGGCTGGGACTTGCAGGCGCTGATCGACAAGGGCAAGCTTTTCATCCTCGATGCCTGCCCTGATCCTGAAGGGCAGGAGGTTGTCGGCAATTTTGACCTATCGGCTTTGATTGAGCGCATTCAGTACGCTATTCGTAAATATAAAGCTAAGCGCGTTTCGATTGATTCGATAACGGCTGTTTTTCATCAATATGATGCGGCGGAAGTGGTACGACGCGAGATTTTTCGGTTGCTGGCTCGGTTGAAGCAAATGGGGGCAACGACGCTAATGACCACAGAAAGGGTCGATGAGTATGGGCCGGTAGCTCGCTTTGGGGTGGAAGAGTTTGTGTCGGATAATGTGGTGATTGTGCGTAATGCCTTGGAAGGTGAACGGCGGCGGCGGACGATGGAGATTTTGAAGCTGCGCGGCACGACTCATATGAAGGGGGAGTATCCTTTTACGATTACTGACTATGGCGTGAGCATTTTCCCGTTGGGAGCGATGAGGCTGACGCAGCGATCGTCGAATGTGCGCGTGTCTTCGGGGGTGGAGACGCTGGACAAAATGTGCGGCGGTGGCTTTTTCAAGGATTCGATTATTTTGGCGACGGGGGCGACGGGTACGGGCAAAACGCTGCTGGTGAGCAACTTTTTGGCGAATGCCTGCGAAAATGGCGAGCGTTCAATTTTGTTTGCCTATGAGGAGTCCAGATCGCAGCTATCGCGCAATGCCTCTTCTTGGGGAATTGACTTTGAAGAGCTAGAGCGTCAGGGCCTATTGAAAATTATTTGTGCCTATCCAGAGTCGGCAGGGCTAGAAGATCATTTGCAGATTATTAAGTCGCAGATAGCTGAGTTTAAGCCGTCGCGAATTGCGATTGATTCGCTGTCTGCGCTAGATCGCGGTGTTAGCAATAATGCCTTTCGGCAGTTTGTGATTGGGGTGACGGGGTTTGCTAAGCAGGAAGAAATTACCGGATTTTTTACCAATACGACCGAGCAGTTTATGGGCTCGCATTCGATTACGGACTCGCATATCTCTACGATTACCGACACAATCTTGATGTTGCAGTATGTAGAGGTTCGCGGTGAAATGTCACGCGCTATTAATGTATTTAAGATGCGCGGTTCCTGGCATGACAAGGCGATTCGCGAGTACACCATTGACGCAGGCGGCCCTCAAATTAGAGAATCATTCCGCAACCTGGAAGGCATTATTAGCGGCTCGGCGCGGCGCGTGGTCACGAACGAAAAGAATGAGCTTTCGCGCATTGTGCAGGGTATGGATGCGGATGGTGCTTCGAGCTAATACGCTTTTGGCTAACTAACTGGCTAATCAAGCTGGCTAGTCGAGTTTGAGCTAACGAACATGGAGGGATTCGAACCCCCGACCCTCAGAACCGGAATCTGATGCTCTATCCAACTGAGCTACATGTCCTTGGTGTTGAGTTTTGATTCTATCATCTCCTATTCAAAGATGGCGTGTGGTTACAGTCGGTAACTAGACGAATGAGGGTCATCCGCTAGGTGATTTAATGATAGGGATTGCCTGAAAGGTATCGGGTGACACGTTCTCTATCATTTTTCTGGGCGGTCTGAACCTATGAAGCGTAGACGAATTTTGGGGTATGGGGCGATCGCAGCCGGATCTAGCGCGATCGCAGCCTGCACTCAACAACAGGGCGGCGGCGCGGTCAGCGGCGATTTACCCAGGGTGCAGTGGCGCATGGCGACGAGCTGGCCGCAGTCACTCGATACCATTTATGGTGGGGCGCAAACGATTAGTGATCGCGTCAACGCCCTCACCGATGGTCGCTTTACCATTGACCCCTACGCCGCTGGTGAAATTGTCCCTGGCCTGCAAGTGCTGGACGCCGTCCAAGCGGGCACCGTGGAATGTGGTCACAGCGCCGCTTACTACTACGTTGGCAAAAATCCCGCCCTCGCCTTTGGCACCACCGTTCCCTTTGGCCTCAACGCCCAGCAGCAAAACGCCTGGCTTTATCACGGCGGCGGGCTAGAGGCTATCAACGAGCTGTATGCCGACTTCAACGTCATTAGCTTTCCGGCTGGCAACACGGGCGTTCAAATGGGCGGCTGGTTTAAGAACAACATTCAAACGGTGAGCGACCTCAAGGGCCTCAAAATGCGCATTCCTGGGCTGGGCGGCGAGGTGATGTCTCAACTGGGCGTAAACGTGCAGGTCTTACCAGGTGGCGAAATTTTCCTGGCGCTCGATCGCGGTGCGATTGATGCCGCCGAATTTGTTGGCCCCTATGACGACGAGAAACTGGGCTTGCAAAACGCCGCAACTTACTACTATTATCCTGGCTGGTGGGAGCCTGGGGCAACGCTAGATGTCACCGTTAACCTAGATGCCTGGAACGGATTGCCCCAAGAGTATCAAGAAGTTTTTAAGACAGCGGCCTACGAAGCCAATATTGACATGCTCGCCAAGTATGACGCCTTGAACGGAGCCGCTTTGCAAAGCCTGATTGACGGTGGCACCGAGCTAACGCCCTACAGTGACGAAATTCTCACTGCCGCCGCCGAGACCTCCACGGCCTTTTTAGAAGACAACGCTAGCAAAGATGGCACCTTCAAGCAGATTTATGACAACTGGAAGCAATTCCGTGACTCGGTACGGGCTTGGAACAAGGTGAACGAGCTAGGCTTTTCGCAGTTTGCAAACAGGTAGAAATGATCTGGCGTGTGGCTGCTTTATATCTCGAAAGATAGAAGCAGCGCAATCAGTGCAAAATATTTGGATCCTTAATCTATATCTTGATCTATGCTCTAACGGGAGAAAGCATAGAGGCAACCGATAGAACCATATCTGGAAAGCTTGATGGCGCAACGCTGTTATTTTCATCCAAAATCAAGTGGCTGCTGTAGCCTCGCTCGCCTGGCTTTTGAAAGATGTGCAGACGTCGGTGCTGAAGGTCAATCACCCAGTATTCAGGTATTTTCGCTTGAGCGTAGAGCTTGTCTTTGATTTCGCAATCTTGCTTAAGCGTCGTGTCTGCAACTTCTACTATGAGGCGAACAGATTGAGGTTTGGGATGATGATTAACGTAGGTAAGGATGTTTCCTTCTACAATCGCAAGATCTGGTTCTGGCTCGGACAAGTCGTCTAGCTGAATAGGATCTTGAGTTCTAGCAAAAAAAGGCTTGTCGCGCAAAAAATCGTCAATCTGGATCGCTAATAGCTGTAGCGTAATGACATGAGGGGTGCCCTTGGCGGCCATAACAATGATTTGCCCCGAAATTAGCTCAGTTCGTTCATCTAGATCGAGTAGCCCTAGCTCGCTTAATTGATGGTATGCCTCGACAGTCCAGCGTTTGAGATTTTGAGGCGCTAAGGCTGTCTCTAATGGCGAGTTGCGTGTTGCCATATGACTAGAACCCAGCAAAAACAGTTAGCAAAAACAATGATCCAAAAACGATGACCATAGCATTATTGTAGCGTCCGATTGTAGCGCCTGATGATGACTCTTTAACGAATGCTCTATAGGTAGAATTCGTCTGCTGAGACCGGCTGATCAGAATGGATGAGTTCTTCATCTGCTGTTTCACTTATCTGGTTTGGGGCAAGCATTTGGAGAATATTATTGCAATTGCCGATGTGGGTGAGAATACCCGCTTGCAAGGTATCCCAAATAGGCGTGACCGAAAGCAGAAGCTGACTGCCTTTTGCGGTGACAGTGAGTAGCTGTGTGCGGCTGTCTGCCCCTGGCGCAACTTTGAGCCAGCCTTTGCCAACCATCCGATCTACGGTGCGGCTGATGGTAGATTTTTCCATGCCGAGCGCTTGCCCTAGCTGGCCGGGGCGAATTTGCTTTTCGCTGATGATGACGGCCAAAATGTTGAGCTGGTTGACCGTGATGCCGTGAGGGCGCAGGGCGTCGTCGTACAGGCGGGTGACGGTGCGGTTGACCTGCCGTAGCCGCCGAGCTACACACGCTTGAGACATTTGCTGAGCGATTTGTTGGACCTGCTTTTGGGCTTGCTTTTGGGCCCGTGCTCGGCTGCTGTGTGCGGTCGAAACCATAATGGCTATTGGTTATAAGGCAGTTGTTAGCTGTGCGGTTGAATATACAACTTATTGGCTAATGATGCCAATGAGTTAGTTTTCTCATTAAGCAATGTGACCGCGAGTTAGCTCATTGGGCACTTTACCGATGCCGCGTAGGCTGGCGAACGTCGCTATATTTGGCATGAGAAGTGTATTTATATAAGTTAATATTGCTAGCAAGAAAGTTTACATAGCAGCCGTTCCGCCCGTGGACGATAGGTAGGGATCTTTGGAAAATATTTTGTGGGTTGCTGGCATCATCGGCCTGTCTGCGGCAGTGCAAAGCTTAGCTGGGTTTGGGTTTGCCTTGGTGGCGATCGCCCTTCTCCCCTTCTTTTTAACGCTACAGCTTGCCATTCCCTTAGTGCTGATGATGTGTCTGCTCAGCAGCACTGCGCTCTGGATTTACTATTGGAAGAGTTTTCGGTGGAAGGCGATCGCGCCCTTAATCGCTTCGGCCCTAATTTCCATTCCAATCGGCCTGGTCGGGCTGCGCTATGTTCCTGAAGATCTGGCCCGGCAAGTATTAGGCGGTTTTATCGTGCTCTATGTGGCCTACGATGCTTTGCGTTTGGTTGCGCCTGTTTTCGCCATGCCTACCCTAGAATCGCCTCGTTGGGCCTACTTGTTTGGTGGAATTTCTGGATTTTTGACCGGCGCTTTTACTACCGGTGGGCCACCGCTGGTGATGTATGCCAATACTAAAAAGTGGAGCCCAAAAGAATTTAAAGGAAATTTGGCAGGCGTCTATGTGGTAGCGCAGTCCTTTACGCTGAGCGGGCATTACTTTGAAGGACATATTACGCCTGAGCTGTTAGAAATTGCGCTTTGCTGTTTGCCTTTGTTTGCGCTCGGCATGGGCACGGGCCTGATGTTTTCTAAACGGATAGACGCAGACAGCTTTAAGCGACTTGTACTTTCTTTGCTGGGCGTGATTGGCTTACGGCTAATTTGGTAACTGGCTAAATTACTGGCTGACAGAGGGTAGCCAGCTTACTAATGGCGGAAATGCAATGATAGCGACCAGCACCAGTAACTGCAACAGAATAAAAGGAACAACGCCGCGATAGATGTTGCCCGTGGTAATTTCTTTGGGGGCAACGCCACGCAGGTAAAACAAGGCGAAGCCAAAAGGTGGGGTCAGAAAGGAGGTTTGCATGTTTGCGCCGATGATGACGCCGTACCAGACCAGGTCAATGCCGATTTGTTGAGCAATGGGCGCGAATAAAGGCACCACAATAAAGGCAATTTCAAAGAAGTCGATGAAGAAGCCCAGAATGAAGATGGTGATCATGCTGACGAACAAAAAGCCGATTTCGCCGCCAGGCAAGTTGGTTAGCGCGTCGAAGATGAAGCGATCGCCTCTCAAACCTCTAAACACTAAGCTAAAGGCGGTAGATCCGAACAGGATGAAGATGACCATGCTGGTGGTGCGCAGGGTGCGATCGCACACATCCCTGATGCCGCTCCACCTGAGCTGACCCTTCATTGCCGCGAGGATAATCGCCCCCATACAGCCCAGCGCCCCTGCCTCTGTTGGCGTGGCTACCCCAAAGAAAATGCTGCCAAGCACCAGCAAAATTAGCACCAGCGGTGGCAGCATGACTTTGATGATTTTGATCAAAAGGGCGCTGCCTCGGATGTCAATGAGGGCAGCAGGTAAAGCAGGGGCCATGTCAGGGCGGAAGAATGCGATCGCCAGCACATGCACAACAAACGCCCCCGCCATCATCAGCCCCGGAATCACCGATCCCAAAAACAAATCACCCACCGAAATCCCAAGCTGATCGGCCAGCACTACCAGCACAATACTCGGCGGAATAATTTGACCCAGCGTTCCCGATGCGGCAATCACACCGCTCGCCAGATCTTTGTTGTATCCATAGCGCAGCATCGTGGGTAATGAAATCAGGCCCATGGTGACAACTGTTGCTGCTACCACCCCGGTTGTCGCCGCAAGCAATGCCCCGACCACCACCACCGCCACGGCTAGCCCGCCGCGAATGCGGCCAAACAAACTGCCCATGGTTTCCAACAAATCTTCTGCAATGCCCGACTTCTCTAGCATCGCTCCCATGAAAATAAAGTAGGGAATCGCCAGTAGCGTAAAGTTGTTCATAATGCCGAAAATTCTCTGCGGCATTGCCGTGAGAAACACCGGATCGAATATACCGAGGGCAATCCCGAACAGGCCAAATAGAATGGCGACGCCGCCCAGAGCGAATGCAACAGGATAGCCGAGAGAAAGCAGCGCCAGCGCACCCGCAAACATCGCCGGGCCTAGCCAGTCGGTAATCATACCTCTTCTCCTGTGGATGGTTCGCCTTTGATAATTGCTAAATTTTTAATAGCATCTGCAATGCCTTGTAAGATCAAGAGCGCAAAGCTGACGAGAATCATTGCTTTGATAGGATAGCGAGCGAGCCCGCCGGGATCTGGCGAGGTTTCGCGAATGGCCCAAGATTGAGCGATCGCACCCCAAGAAAAGTAAATGACTAAGGCGGAAAAGGGCAGCAGAAAAACAAGCGTGCCAAACAAATCGGCAATGGCTTTGCGGCGACGGTTCCACCGGGCGTAGAATACATCGACGCGGACATGTTCGTTATGCTGAAGAGCGTAAGCGGATCCCAGCAAAAACACTAAATCGAATAGATACCACTGCGTTTCAATTAGCGCGTTTGAACTTAAGTTTTGGCCGATGGCATTGCCAATATAGCGACCTAACACGTTCCATACGCCGACACCAATCATCACTAATACTAGCCAGTAGGCCAGCTTGCCAATGGCATCAGTAAAGCGATCGATTTTACAAGCGACCCGAAGAAGAGATTGCACGGCTTTTACTCCCTTATCGCGCGGTATCAGAGACTACATCAGGTATCTTACCGTGAGGACGCGCGTGAAAAAATGGGTCAGGCTTAGGCTAAATTGTCTGACTAAGCTGTCTGACTAAGCTGTCCGACAAAAAAACGCCCTCCCGAAGGAAAGCGCTGAGGAGAGCAAGCATCGTCAAGCCAGACTGCTTGCTGTGCTGCATGGCGTGGAGGAAATTTAAAGACTATGCTCGAATAGCAGGGGCATGAAGGGCCACAGGCACCGTTTCGCCGCTGGCCAAATCCAACGGGAAGTTGTGGGCATTGCGCTCGTGCATGACTTCAAAGCCTAAGCTAGCGCGGTTGACTACATCAGCCCAACTTGGCAGCACTCGGCCCTGAGAATCTAGTACAGAATGGTTGAAGTTGAAGCCATTGAGGTTGAAGGCCATGGTGCTAATGCCGAGGGCCACTAGCCATATGCAAACGACAGGCCAGGCAGCAAGGAAAAAGTGTAGCCAGCGAGAGTTGTTGAAGCTGGCATATTGAAAGATCAGTCGGCCAAAGTATCCATGAGCGGCCAGAATGTTGTAAGTTTCTTCTTCTTGACCAAATTTGTAGCCTTTGTTTTGTGATTCAACATCAGTTGTTTCGCGAACCAGGCTAGAGGTGACGAGTGAGCCGTGCATGGCGCTAAACAGTGAGCCGCCAAATACGCCCGCCACGCCTAGCATATGGAACGGATGCATCAGAATGTTGTGCTCTGCCTGGAACACAAACATAAAGTTGAAGGTACCACTGATGCCCATCGGCAAGCCATCAGAGAAGCTGCCTTGACCGATGGGGTAGATCAAAAACACAGAGATAGTAGCGGCTACGGGTGCGGAATAGGCAATGCAGATCCAGGGACGCATTCCTAGCCGGTAGCTGAGTTCCCATTCGCGGCCCAGGTAGCAAAGGAGGGCGGGCACATAGTGGAATCCAATCATTTGATAGGGGCCACCGTTATAAAGCCATTCATCGAGGGTGGCCGCTTCCCAAATAGGGTAAAAGTGAAGGCCGATGGCGTTGGAGGTGGGGACGACAGCGGCGGTGATGATGTTGTTACCGTATAGTAGTGAGCCGGAAAGCGGCTCGCGAATGCCGTCGATATCGACTGGTGGGGCACCGATAAAGGCGATTACAAAAACGGTGGTAGCAACTCCGAGCAATGGAATCATCAGCACGCCAAACCAGCCTATGTAAAGCCGATTTTCGATGCTGGTGACCCAATTGCAGAATCTCCCCCACGGGGATATATCTGGACGTTGGATAGAAATAGTCATGTTCTTTTTAGGATGTGATTATGTTCGTAACCTATGCCTATCAGAACAAAACAAGATGGAGATGTTATGAAGAAATAAGACTTTTGATCGTATGCGGCTGATGTTAATGATATTAGCTAATAGAACAGCTCTCATCGTCACAGGAAATGTTGCCTGTATCTGCTTCGGGCACGATGGTAAAGCCGCCTACTCTGAGGTTCTCGAAGCCAAACTGCTTTTGTAATATCTCGCTAAAGCTAGCGATGATGTTAGGGAGCTGCTTTTCAATCTCTGCTCGTAGCTGATCGGCTTCGGGCGGTGGGCTTCCGGCAGTTTTTACAGTCATAAGATCGCTCAAGGTAAATGAATATGCTTATTTTAGAAGCTTCCTAGCGATGTAACCTGTACGCTTTAAGAAAGTTACAGACAGAACGCAGAAAAGAAGAAACGCTCTCCAGAAGGAGTTAAGGAGAGCGTGGTTGACGCAAAGCTATTCGTCCGCATCATGGGCAAAGCGGTTGTAGAGGAAGTCGAGGACGTAGTTACGCAGTTCGTAGTAAGTCGGATCTTCCATGATTTGGACGCGATCGCGCGGCCTTTCAAACGGAATCGTGATCACCTCGCCAATGCCCGCCCCTGGCCCGTTAGTCATCATTACCAGGCGATCGCACAAAAACAGCGCCTCATCAATATCATGGGTAATCATCAGCACCGTACAGCGATGATCGTTCCAAATTTTGAGCAGCTCTTCTTGCAGTTCTTCTTTGGTAATGGCATCGAGTGCGCCAAAGGGCTCGTCAAGAATCAGGACTTCGGGGCGGATGGACAGGGCGCGGGCGATCGCGACTCGCTGCTTCATTCCGCCCGAAATTTGAGTCGGTTTCTTATCGGCGGCTTCTAAAATGCCAACAAGCGCCAGGTGGTCGCGAACGATGGCTCGCTTTTCAGCTTCGGGCTTGTTGGGATAGACCGTCTTGACGGCTAAATAAACATTGTCGAAAACGCTGCGCCAGGGCAGTAGGGCGTAGTTTTGAAACACCACCATGCGATCGGGGCCGGGCTCGACAATCGGTTTTGAGCGCAGTTCTACAGTGCCGCTGGTGGGCTGTTGAAAGCCTGACACCATGCTGAGCAACGTTGACTTACCGCAGCCAGAGTGGCCAATCACACAAATAAATTCTCCAGCATCTACGCTTAAGTTAATGTTTTGCAGAACCGGATAGGGGCCTTTGGGAGTGGGATATACTTTGCCGACGCCTTCAAATTTTAAGAAGGCATCTGATTGAGAAAGCGTTCTAGAAGTGGGTTTAGGAGGGACTTGAAGGTGTGTATTCATCGCAGGATTGAGGGGAAAGGGGAAAGGGGAAAGGGAGCGGTGCGGTTTAAGCGGCGGTTGGTAAAGTCTCTGTAGGCAGAGCCGATCTTCTTAAATCGACTTCTGTCACGCTAAAGTCGCGCTTAATCGGTAGCTGGTTGAGGTAGGCAATTGGGTCATCGGTCGAGAAGCGCGTACCGTCAAAAAATTCGAGATGGCCCTGGGTGTATTTCATGTCTGTTAGCCCCAACTCTCTGGCCGCTGTCAGAAACACATTGGCCTGGCAAACGCGCTCTAGAATCTCTAGCCAATTGCGTGGAAAAGGCGTATGTCCCCACCGGGCTAGTTGAGTCATCATCCAAAGATGTTCTGTGCGGCTCGGTCGGTTCATGCCTTCGCCAAAAAACAGATGGCTAGCATATTTGCGAGCTTGCTTAGGCGTCTTTGGCGGCGTGCTCAGGTGAATGTAGTCGATTGAGGTGCCTACATACTGCTTACGGGCCAAGATCTCGCGAATTTCTACTTCGTTGTCAGGATCGGCGCAGTAGCGGCAGGCTTCTAGCAAGGCTTTAACCAGGGCAATGTGAGTATTCGGGTAGCGTTGAGCCCAGTCTTCTCGTACGCCTAGCACCTTGCCAGGATGCCCGTTCCAAATGTCGGCGTCTGTGGCAACGGTAAAGCCCACGTCTTCTGCTGCCGCTCGCAAGTTCCAAGGTTCACCAACGCAGTAGCCGTCAATGGTATCTGCTTTGAGATCAACGACCATTTGAGCGGGCGGAATGTTTTTTAGCTCGACGTCTTGATCCGGGTCTATCCCCCCGGCTGCAAGCCAGTAGCGCAACAGCAAATTATGCATAGATGAAGAATGAACCACGCCTAATGTGTGGTTGCGATCGCTGGTTTTATCGACATACTGCTTGAAGTCACTGAGGCTGCGAACGCCCTGATCGTACAGATAGTTGTCAAAGGTAATCGCGTTGCCGTTGCGGGTCATGGTGAGTGCTGTGACCATTGACACGGGGGGCGCTTCATCGCCGCCCAAGGTGAGAAATAGCGGCATTCCTGCGGGCATTTGCGCACCGTCCAGGTAGCCGCCGCGAATGCCATCGCAAATGCCACGCCAGCTTGTTTCGCGCACCAGGTTGACTTCGTCTAGGCCATGCTTGGTAAAAAAGCCTTTTTCTTTGGCAATGGCGAGGGGGGCGCAGGCCGTCAACGGAACAAATCCAATGTCAAGGTTAACTTTTTCGAGGCCGTGGCGAGGAACAGGCGTTGTTTTGCGCGATCGCCACTGCTTAATCCGCTTCTGTTGATTCAAAAAGTAAATCATCTCCGAGCGCAGACTGTAGTAACTAGGATGCTCTACAACTTTCATTCTTTCTCTAGGCCGAGGAATATCGACCTCTAAAATCTGACCAATCTGCGCACCTGGCCCGTTGGTGAGCATCACAATTCGATCTGAGAGCAAAACCGCTTCATCGACATCGTGAGTCACCATCACGGTGGTCACCTTGTTGGCGTCGCAGATTTGCATCAGCTTTGTTTGCAAGTTTCCTCTAGTCAAAGCGTCTAACGCGCCAAAGGGTTCATCTAGCAGCAGCAGCTTGGGACGAATGGCTAGGGCGCGGGCGATCGCCACCCGCTGCTTCATCCCGCCTGAAAGCTGGGCAGGTCGTTTGTCTGCGGCTTGACTTAAGCCCACCATCTTAAGGTTTTCGTCTACAATGGCGCGGCGTTCTTCTCGGGTGCGATCGCTCATCACCGTATCGACTGCTAAGGCCACATTATCACGCACCGTTTGCCAGGGCAGCAGCGAATAGTTTTGAAACACCACCATGCGATCGGGGCCAGGTTCCATAATTTTTTTACCTTCTAGGGTCACCAAGCCCGCCGTCGGCTGAGAAAACCCAGCAATCATATCCAACAAGGTCGATTTGCCACAGCCCGAGTGGCCAATGAAGGAGATAAACTCACCTTCTTTAATCTCTAAGTTGATGTTGGATAAAGCAACATACTCGCCGCCATCTGACAAAGAAAATGCTTTGTCAACTTTTTCTAACGCTACTAAGCCGGTCATGATTTATCTCCAATCTTGTTTTACTGCTAAAGCGCTGTCTTGCTAACAAATTACTCAGGCAAAATCAGACGTTGAATGAATGCGATAAATCTATCGAGCAACAGACCCACTGCCCCGATATAAATCACCGCCAAGATAATCTCGCTGATGTAGTTTTGCTGATAGGCATCCCAAATAAAGAAGCCAATTCCAACAATCCCAGACATCACAATCTCTGCGGCAATAATCGCTAGCCAAGCTAAACCAATCGCAATTCTTAGCCCGGTGAAAATGTAAGGCAGCGCCGCTGGAAACAGAATATTGAGATAATAGTCTTTGCGTGAAAGCTGTAGCACTTTAGCGACATTTTGATAGTCAGTCGGAATTTGCCGAACGCCTTCAGCCGTGTTAATCAAAATGGGCCAGACTGCCGTGATGAAGATAACGAAGATTGCAGCGGGCTGGTTTTGCTGCAGCGCCACTAAGGCAATCGGTACCCAAGCCAACGGAGCCACCATCCGCAAAAACTGGAAAAGCGGATCGAGCGCTTTGTTCAGCAGCGCATTTCCCCCGACCAACACGCCCACCCCAATACCGACAACCGCCGCTGCCGAATAGCCTTTGGCCACTCTTCCTAAGCTAGCGAGCGTTTGCCAAAATAGTCCCTTATCTAGCCCGCCGTAATCATAGAAGGGATTGATCAGCAATTCTCGGGTGCGATCATCTGTCCAAAGCGTGATTGGGCCAGGTAGCCGGGTTAAGCCAGAAGATGAAAATATCTGCCAGATGATCAAAAAAGCTAGCGTGCCAATGACCGGCAATAGAATATTTTGAACTCGCTTATTTGAGAAAGAGCGAGGTGAGCGGCGGCGTCTAACCGGCTTACGCTTTTGAGTTTGGGCAACCATTGTTAGTTCCTATAGAGTAAGGGGGGAAAGGAAAAAGGGTGAAACGGGAAAAGTAAATGCTTATCAAGAGCCGCCTTCATCAGGACAGCTCTTAAAGATATGAAGGTGACTCCTAACGCTCAGGTGATCTTAGGCTTTCTTGATGGCCAAGCTATCGAGGTAGGCTTGCGGATCTGCTGGGTCAAACTTAGTGCCATCAAAGAAAGTCTCTATGCCGCGAGAAGTCTCTGCTGGAATATCAGAGAATCCGGCTTCTTCTGCGGCTTCGCGCCAGATGTCTTCGCGGTTGACTTTGTCAATTACCGCTTGAATCTTGTCAAAATCGGTCATTTCGCCCAAGGGGAAGCCCCAGCGCAGCGACTCGGTTAAGAACCAAAGATCGTGACTCTTGTACGGATAAGAGACATTTCCTCGCGGATCTTTCCAATAGAGCGGGCCTGCCTCAATATCATCAAACGCATCTTTGCCATCACCCATGGTGTAACTGCCTTCGTAGGGGGGGGTGAGAATGTCTACCGGAATATTGAAATAGTTACGTCCCGCGCAAATCTCTACTAGCTCAGGTCTGTTGGCGGGGTCATCACACCACTGCTGCGCTTCCATTAACCCCTTTAACACGGCTTTAGTGGCGATTGGGTTTGCATCTACCCAGTCGGCGCGAATAGCCAAATACTCTTCCGGGTGGAAAGGCCAAATCTCGTGTGTTAGCGCCGCCATAAAGCCAATGTCATCGGCTACAATCCGATAGGGCCAGGGGTCGCCTGTACTAAACGCATCCATGGTGCCATTGCGCATCCCTTGAACAGTTTCTGCAGGTGGCACCGCTAGCAGATCGATGTCTGTATCTGGATTGACCCCGCCTGCGGCAAACCAGTAGCGAATCCAAAAGTCTTGGTTTACATGCGGAAACGTATGCGCTGCTTTGAACTTACGTCCCTCTGTTTGCTGAAAATTCTTAATATAATCAGCCGCACTAGAGAGATCCACCCCCATTCCTTTGCCCGCATTCATGCCCGAAACGGCAATTCCATTTCCCTGCGTTACGAGCTGTGCAAGCACATACATCGGAATTTTTTGGCCGTTGGTGATAATTCCTTCGGTCATGAGGTGGGGCATCGGCATTTGCCATTGACCGCCATCGATCCCGCCGCCTTCAGAGCCAATGGTTGCATTGTCTCTGGCAGAAGCCCAGTTCGCCTGCTTAGAGAGTTCTACATCCGTCATGCCGTACTTCTCAAAGAAGCCTTTCTCTTTAGCAATGATCAGGCCCGCTGCCTCTACGATTGGGATGTAGCCTAGCTTAACTGCCGTGGTTTCTGGGGCATCTCCTGCGGCAACAGGTGTTGCTTCAGCGCCAGTATCTGCGGCGTCATCCGTGTCAGAAGGCGAGCTGCTTCCACAGCTTTTGAGTAGCACAGATCCTGCTAGCGAAGCGCCAGCAGTAAGAATGAACTTGCGACGGGTGTGTTTTGAAAAATCAGTCATGGCATCTCCTTCTAGCGTTTTTGCCTCGCAGCAAAACCACCACTGGTTGTGTAATTAAAGAGTGGATAAAAGTTGTTGAAGTGCAAATGCGCAGAAAATCATGTACATAGACTTCGGTCAATGAAAAATTTATCTTTCATTCATTTAAGTCTATTTCAACAGCGTCACAAGTTATTCGCAAAAATCGACAAATATGTAATAAATTATCAAATGCGAATGATAAGCGTAGCTTTTAAATTAGAGCTGTTAATATGCTCTCGACTTATTCTCTCTTTGCTAAATATTAAAAGCGCTCTCGACTAAATATTTGTCGAGAGAAAATTATCTTTTATCCCGAAGGTTAGTCAATCCAAAACATAGATTCCCTGGCTGAATGAGGTGAGATAGGGGTTGCAGGGGAGGGGGTTGTAGAGGGTTCAGCGATTGCCGTAGGTGCTGGTGCGGCTGATACCTGTGGGCTAACTGATCTGCCCAGATGTGACCCGATGATGGCCGCCACTATTCCTAAGCCTATGCCAGTGCAAAATACCCAGCCATGTGAAGGCTCTAGGGAGCAAAGTAAATGGCGATCGCGATCATAAATATGTATAGCCCATCCTTCGTTAACACCAACGGGCGCTTTAACTTGGGTGTCTTTCATAGAACGATTCCTTTTTTATTGCACAGAGAAAATGAACAAAGAGAATAATGAAGGGTGCGTTTGAGCGATCGCCCAAACGGCTCTGTTCGGACGGTGAGATTGTATTAGAACAACCCACTAGAAGTTATAGAGAAGATCTACAGAACTGTCTCAACGCCCTGTCTCAGAACCCTGTCCCAGAGTCCTTCTGAGACTTTCCTAGCTATTCCTCTATCTAGCTATTCCTCTATGATGTCGGATTCTTTAAATCTGTAAAATGTTTATTTCAAAACGAATGGATAAGTTTTACGTATATTACGTTACTTGTATTATTGATTGTCAGATAGAAGACCCATGCAAGGAAAAGACTTATGCAAGAGATTGCGCAAGTGCTGCGGCAATTTGATCGGAAATGGTCAGCGGGTCATATGGCTTGGTAATCACCGACGCGACTTTTAACAGCCTGAAGGTCTTTTGCTCGCTAGATTGCGCCTTGGCGGTCAAAATAACGATAGGAATTTGCTGTGTTTCAGGATTTTCTCTCAGTTTTTTGAGGATGGTCATGCCATCCATGCCGGGCAGCATCATATCTAGCAAGATGGCGTCGGGTTTTTCTGATTGGGCGATCGCGATCCCATCTGGCCCATTACTCGCCTTTAAAACTTCCCAATGGCCCGTAATTTCCAAACAAAGCTGGGTCGCTTCGCGAATATCAGCATCATCGTCAACAATCAAAATTCGTCTCGCAGACATGACTATTTTCCTCATAAGGCATTTGTAAGCAGACTGCTTATTTCTACAATTTTTATCTGAATATATTGTGAGGACGCCTTAGTCTTTAACATTAGCCATTACCGGCAGCGTAAAGAAGACAGTGCTGCCCATACCCATCTCACTTTGAGCCCATATCTCTCCTTGGTGCTGTTGCACAATGCTGCGGCAGATAGCCAACCCCAGCCCAGTGCCCCCCTGGTGTGTGGCATCGGAGGTGTTGAGCTGCTCAAACTGAGCAAAGATAGCCTCTAGCTTATCGCCAGGCATACCTTGGCCTCTATCTTTCACGCTGACTAATAGCAACGACTCAGCGCCCGCTAGCCCAGTCTCGATCGCCTGCTGACCAATGCTATTAAGGCTGTGTTGAATGCCCGAGACATCGTTTGATTCTAGCTGCTGCGCCGATACCTCTACGGTCGATCCTGGCGGCGAGAACTTAATAGCGTTGCTCAGCAGATTGGTCAGGGTTTGGATAATTCTATCTGGATCGGCGTAGAGCTGAACGCAAAGACGCGATACCGATAGATGAATGCCGTGTTTATCTGCCATTGCCCGCATTTCATCGGCAGCTTGCGCCATAATGACCGACAGATCGCAAGTTTTTTGATTGAGCGTGATTTTGCCCAATTTAATTCGCTCAACATCCAAAATGTCACTGACCAGTCGCACCAGGCGGTTGGTGTTTGAAAACGCGATTTCGACCATCCGCTGACGCTTTGGCATTGGGATCTTTAGTTCTGATTGAGCGAGCAGCCCCAGGGCCGCGCGAATTGACGTCAGCGGCGTCCTTAGCTCATGGCTGACCACGGCGATAAATTCGTCTTTCATTAATTCAATAGCCTGGCGCTCAGTAATATCTTGAAAAATAACCACCGCGCCAATCATTTTTCCCTGTTCTTGAATAGAGGTGCTGACGTATTCTACGGGGAATTTGGAGCCATCTTGCCGTCCAAATAAATCGCCGGTCACGTGATGCGTTTGGCTATACTTGAGCGTTTTGAAAACGGGGCTTTGCGCCTGGCTATAGAGACTGCCGTCGGGCTTGGAATGATTGAGAAAATCATGGATGAACTGGCCGATTAGCTTGGCTTTTGAATAGCCCAGCATTTTGGCGGCGGCTGGGTTAATGAACACTATTTTTCCTTTTGGATCAATGCCATAAATACCTTCGCCTGCCGAGTTAAGGATAAGTTCATTTTGATGGCCCAGGCGCTTCAAGGCGTCTTGCGCTGCCTGAAGATCCTTTAGCGTCCGCTCACGCCGGTGAATTTCTAGCTCTAGATCTTGGTTGATCTGTTGTAGTTCGGCGGTGCGCTGCAAAACTCGCTGTTCTAAATCAGCATTGAGCGCCTGAATTCTTTGATAGAGCTGAGTTTGATAAATGAGCGAAGCAAACCGATCGGTCAAATCTTGCGTCAGGCCAATTTCCTGCGAACTCCACGGGTGGGCCTGATCTCTTTTAACCTCACGCCAGGCTTCAAATGACTGGCGTGGCCGCTGCTGTCTGGCGTCGGTCGTATCTAATCGCCCGGCCCAAATTGTTTCAGTATCAACCGGTTCACGAAACAGGCTCAAATATCCTAAAAATCGGTTTCTATGAATGAGTTTGGCGACCAATACGCCGCGAATGTTGCTGCGGGCAAGTGCCGCCGCCATCGTCACTGACATGGCAGAACGATCGATGTCAGAAATAGCCCACAGGTTGGCGACTATTTGATGAGAGGCTTCAGCTTTTAACCAGGTTCGCCAGCTCGGTAGCTGTTCCATATCTACCAAATTTGGAGATTTATCTTCTGCCAGGGTGGGTGGCTTTGCAGGCTGTCTGCCGACCGTGATGGTGTGAGGGTGGGTGCGGGGCTCACTGGCGGGGATGTAAAGCCTGCCACCGACGCACTGTAAGGCGCTCACCATTTGGGCTAAGGCACGTTTTAACGGATCTTTGGCGGTGGAGTGCAGCCGGGATACGATTTGATTGATGATGGATTCGTGCTGGCCTTGCGATCGCGTCAACTGCAACAAACTCGCATGAGCAATGGCCACACCTACCTGATCGGCAATGAGCTGAACGATTTCTAGCTCTTTGTTGCCAAACCTTTTGGGGACGCTGTGATGTGCCACTAACAGCCCCCAAAGCCGATGCCGATGCATAATGGGCACCACTAAAGAGGACTGTACGCCCATCGCGGTGAGATATTCTACATGACAGGGATCTACGCTGCGAAAAGAGAGCGCGCCAGGGGGGACTGCGCGACGGCTAGCGTTGAGGTGATCTTGGGTCTCTTCGGCAAACAGGGGGCTAGTCCCGATTTCTTGCCGGGTAACGTCTACAATGCTGCGCTGTCGAACCTTCAAGAACATCTCGCGGGCCTCAACCGGAATATCCTCGGCTGGAAACCGCTGCCCAAGCAGCGACGGTAGCCGTTCTTGCTTAATGGCTTCTGCGACCACTTCACCGCTGCCATCTTCGTGAAATTGATACACCTTGACCCGATCGGTTTTAAGAAACCGGCGCATCTCATCGGCGGTCGCTTCCAAAATCTCGGGCAGTTCTAGCGACTGCCGAATGCGATCGGTCATGCGATGCAAAAGGCTCTCTAGGTTTTTGGCAGGGGTGGGAGAATGTTGGCTCATGAGGAGGTGGCAACCGTGCCATCGGCGATGACGGCGATTGCCTGCTGAAGGTGCGATCGCTTGATCTGTTCATGGAGATGAATAGACAGCTCTGAATTGGGCAAAGACTTTTCGACCACATCGTTTGCCCCTGCCCTAAAGGCGGCTTTTTGTGTGAGTACATCGGCATGAGAGGTAAAGAACACAATTGGCAAATGGTTCCAGAAGGGGGCCTGACGAACGATCTGGCAAAGCTCTATGCCGTTAAATTGGGGCATGGAAATATCGAGTAGCAGCAAGTCGGGATTCGCCTGCTTGAGCGTTTGCCAAAAGGCTAGGGGCTGATTGAGTGTGACAATTTGAAAGCCTTGAGGCTCTAGATAGGTGCTGAGGGCACTGAGGATTTGCGGATCGTCATCAACCGCTAGAATTTTGCAGGGGATGTGGGGAGGGTGCGATCGCAACATTTCTACCCCTCTGACAACCTCTGCCGCACTGGGATTGTCCAAAAAAGGATAGTCTCCCATTTGGGCAGCCTTTCTCCGGCTGTCTAGCCCGCCATCTGCACTGCATATCAGCACCATCAAAGACGGCATATCCTGAAGCAGGCTTGATAGCTCGGCTAGCTGATCGGGGTTGGTATTTTTTAGCGAAAAATTAAGCAGCACCACATCCGGTAGGGCGCTCTTTGCCGCCAACTGACGAGACTGTTGATCTCGATTGCGGCTAAAGGCCGTGAGCAGCGGTTGCAGCGCAGCTATGTGAGGTGCGACTTTCACAATCAGTCGTTTGCCCCACAAATTGCTAATCAAGGCTGGTGCTAGATCGAGCTGCGGGTCGATCAAAACTAGCAGCGGCACATCAAAACTTTTATTTGGCGGCTGTGAGGTGTGTATTGCCTGGTTAATCGTTTCGCCTAGTTGATCGATTAGCGATCGCAACTGATCTTGCTGATCTGGCGTAATCGGCGATTCCCCCTTGAGCAAACCTTGAACTTCGCGGGCCAAATCAGACCCGGATACAATGCCAAAAATGCCCAGAACCCCTGTTAAACTGTGAGCTGCTCGGTAGGCTGTTTTTCTGGCCTCAAGCGAGAGCTGATTTGCGCTGAGCTGGTGCATCGCTTGATTGAGTAATTCAATTCGCTCAATCTGCTGAAACTTGACCGAATCCCAAAGCGTTACTAGCGCGGCATGGGTCTTTTGTCGGCGAATTCTTTCAGCTTGTAAATCAAGCGCGGATAAATTTTCCTGCTGCGAATCGAGCCTCGGGGCGGTTTCGTCTTTTTCAGCCTGACTTGCCTTTGCGGTCGTTACGGCGCTTTGTTCGCGCAAGCGATAGCCAACGCCATAAACAGTCTCTATAAAATGGGTCGGCGCGCCCGCATCAGAAAGCTTGCGGCGCAGTCCTTTAATATGAGAGGTCACAGTTTCTTCGCCAGGGGCCTCGCTATAGCTCCAAAGATTATCCAAAATTGCTCTGCGGCTAAACACCTGAGAGGGATTTCTTAAAAACAGCTCCAGCAAAGCGTATTCTTTAGGCGTCAAACTCAAACTGTTCTCCTGATAGGTCACCTCTCGGCTGTTGGGCTCTAACCGCAGGTCGCCCCACTCTAGGATCAGCACTATAGAGGTTTTTACCCGTCTCAAAAGTGCCTTTACCCGAGCGAGCAACTCTTCTAGCTCAAAGGGTTTTGTAATATAGTCATCGGCTCCGGCATTGAGCCCAGCAATTTTTTTATGGCTTGAATCCAGTGCGGTGACAAGTAACACAGGCATATCGTAGGCGCGATCGCGCAGCCGCCGACAAAATTCCAGACCGTCTAGATTAGGCAATAAAACATCAAGTATCACCAAGTCATAATGAGAATCGCTGACGAACTGCCATCCGATATGGCCATCATGCGCCACATCCACAGCATAATGTTCATCGCTCAACACTTTCTGAAGCACCTTCGCGACTGATTCGTCGTCCTCAACGAGCAGAATTCTCATTGCTTACAGCCTTTAATAAAAACGTTTGCTATTGCGCTTTTCAACGATCTTTGCCGACTATTTCCAAAGCGGGGTACCCAGAAGGCACAGTGGAAAAGGCACAGTGAAAAAAAGAATTTCTTATATAAAAATAATTTTAACGGCATCTCTTAAAACTCTCATCAAAATTCATATAAAGTTAAACCCCTGCTACCCGGCGACACCTGCTGTACAAGTTTTCTGTCGCCATAGAACAAATGTGTAGAGACATCCCACTTCATGTCTCTACACATTCTCACATCACCTAATATTATTGATTTTTCAAGCTAAGGCACGTTGTGAAAATAGGTGCCATATTGCAGACCCGGAAAAACGTGATTAAGCTCAATCAATACGATAGACAAAGAGACTAAAGCTGCCGTTGCCATAATCGGGGCACTGGTCAGATACTTCATGAAATGGTTCATAGCGTTCTCCAAAAGTTCTTCCAACAGTTCTAGAATTATCAACGAGCGATCTGCTATCGAGGAGATACTGAGAGTTCAGATTTTTTCACCGTTAGCTCTCCTGAAGTTACTTCTTTCAAGGCCAATAGTGGCCATAGCAACCCCTGCGCAAACGATTGCAGGGCGCGGGAGATATCGATAAAAATCTCCGGCTCTTCTGGCTTGGCCGCTTGCTTAGCGCTGATTAAATAGGCCCGGCCTGACCAGCCAATGAATCCAGTCACATAAAAGAAGATAGCGAAAGGAATGGCGATATCGACCGCCCGATCGAATCTGAGCTGCAAATGCGGTAGTCCCTCTGCCCCACATAGCAAGTTGGCCGAGTACGCCTGATAAGGTGTGTCGAAATAGTAGGTATCAGGAGCCTGCTTCATGCGCTCTATAAACGCAGGCGAGTCTTGACAAGGCACTAAATGAGTGTCTGAAGCCATATTTGAAGCGGCAGATGCGGATGGGACAATGCTGACCCACAGCAGCAATACTAGCAGGAGTGAAAAGAATTTTTTCATAGGTCTTTCTCAATGAATGATAGTTGTTTGGCATTAGGATGCCAAACGCTGGTGTGTGAAGCTAAGGATTAATCAGGCTTGGCTGCTCGGCATCTTGACCCATCTCACCTTCCTTGTTGCCCTCTCGCTCAATCCAAAGAAAGACAATCGCAAAAATTGGAAAGGGCAGAATATAGGTAATCGTTGGAATTAGAATCCAGGGTAGCCAGGCAGCAGCGTAGGTGCCTGTCATCTGTGTCACGTCGGCCATCGTAAAATCTCCTTGTTTTGACTGGTTTAGTTGTTTAATCTTTTAGCCAACAACGCCCGACATGATGGCCCCGCTCATATTGACGGCTCCTCTCAAAATCGCATCAAGGTCAACAAAGTTCTCTAGCAGGACATAGGCAAAAATGGCTCCGCCCATAGACCCTAGTAAGATGCCGCTACTGAGCTGATACCAGTCTTCTTTCTTGCGCAAAGGGCGTAGCCGATCTTCAGAATTAGAATTATAAGTGCCTCTCGGATCGCCTTGAAAAGTGGCCAGGGCAAAAATAGAGATGCCTAAACAGGCCGATACGGTGATGTAGATAGCGGTGATGAGGCCGCTAAGATTTGCCCCGTGAGCGGTCTCTCGGATGGGGCCAACAACAACTTCTGGCCCTACTAAAAAGTAGCCATGGGCCATGCCAATCTCTAATCCCCTTAGAAAGGGTGTCAGGCCAGGACGGTAGGCAGGCAGGTTGTTAATGTAAGCTTTTACTAAGCTGGAGCTGTTGATGGGCGTGGCCAAGTTGCCCAACTGAGGATCGCCCCGATAGGGTTCTATCGGGTCATCCCCGGCGTAGGCATTGGCCCACATTGACTTTTGAGCAGCGGTCATGGTGTTACCTCACAAGATAAATGGAAGAAAGTCCTGACCGGTCTAGCAATCAGGACCTGTCTGGGACAAGGAGAGTCCACAGAACGAGAGCCAAAGGTGAGTCTTATATTTCTTTGGTCGAGTCACCTTTGGCGAATGCTAATGTCACGGGAACCGACTACTCGTAGCCGCAATCAGGAATGCACCGAAGGTGGCGATGTTGCCAACCGTGAAATGGGTGAGTCCAACCAGCCTGGCCTGCACAATGGACAGCGCGACCGGCTTGTCTTTGGGATAGCCAAAAGAGAGCGGGGTATTTTCGTGCGCCCACATCAGCGTTTCAATCAGCTCTTGCCAGTAGCCCCTCCAGGTGATGAGAAACATAAAGCTGATAGCCCATACCAAATGGCCAAACAAGAAGATCCAGGCCCAGATGGCGAGGTTATTTGTGCCGTATGGGTTGTAGCCGTTGATTAGCTGAGATGAGTTGAGCCAGAGATAGTCGCGGAACCAGCCCATCAGATAGGTAGAACCCTCGTTGAACTGGGCGACGTTGCCACTCCAAATGGCAAGGTGCTTCCAGTGCCAGTAAAAGGTCACCCATGCCAATGTATTCAGCATCCAGAAGGCGGCCAGGTAAACTGAATCCCAGGCGGAGACATCGCAGGTACCGCCACGACCGGGGCCATCACAGGGGAAGGCGTAGCCGAAGTCTTTTTTGTCGGGCATCAGTTTGGAGCCACGGGCATCGAGTGCGCCTTTGACCAGGATGAGGGTGGTGACATGGAGACCGAGTGCGATCGCATGATGCACCAAAAAGTCCCCAGGCCCAATTGTCAAAAACAGCGAGTTCGTGCCGCTATTAATCGCTTCTAGCCAGCCGGGTAGCCATACGTTGGCATGGTTTGGCCAGGCCATGGTTGCCACACTATCTGGGTTAGAGAGCAGTGAGCTAATGCCATACAGCGTTTTGCCGTGGAACGCTTGAATCCATTGAGCAAATACGGGCTCCACGAGAATCTGCTTGTCAGGGCTGCCAAAAGCGACCTCACAGTCGTTATGGACATACAGCGCCAGCGTATGGAAGCCCAAGAACAAAGACACCCAGCTCAGGTGAGAAATAATCGCTTCTTTGTGATCTAGCACTCTGGCGAGCACATTGTTCTCATTGGCGACCGGGTCATAGTCTCGAATCAAGAAGATAGCGCCATGAGCAAACGCGCCCAGCATGATGAAACCAGCGATGTACTGGTGATGCGTATAAAGGGCTGCCGTGGTGGTGTAATCGCGAGCGATAAAGGCATAGGGCGGCATAGCGTACATATGCTGTGCCACCAGCGAGGTAATTACGCCTAAAGCAGCCAGATGCCATCCCAATTGGAAGTGCAAAGAGTTGTTGTAGGTGTCATAAATGCCCTTGTGCCCGCGCCCGGTGTTTGGCGCAATGAAGAAGCCGTCCCAGCCGGGGCCTTGAAGAGATTCTGTCATCTCTTTAATGCTGTGGCCAATCCCAAAGTTGGTGCGGTACATGTGGCCCGCGATGATGAATAGGACTGCGATCGCCAAATGGTGATGCGCCATGTCCGTCAGCCAAAGCGATTCCGTCTGCGGATGGAACCCACCCAAAAAGGTGAGAATTGCCGTGCCCGCCCCCTGAGAAGTGCCAAACATATGCTCCGCGCTGTCTGGATTGAGTGCATAGGCTCCCCAATCACCGGTAAAGAAGGGTTTCAACCCTTCTGGATGGGGCGGCACTGCCAGAAAGTTGTCCCAGCCCACATGCTGACCGCGAGATTCAGGAATCGCGACATGTACCAAGTGGCCTGTCCAGGCTAAAGCACTGACCCCAAACAAACCTGCTAGATGGTGGTTCAGCCGCGACTCAGCGTTTTTGAACCAGGCCAAACTAGGCCGAAAGCGTGGCTGCAAGTGTAGCCAGCCCGCTACTAGCATCACCGAAGCTAGTAGCAGCAAGAACATAGCACCTGTGAACAGGTCATTATTGGTGCGCATCCCGATGGTGTACCACCAGTGATAAACGCCTGAATAACAAAGGTTTACCGGATTGCCAGCCCCAGCTTGGGTGAAAGCCTCAACTGCGCCTGGGCCAAACTGCGGATCCCAAATAGCGTGAGCGATCGGTGAAATATTCAGCGGATCTTTAATCCACTGCTCGAAGTTGCCCTGCCAGGCCACATGAAACAGAATGCCAGAAGTCCACAAAAAGATAATGGCAATATGGCCAAAATGGGAAGAGAAAATCTTTTGATAAAGATTCTCCTCGGTCATTCCATCGTGGCTCTCAAAGTCATGGGCCGTGGCAATGGAATAGAAGATCCGCCGAGTGGTCGGATCTTGCTGCAACTCCTGACTAAATTTTGGAAATTTTGTCGCCATGGTTTGAAATGGTTAATGAGTTTTTGAACGATCTCGTCGGGGCATAGCAGGGCTACGCCCACCGGTTCTGCGCTGAAATGTTGCTGGAATGTTGTCCTAATTCTAATTGGCCTTAAATCGTTGCCCAAAGGCATAGTAGGCTATGCCCCCACGCTGATAGGTTTGATGCCTATCCGATCGCGGCCATCCTCGCTAAAAAGAAGGCCCAGGTGGTGACAATACTGCCTAGCAAGTAATGAGCAACGCCTACTGCCCGGCCCTGAGTGATGCTCAGCGCCCGAGGTTGAATGGCCGTCGTAATCTTCAGCTTGTTGTGTGCCCACACAATCGACTCAATTAGCTCTTGCCAGTAGCCGCGACCGCTAAACAAGAACATCAGGCTAAAGGCAAAGACAAAGTGCCCCGCCAAGAACATGAGACCGTAGGCAGACAGCGCCGAGCCGTACGAGCTAATTACCTGTGTCGCCTGCGCCCACAGAAAGTCTCTGAGCCAGCCGTTGATCGTAATCGCCGATTGAGCAAAGTTTCCACCCGTGAGGTGAGAAATACTTCCATCGGAATTGACCGTGCCCCATACATCCGATTGCATTTTCCAAAAGAAGTGGAAGATGACAATTGCAATGCAGTTATACATCCAGAACAACCCGAGGAAAATGTGATCCCAAGCAGAAACCTGGCAAGTACCGCCCCGTCCTGGCCCATCGCAAGGGAAACGGAACCCTAGCTCAGACTTATCGGGAATTAACCTTGAGTTGCGGGAAAATAGAACGCCTTTCAACAACACCAGCACCGTGACGTGAATTGTAAAGGCATGGATATGGTGAATCAAAAAGTCCGAAGTACCCAAAGGAATCGGCATCATTGCCACCTTGTCACCCACGGCAATAATCCCACCGCCAAAGGCATAGCTCACCGGACTGGTGACGCCTGGGGCAGTCGTTCCAATTCCTGAGACGGCGATGTTTCGCAGCCCGCCAAAGGCATTACCCAACGGCTCTGCTGCCTGCATTCCACCAACGGCCATGGTTTGAATCTGTTGAATCCATTGCGCAAAAACGGGCTGCAACTGAATCCCCGTGTCAGAGAACATGTCTTGCGGCCTGCCAAACGCTCGCATGGTGTCGTTATGACAGTAAATGGCGAAGCTATGGAAGCCCAAGAACTGACAAACCCAAACCAGGTGAGAGATAATCGCATCGCGGTGGCGAAGCGTCCGGTCTAGCACGTTGTTGACGTTTTGAGCGGGGTCATAATCGCGCACCATAAAGATGGCGGCATGGGCGGCAGCGCCGACAATTAGGAACCCACCAATCCACATGTGATGTGTGAATAGAGAGGTGACTGTGCCATAGTCAGTGGCCAGGTACGGATAAGGCGGCATCGCATACATGTGCTGCGACACAACAATGCTCAACGAGCCCAGCAGGGCCAGGTTAATTGCGAGCTGTGCGTGCCAGGAGGTAGTGAGGATTTCAAAGAGACCTTTGTGACCTACCGGGCCAATAAAGCTGAGGAACGGCAGCATTTTGGGGGTGCGGGCGTCTTCTAGCATGACCTGGATGTTGTGGCCAATGCCCCAGTTGGTGCGGTACATGTGGCCTGCGAAAATGAACAGGACTGCGATCGCCACATGGTGATGCGCAATATCTGTCATCCACAGTCCCCCGGTCACCGGGTTCAATCCCCCGTTGAACGTAAGAAAATCGGTATAAGCTCCCCAATTCAGCGTAAAGAATGGTTTAATTCCCTGCGCAAAACTAGGATACAGCTCGGCCATAATCGCCCGATCGAGAATGAACTCATGAGGCAGCGGAATATCTTTGACCGCGACGCCTGCATCCAACAGTTTGTTAGTGGGTAAGGCGACGTGGATGAGATGGCCCGCCCAGCCTAAACTGCCCAAGCCCAACAGTCCGGCTAAATGGTGGTTTAGCATCGACTGTACGTTTTGAAACCATTCCAGCTTGGGCGATCGCACATGGTAGTGAAACCAGCCCGCAAAAATCATCAGCGCCGCCATCACCAGCGCCCCGATGGCCGTGCAATAAAGCTGAAACTCGTTTGTAAAGCCTTCTCCGCGCCACATTTGAAACAGCCCAGAGGTAATTTGAATCCCCCGAAAGCCGCCGCCCATGTCGCCATTGAGAATGTCTTGACCCACTAGCGGCCACACCACCTGAGCGCTGGGCCGAATGTGGGTCGGATCACTCATCCAGCTCGAAAAGTTAGAGAAGCGAGCCCCGTGAAAATACATACCGCTTAGCCAGACAAAGACGACGGCTAAATGGCCAAAGTGGGCTGAAAAGATTTTCCGAGAAATATCTTCTAAATCACTGGTATGCGTATCGAAATCATGCGCATCGGCATGGAGATTCCAAATCCAGGTGGTGGTTTTGGGGCCTCGTGCCAACGTGCGGTCAAAATGTCCTGGTTTTGCCCATCTCTCAAAAGAGGTGGGCACCGGACTGCTCTCGGTAGCAATCCTAACCGGGTTCTCCTGTGTCGGAGGAGTGGCGGTCATGAGAACTCTCCTTTTTATTAAGTAAAGTTATTGAACGACAAACTTGTTTTTATACTGGCGATTGTCAAACGACCGTAAGACGCCGCCAGTCTATTAATCATCTGGATCATCTGGAACGGCCCAGGCAATTTCTTGACTAGCCTCCAGATCGGCACTTGGCTCCAGCAATGTTGGAAAGCTTTGTCTGTTGGTTTCCCCTACGGCATGAACGCCGAGGTTGGCATCCGTCACAATGTCAGACCAGGTAGGGACAACAGTTGTTTGAAACGCCGCTCCCGACAGGGGATTAAGCGAAAACCGATCGAAACCAAAAGCTGCCATATCGACGCCTAAAGCCGCCGACCAAATGCCCGCTACCGGTATAGCTGCCAGGCAAAAATGCACTGCCCGAGAGCTGTTGAACTGGGCTCCATTCCAAAAGAGCCGCCGCTGGTAGCTTTGAGCATGTTCAAAGCTGTAGGTCTTATCTTTTCTGCGCGCTGAATTGCCCTGATTTTGGCGAGGTCGGATGATCGTAGATGTCACCAAAGAGCCATGGACTGCGCAGAGCATCGCGCCACCCAGTACCCCAACAACGCCCGCCTGATGCAAGGGATTGGCGAGAATGTTGTGATCGGCCTGAAACTGCATCATGAAGGTAAAGGTACCCGAGATGCCGAGGGGCATACCTGACGCAAAGCCGCCTTGCCCTAAGGGGTAGATGACCAGTACTGAAACAGTCGCCGCAACCGGCGCGGTAAAAGCCAGCGAAATCCAGGGCCGCATTCCCAACCGATAGCTTAGCTCCCACTCGCGGTCTTGGTAGGCAATGATGCCAATAATAAAATGCATCACAATTAGCTGATAAGGTCCACCATTCATCAGCCATTCATCAACAGAAGCGGCCTCCCAAATAGGGTAAAAATGTAGCCCAATCGCTGCTGAGGTGGGCACAACAGCCGCCGTAATCAAGTTGTTACCATCGAGCAAGGAGCCCGAAATAATATGCCCTGTACCATCCATCGCTACCGCCGGAGCGGCAACAATGGCGATTACAAACACGATGGCCGCTGTAGACAAGGTCGGAATAGCTAGCATTCCAAACCAACCGATATAAATTCGGTTTTCGGTGCTGGTGACCCACCGACAAAAACGATTCCAGGACAGCGGTGGCCTCCTAGAAAGGATATCTTCTGTGGTCTTCTTTGAAGGGCTTTTGATATCTGTCGCTGGCGATCGCTCGAACGGATGTTCAAAGCGATCCAGGGCGCTTGTTCTACCAAAGCCAAGCTGTGTCATCTCAATATATCCTCTACGACTGAAAGGTCTAATATCGACCTGTTTCAATTGATGTTGTCACCGTAGAGAGGAAAAATGGAGAACTGATGGAGAGGTTGTATCCCTTTAGGAAAAGTTACAGGATAAACGGCTATAGTAACGATATATAAACAACTATAAGGAGACCGTGATGGGCTTGCCAATTGTTCAGGTAGATGCGTTTACCCATAAACCTTTTGCTGGCAATCCGGCGGCGGTGTGCGTGATGGATGCGCCGCTGGATGAGGGTTTGATGCAGGCGATCGCAGCCGAAATGAACCTCTCTGAAACCGCCTTTCTACACCCTATAGAAGGCGGCTACAGCCTGCGTTGGTTCACCCCCGCAACAGAAGTTGACCTGTGCGGTCATGCCACCTTGGCCAGTGCTCACGTCCTTTGGAGCGAAGGTCACTTACCGGCAAACCAGCCCGCCCGATTCAACACCAGAAGCGGCTGGCTCAGAGCCAAAAAAGACGGTGATTGGATCGAAATGGACTTCCCGGCGCAGCCGGTGCGCTCGGCCCATGTCATGCCTCAGCTCATTTCGGCACTTTGCTGCGGTGGCGATATCCGTGCCGTCGCCAAAAACAACATTAGATACCTGATTGAAGTTTACTCAGAAAAGGTGCTGCGCGGGCTACAACCCAACTTTGATGAAATTAAAAAGCTACCGGTACAAGGCATTATTGTTACCGCACCCGCAGATAGCGAGGCATCCGATTTTGTCAGTCGCTACTTTGCCCCGGCGGTGGGCATTAATGAAGATCCGGTGACCGGCTCGGCCCACACATCTTTAGCACCTTACTGGCAAGAGAAGCTGGGTAAGTCTGAAATGCTGGCTCAGCAGGTGTCTGCGCGAGGCGGAACTATTCGCGTAAAGTGCCTGCTGGCAAATAGCAATGGCACCGACGCCGCTGCTGAAGAAAATCGGGTTTTGATTAGTGGGCAAGCGATAACAACTTTAAAGGGAGAACTGTTACTGCCGTAATGTGAAGTACTACAATGCGAACTGTTGTATTGTACGGATGTATTATACGGAGCTGACAGTGAGTAGCTTTTATCACAAATAGGGAACTAAAACCGTCTATCTGCATACACTTTTTCGTCGCCAAAAGCGGTATTTGTGAATAACCCTCACTTACGTTCTGCGCATTGCGATGTCTTTCAAGACTTATGACCCAGGCGATTTTTATGATGAGCTGTTTACGGCTCCGGGTACTCCACGGAGTGCTGCCGCGCTGCTGATCGAAAGAATTGAGTCTTTGCCGATAGACAATCTGGTTTTAAGGCAGCAGGCCGCTCAAAATACGCTGTTCAAAATGGGCGTTACGTTTAACGTCTATGGCGACGAGCAGGGCGCAGAAAAGGTATTTCCCTTTGACGTAGTGCCCCGCGTGATTACGGGGAAGGACTGGCAGTGGCTAGAAAAAGGATTGCAGCAGCGAATCATGGCGCTCAATCACTTTTTAAACGATATCTATAATGAGCAAAAAATTATTGCCGATGGAATTATCCCGCGCGCGACGATTGAATCAGCGTCTGGTTTTTTGCCGCCCTGCATGGACCTGAAGCCGCCGAAGGGGGTTTGGTGTCATATTACTGGGACTGATTTGGTGCGCGATCGCAAAGGCGATTGGTTCGTGCTTGAAGACAATTTGCGCTGCCCGTCGGGCGTCTCCTACGTGCTCGAAAATCGCACGGTGATGAAAAGCTCTTTCCCGAGCCTGTTCGAGGCCATTGATATTAAGGCGGTCGATGACTATCCGGGGCAACTTTTAAAAACGCTGCGAGGGCTCGCTTCCGACAATCTCAGCGAGCCGATGGTGGTACTGCTTAGCCCCGGCTCGTTTAATTCTGCCTACTTTGAGCATTCATTTTTGGCTCAGCAAATGGGCATTCCCCTAGTAGAAGGCCGTGACCTGGTAGTAGACGATGGCTATGTGAAGATGCGTACCACCAAGGGACTACAACAGGTTGATGTGATTTACCGGCGGATTGATGACGAGTTTATTGACCCGCAGGTGTTTCGCGCCGATTCTATGCTGGGCGTGCCGGGGCTAATGCAGGTTTACCGGCAGGGTCGGGTGGCGATCGCAAATGCCCCCGGTACCGGCGTCGCCGACGACAAGCTGGTATATGCCTACGTTCCTCAAATGATTCGCTACTATCTGGATGAAGAGCAGATTATTCCCAACGTACCGACCTACTTTTGTGAAGATGAAAAACAACAGTCTCACATCCTGGCAAACTTAGATTCTTTAGTAGTCAAGGCCACCGACGCCTCAGGGGGATATGGTATGTTAATTGGCTCTCAGTCTTCTAAACAAGAACAAGATCACTTCGCTGAGAAGATTCAGGCAAATCCACGCGGCTACATTGCCCAGCCGACGCTGTGCCTATCGCGGATGCCGACGCTGATTGACAAAACCTTTCAGGGGCGACATGTGGATCTGCGGCCCTTTATTTTGGTGGGGCGATCGCGCACACCCTACGTCAATCCAGGTGGGCTAACCCGCGTAGCCCTACGAGAAGGATCGCTAGTTGTCAATTCTTCTCAGGGCGGCGGTAGCAAAGACACCTGGGTGATCAACACTTAAGGCTTGATTTACGACCAACGCCTCAGCCGCCAAGTCTCCAAACGCAAAACATCATTTTTATTCAGAGAGCATAGACCATGTTAAGTCGAGTAGCCGATTCCATCTACTGGCTAAACCGCTATATCGAGCGGGCAGAAAACGTAGCTCGCTTTGTTGAGGTGAACTTGAACCTGCTGATGGATAACCCTGTAGGCGTTGCTCAGCAGTGGGAGCCATTGATTGCCGTGACGGGCGATCGCGCCTTTTACCAAACACGCTACGGCGACATCACTGCCGCCAACGTGCTCAACTTTCTCACCTTCGACACAGGCTCTCCTAACTCGCTGATTTCCTGTGTCCGCTCAGCCCGCGAAAATGCCCGCTCCGTGCGCGAAACTATCTCTTCTGAAATGTGGGAACAGATCAACAGCTTTTATTTAATGGTAGAAGACGCCGCAAAAAACAAGCCCGAAGATATCCGCGAACTGCACGACTTTTATGCAGAAGTGAAACTAGCCAGCCATCGGTTTGTTGGCGTCACCAACGCCACCGCCTCGTGGAATGAAAGCTGGCACTTTGGCCGATTGGGCCGACTGCTAGAGCGGGCCGATAAAACCAGTCGCATTTTAGATGTGAAGTACTTTTTGCTATTGCCGTCAGCAAAGGCAGTAGGGTCGCCCCTGGATAATTTGCAATGGATATCGCTACTAAAGTCGGCCAGCGCCTACGAAATGTATCGCAAAGCAGAGCATATGGTGACACCGCAAAGTGTCGCTCGGTTTTTAATTTTCAACGCTCATTTCCCACGCTCTATCAAGTTTTGCCTCCACCATGCCGAAGAATCGCTGCGTAAGATTGTTGGCCCTGCCGAAGAAGAGTCTTTGCCGAGCCAGCGGGCCTTGGGCAAGCTTCGAGCCGAGTTAACCTATGTGACCTTCGAGGAAATTTTTCAGCAGGGTCTGCATGAATTTTTAGACGATTTGCAACAGCGAATTAACCATGTTGGCGAGTGCGTTTACACCGATTTTATTGCTGTGCCACAGACGGCAACCCAAACGATGATTGCCATGCAGTAGATTCGTACAATAGATTGAGGAAATAGAGCCAGGACAAGCCATTGCGCTATCGCATCACCCACACCACAACATATCACTACAGCGCTTCGGTGCGGCTACGGCCTCACATTTTACGGCTATGTCCGCGTAGCGATGGTTCTCAGTGGCTACGAGCGTTCGACATCTCCCTTTCACCTCAGCCCTCTCAGCAAACCTACTGGCTAGATGCTAACGGCACCACCTGTTTGCAAATAGGCTTCGACGCACCTGTAAACGCGCTGCACATTCAGTCCATTAGCGAAGTGGTCACCACCCGAAAGAATCCTTTCGACTACCTCACTGAGCCTTGGGCCGTGCAGTTCCCGATGGATTACCCCAGTTCTGTAGCAGCCCAATTGCGGCATTATTGGGAGATGCCTCTGGGATCGGGGGTGGATGATGCGATCGCCCCAGACATCCTAGATCTTGCTCGTCACCTAAAACAAGAAGCCAATAACAACGTCGGCTATTTCTTAACCCGCCTCGTGCAGCTCATTCCCCAAAGGTGCGACTATCAGCAACGTTTAGAAGGCGATCCCTATTCTCCCGCAATCACGCTTGCTAAAAAAGAAGGCACCTGCCGAGATTTCACAGTGTTGTTTGTGGCCGTTTGCCGGGCAGTAGGGCTCGCGGCGCGTTTTGTTAGCGGCTATCAAGAAGGCGATTTAGAAAGTGACGCACCGCACGATCTGCACGCCTGGGCAGAGGTGTATGTGCCAGGCGGTGGCTGGCGTGGGTTTGACCCGACATTAGGGCTAGCTGTAGGCGATCGTCATGTGGCGATCGCCGCTGCGGTAGATCCAAAGCAAGCAGCCCCCGTTTCCGGCACTTTACAACCGGGGCAAAGCGTTAAAACAACATTTGAAAGCAACATTAGCCTGAAGTCTCTTTAAGCACTCAAGCTATGAGAAAAGTAGAAGTTGTACCGCATAATCCAAAGTGGCAGAAAGTGTTCGAGATCGAATCAAAACTAGTCAGGGACGCTAAAACATACGATTCTCCGGCTTCAGCGGTGGCTCCACTTCAGATTGCGCCTAAAAGCTTCCGTAACAAAAAATACGCTGCGCATCACTGCGAACGGTTGCCTTTCTCGGCAGAATTACGGATGATAAAGATGATTGAGTCACTAGCACAATAGTACGCTAGCGACTTATACCTAGCTATGGTAAAACGCCCCTTATGAACGCCAGACCACTCATTAACCAGTTAATCAGGCTGTCTATCGCGTCAATCTATAGATGCACTGTTCAGGAAGAATAGAAGCAATTGCCGCCGGATGAGCATCTGCGACTTGGCTGAAATTGCCATATGATTGCACCGGTTATTAATAGAGGGTAACTAGCCAATGACAACTCAGCCTGACCAGGAAGTGGCTGTTGTAATCAATTTCCTAGCAGGAAGTTTTCAAGAAGGCTTTAAGGTCAGTTTGGAAATTTTGAAAGCAGGCGCGCGTGAATACCAAATTGACGACTTGCCTTGGTTACCACCTGCGCCCGATTTACCGATACTTTATCAGGCTTGGCGATCGCGATACGCCGCCTCCGGTGGCCGAGATATTCAGTTTGTTTCGGTCATGCAGAATTGCCAAACGGCTGCTAAAGCCCTAGAGCAGGCGCTAACTATTTGGTTTCAAGATACTAGCTTTAAGTATCTACGCTCCCAAATCAGTTCTAAGCGCATCGTGCATGAAGATGACTCTGTGCCGGTCATTTTCAACTTTCAGGTGTCTGAGGCCGATCATCTGCGTCGATTGCCCTGGCATGTATGGGATTTGTTTCGCTTTGATTTGCTGAATGCAGAAGTAGTCTTACAGGCTAAGGTTGTTCCTCGGCGCGTGGCTCCTGCGGGGCCGTTACGGGTGCTAGCAATTTACGGTAGCGCGACTGGCGGTATTAATACTGAAGGCGATCGCGAAGCCTGGCGATCGCTCCAATCTCGCCCGGATGTTGCGGTCACAGAGCTAAATCAGCCTCAAACGTCAGAACTGCGCCAGGCGCTAGCCTACAATATCTGGGATATTGTGTTCTTTGCGGGTCACAGCCGGAGTTCCGTTGAAGAGCAAAGCGGCCTGCCGACAGGTACTTTACAGATTGGGCAGTTTCCAGACGGAAGACCGCGAATGATTGCGATCGCTCAAATCAGAGAAGACCTCAGTCGCGCCGTACAAAAGGGTCTGAAGCTGGCCATCTTCAATTCCTGTGATGGCCTTGGCATTGCCGATTTGCTAGTGCAACTCAACGTGCCGACAGCTATTGTGATGCGCGAGCCCGTCCCTGACTTGGTCGCCCGCCGTTTTATTCAGGTATTTTTACAGCACTTTTCTCAAAATAAAGAGTTTTATTTAGCCGTACGCGCTGCCCGGCGTGAACTCGACTGGCTAGAAAACGATTATTACAACCCAATGCCGTCTGCCACTTGGCTACCGATTGTATTACAAAACCCGAGTCAGTCCGCCCTTCAGTGGCCTCAATGGCCGCCGCCAAAAACTAATCTTTCTATCAAGAAATCGCTGTTATTCGCTAGTACTGCCTTAAGTATCTTGCTAGCAGTCTGGGGACTCTGGGGGCTAAGCCAACGCTCAAATGGGCCGGGAAAACCAAATCCTGGAGCTAGTGGAAGCAGTTTGCAAAGCCTAGATAACTATGGCAGTAGTACCGACAGCGAAGACGCTAGTCTAGGTGAAGCGTTTCTAACCCCTCAAGAAGCACTTCCCTCTAGTTGCAGTCGAAACTCAGATAGGAGAGCGGCGGCGAATGCGATGAGTGACGGTCGCTATGGAAAAGCCGAGGAATTGTTTGAAACGATTTCTGCCAACTGCTCTATCGATCCTGAAACTCAAATTTATCGCAATAATGCTGGCATCTTACGGCGCTATCTAACCGAAGGCACTCCCTTTCTACAGGCTTCTGAACCCGATCTGGCGGCGCTCAAAGAAAACGTCGTCATCATAGCTGTAGGCGTACCTTTACAAGGTGATGAGCCCGACATTTCTCAGGAAATTATGCGAGGCGCTGTTGCTGCTCAAGAAAAAATCAATAAAGAACTGAATAATCCGCGTGAGATATTGCTTCAAGTTGTAAATGATGACTCTGCTCAAGTTTCTGGGATTTCTGACAAAGCTGAGGAGATGGCAGAGCTGCTCTCAAAAGATCCAGCTATCTTTGCAGTGCTTGGGCATTACAGCAGCGGTGCTACTGAGGCGGCAAGCCGCGCTTATAACCAAGCTGAGATAGTGGCAATCTCACCGACCAGCACAGCCATTCGCCAGCAAGCTGTCGGCCCAAACTTGCAGTCACAAGCGATTGACCTGGGCGAATACATTTTTCGTACGCCACCTGATGACCGGGTCAATGCCGAAGTGATTGTCGCAAACATTAAAAGAGAAGGTAAAGAGCGCGTCTTGATGGCCTATGACGGTGCAGATTCCTACAGCCGGTCATTGCAGGCAGTCACAGCACAAGCGCTGGAAGATAGCGGCATCGTGGTTGATGAGCCCATCTGTAACTTTCGGGGTAGCGGTGGCTTTGAAGTTGACAACTGTTTGCCCTTAGATCTTGATGCTCAAGCACTCATTTTCCTACCTAGCTCGGAAGTGCAAGTTCAGGCTGGCAGGCTATTAGATGCGATTGCCTCCGATGGCCTATCGTTACCTATTTGGGCGGGCGACGCTGCCTATAGTAACGACAACTTTACTGAGTGGGGCGAGGGTATTAGCGGTGCGCGGGTGGCCATTCCCTGGCATGAATTTAAGTATAACGATGGCACCATTTTTCCGCCTGGTGAAGGGAAAAACTGGCGGAGTGCAATGGCCTATGACGCCCTGCAAGCGATCGCCCAAGGACTCTCCCAACTACTAGAAAATAATCCAGGAACGCTAGATCGAAAAGACTTACAGCAGATTCTAGCAGCTCCTGACTTTGTCGCTGATGGTATTTTAGGGCCACAGACTATTCGGTTTGAGGCGGGCGATCGCATCAACACAGAAGGAAAACTAGCTCAGATTGTAGAAGTCATACCCAAACCAAACGGAGAGGCGGGATACCTCACTAGACCGCTTGAGGATTAGATGATTAGGGATTCTCTTGGATTAGCCTCAATCATCGTCAGACACACTCACCCGGTTCCATTCAATGTTGGGCAGGTTTTGAGAGGCGGTTGATAGCGATTCCTCCCAGTAGTGGCGCATTTTGAGTAGGTAAGGGTCATTTTCTTGGAGTTGAACGCGATCGCGTATCTCCAACGCATCGGTCTCGTACAGCACCATATCAATCGGTGGCCCCACTGAAATGTTGGAGCGCATGGTTGAATCGAGCGACAGCAAGGCTGTTTTGGCCACCCTATCCAAAGGCGACTCATAGCTTATCGTTCTATCTAGAATGGGTTTACCGTACTTGGTTTCGCCAATCTGTAAAAATGGCGTTTCGGGCGTTGCCGCAATGAAGTTGCCCTGGCTATACACCAAATAAATCGCGGGCGCTTCTCCGGCAATTTGGCCGCCGACTATGAACGAGCTTTGATAGTCGATGCCGTCTTTTTCTAGCCAGGGTCGCTCTTTGTCTTGAATCTGGCGCATTATATCGCCAATGTAGCCAGCCACTTCATGCAGTGACGGCAAATTATGTAAATGGACATCCGCCTCCATCGCCAAATCTTTTTCTAGCCGATGAATCACTGACTGTGAGGTCGATAGGCTACCGGCGGTACATAAAATGATGACGCGATCGCCCGGCACCGAAAAGTCAAATAGCTTTTGATAAGAAGAAATATAGTCAACCCCTGCGTTCGTCCGCGAATCGGCGGCCATCACCAGCCCCTTTTCAACCGCTATTCCCAGGCAGTATGTCATCGCCAGTCCTAATCCAAGAAAGTACAATCGAGCGCGAGCTTTCCCTTTTATACTAAGGGTACGAATGCCCCCTTTACCCTGAGGCTATCAATGGCTGACATAACGGCTTATCGCTATGACCTGAGCGCACATCAGGTGTTGCATCTGAGTAATCAAGGCGCGAACACAACCGTCACCGTGCAAAGCACTGGCGCAGGTAGCCAACAGCAAAGCAGTCACTGTTTTGCCACGGGGCCATGGACGGCAGCGCCGCAACTGTATCAGTTAGGTGAGGGCGTGATGGTAGCGATCGCCACTGCTACCCAGCTTTATCACCTTCAAGTCCAGGGTGGCGCTCAGGGCGGACAAACCCAGCTAAGTTCCGGCCCGCTGTCTGCCGCCCTACAGCAGCAGCTCGCCCAGGTGCAGCCCCAGCATATGAAACCCACCGAGGCCATGCCCTCAATGAGTATGCCAGCGATGAATATGGAGCCGATGAGGCCGATGGAGCCGATGAAGCCGATGAAGCCCATGAAATCAATGAAGCCAATGGAGCCGATGGCAATGGCAATGGGAAATATGGCGATGAGTATGGGTAATGCTCAATCGACAGGGGCTCAGTCAGAGGGCGGTCAGGGGGATTCGGCAGGCCCGGTAAAACGCTTTTGTGCGCAGTGTGGGTCGGCGGTCAAGCCTGGTGATAAATTTTGTGCGAGCTGTGGCGATCGCCTCACCTAACCCGAAAATTGGCACAAGATAGCCGCCTGCTCCATCCTAGATTTTTATGATGGATTTACAATGAAAATCTAATAGATTGAGTACCCTATCAGTAGATGTTACAAGTGCCATGAAAGACAAAACGGTCGCCGCCCTACTCGCGATTTTTCTGGGTTGGATTGGCATACACAAGTTCTACCTGGGGCAAAATGGCAAAGGTCTGGTGTACCTGATTGTCGGCGTTACGCCCCTGGCTTTTGTTACTTTCATGATCAGCGTTTGCCAGGGCATCGGACTGCTGATGACCTCGCAAGACGCCTTCGACTATCAGTTCAATCGTCGCCTCAAAATGGCCACGTCCCCAGTTAGCCCCATACTGCCCGCTTACAGCACCGAGAGCACCAAAGACAAAGCGGGTGCCATCTATGAACTAAAAAAGCTGTACGACACCGACCTGATCACTGCCGAAGAATACGAAGAAAAGCGCCGTAAAATCCTTGATTCTATATAGTTTTTGACTATAAGCACTCTGCTCACAAGCCTCTGCCAGAAGACGATCCCTCACATATCCCCGAGCCGCCCAGCAATGACAGACGCAAACCTCACCGTCACCCCCGACCGACTTTCACCCCGTGCGTTTTGGCTGTCTTTTATTCCGGTGTTTGGCGGGTTAGCTATCATTCGCGAAGGCAACCGGCTAAGCGATCCAAAGTTTACTCAGTTGGGCTGGGGTGTTTTTGCCTTTTCTATTATCATGGCGCTTGCTGATGCGATCGCCTTTGCCTGGCTCTTACAAATCGGCATTGCCATTTGGTTCAGGTCTCAATACACCCGCGCTATGCCCGCCCCTACTCAGCCGCAACTCGACTTCAATAGCTGCTCCAAACATGAGCTGGTACGCACGTTAGATCTGCCCATTGTGTATGCCAACGACATCGACCTCATCCGCGAAGAAGGCCACATTTTCACCCACGCCGAAGAACTCACCGAACTTGCTGGCCTCCCCGAAGAGCATGTCCGCCGTATTGCGCCCTATGTGACGTTCTCCTACGACTTCAACCGCGAAGGCATCGCCTCCTGGCGGCGAGTGAACTTTCTGTCGGCGAGTGAACTCGAAGCCTTCGGGGTAGAACCCGATGTGGTAGAAAAAATTGTTGAAGAGAGAACGCAGGGCGGCAGCTATCGTTCGGCCATCGATATCAAAAAACGTACCGGATTAACCCTGCATCAATACAAGACTCTGTTGTAGTTGCCACCATTAAAACGCCCGCTGTGAGAAAATCAAAGGCGACAACCGGCAAGCCTACACCGTAGCGCCTAGTAATCAGAACCCAGGAACCAGAGCCCAGGAACCTATGACCAATCTCAGCGTGAACCTCAACAAGGTCGCAATGCTACGCAATTCTCGCCCCTTAAGCATTCCTAGCGTCGTAAAAATGGGCGAAATCAGCATTGCCGCCGGAGCCCACGGCCTCACGGTACATCCCCGCCCTGACGAACGCCATATTCGCCGCACAGACGTCTACGATCTCGCTGAACTGTTAAAAGAGCATCCGGGGATCGAATACAACATTGAGGGCAATCCCTTCGAGTCTCCCTTTATGGACATCATCCGCGATGTACGCCCCCATCAATGCACATTAGTACCCGACGATCCCACTCAAAGTACCTCTGACCATGGTTGGGATGTGAGCGAGAACGAGGCGCGGTTGAAGGCAATTATTAGCGAGCTAAACGAGTTGGGCTGTCGGGTTAGTTTGTTTATGGATCCAGCGCTAGAACAGATTAAATTAGTGCCATCTTTGGGCTGTAGCCGCATTGAGCTATACACAGAGCCCTATGCAACCGCGTACCGCAGAGGGCACGGTGATGAAAGCTTTGAAGTTTATAAGCAAGCCGCTGAGTGTGCGCAGGCGCTGGGCATTGGGGTGAATGGCGGGCATGATCTAAACCTACAGAACTTGCCTAAGTTCATCAAGATTCCGAACTTGCTAGAGGTGTCTATTGGTCATGCGCTGACAGCAGATGCGCTGGAAATGGGATATGCGAATGCGGTGAAAGCCTATCTAAAGGCGTTGAAGCGGTAAGTTGCTATCTATGACTTTTCAACGGCATTTTACCAATACCCCCTGGGAGCCCAAAGTTGGCTACTGCCGCGCGCTGCGTGCGGGCAACAGCATCTATCTTTCGGGCACGGCCCCAATTAATGATGACGGCAATACCTTTGCTCCTGGCGACGCCTACGCTCAAGCCCGCCGCTGCTTTGAAATTATTCAAGCGACGCTCGCTGCTATGGACGCTGGGCTCCGTCAGGTCGTGCGCACCCGCATGTACGTTACTGATATCAGCCAGTGGGAAGCCTTTGGCAAGGCCCATCAAGAATTCTTTGGTGACTATCCGCCCGTCACGTCAATGGTGGAAGTAAAAGGGCTGATCAGTCCGGATATGTTGATTGAGGTGGAAGCCGAGGCCATAGCTTAGCTATTTGCCTGTTGATCTAGCCACTCACCAAATATCTCAACCGCCTGCTTTACCTTTTCAAATAAATCAGGTGCCTGCTGTCCTATCTCTAACACACGGCTATCATCCAAATCAAAATTGTAGATATGCCTGACCCGGTGGCGAAATTTTCGATAGACGTCTAATTGTGATAGCAGCGACTGGTTCCACAGGGGCGGGCGACTGTGCCCGCCAGGTTCTGACATTTGAATTAGCAACTGTTGGTGCCAGTTGTTGCCTTTTGGTAAGTCACCGTCTAAGCTCACGGTTATACGCTCTGCTATCTTTTCACAGCCCGAATAAAAATTCTCGATGTACGAAGCGAGTGTAGGGGTTACAAACAGCGCAGAAACTTTATCAGCTTCAGCAAGAACTGTGTTTATCGTATCGACCGTTTGTTCGAGCGCAATCATCTCATCATTTAGGCGAAGCTTAAGAGATATGTAAATGTTTTCAGGCATGGGTGTTATTTGTAAGATGCGATCGCGCACCCTTTCACTAGCGCTATCAACAGCAACCAAATCAAGCGGCAACCAACTGGGCACAATCTTCTCTAACGCGCCAAAAGCGTCAAAAATCTCTTTGGAAGAGAGCCCGCTAACGGCCAAGTCTAAATCTGATCCTTCATGCCAGGGCGTATCGCCGCGCAAAGATCCAAATATAATCGCTTCAGTTGCGCCGAAGTCTTGCTTTAGTACCTGTATGCATTGCTGCGCGATCGCCCCAGCAATCTGCCGCCGCTCTTCAGCAGAGGCGGGCGCGGTCTCTGGGATGGCATCGAGCCCAAAAGTAAACGCAGTCATCTTACATACGTAAATTGAATTAGCTCTATCCTAAAGCAATTCTTTGATCGCGCTTACCAACCGTTCATTTTGCTCAAGCGTTCCTACGGTAATTCGCAGCTTGTCATCTAGCCCCGGCTGATTGAAGTAGCGAATCAAAATTTTGCGTGCTTTTAATCCTTCACACAGCGCCCAGGCCGTGGCTACCGGCGTCTTACCGGGCGGCTGCACCAGCAAAAAGTTCGTGTGGGAAGGCCACACCAGAAAGCCCAAGGCTTCTAGATTGGTGACGAGGTGTTTACGGGCGATCGCGTTCTTCTCTACACAATCATCCTTATAGCTTTGATCGGCGATCGCCGCTGCCCCCAACCGCAGCGCCACTGCGTCCACGTTATAGCTATCTTTTACCTTCAGCAAGCCTTGCAGCAGCGTCGGCTGAGCACAGCCAAAACCCAACCGCAGCCCCGCCAGCGAGTATCCCTTCGACAGCGTCCGCAGCACAATCACATTCTCAAACTCACGCACTAGCGCCAGTGACGCCTGATCCGCATCTTTGCCCACAAAATCAACATAGGCTTCGTCTATAGCCAGCACACCAGAAAGCCCTTTGGCGAGCGATCGCAAATCATCTATTGGCACAATATGACCCGAAGGACTATTGGGCGACGCCACCAGCGTCACGGCGGCTTGAGTCTGCAAAAGCTTCTCTACCGGAAGCTGCCAGACTTGCCCATGCGCGGTGCCCGCATACGGAATTTCTGTTGTACCTGCTGGCTGCATGGCGGCCAGGGTACGGTACAGCACATAGGTTGGCATTGGATAAGCCAAAGCCCGATGATGCCCTTCGGCGCAGGCCCTGACTAGCATGGTCAGCAGATCGTCGCTGCCATTGCCTGCAATTACCCAGTCGGCAGGAATGCCAAAGGTTTCACTGACTGTTTGGCAAAATTCCTGAGCGCGAGGATCGGGGTAGCGGCGGAGTGATTCGCCGGTGATATCGGTGAGGGCTGCGAGTACTTTGGGTGAGGGCGGATAGGGATTCTCGTTGGAGTTGAGCTTGAGGACGCCTGCGTTTAGGGCGGGCCATTGCCCCGGTTGGTACCCCGTCATGTGGTTGATGTCGGGGCGAAATAAGCGGTTGCGAGTTGTCATTTTATCGAATTAATCAATTTCTGTTGTAAATGGCAATCGCATGTAAACGCTGTTGGGATCGTTCAAGGTTTCTAACAGCGTGAATTCTTCTCGCAGTTTCAACAACTGATCGGTTAGCGGATCTTTTTTCCAGGGCAACAGACCGACAATTTCTGCATTAAACAAGCTGTCTAATAGCTGTTCTTCAAAGGTTGGCAATCTGGGAAACTCTCCTACGTCAAATTCTTTGAGTTCAGCCGCTTCAGCCGCTAGCGCGATCGCATCTTCCAATCCGCCTAGCTGATCGACCAGGTTAGCGGCGATCGCATCTTCCCCTGTCCAAACTCTCCCCTGTGCCACCTGATTCACCCGCGCTTTGCTAATGTCGCGGCCCGCCGCCACAATTCCGGTAAAGCGGTCGTACAAATTATCTACATAGTCTTGCTGAATAGCCAGCTCAGCTTCTGTTTGCGGGCGAGAAATGGTTTGCATGTCGGCAAATTCTGCCGTCTTCACCACGTCCCAAGTAATGCCGTTTTCATTCGCAATCTCTTGAAAGTTCAGCAGCAGGCCATACACGCCAATAGAGCCGGTAATGGTCGTCGGCGAGGCTAAAATTTTCGCGCCCGGTGCAGAAATCATATAGCCGCCTGACGCCGCATAGTCCCCCATCGAAACAATCAGCGGCTTCTCTTCTGCTAGCAGCCGCACCTCATCGGCAATTTCTTCAGAGGCAACCGCACTACCCCCCGGACTGTTCACCCGGAACACCACCGCTTTGACCTCCGGATCGCGGCGCACTTCTCTCAAAGTTTTGGCCAGTCCCTGAGAGGTAATCGCCCCCTGCGTCACATCCTCGCCAACAACAATATTGCCTTCGGCATACACGATTGCCACCATATCGCCGCCGCCCAAACCTTTGTTGCGGCCACTAGCGATCGTTTGCGCATACTGAGCCAGCGACGTCTGTGGAAATTCCTTTTTCCCATAAACCCTACCGCTGAGATCTTCGTCCTCTTCCACGCCGCTCAGCGTCCTCAGTTCAGCTAGCACATCGCCATAAAATCCCAGTTTGTCTACCAGCCCAGTCTCTAGCGCCTGTTCGGGTTCAATCATGGCGACTTCGTCGGCCAGCGTTTGAATTTGTGCTGGCGTGAGGTCGCGATCGCTCGACACCGTCTGCAAAAAGTCCTGCCACAAATCCCCAATCAGCGCCTCGGTCTGCTGCTTTTCTTCGGGGCTACTCTGTGAGCGAATAAAAGGCTCTACCGCCGACTTATAGCGGCCCACACGCAGTACCTGGACGCCTACGCCATACTTGTCCAGGGCATTCGCCAAAAACTGAGTCTGTGCTTGAAACCCATTAATTTCCATTGTGCCTACCGGAGCCAGCACTAAATTGTCTGCCACCGAAGCCAGATAGTAATCGCGCTCGTTAAACCCGGTATTGTACGCCCAAATCGGCTTGCCCGATTCCTTAAACTGACTCAGCGCAGCGCGGACTTCCTTCAGCGTGGCCAGCCCTTCATTGGGAATGCCCTTCAGGTAAATGCCCGAGATTTTGTCATCTTCAGCGGCGGCGGCGATCGCCTGCAAGGTGTTATACAGCGATACCGTCCGCATTCCGCCATACACCTCAAACAGCGCTCCCTGCTGAGGTACCGCCCCGTCTACAATGTCCGTATCTATGTCAATCACCAGCACCGACTTGTCTTCAATCACCGCTTCCGGCTCTGACTCTCCTGCCGACAGCAGTACATTGACTAAACCAAAGGCCCCCAAACCAAGCAAAAACACTAAGCTCAACAGGCCCGCAAAAGTGCCCACTGCACTTGCGATCGCAGTTTTCAAAAAATCTCGCATCGGTACCCTCTATGAGTCTCTAAACCCATGGCCTTTAACTTCTGGCATCGGAACGCTATCCGTACAGCCTCTAAGGTAGCGCTATCTTTCACCCCTTGACTACGCCTTTCCCGTTGATCGCAGCAAAATACCTGTCTGCCGCAGTGCCGCTAAATCTGGAGCGCCCGTACAAAAGAGCACCGTTACAATTTCTGCAATCAGCGCCTCGCATAGCTCATCTAGCGCGGCCTCTGACTGACTCGCCGCCTGCAAAAACGGCAGCGCTATGCCTGCCAAATTTGCCCCTAGCGCCAAAGTTTTTGCCGCATCTAGCCCATTGCGCAAGCCCCCCGAAGCAATCAGCGGCATCGTTCTAGCTTGGGCATTCTCTAATCTACGGATTTGGGTAATGCAATCTGCGGTCGAAATTCCCCAATCGGCAAAGGTATTGCCCAGCCGCCGCTGCTTGGCATCTTTGGCTCGCTCACTTTCTACCCGCGCCCAAGAGGTGCCCCCGGCTCCGGCCACATCAATCGCTGCCACGCCAATATCCATCAGCCGCTGGGCGATCGCCCCCGAAATGCCATTGCCGACCTCTTTCGCGACAATCGGCACTGGCAGTACCTTGACGAGCTGTTCAATTTTGGCAAACAGCCCTTTAAAGTTCACATCGCCCCTGGTTTGTACCGCCTCTTGCAGCGGGTTCAAATGTAAAATCAGCGCGTCGGCCTCCAACCAGTCCACCGCCTTCTGGCACTGACTCACGCCGTAGTCATAGTTGAGCTGCACTGCCCCTAAGTTGGCAAATATCAGGGCATCTGGTGCATCCTGCCGCACCGAAAAAGTGTCAGTAAGGGCGACATTCTCAATCGCCACCCGCTGAGAGCCCACCCCCATCGCGAAGCCATAGCGCTGAGCTGCCTTGGCCAACCGCTGATTGATGATCCGGGCCTGCTCGGTGCCGCCCGTCATCGAAGAAATCAGCAGCGGTGTTTTCAGGGCTTTGCCTAGAAAAGTGGTAGAAATATCAATTTCACTGCGATTGAGTTCTGGCAGACAGCAGTGGGTAAACCGATAGCGCTCTAATCCGTTAGTAATGCGATGACTTTGCACGTCTTCTTCCAGGCAGACACGCAGGTGATCGGCTTTTCTAATTTGGGTTTCCAGGGCTTGGGCTTCTAAAGATCGGCTCAAAACGGTTCGGCTCTCAGGCAGGGCGGGTGACTATTGCTAAACTACCGTACGGATAGGGTCGGTTCAGGGCGATCGCACATAACGTAAAAAACTCCCTTTCCCCTTTCCCCTTTCCCCTTTCCCCTTTCCCCTTTCCCTTTCACCCTCACGCTCACGGATTCGTCAGCTCCACCGCATCCCGCCGATCCACCGCCTGCACAAACACCCGCACCTTCTCTCCTGCCGCTGTCGGCAACTGCTTCCCCACAAAATCGGGATGCACAGGCACCTGCCGATGCCCCCGATCGATCAGCACAGCCAGCCGGATGACCTCAGGGCGACCATAGTCATGCACGGCATTCAAAGCGGCCCTGATTGTGCGCCCGCTGTAGATGACATCATCAACTAGCACCACCGTTTTACCGGCCAGGTCAAACGGAATTTCGGTCTTTGCCGGGGTGCGTACGCCAATTTGATCGAGATCATCGCGGTAAAAGGTAATATCCAATGCGCCTGTGGGCACCGAAATATTCTCTAGTCGCTCAATTTGTTCGGCCAGTACCTGCGCTAAGGGCACGCCACGGGTGTAAATGCCCAGCAGTACCAGTTTGTCTAACGCCTCTGTGCGCTCTACGATCTCTGAGGCCAATCGATTGAGCGTGCGACGAATTTCTTCAGCAGATAGGATATCGACTACTTTTTGAACCATCAGAACTCAGGCGAAACAATAAGCGAGCACGAAAAAATTCATGGCCCTTCAGAAAATTAGCGCTCAGATATGTTTGAAAAGCTATCTTTCGTAAGTTTTATCAATTGATTTTATGGTAAGACAAACGTTCCCAAAGACAGATTAAAAAGTAAGATAAGTAAGTCGTAACGATGATTAGTTCTAAAGTTAGAACTTGATTTTAGAACTTGATTTTAGAGCTTGATTCTAGAACTTAAATTTCAACCCGATTGAGTGAGCCTCGTTCCTGACTCAATTTGCCGGAGTTGCTATAGCCCCCGTGCGAGCAACCACCGTCCTAATAACAGGCATTCCCCGGCTCCTAACCCAATCAAAAAGCTCCAGCGGGTGAGGTAGAGTGCCCGCGCGATCGCCTCGTCAGTAATGGGTCGAATGGCATCGCCCAGGTAGGGCTTTTGAGTGACCTTGCTGCGATAGCGATTTTCTCCGCCCAGTCGGACGCCCAGCGCTGCCGCATAGGCACATTCGCTCCAGCCCGCGTTGGGGCTAGGGTCGGCGGGGGCATCTCGCTGGCACAGTCGCAGAACGTGGCCCGGCTGACCCGAGAGCAGGGCAATGGTTAGGGTGCTTAGCCGACAGGGCAGCCAGGTGAGCGCGTCTTCTAGGCGGGCGCTGCACCAGCCCAAGTCTTTGTAGGCTGCGGTGCGGTAGCCGACCATAGAATCGAGAGTGCTGGCGGCTTTGTAGGCGATCGCCACTGGCGCAGCCAAGCCTGCTAACCCACCGACAATGGCGTAAAACAGCGGCGCGAGCACGCCGTCAATGGCATTCTCACTCACCGTTTCTAATACGGCTCGGCGGATCTCTGCGGCGCTCAGCGAGTCGGTATCTCGGCCTACAAACATCGCCAGGGTCGTTCTCGCTGTTGGCAGGTCGCCCGCCTGTAGCGGTGTCAGCACTGCGATTGCCGCCCGCCGCAGGCTCTGCCCGGCAAAGCAGCTTGCCAGCACAATTGCCTCTGCTGCCTTCTGCGCCCATGTTGACCCCAACCCCAGCAGGTGCAGCCCTGCCCAACAAAGCCCGCCAGCGCCGATAATGAGCAACCCCGCCAGGCCGACGCCAGCTAGCTTCATTGCCCAAGGAGCCCCCTGAGGATTGCCTTTTTCATCCAGCACGACACTTTGGTATATCTCAATCGCCTTGCCCATGGCTTGGACGGGGTGTGGCCAATGCCACGGGTCACCAATGCCAAAATCAAGTGCGGCGGCGATCGCTAAAACAGCCGCCGTTTGCCAACTAGTCTCTATGCTTCCGTTTACGCTTCCATTAAAGAGCGAAATAAACCACGAAGAATTAAACAACGAAGCTGGCCCCTTCACCCTGTGCAGCTTGCCAGCTCCGGGCGTCGTAATACAGATCTTCTAGAGTGATGCTGTAAAAGGCTTCTTTGAGTTTTTGGTGCAGACGCTGCCAGAGTACAGCGGTTACCCAGTCTTCAGTTTGCTCGGGGGTGACGGCTTGAGTGACCAAAGGAGACGTCGCCGCCGATTCGCCCACCGCTTCTAAAATGTGGCCCAAGGAGATTTGGGCGGGGGGCTTGGCTAGCCGATAGCCGCCATGAGCCCCGCGCACAGAGCTGACGATATGCGATCGCCGCAGTTCAATCAGTAGCTTTTCTAGATAGGGGGCAGGCAACTGCTGACGCTGTGCGATCGCCTTGACTGACGAGAGTGAGCCCCCTGGTTGTAAGCTCAAATCGAGCAGCGCTTTGACGCTATAGTGACCGCGAGTTGTGAGCTTCATAAGGACAGCGTATTTTACCCTTTAAACCTAACTCTTTAAGTCAAAAAGGTGCGCTGATTGCGGTAATAATTCAAAGATGTTTTATGCTCGATAATGTCATCAAGTCAGAGGCTTTTCACAGAAACTTACGGCACTTTATTAAGGATGTTTACTCAAGTTTGGAATTGTGCTTTTATAGTAAAAACCAAGATCAGCAACAATCCTTGATTTAAAAAAGTGAAAAGTAGTTTCTGCCCGCTTAAATATTAACAGACCGCTTTATGAGTGTTTGATGAGCGCTGAACGTTCGTTGCTTTAGTTAACTACTTTAAAGGCCGCGCTTTATACATCCCCGATTAGCATTTCCCCGATTAGCATTTATCTAATGAAGCGAAGCAACCGCACATTTGCGAGCCGTACCTGCAAAGTCTGTAGTTCGTAAAGCGCTTGCCACGATTCATTGGAAATTTTTGTTAGTTGCTTAGCATCTTTGATTTACCTCTGCTGTCAGTCTAGAGACTTGAGTGAATGGTTAACGACCCTAATACGGATGCCTTAAGGGGCAAAGCACTGCTCAAAAAGGTAAAAGAGCTAGAGCACCTGAGCAGAGAAGAAAAGGCGAAGACCTGTGGCTACTACACCGTCACTAAAAAAGGTGTGACCCGCGTCAATATGATGAAGTTCCTCAATGCGCTGATTGAGGCTGAGGGCATTCAAATTGACAGTACTCAGGCCGGGAATGGCCGAGGCGGGCGCAGCGCTAGCTATCGAATTACGGTACAGTCCAACGGCAACTTGCTGATTGGCTCTGCTTATACCAAGCAAATGGGTCTGAAGCCTGGCGACGAGTTTGAAATTTCTTTGGGCCGCAAGCATATCCGCCTGACCCAGCTAGGCAATAGCGAGGAAAACGGTGAGGAGATTGAGGAAGACGAATAGAATCAGCGGCAAACAGATAGTAAGTGGCAGTAGTAAGTAAGTGGCAGAGTGATACGGTATAGCAAAAATTGCTCGTCAAAGTTGCTCGTCATCTGTGCATTGAGGCCCGCTTATGAGTTTGCCAATCGTTTTAGAAATTGCTGTCGGGCTGATTTTTATCTACTTGACGCTGAGTTTGGTGGCCAGTGAAATTCAAGAGATTTTAAGTGCGCTGTTTCAGTGGCGAGCAGAACATCTAAAGCGCTCGATTGAGCAGCTATTAGCGGGCGATGCTCGCGCTGGGGTGAGAGCTGCCACAGGGGTAGATGGCGAGCAACCGATAGACAGTCGGCAAAATCAGCGAGATGCTAAAACCCTAGCGGATAGACTCTATGCCAGTCCGCTGATCGAGAATTTAAACTACGAGGCCCAGGGGCGACTAGCGGGGCTGCTGCGGCGGTTCTTGCATGTGATAGGAGCCATTTATCGCACGGTGACCTTTAGCCGGAATGTGTTCGGTGACAAAACCAGCGGCCCTTCTTATATTCCGGCAGAGACGTTTGCGACTAGCTTGCTAGAGCGGTTGAAGCTAGAAGATTTTCAACGGCTGCTGGTGCGATCGCGCTTTGGTGAATTTATCCGTGGCGAGGTGCAAAAGCCCCTGCACAACATGGTGCATGAACTCCGCGCCCAGCTCCAAAACGAAACCCTGCTGGCCGTAGAAATGGACTATTTTGACCAGTCTATAGCGCGGGTAATAGATGATTTAGACGCTCGCCGCCTGACGTTAGAAGGTGCAATCGATCAGGTGAACAGCCATTTACAGTATTTTGAGGCGATGGCGGCAGAAGTGCCCCTGTCCGATTCGATGCTAGCCCAGACGTTTTTGAATCGGGTGCGCTACTTGCGCCGTGGTATTGGCGAGCAGGCGCAGCAAAAAGAAGTGCTCATTGCCCGCTTGCGACCGAGCCTGAGCGACCTGACGGCGCTGCTAGATCCGCAGAGTGCAACCTATGCAGAACTGGTAGAGCTGGCTCAGCGAGAAGGCGACGCGGTACTGAAGGCATTAGAGCGGCTGCAGCAGGAAGTCATTCCCCCTCGGCTGCGGCAGAGCTTGGCGGCGCTCGGTAGCCGGGCGGAGCGGCGGGTAAAGTCTACAGGCGCTGAATTGCAGCAGTTGCAGGCTGAGGTAGAGGACTGGTTCAATAACGGGATGGAGCGGGCTAGCGGGGTTTACCGGCGCAATGTGAAAGGGGTGGGGCTGCTGATTGGGCTGGCGATCGCCTTCACGCTCAACGCGGATACCTTTTACATGTTTCAGCGGCTGAGTACTGATCAGGCCATTCGCAACAGCATTATTCAAACGGCAGAGCAGTTAGATATTCGCCAGCTAAATAGCGCGGCAGAGGTGGCCTCAGAACTGTCTATTGATGAGCTATCAGAGCGCATAGAAGGCGATTTACGCTCGGTGGGTAATGCCGTCGAAGATACCCTGGCAGATTATCCTTTGCCCATTGGCCGCACCCAAAATGTGCTGTTGGCGCAGCGGGCGCAGCAGGCAAACTGGCCGATTCCCTTAATTCCGCAGCGGCTGGTGGGCTGGTTAATTACGGCGCTAGCGCTGTCGATGGGTGCTAGCTTTTGGTTCGATTTGCTGCGAAAGGTGATGTCGGTCAGGGCTTCGGGCTCGCCGCCTAAGCAGGAATAGTCTCTAAGCTCGGTCAACCTCTAGCAGCCAAATGATAAAGACTGTGCCCGCCCCGCCCGCCTTCTCTGGAAACTTTGGCAGCCACGGCGTATCCGCTGCCGGGCTAATCACTTCGATGTACCCATGCATTTCTTGTACGAGCGATCGCGCGATCGCCAGCCCCAGCCCAGTCCCCGGAATATCACTTTCGGCCTGCACGCCCCGGTAGTTACGCTCAAACAGCCGCGCTAAGTCTGCCGCTGGAATGCCCGGCCCAGTATCACCCACCACAATCCCTTGATAGTGATGGCTCTGATAATTGAGGCGGTCATCATTTGCCTGACTCCCCAGGCGGCTAACGCCCGTTTGCACCCAGACATGAGCCCCTACGGGCGAATATTTAATCGCGTTGTCTATCAGATTGCTCACAACTTCACCGAGCGCTTCTTCTTCTCCCCAGACGGGCGGTGTATCGACTGCGACCTGAGGATGAAGGTGGACGCCTTTCTCGGTGGCGACAATGCCAGCGACTGCCAGCGCCGGTTCAACAATGTCTGGAATATATTGGGGCGATAGGGTGATGAGGTGGCCCAGGCCAGTGCCGTTGGGCTGCGGGCGATCGCGAAGCTGTGAAGAATCATCACTTGAGTGCGGCAACAGCGCCGGTGACGCCGATAGCAGCGGCCCACTAGACTTACCACTAGGCTCGCTGGCGGACTCACCCGCCGCCAAATCAGCATCCCCAATCGCCACTGCTTCATCAAAGTGCGTTACTAGCTCCCTCAGTCGTTTGCTTTCGCGCACCAGGCTGGTTGCGACTGGCCGATTGGTATCTTCGGGTTCTAGTCGCTTTACAAGAAGTTGGCCAAAGGTCGAAACAGCGGTCAGCGGGTTGCGAAACTGATGCAGCAGATTGTGAAAAATTTCGGACTGACGGCTTTGCAGCCCTCGCTTAGCGGAAAGCTGGCCTTGCAGCCACTGGTTGCGCCGCTCTAACACGCAGCCTGCCGCTAAGGACTCGGCGACCGATTCGACCTGACTGCGCTCTTCACTTTGCCAGATGCGATCGCGCCGAACGCTGACCAGCAAACCCACCACTACCTCTGTATATACCAGGGGGACGACCAACTGCTGTTCTGGATGTAGCCTGTCTGGCCAGCCAAACGCAGGCTCCTCTACCGCTTCCTTTACCGCCGAGTCATCTGCCGAGTCATCTGGCGCAAAAGGCGCTGCTGCCAGTCCATCACGGCTGCCAGGGAGCGCTAGTGGGTAGCCGCTATGCGTATTTCCCCAGGTTGTCGCCCGCGCAAAGTTAGTCACCCAGCTATCTACCGGCTCTGGGTAGCTGACGACAGGCACAAAATTTGACTGGCCCAAATCGTCGCTCAGATCAGCCCTTTGGGCAAATTCTGCAATGTACAGCGCCGCAGAAGAGCCGGTGATTTGCTGTGTCAACAGCCGTAGCTGCGTGCGACAGAGCGACACAAATTCAGGGCTGGCGATCGCACTCATGGACGGTCTCTTCTAAAAACTTTTAAGAATACGTAAAGATAGCAACCTGCGAAAAGCCCCCGATCGAGAATGGCAGTGAAGCCAAGACCGTAAATTTTGTTACAATTTTGTGACTTTTACCGCAGCAACCCTGCGGGGCATACCCCCCTTTCGTCTAGCCCTGTCTTTCTTTGGGAACACCTGAGGCAGGGGATTTGCCCACCAATATTTGGCAGACATCACCAACATTCGGCAGACATGGGGCTGGCTAATGGGGCTGATAACAGGCTTATCCAACCTTCAAACTAACTTGAAATTTTAAGTTGTACCTGCTATATTTTGCAAGTCCGGGTTCTGTAGCGATGGCTACACCCCGAGCGACTCGCCAGAGAGCCCTCCAGCGTAGAGGCTCCAAGCGAGAATATATTTTGTTTGGCTAATGTACAAGAGGTAGGAAACTTGGCACGAAGACGTAAGCGTAAGAGTCGTCGTCGATTGGAAGGACGTCGCATCTTAGAAGCAGTCCCTCAGTTCAGCATCGAGAGTGGAGAAGTAAAGCCGGTCACCGCTGCACGAAATTACATTCATGCTCAGGGGATTTGCCCACCAGCATTGCTGTTGGTTAAACGTAACGAGCATACCACCGATCGCTACTTCTGGGCTGAGAAGGGCCTGTTTGGCGCTCAATATGTAGAAGAAAATCACTTCTTGTTCCCGAGCCTGCGTTTGCTCATTACTCAGGAAGAAGAAGAGCTGGCGGTTTCTAGCTAGAGGCGCGAATCAAGGCAATTGACACGATAGATAATAACTGAAACGGGGAGGTGCTTGATTAGTACCTGCCCGTTTTTGATCTCTATTAATATGTTTTTATATCCTGCGTTTCTGCTACGACCCCAGTTTTTTAAGCCCCGCCCATGCCTGTAGTTCAGGCTCGGCAAACGCTCGCTGTAGGTCGGCTAGCTCATCGCGATGTCCTTTTACCGTTAGCCGAGACAAAAATTCTGGCGCAGCGCTATCGGGTTCTACTTTGACAACGACTGTTTCCGGGCGGCTCGACTTACGCCAGTAGAACACCCCCGCCAGCGGTGATGCAGCCACTAGCCCCATTACCCAACCGCCCCAGACCGGAAACAGCAGACTCATGATCAGCCCTAAGCAGGCAAATCCCACAGCGGCCAGCGCTGACAGAAACCCTGCCATAAAAAGGCTGGGGCTAACCATCCCTACCAGCGTCGTGGTTCTAGGCTGCTCAGCTTCTAAGTCGGTCTCTGCAACCGGCTCATTGACCGGGCGATAGGCCCTGGCAACGAAATATTTCATCACTGCCTGTTCTAGCGATTCAGCTTTTTGCTGCGCTCCAAACTGTGCTGTCTCAATTCGGTCTTTGGTCGAAGCGCGAATAAAGAAGACCAGGCCGATGACCATCAGCAGGGTCAGCAGCAGGGTAGAAGCGCGAGCCGGGTCAGTGAAAAACATCAGGCTTGCATCTCAGCCGCTACAGGCACTGTGGCGGCTTGAGCGGTGAGGCCAGTAGTCTGTGTGCTGATGGGGTTGTGCCGCTGACCTACCATGTAGCGCTGCCACAAATCGGCAAGTTCGCGGGCTTTCATTTGCCAGTCAGGGCGCAGTCGATACATCCGACGTGGCCGACCTCGACCTTCTACTTTTTTCCAGTAGCCCATGATCGCAGCCTGGTTCTCAAGAAACTTGAGGGCGCTGTAGAGCACGGTATCTGAGAGTCGGTAGTTGGGGTAGTTTTGCTCGATGGCGTGAATCAGTTCTGTGCCATAGGAATCGTGGCGGGTCAAAACTGAGAGCACGTAGCAAACGGCAAGTTCCTTGTTGAGATACACCGGCGGTGGATCTTCAAAAAACTGATAAATGTCTTCAAACTTCATAAGGAAGCTCCGATAGCGAGAAAACCAAGGCCAACAGCCCTGAGCAGGTACTCCGAGAATGATCGCTCAAGAATGACTTAGCGGCGTCTTAATGCCTGACGCACCAAAATTTGCTAATACCAAAATTTGCTAATTCATTCTAGCCACTAAATAATAGATTTACTTAACTTTTTCGGATATGGTAACTAACCGCAAGGTTCTGTCAGATTTGCTCAAATAATCATGCTTTAAAGCGGTATTTCTTTACGTATTGTCCGGCCTGCACTCTAGATTTTGCATTTTTTTGTTGCGATAGATATTGTTCTGTTGCTCAGGTGTCTTTCTGTAGAGTGCGGACTATTGAGTGCGGACTATTGAGTGCGGAAGACAATCTGCCTATCTTGCACCGCTATTAGATCTACGTACAGGGGGCCGGTTGTCAAAATAGGCTGGCTGGCAACCATCCGAATTTCTAAGGGTTGGCCGTAGTTTTGAACCTGTTCTAAAAATGCGAAGAAGGGCTCTTGCAGGCCGTTTGCGATGATGGGGCGATCGCTGATAATGCCGCTTCTACGAGCTTGAAGCTGGGCGGTGTCTCTGAGGAAGGCAATTCTGCTGACGAGGGCTTCGTTGCTAATGGCGCTGTCGCCTAGTTGGGTTGACGCTAACACGTCGCCTTGCTGAAAGCGGACTTCGTTAATAGCCGCGTCTATGTTCACGCGCAGGCACGGTTCACCGTCCTGGTTGAGGGCTGCGTTCACGCAGGGCTCGCCAACGACATAATTCGCTGCCGAAGAAACTCGGATGACGTAGTTCCTTTGGTCAATAATCGATTGCACAATCTGGTCGACGACGTCAGGATCGAATAGGATAACCTGCTTATCGACGGTTTCTGTCCCAGGCAAGATTTCTTGGGCGGCAACCTGGTTGGCGGTTGCAAGGGCAGCCTTAACGGCTCGCTGAGCAGCTTCTTCTGCGTTGGCGCGGGTGATAGTGAGTGCTAGTGTTGCGTTCCTACCGATGGCGACGTTGCCTAAGCGCAGGCCCTGAAATTCGGCCTCTAAGCTGTTAATTTCGTTGGTCAAAAATGCCTGCTGGGTCTGAAGTTCTTCTAGACGGCGTTCCCGCTCGGCAATTTCGGCGTTGCGCTGGGCGATTTCCTCGTCGCGTTGGGCAATTTCGGTGTTGCGGCGGGCGAGTTCTGTTTCCTGCTGGGTGAGCTGTTCGCTGCGCTGGGCAAGTTCCTGGTCGCGCTCGCTGAGCTGGGCGTTGCGCTGGGCAATTTGCTGGTCGCGCTGGGCAATTTGCGATCGCACCTTTGCCTGTTCTTCTATCAGCGCCTGCCGCTCGTTGCGCAGGCTATTGATTTCATCGCGTAGGCTCCCGGCCTGCTTAGAGACGTTATTCAACTGAGACTGGGTATCTAGCAAGTTCGCCAGCGTTTCTTCTTCGCGAGCGATCGCGGTTTCTAAAGACTCATTGGTTTGAAACAGCTTAAACTGAGCATCTTCTTGACGTTCAACCGCGTCTTGCAGCGTTTCCTCGGCAGCCTCTTTTTCTGACTCGGTTGATTCGAGATCGGACTGGGCAACGGCGAGTTCTGCTTGAATATCATCGAGCTGAAACAGTCCCTTGCGGAGCTGATCATCCAGGGCAATCAGCAGCATCAGCGTCGAAAAAGACGCCACCATCCCTGTGGCCACACTCACCAGCGTGGCCGTTTGCCGGGGCCGCAGATTAAATAGGCTAAGGCGAGATTTGCCCACCTTCATGCCAATGCGATCTCCAACCGTGGCAATCACGCCCCCGAGGCAGGCAACCGCAAAAATGAGTACAAATCCAGTCATTCGCCGCGAGCTAAGCACCCTTGTTGCCGAATGCAGTATCGAGCAGTGTGAGGGCAATACAAGTATCAGGTTACTGCACGCTGATATACGCTGGCGGTGAAACTAAGGAAAAAAAGGAATATTGTGATTGGGCGCTAGAGCGATCGGGCGTGAGCAAGCGCCGCTCAGGTGAACTGTTGGGACAAGGTGACCGGGTCATGGACGGTAATTTTCTTTTTGTGAATCGAAATCATGTCTTTTTCTCGCAAGTCGCCTAAGAGACGAGTCACGGTGACTCTGGTAGAGCCAATGGCTTCTGCGATCGCCTGGTGAGATAGCTTTAAATCTACCGTGATGCCCGCCGTCCCCGGTACGCCAAAGTCGCGGCACAAAATCAGCAAAAAGCTGACTAGCCGCGAACCCATATCCCGGTGCGCCAGCGTTTCGATCATCATCTCAGTTTGCAAAATTCGTGAAGATAGCCCTCGCAGCATCAGCGCCGATAGCTCAGGATTTTCTTTGAGGGCCTGATTGACCTGATCGCCCTGCAATGACAATAGCTCGACCGGGGTAAAGGCCACCGCATGATAAAACCGATCCGAGCGATCGCCCGTAATTAAAGAAAGCACGCCAAACACGCTATTTTCTCTCAGCAAAGCCACCGTAATTTCTTCCCCGGCCTCATATACCCGTGAAAGTTTCACCGCCCCCTTTGTCAAGAAGTAAACTCGCTCTGCCGGGTCACCTGGAAAAAAGATCGTCTTATTGCGTTCATACGATTCAACAACGGGCGGCAGTCCGCCCCTCGCCAGCGACCGAAACATTTCTGAAATGGACGAGTGAGAGATAGTGGGTGCAACCATACTGTGGAAACCGAAAGGGCCTTAGAAGATGGAATGGGCCTAGAGACCGGGCTGAAAGCGTAACAATGTTATGAGACGCTCACTCAGCCCAATACCACTAAAGCTCATGGTCAGAGAGGCGTTTTGTATTCTTCACTACTAAATTGTACCTGAAGGGACGAAAGTGCAGACTTTCGCCGAATACTATCGAGCGATCCCCGTTTTTCAGTATGCTCATAGAGCTATAGCGCCTCAAAATTTAGAGCGCCTCAAAATGGATTGAACAAAGAGCCATGCTAGATTTGACCGGAAAGAAAGCCCTTGTGACCGGCATTGCCAACAATCGCTCTATTGCCTGGGGGATTGCCCAACAGCTCCATGCGGCGGGTGCCGAAATCGGCGTTACCTATTTGCCCGATGACAAAGGCCGCGCTGAAGGCAAAGTAAAAAAACTCACCGAGCCCCTGAATCCCAGCTTATTTCTGCCCTGCAACGTTCAAGATGATGATCAGGTAAACGAACTATTCGATGCGGTAAAAGAAAAATGGGGCACGCTCGACATCCTCATTCACTGCTTAGCCTTCGCCAACCGCGATGACCTTACCGGTCATTTTAGCGATACTTCTCGCGATGGGTTTGATTTGGCCTTAAGTGTCAGTGCCTATTCGCTGGTGCGTCTGGCTCAAGGGGCCAAGGCACTGATGCCAGACGGTGGCAATATTGTGACGCTCACTTATTTAGGTGGCGTGCGCGTGGTGCCTAATTACAACGTAATGGGTGTGGCTAAAGCCGCGTTAGAAATGAATGTGCGCTATCTGGCGGCTGACCTTGGCCCGCAGAATATCCGCGTGAATGGCATTTCGGCTGGCCCGATTCGCACGCTGGCCTCGTCAGCTATCGGCGGCATTTTGGACATGATCCACCATGTAGAAGAAGTGGCCCCACTGCGCCGGACGGTGACTCAGACTGAGGTGGGCAACACGGCAGCGTTTTTGTGCAGCGACTTGTCGAGCGGAGTTACCGGACAGGTGATTTATGTAGATTCTGGCTACGCGATTATGGGTATGTAACGACACAAGCCCTCTAAATTTTGCAGAGAAGCCACGATGCGATCAAACCCGAGTCAGTGGCAGCCTACGCTCATCGGTGTCACTGCGATATTGATGTGGGCTACTTTAGCTCTCCTCACAGAACTTAGCGGCACTGTGCCTGCCTTTCAGCTTATGGCCATGTCATTCACCGTGGCATTTCTGATGGGGGTTGCTTTTTGGCAGCGCTTGGAGGGTAGCCCCTGGCAATACTTAAGACTACCTAAAACTGTTTGGATGTTAGGCATTGCAGGGCTGTTTGGCTATCACTTTTTTTACTTCATCGCGCTCAAAAATGCGCCTGTTGTCGAAGCCAGCCTGATTGCCTATCTATGGCCGCTGTTGATTGTGTTTTTCTCGGCGCTATTGCCGGGCGAAAAGCTGAGATGGTTTCACTGTGTGGGCGCGATCGCCTCCTTCATCGGCGTCACCCTATTAGTTACCAAAGGCCAATCTCTCAGCTTCGATACCCGCTACACCACTGGCTATCTAGCCGCTCTCCTCTGTGCCCTCATCTGGTCAAGTTATTCGCTACTCTCTCGCCGGTTAGGAGAAATTCCAACCAGCGCAGTCGGTGGCTTTTGCGGCGCAACCGCTGTTCTCGCCTGGCTCTGTCACTTCCTGTTTGAATCCACCGTCATGCCAATCGGCTGGCAGTGGCTCGCTATTTTAGGGCTCGGACTCGGCCCCGTCGGCCTGGCCTTTTTTACCTGGGACTACGGCGTCAAGCACGGCAATATCAGGGTTTTAGGCATACTTTCTTACATGGCCCCGTTGCTGTCTACTTTTTTGCTAATCGTCTGTGGGCTGGCTGAACCCACGGCGACGGTATGGCTAGCCTGCCTGCTCATTGTCGGCGGCGCACTGTTGGCCGTGATAGATTTTTAGCCAATCGGCAGGCATCCCCCGTTCTAGTATTTGATTTGAGAAGGCTGCATTGAGTAAGTGTTAGTGACTGAATGCAAGTAAAGCCTACGCTTTGCAAAATCACAACAGAATGGAGAATTATACTGAAAGTCTCCACCTAATCTGACATGTGGGGTAATTAGGCAGATGCATTTTCACCTAATCTGACATACGGTATTATTAGGCAGAAAGTTTCCCTCTAATAATAAGTTATGCCGCCGAGTCCTTAGTGTAGACGTAGCTTTGTTCACATCTGTCAACGGTCAAAGTTGGACTATCTATGATAGCTTCTAGAAAATGGCTTTAAGCCTCAATGTGACGGTGTTGAGTCAAATAAAGTCATCTTCGGAAGTGTTGAGTTATACTTAGCGAGATTTGGCAGTGCATTTATAAAGTCTGAGTAGAGGGGGTTCTTCAGTGTCTAACTTTGTTTATGTTGACAATTCAAATGTTTTTATTGAAGGTAAACGTATCAGTGCTGTGCAGAAAGGTTACGCTCTGAACATATATGATGCAATGAATAATCGAACTATCGACAACACTTATAGGCTTGATTTTGGTAAGCTGCATAGCTTTACGGTAGGGAGTGATCTTTCAAAAATTAAGAGGGCTGTTTTATTTGGATCTCGTCCTCCAGCAAGCGATTCACTTTGGGATATTGCTCAAAGTGTTGGTTTTGAACCCATTATTGTTGATCGCAATATTGCAAATAAGGAGAAGAAAGTTGACACAGGCATCGTTACAGAAATAATGCGAGATGCCTATACCAAGATGGACAAAGCTGAAGATGTTCTTACTTCGGTTGCAGGAGATGCTGATTTTGTTCCTACTATTGAAAGGCTTCGTAAGGACGGTTACGTAATTGAAGTGTTCTTCTGGAATCACGCTTCCCAAGAATTGAAAAATGCTTGTAATAAGTTTGTCCCGCTTGATTCGCACCTTGATTATCTAGGTTATTAAGCTAGGTACAAAGCTGGATAACAATCCCAATGCGCCGGAACAATATCAAGTGATCGGTAAGTTGCAAAGGTTATCTGTGTCCGGTGAGAGGGGTCGTTATGCGGCTTAGTTCTTGATAAGGACAGTAGTTTGAAGTGTATTAAGTAGTCAAGCAAGGTCAACAAAGTCACAGCCACTTGAAATGCGCTGAGTGATCTTGACATCGTTTCATGATGCTGCGCTACTTAGTTGATATCCAGTATCAGGCTAGAACAGATTGTTTCTTAAACGATTGCACTCATTGAGTAGGGTATTAAGTTCCGCAGCAACTTTCCAAGGATTGCGACCTTTGAATGGGGCTGCAATTACAGCTTCATAAGGATTTCTTCTAGTTTGCTGGACGGCAACGATTGCCGATGGGTTGGAGAATCCGCGTCCAGCTACGAGCCACATTGCTAAAACATGGCCTGTGCGTCCAATTCCACCGGAGCAGTGAACCACTACTTTCTCCTTCTGTTGGTCGGCAATGGCTAGAAAAAGCAAAATCTGGTGAATAAGAATTTCGGATGCCACAAAGGCAAAGTCCTCAACCGGTGCCCAACAGACTTGATTGAGTCCGAAGCCCTTTCGATAAGCGCCAAGCAAATTTGAATAGCGAGTTAGCTGAGTTTCGGTCAATAGACAGCAGACGCGCTGAATTCCTTGATTTTGCATGAATTCGATCCACTGATTGACTTGTTTATTGTTGTATCCAGGTCGAGCAGAGCCAAATACGATGAGTTCATGCTCTGAAGCCGCAGCAAATTTGTACATACTGGATTGCCGAGATGGTTAACGGCCAATATTAACTCTCAAATTTCCCTATCAAATATATCGAACTTGATTTTCTATCTCATCTGCTGTGACTTGGTTCAAAATCGCCAATAATCGTTGTGCAATCTCTTGAGGCGAGCGGCGAACAGCCAAAATCACACCATAGTGCTTCTGTTCGGTATCAAAGTAAGTCTGGATGAGTTTTTCAAAGTCGCTGCGGTTGTGCGTGACCAATGCTCTTTGGTGATTGACTGCGTAAATGAGTTGCTCTGCATCGCTTGCTTGAAGTTGCCCTGCATCTCTTACGCTCAAAGCATCAAATCCTCGCGCATTCAGCAAATCTGCCACTAATACATTGACGTCTTCGTCCAAGTACAAGCGAATGAATAAGCTACTCATAGATCGCGCACCAACGGATCTATCAAGTCATCAGGGATTCGGTTTCGCTCAATATGGGCGTTAATCTCATCTTGATGATCGCTATAGTAACTCAATGCATCGAATACTTGGGCTAGTGTGAGGTGAGGTAGCCCCTTCGGAATCTCTTCAGGAGAAATTCCCAACCGCCAAGCTTCCACAATCGCCCTAACGGGTGTGCGGGTTCCTTTAACAATTGGCTCGCCGCTCAGAATCTGCTCATCTCTGACGATATAAAGATGTTCTGTAATTTGAACCATAGCTAAGTCATTCCGCGTTTGCTGATGTCAGCATACAATTTTAGCAATTCTGTCAAGGCACCTCACCGTGTCAGCCACATAACAACCCGATTGCAGCGGACTGAGCAAAGTTGCTCGGTGGTGTGGCGGGATTATCGGCAGCCGCTAAACCGGAACGTTAGGCATACTTTCTTACAATGCCCAGTTGCTGTCTAATTTTTTGCTAATCGTCTGCGGGCTAGCTGAACCCACCACAACAGTAGGGCTAGCTTTTTTTCTAATTGTCTGTAGCGCGCTGTTGGCCGTAATGGATTTTTGGGGTGGCTCTTAGATGACGAAAAATATCAGATGTTTATTTTGTGACGAAGATGTCGTACATTTCGCTGGGCATAGCAGACTTGACGACCGGATCAGATGCCAAACAATCGAGTGATTTACCGAACGAAGCGATTAAAAGTATCAGTAGCTTCTTCATCGTCGAATTCTCCTTATACTGTTGAACGTTGTTTGCAAAAAGTAGCTTGTAAGCAAAAGTCAGTGACCGGATTACGGTAGGCAGTGCATATAGTTTTCGGCATCCCAATTGCTGGTTGTTGCCAAAAACCGGATCCATTCATCGCGCTTGTATTCTTCGTATAGCCGGTACATTTCTCCAGGCATTGCCGATTTAATCACCTCATCATCCGCTAGCCGATTTAGGGCTTCTCCTAACGACATTGGCAGCTTTTTGGTTTGTTTGCCCGCCTCCATTGCCTCGTAGATATTTCGCTGTTCTGGCTCACCTGGATCCAAGTCTCGGCTCAGCCCATCGTCAAAAGCCTTTAGCATTGCCGCTGCCATCAAATAAGGATTCACCATCGAATCTACGGCGCGATACTCAAACCGCCCCGGCGCTGATACCCTCAGCCCACAGGTACGGTTTTGATAGCCCCAATCCGAATATACCGGAGCCCAAAAGCCCGCATCCCATAGGCGACGGTAAGAATTTACTGTAGAACAACCCACCGCCGTCAGCGCGCCCAAGTGTTCTATCACGCCGCCAATGCAGTTTAGGCCCACCGGCCCCGGCATTCGCACAGATTCTCCTTTCACAGGCAGAAAGGTGTTCTCTCCCCCTTTGCTGTAGGTGTAGTTGCCTTCTAGTCCGGGCAAGCTGTCCATGCCGAATGTCCGAATCGCCGGATTGCCGCCGCGCCATAAAGAGAGATTGTGGTGACAGCCCGAGGCCGAAACGCCCAGGAAGGGCTTGGACATGAAGCAGGCGATTAGGTTGAACTCGCGGGCGACCTGGGCGCAGATTTGACGGTAAGTGGTGAGGCGATCGCATGTCCTGATCGCATCGTCATACATAAAGTTCAGCTCTAGCTGACCCGGCGCATCCTCATGGTCACCTTGAATCATATCCAGGCCCATTGCTCGGCTGTATTCAATCACTTTCAAAAAGACTGGACGCAGTTCTTCAAACTGATCGATATGATAACAATCTGGCTTGGTGACGCCGCCATCTGGCTTGCCATCTGGGCCTTTTTTTAGCCACATCATTTCGGGCTCGCAGCCATGCCGAAGCTGTAAACCATGCTTTTGTTGAAATTCGTTGTGAATGCGCTGCAAGTTGCCCCGACAGTCTGCCGTCAAAAAAGCGCCGGGGTTCTCTTCTTCTTCTCGGTTACGAAAGCAAATGCAATAAACGCGGGCAATTCGCTTGTCCCATGGGAGCTGGCAAAAAGTCTCTACATCCGGAATGGCCACCAGCTCGGCAGACTCTGGCCCGTAGCCCAAATACTGCTGCTGCCGGTTAATTGCCAAATTTACCGTTGCCCCATACACGAGCTGAATGCCGCCTTCAGCTATGGTCTCCCAATGGTCAGCCGGAACGCCCTTGCCCACAATTCGCCCCGTAATCGAAATGAACTGATAGTAAATGTATTGAATGCCTAGCTCGTCGATTTTGGCGCGTACCTGTTTCACTAGCTCATCTCGGCCATCGGCGCGAACGTAAGCCTGCAAATCTGTTTGATCGCCCGTTTGATCGCCCGTTGAGGCTAACGAGGCTTTCTCTGGAACGAGAACTCCAGTCACAGCGACTCTCCTAAAATGAATGAGCTATTGAATGGGCTTGAAGAGGACGACGTAATAATCTTCCATTCACCTATCAGTAAAGCCAACCCACCCTCACAATTTTGTATCGAGGGTTACGAGAACGGAAAAGGCTTCCACGGAATCCACTCTGCCCATAGCCCAGCCATGGTGCCGTCGCGTCGTACTTGTGACAGGGCAGTTTCGATTGCACTTAGCAATTCCCAGTTGTCTTTACGGACGCCAACTGCAAAGGGCACTTGAGTCGGCAAACTGAACGCCAATCGTAGCGACGGGTCTTCTGCTGCCGCCACTAATAGCACTAGCTCGTCATCAATCAAAGCATCAATCTTTCCCGCTCGCAGCGCCGCCAGCATTTCAGGCAGCACGTTATCACTGCCAGGATAGGGCACCGCTTCAGCCCCTAGGAAGCTCTTTACTAAGGCGATATTTGTACTGTCGGCTAACCCTCCCACACGCTGACCCACCAGATCTTTGGCCGCAGAGACGGCACTCGTTTGCTTGACTAAAACTGCTTCGTCAAACAAGCCGTAGGGCTGGGTAAAGACAACCTGCTGCTGGCGTTCAGGTGTCACTGCTTGATTAAACCAAATAACATCGTACAGATTATTCTCTGCCCACGGATCTTCTGCTTGTGGATCTAAGGAGCAATAGAAGTCAGCCATCGGCAGATTGTGCCAAACCGGCACGAGGTTCAACCGATTGCACACGGCGCGAGTCAGGGCGGGCTCATACCCGGCTCGTTCGCCCTCAGCCGTTAGATAGCTCATAGGCCGCGCATCGAAGTCACTCGCAACAATGTTGAGATAGCCAGATTTGACCGTCAGCTCAGCCGTTAACATTTCTTCAGATTCTCCAAAGGGTAACGTAGCGCACATAATCTTCAAACAGAAAACTTATTATGACAAGTAGAGGTTGTTATCTCGGTTTTGTCAACTCAGCCTTGACGCGGTTATGCCCTATCAGCCAGTCACGCTTACCCCGCAGCACATTCAACAGTTTCAAGCAGATGGCTTCTTGATTGTTGAAAATTTTCTGCCGCCAGACTTTAGCCAGCGGCTTGCCGACCGGATGGAACCGCTGTTTCACGGCGAGTTTGAAACCGGCATTTTTCCGGATGAGTGGCACTGGCGACCGGGCATGAGCCTGCCCGATATTACGCGAGAAATGTGCAATGCCTGGAAGTGCGATCGCACTATCGCCAGCCTGGTACTCTCCGCCGAAATTGGCAGGCTCACCGCGACTTTGGCCGGCTGGGACGGTGCCCGCATTGGCCAGGACAGCCTGTGGATGAAGCCGCCAGGGGCAAAGGCGATCGCGATGCATCAAGACGGCGCCTATATCGACTATTTGCAGCCTGCCGCGATGATGACCTGCTGGATTGCGCTAGACGATGCCGCCGCTGCCGATGGCACGCTGGTGTATGTAAAGGGTTCTCACAAATGGCCGCTTGCCAACGTTGCCGGAGAGTTTCACGCCCCTACAAAAGACTATCGCTGGGCCATGCTACAAGCGGCAGAAAATGCCGGTGTAGAAGAACCTGAGCTGGTGGTGGTAGAAGTTCCTGCTGGCGGCTGCGCTTTCCACCACGGACGCACCTGGCACGGGCTGTGTCAGACCACTCGCACGGAAGGTACCTTTCATAGCATCGGCCTGCACACCATTCCGGCGATTGCGCAGTTTCATCCGGCCACCGCTCCCGGCTATATCTACGGACGCTACAAGCGCGTAGGCAGCAACGAAATGGATCAGAGTTTTTTTCCGGTGCTGTGGAGTAAAACGGGCGATCGCAGCCCTCACCTTAAAGACTACTGCGACGATCCACTGTCAAAATCAGTCGCAGTTCTGACCTAATTATTCATCTTTTATCTTTCAAATTCCTATGACCCTTGCCAAAGAAAGAACAACTGTCGCTGTTACCGTTACCCATCCTCTAGAACCGCTCACCCCTCCAGAAATCGAAGCCGCCGTTACCATTATTCGCCAAGCAAAAAACCTTGGCCCTGATGTTCGTTTTGCCACTGTCACCCTCAACGAGCCCGCTAAAGAGGTCGTGCTCAGCTTCTCTCCTGGCATCAGCATCGAGCGCGAAGCCTTCATGATTTTGCTCAACAACGCCACTGCCAAAACCTACGAAGCGGTTGTCTCTCTTAATACTGGCACCGTCAAATCCTACGAGTATATTCCCGATGTACAGCCACCGATTATGCTGGATGAGTTTGTAGAATGCGAGGCAGCGGTTAAGGCAAGCCCGGAGTTTAGAGCTGCGATCGCAAAACGCGGCATCACCGACCCCGATCTGGTCATGGTCGATCCCTGGTCAGCGGGCAACTATGGCATTGATGACGAAGCAGGCGTGCGACTTTCCAGAGCTTTGTGCTGGGTCAAAGCCAACCCTACTGACCACGGCTACGCCCGCCCGATTGAAGGCGTCATTCCGGTGGTAGACCTGAACAAAATGGAGGTCATCCGAGTTGAGGATTACGGCGTCATTCCGCTGCCGCCCAAAGATGGCAACTATACGCCTGAATACGTCAAAAACTACCGGCAAGACATTAAGCCATTAGAAATTGTTCAACCCGAAGGCCCTAGCTTTCAGGTAAAAGACCACGAAATTCGCTGGCAAAAGTGGAAGATTCGAGTCGGCTTTACGCCTCGCGAAGGCTTAGTTCTCTACGATGTCACCTATCAAGACGGCGCAGCAGAAAGACCTATTTTTTACCGGGCCTCCCTAGCCGAAATGACCGTTCCCTATGGCGATCCGCTGCCCCATCACTACCGTAAAAATGCCTTTGATGTAGGCGAATATGGCATTGGGTCTCTGGCAAATTCTTTGACCCTGGGCTGCGACTGTCTAGGAGAAATTTACTACTTCGATGGATTCATGACAGACTCTCGCGGCGAAGTAGCTCAAATTAAGAACGCGATTTGCCTGCATGAAGAAGACTTTGGCATTTTGTGGAAGCATGTGGACTGGCGCACAGAACAGACGGAGGTGAGGCGATCGCGTCGCTTAGTAATCTCCTTTATTGCCACCGTCGGCAATTATGAATACGGCTTCTACTGGTACTTCTATCAAGACGGCACCATTCAATACGAAGTCAAACTCACAGGCGTCGTCAGCACCGCCGCCGTCATGCCCGGCGAAACGCCAAAATACGGCACTTTAGTTGCCCCCCAGCTCAACGCTCCCATCCATCAGCATATTTTTAACCTGCGTATGGATATGAACATTGACGGCCCTCACAACTCCGTCTATGAAGTTGATATTGTTCCTGAAGAAGCCGCCGATAATCCCTACAGCAACGCCTTTTACGCCAAATCTACCCTGCTTCCTACGGAGCAAACTGCCCAAAGACGTATCGACCCCCTAAAAGGACGCTATTGGAAAATTGTCAACCCCTCTAAAACAAATGCCATGGGCTACCCTACTGCCTATAAGCTCATGCCAGGAGAAAACACGCTGCCCATGGCTAGACCCGACGCCAGCGTTAGCAAGCGAGCGACCTACATGACGCAGCACTTGTGGGTCACGCCCTACAGCCCTGACGAAAACTACCCAGCAGGCGACTACCCTAACCAGCATCCTGGCAGCGCGGGCCTCCCACACTGGACGCAAGACAATCGTTCTGTTGAAGATACCGATATTGTGGTGTGGTACACCTTTGCCCACAGCCATTCTCCCCGCGCCGAAGATTGGCCCGTCATGCCTGTCGCTACTATTGGCTTTATGCTAAAGCCACTCAACTTCTTCGACGAAAACCCTGCCAATGATGTCCCACCATCTCCCAAAAATCACGGCAGCAAACAGACCTGTTGCCATTAAAACGACGATATCTTACAAGAAGTCTCTTTCAGTATTGTTGAATACAGCTTTTAGTCCCCTTGCCTTGCATACTCTTGACATAACAAGCTGACTAAAATAGCAACGCATTTAGTTGAACTAGCCCTAACTCTGTGGAGCAATCTATGACTCCGGAATCGCAAGAATTTCTAGCCACTTTTGTATCGGAATCCTACTATTACTGGGCTTCCGTTTTTATGCTGCTCATCCACGTAGGTTTCCTGGCCTACGAAGGGGGTGCAGCGCGGTCTAAAAATGTTTTGGCCACCATGGTCAAAAACCTGTTGACGCTATCTATTGTTGGCCTCACTTTTTTCTTCTTTGGCTGGTGGGTATACAACGCATTCCCGCTATTCCCCCTACAAGGCGGCGTGGTTGGCCCCTGGACAGACCCCAACTCCGAGGGGGTTGTTGGCGAAGTCCTCGGCCTGGTGCAAGCCTCTTACCCCTGGTCTCCTGCCTTAGGCCCCAATGTTGCCGACAATCTTACAGGCGTCTTTTGGTTTGCCTTTGCCTTGTTCGCCATGACGACTGCTTCTATTCTTTCTGGCGCGGTCATGGAGCGCATCAAAACAGGTGCGTATGCGATTCTGGCGGTTGTCCTCGGTTCTTTTACCTGGGTGGTTGCCGCTGCCTGGGGATGGAATCCTTACGGCTGGTTTCTCACGCAGTTTGGCTATCACGACTTTGGCTGCTCGGCTGTGCTGCACGGGGTAGCTGGCTTCTTTGCGCTGGGCGTTTTGATTAACTTGGGGCCGAGAATTGGTAAGTTCGATTCTGCGGGCAACCCCAAGCCTATGCTGCCTCATAACCTACCGCTGACTATGGTGGGACTGATGCTAATCTTCGTCGGTTTCTATGCCTTTCTTGCTGCCTGCGTGATTTTTGCGCCTGGCCAGACGGCAGAAATTACTATCTACGGGACACCGATGACCCTGGCTTCTGTCGGTGTCAATACGACCCTGGCGCTATCGTCGGGCATTGTGGGTTCCTACATCTCCTCGAAGGGCGATCCGTTTTACACCATCTCTGGTGGACTGGCGGGCATCATCTCGGTTGGTGCAGGGCTTGACTTGTACAGCCCAGCGATGGTTATTTTAATTGCCTTTATTGGCGCTTATACGATGCCTTTTGTTGGTAACGCAGTCGAGAAAGCAGGCATTGACGACGCGGTGGGCGCTTTTGCCGTTCACGGCTATTGCGGCTTACTGGGTGCGATGACCGTAGGCGTAATGGCAACAGGCTATCCTCAGGGCGAAGGCATTCCGCTCACGAGCTTCTTTGGACAGCTTGTAGGCACAGTCATATGCACGGTAGTACTGGGATTTATCCCTGGCTACGGCGTCAGCTTCGTGCTCAAAAAGCTAGATATGCTAAGGGTTCCGCCTTCAGAAGAGGTCGAAGGTTTAGACCTTGCAGACTTCGGCCTGGCAGGCTATCCGGAGTATCCTATTTTGCCTGAGCAGAATCATGGCTACCCGCCTGCCCCTACTACTCCTGTTTCGCAAGCAGGCGTACCCTTATGAAATTGTCTCTGCAAGCGATCGCACCCATCCCAAAAGCAGACCAAAACAAAAGCAGCTCAAAAGAGCACGAGGAGAACAGCTCGCTATGTCCAGCCCATTTTCAACCATAGAAGAGTTTAACAGCGCCGCCGATGGCCCCACAGAAGGTGCTATCTATACCTTTGCCAATACCCCGATCATCAACAACATTGCCCTCTTGGTCGCCGTTGGCCTGTTCGTTTGGTTTCTCATCAAAACCTACAGCACTGGCCATAAAACTTCATCTGTCGATAAATCGCTCAACCATCTGAGCACGCTGATAGTGGCTAGTGGGCTGTCTCTAGTGGCCGCTAGCCATCGACTCCCCACGCCTGAACAGTCTCCTCAAAAAGTCTCTCAGCCCGAAACCTCGCAGGCGACGACCGTCTCAGGATCTAGAGGCGCTGCCTTGAGCGTAGTGGGCATGGTGGGCATGGTTATCCCCGCTTTTCGCCGCACTAAAGCAAAGCGAAGCAAATATCGCCTGCGCAATTTCAGCGCTTCCAACCTCAATCGACGATAAATTTTTGCGATCGCATCTACTCCTAGCAACCGAGCACTGCGCTTCTTCGTCAACTGGGCTTTATCCCTTCAGTTCACAAAGGAGCCAGTGCTTTATTTTTATAGCTTTGGCCTGCCACATTACTTATGACACAATAGCCAGAAACGCCTGCTGTATCTAGCTGTGCCAGCCGCTTATCCAGCTCTGGCGAAGCGGCAATAATTTCAGGGCGTTTGACGGGTTGCATCGTTAGGCATGTCCTGAAGAAGCTATCTACTATTCATAACGCACCCGGTTGTATTCAATCCAGCCGTCTTCGTGGCTACTGCGCGGATCTTTGTGTGTCCAATGAATGAGACCACCGCGATCGTTCCATTCATACTCGCCTTTGACTGAGACGCGATCGCCTTTACGCAATCCATTGATCCTCGCGGCCATATCAATGTTATGCACCACCAGCACCGTCTGATCGCGCGAAACTCGAATAATAAACCGCTGATGCCGCGAGCCATCGATGTCATCCGGCAGTACTGCTTCAATTGCACCCGACACGTTATCTATCACCACGTTCGACTGCTGAGTCTTAAACGCCTCTAGCAATGCCCTACTTCCCATAACTTCTGCCTGACTATTCCGATAGAGATAGGACGGTGCTGCCAACAGGGGGGCAATACCTAATGTGCTGCCTAATGTGCCGCCCAATATGCCGCCTAATGTGCCGCCTAAGAGTTCTCGTCTACGCATGTAATTATTTATTGGCTATTGAGTCGCATTTTTTGGTCAGAACCAGTTTACCGCTTCCTTGTTAGTCGTATAGCAGCCGTACCAGCGCGTGAACATTACGCAGCTCCTTATGCATCCTTCATAACTTCCTCAAAGTTATGAGCGATAAAGATAAATAACTCAGATAGTATTTGTTTGCTCGTTTATTCGTTTGTTCGCTCAGGCCACGACGCACAGCAAGCTATCGAAGTGCTATAAACGCAAGCAGGTATGCAGCTTATGAAACGGATCGCCACTGTGACGCTTAATCCCGCTGTCGATCAGACAGTTGCCATTTCTAACTTTCAGTTGGACGCGGTTAATCGGGTGATCTGGGAGCGATCGGATGCGGGCGGGAAAGGCATTAATGTCGCTGCTTTCTTAGCAGACTATTTTTTTGATATTGATGCTAGCCACCATGAAATCGGTGCTATTAGCGCGACTGGGCTGATGGGACTGGCCAACGCCGAGGTTTTTGAAACGCTATTTTCTCAGAAGGGCATTGACGACCATTTTGTGCGCTTGCCTGGCAAAAACCGCGTCAACATCAAGATCGTGGACGAAAGTCAGGCTCAGCTCACTGATATTAATTTTCCTGGCATCACGGCTAGCGATCGCGATCTTCAAGCGTTAGAGAAGGCGATCGCCACCCTGGCAAAAGACCATGACTGGTTTATCTTCTCGGGAAGCTTGCCCCCAGGGCTGCCTGCCGATGCCTACTACAGATTGATGAAACCACTCAAAGATCAAGAAAAACAGATTGTGCTAGACACCAGTGGTGATTCTCTTAAGGACGCGCTCGGAGTACGACCCAACGTAATCAAACCCAACCTGGCGGAGTTGAGAACGCTACTAAACGCGCCCTTGATAGAAGAAACAGATATTGCAGAAGCGGCGCTACAGCTAATTGATTTTGGCGTAGAGACGGTTGTTGTCTCGATGGGATCACAGGGCGCTCTATTCGTCGATTCAGATACGGCTTTTCACGTGCAGGCTAGCGCCGATGATATTAAAAGTACCGTCGGCGCTGGTGATGCGATGGTGGCCGGAATTGTGGCTGGGCTTAGTCAGGCGCGATCGCTGGCTGCCTGTGCTAAGCTGGCCACTGCCTTTTCAGTCGGAACATTAGGCCAGATGGGGGCTCATTTACCTTCCCATAGCGAATTGGAAAACTGTTGCGATCGCGTCTCCATCCGGTGCTTTTAACCTCCTTTTTCCCGCCTTTGAAAGGTGAAACTATCTGCTATGCGCCCCCCAAGAGACCCAGTGAAGCGATGCTGAAGAAGACTCGTTGGCAGTTGCCGCGAGCAGATCATCCAACACAGCGCCTTCGCAGTTAGTCGTCTCTAGCTCATCTGCGTCTACATGAGCGCCCGTCAAGTTAACATCGCATAGCGCTGCACCGCTCAAGCGAACCTCACTCAAGTCTGCCCCCTGAAGGTCTGCGCCGCTGAGGTCTGCGCCCCGCAAGTCTGCGCCCGTCAGGTTCGCACCTATCAAGGTCGCTTTGCGTAAATCAGCGCCAATAAAGTTGGTACCGGTTAGGTTCGCACCGCTCAACTGGGTTCCCACCAGTTCGGCATTGGTAAGATTCGCCTCCGAGAAGTTAGATCGACTAAAGTCACCGCCACTGAGATCGGCCCTACTGAGATCGCTGCGGCTGAGGTCAACGCCAACCAGGCAGGCATTGGCGAGAGATGCCCCATGCAAAGACCTGACAGAAAAGTCGCGATCGCCTTGCTTATAGTCTTGAAGTAGTTGTTGAACAATCATGGTTATTCGCCTCTTGGAATGCGGCAAAATATTGGCTCATTCCCTGGCCGCAAAATTAATGGCAATGAGCTGCTGTGAACCACGCCTCACCTTTAAATACTATTCAACAAGTATGAAGAAACTATGAGCAAATGCAGGACTAAAGGCTTATCGCTTCGGGTCGCGATCGCCGCTAAACGGCTGCATACCCGTCGCCGGATAGTCATCGTCATGCGGACTAAAGATTGCCAGCGCGGCTTCTGCCAGCATTCCAAAAAATCCAGGCTGCCGTTTCAGCTCGCCCAACGCTTCATCGACATGTTCGGCTGAAAACTCATACCCACTTTTCTCAGCCACCCCCACCAACTCATCTTGACTGGAAGCATTTTTTACCTTCGTCTTCAGCGTCTTGTCCTTAGCCGCTTGAATCAAAAACTCAAACACATTTTCTTTCGACATCATTCGTCCCTCTACGACCGTTAACGCTTGCCTTCAATCCCTACCTAAGCAGTGCCAAGCATACAAACCACGCTATACCCAAAAGATGAGAAAAATATGAAGCCAACCAAAAAGAACTCACCTCTATATCTTGTAAGCAGCATAAAAACGAAAGGCTTCTATACGTTCTTACCTTCTTGGGCAATTTGCTTTTGGAACCAGAGCGCTGCATCCATACTGGTCATTTCCTCCAACTTTGATAAGGTCTCTTCTAGCAAAGAAGTTGCCAATCCTTCTAATGCAGAAGAGCTTTGAGTTTCGTAGTACTGGCCTCGGTCATCCAAACGAAAAAAGAATACTTGAGAGCCTTTAACATCAACGACCCAATACTCAGCAATGCCTAGCGAAGCATACAGTCTTTTCTTTTGGTCTAGGTCTGAAGCTAACGTCGTATCAGAGATCTCTCCAACCAGATCTGGTACGCGCCACTGGTTCAAATCAATCTTTCGGGTCTCACCTTCTATCCACTTCGGATAGCCCTCTCCAATGTAAATCACCAAATCAGGCGAGCCCGCCCCTTTTCCATCTTTCTCAAATAGCGCTCCGCCCAGTGCAGTCACCTTTTCTTGAGAATGCTGAGCGAACCAAAAAAGTAGAATATATTCAAATAGCCCCCGAACCACTGCATGGTTGGTGCCTTCCCATCCCATGTCATCAACCAATAGTGCGCGATCGTGATAAAACAGCTTAACCCGAGAGATATCTGAAGCTTCATAGTGATCGCGCAGCCGCACATACTCATCCCACGTTGCTCTCTTCCACGCAGGCAGTTGCTGAGATTGAGTTTGGATTGGGCTTGTTGCAGTCATCAGCCTACGAGTAGTAAAACGCGGTTGCTATGTATTGATACATGTTGACATCATATCGAATAAAAAAGGTAAGCTTTCGCCTTGCCCCATATGATTCATCTATTTCAAGCGTGTAGCGTCTAACGCCGCGAACCATTCAAATCATCCGGCAATATGGCCTCAACCACACCTGCAACATTCTCGATAATCGCATCCAACTGTCCGTTCCGATAAGCGTTTAGCACCTGCTGGTTTTCATTCGCAGCAGTCTAAAAGTTGCCTTTACTCTGTAGAAAAGCAGCAGGCGGCTCCGAACGCCTTCGGAGCCGTTAAAGAGCATTCCTTCGTACCACTTAGGGTTCATTTTGGTGCGGGCATCTAGGCAGACGGTTTCGGAGAGCGATCGCACCAGCATAATGTTAGTCTTCGCCGTTATGACTGATATCGCGCTCAATAATATCTTTGATAAAGTCTGGTACTTCCTTTTCTAGACCGCTAGCTCTTTGCTTGAGTCTCTCATAAATTTCAATATCGTTACCTTCCCAAAGAATATCTATTCTTCTAACTTGCCGCATTGCAACGTGTTCATAATTTTCTGGGTATGCCCAGTAGCAAGACAGGCAAATTAACTTATCTTTGATGTCGTTCCAATTTTCACAGTGCTCGCATGACCAGGATTTAGCTCGGTTAGCAGAGCCACAAAGCAGCATAAAGTTTTCTGGTTCTATATCCGGTTCACCATCAACTTCAAAAGGAACACGGTGGTCGATTTGCAACTCACGTTCATCTACCGCCTCAAGATAGATAAAGCACTTGCATCCATACGTACTAATTAGCGTTTTCTTGATCTGCTTAGATAAACCTGTTCTCCCCGAAAGGCGGGTGAACCTTGCTTTGCTAACGTCTCCAAACCGATAGGCAGCTATTTTTCTACCATCACTTCCCACAACACGAAAAGTTTCCAAAGGGACACCATTTTCTCTAACGTCTCTAGCTGCTCTCGGAGGATGGCTATAACCATAGGTCTCTTTTAACTCCTCAGTTGTAATAAATCCGTGTTGCAGAATGTGGTCAATAACGACTCTCGGTCTCTTGGCCGTTATTGAGTGGCAAAGTTCTAAAAACTCATTTGGTAGCTGCTGCGAATTCTCCATGTTTTTCTAAGAGAGTGAGTTGCTTAGGTTGGTTAGCAACATAGGCTCGACCTTTGATTTGAGTATTTGCTAAACTTCTCAATAGACTTGGCGACAAGTACAATGATTCAACTGTAATCTCCTTCTTGCCAAGCAACGTAGATTGCGACGATCTTCCGACTTCGATTTCAACCCTTTTGAGATTTAAGCTCGAAGGCAGAATCTTGCCGAAAGCTTTCTCACCCAGTTTACCGTCGTAACTCACAGCAAATGCACTCCCTCTGTGGTTTAGCTGTTCGAGTGCTGATACAAAATCATCAAAATCTACTCCGGATAGATATCTTGAATCTCTATTTCTGCATACTCCTTGATACGGAGGATCCATATAGATAAAATCGTTATCCTGTGTTTGGGCTAATACTTCTCGGTAATCCAAACTTGTAAACTTACATCTGCTTTTTAACAGATTGGAGACACCTACTATATTCTTCTTCATTCTTTCAGGTCTTGTCCCTTTACGCCTCTTATCCGGGCTTTGGTTGAATAGACCTGTGGAATTGTAACGGACTGAGCCCTTAACACATCTTGCTAGTAAATAAAGAAATATCTCTGGGTCATTAGTTTCATTGAATCTCGATCTAACTTCAAAATAATGAGCTATGGAATTCTCATGCTGCTCATTCCATAGTTCACTATAAAAGTCTGCTAGATCATTGGGGGTTTCTATCGCTAGTTCTAATAGCTTAATTAAGGGTTGATTCAGATCGTTCAGCCAGAAACTGTGAGCAATCTGATTTGCAGCCGCAGCAACGCTGATCGCAGCAGTTCCAGAGAAAGGTTCTACTAGTCTATTTATCTCTTGAGGTAAGAACTGAAGAATGTACTTCGCTAAGTTTCTTTTGCTACCTTGATATTGGATGAAATGAGGTAGGTTTGCCATCGCTGTATCAGAACAAATGATCTAGCGAAATCTTACCACAGTATTAGTTGCCTCGTGACTAGCTCTGATCCAGATCACGAGGCGACTAATATCTACTCAACGCCTTCAATCCGGTTCTCTACTTCCTCATAGAGTTCCTGAAGCTTCTCGATGTTTTCGTCGCTGGTTTCCCAATAGCCGCGACCGTTCACTTCTAGCAAGGTCGTCACCATTCGGCGGAAAGAGTTAGGATTCAAGTCCATCAGCCGCTTGCACATTTCAGGATCGTTGATGAAGGTGTCGTTGGTGTCTTCGTATACCCAGTTGTCTACTGCGTCAGCCGTGGCTGACCAGCCCATGGTGTTTACTAAGCGGTTAGAGATTTCTCGGACGCCTTCGTAGCCGTTAGAGAGCATTCCTTCGTACCACTTGGGGTTGAGCATTTTGGTGCGGGCGTCTAGGCGGACGGTTTCGGAGAGCGATCGCACCTGAGCGTTCGCCGTCGTCGTATCGGCAATAAATGACGCAGGCTTCTTGCCATCATCCCGTAAGCTCGCCACCACTTTAGTCGGGTCACTATCAAAGTAATGAGAAACATCCGTCAGCGAAATCTCAGAAGAATCGAGGTTTTGGAAGGTCACATCCGCCGTCTTCAGCGAAGCTTCTAACAACCCGCGAGACTCATCCATCACACCAGGATTATCGCAGTTAAAAGAGAAAGACTTTCGCGCCAAATACATATCGCGTAGTTCCTGTTCTTCTTCCCAACTGCTGTTCTCTACTGCCAGGTTTACGTTCGCCGCGTAAGAGCCTGAGGCGTTAGAGAAGATTCGCGTGGCTGCACTACGTAAGGTGATGCCAAACTCTTCGGCTTGGGCGATCGCATGTTTTCGCACAAAGTTCATCTCCACCGGCTCATCGGCCTCAGCCGCCATCTTCACCGCCCGATCCAGCAGCGCCATCTGGTTCACAAACAAATCGCGGAACACACCTGAACAATTGATCACTACGTCAATCCGAGGCCGACCAAGTTCTTCAAGCGAAATCAGCTCTAGCTTATTCATCCGACCTAGCGAGTCAGGAACCGGCTTCACACCGACAAACCACATCATCTGAGCTAAAGACTCACCGTAGGTTTTAATGTTATCTGTTCCCCACAGCACGGTCGCAATCGTTTCAGGATACGCACCGTCGTTCTCAGCCCTTTGACGTGCAATTAATCTATCTACCACAATCTTTGCAGAATCAACCGCCGCAGAGGTAGGAATTGATTGAGGGTCAAGCGCGTGAATGTTCTTACCTGTCGGCAAAACATCTGGGTTGCGGATCGGATCGCCACCGGGGCCAGGGAGTACGTATTCACCATCCAGCGCACTCAACAAGCCAGCTAGCTCGTTATCTGCAACAACTTGCTTCAGGCAGAACTGCAAATACTCAAACAAAGAAGCGAGTGATTCGTCTTCAACTTTTTCATAGCCCAGCTCGTGCAGCGCTTTTGTCCATACGGCTTTGCCACCCCCAAAATTAAAGCCAGAGAGAATTGATTTGGCTGAAACTCGGCCATCGTCATTAATCTGTTCTTCCACCATTGCTCGTACAGCCGCACGGGTCGCTTCTGTAATATCGAACAGTGTTTGAACATCTTCAAGGTTACCGACATCGCTGTTGCGGTAAATCTCATCAATGTCGCGGCCCATGCTTTCTGCAATGATGCGCTGAATGCTCTTTTGGCCTTCTTCAATGCGATCTAGGCTGGCGATGTTGACTAGGGTTGCGATCGCCTCTTCAGCCGTCGGCGGCTCACCCACCACGTGCAAACCGCAAGGCAACAGCCGCGACTCAATCTCCATCAGCTTGATATAGAGCTTGCCAACCAGCGTATCGCGCTCTTCCTTACTCAGATTCGAACACTCATCCGGCAGCTCAATATCCTTATCCAAATTCACCTGCCGCGCCTTTTCAATCGCCGCATTCACAATCGGAATTCCCCGACCGCCCTCTTTCAAAGTCTGATAAGAAGCAATCAGCTCGCTCAGTTCTTTGAGCCCTTTATAAAGCCCAGCATTCTCAGCCGGAGGCGTCAGATAGCTAATAATTTCCGCATAGCCCCGGCGCTTCGCAATCGTCGCCTCAGAAGGATTATTCGCCGCGTAGTAATACAGGTTTGGCGTATTGCCAATCAAGTTGTCGGGATAGCACTTTGCGCTCATCCCCATTTGCTTACCGGGCATAAATTCGAGAGAACCGTGCGTACCAAAGTGCAGCACCGCATCCGCCTTCCAGATTTTTTCCAAATAAGTGTAGTAAGCTGCAAAGCCGTGGTGAGGACTGGCCGAACGAGAGAACAACAACCGCATCGGATCGCCCTCGTAGCCAAAGGTTGGCTGTACGCCGATAAACACGTTGCCGAACGTTTTGCCGTACACCAGCAGATTTTGACCGTCCGTATTGAGCTGTCCGGGCGGCGGCCCCCAATTCTCTTCTAATCGGTGAGAATAAGGCGTCAGTTCTTCGTACTCAGCTACCGACATTTTGTGCGCAATGTTCAAATTCGGGCTGTTGTACTGCGCCTTCGCGTCATGAATCACCATCTGCATCAGTTCCTCTGATGTTTCGGGCAAATCTTCAACTGTGTAGCCCTGCGCCTTCATCTCTTCCATTACCCGGTAAATAGAACCGAATACGTTGAGATAAGCCGCCGTACCTACGTTTCCTTTATCTGGTGGAAAGCTGAAGACTGTGATTGCCAGCTTTTTGTCTACGCGGGGCAGCTTGCGCAAACGGGCCCATTTTAGCGATCGCGTCGAAATCGCTTCCACCCTATCTTGCAGCGTAATCGCCCGACCCGTGGCCCCATCGCGGCCCGACATAATAATCGGCTCAATCGCACCATCCAGCTCAGGAATCGCCATTTGCAGCGCCACCTGAATCGGGTGCAGGCCCAAATCACTCGCTTCCCACTCTTCCGTGGTTTGGAAAACCAGCGGCAAAGACACCATATAAGGACGATTCAGCTTTTGCAGCGCCTCAATTGCCTTAGGATGATCCTGACGAGCGGGGCCACCGACCAGCGCAAAGCCAGTGAGCGACACCACAGAATCTACAATCGCCTCAGTCGGATTCAGCGGATCGAAAAAGTAAGCGTCCACTGGCTTAGAAAAGTCTAGACCACCTGCAAATACAGGAATCACCCGAGCGCCTTTGTACTCCAGCTCTTGCACAATCGAAACGTAGTGCGCGTCATCGCCCGTCACCAAATGCGTCCGCTGCAATACAATCCCGACGCAGGGCGCATTCTCATTGCGAGAAATCTCAGGAATATCGCTGCGCGAATCGTACCAGTTGAGATATTCCTTCAAATCTTCAAACATCGTCGGTGCTAGCGGATGCCAGATCCCAATATCAGGAAAAGTCACTGGTTGCTCATAGCTCAGCGCCGCTGATTCAGGCGACCCTTCGTAGTCTTCAGGCAGCACGTACTTATCGGAGAGCATCAACAGGAAGTTCTCAAGGTTCTCAGCCGAACCGCCCAGCCAATATTGAAAGCTCAGCATAAAGCTGCGAGCGTCCTGCGCCTTTTCCACCGGCAAGTACTTCAGCACCTTAGGCAGCGTCCGCAAAAGCTTCAGCATGGCGTCTTCAAAGCCGCTACCTTGCTTTTTACGGCGCTTTTTCATAAAGTCGCCAATCACGCTCTTCGACTGACCCAGCGTTGCCATGTTAAAGCTGCCGAGCTTGTTCAGGCGCATTACCTGGGGCATGGAGGGAAACACCACAGCGGCATCTAGGCGATCGCGCTCAGGCTGCACCGCCAGCGCCACTTTTTCCGCCAGATCCTCGACAAAAATCAGCGAACCAATAAAAATATTCGCTTCAGCAATATCGCGCTTAAACGCCTCATAATTCTCCTCGCTGCGCAGCTCCTCAATCAGGTAGCCGCTAATTTCCACAGCGATTCGCGAATTATTTTCATTAATAGAGTGTACCGCCGCCGATAAAGCGCTCTGGTACTGGGGCTCGAGTACGACATAGACCACTTTAACCAGATAGCGATCGCCCAATTCCTTGGGTACAACGTGTCTGACAGTGGGCCGAACTTGAGTGAACATGCGCAATGAACTCCTAAACGGTGAGATGTCTTTTAGCCTTGCAAAACTATGAATCTCTTAATCAAAAGAAACATTTACAATGGCGTTAAATTGAGGTAATGAAACTTTTCGACATACCACAACCGGTTTTCTTTTCGTCTTTAAAGTTGTACCAGAAAACCTCTATTCCATAAGGGTTAACGGCTTTATGCGACACAAATTGACATAATTTATTTTGAGAAAAGTCGCTGACCTGCCAAATTTTCTTGAGTGATTGCTCTCGCCTATGGTTTGCATAAGTTAAAGTTATTTGTGTTGACAAACGGCTCTATTTGCTCTGTTTTAGCTATCAACATTGAGCAAACTTATTGTTGAGATACAAAGATAAACTCATTTATGTAGAGAGCTGAGGAAATGAGTAATGCGAGTTTTAGTGATCGGTGGCACGCGGTTCATTGGGGTGTATCTTACCAGGCAGCTCGTCGCGGCAGGGCACGAGGTGGTTTTGCTGAACCGGGGGAATCATCCTGCGCCTGTGGAGGGACTGGAGACGATTGTGTGCGATCGCACCCACCCAGAAGCCCTAAAATCCGCCCTCGCCGATCAATCCTTCGACGCCATCTTCGACAATAACGGACGCGAACTTGCCCATACCCAGCCTTTAATAGAGCTATATCGAGGCAAGCTCAAGCACTTCATCTACGTCAGCTCCGCAGGCGTCTACGCCAAAAGCGATCAAATGCCCCATGTTGAAGGCGATCCAGTAGATCCCAACAGCCGCCACAAAGGCAAGTTCCACACCGAAGACTACCTGAAGGCGCAAGGTGTGCCCTTTACGGCCATTCGCCCCGTCTATATATATGGCCCACAAAATTACAATCCTTTAGAGGAATGGTTTTTTGATCGGGTAGTGCGCGATCGCCCTATTCCCATCCCCGGCAGCGGCATGGCCCTCACCCACCTTGGCCACTGCGAAGATCTCGCCAGCGCCATGGTCAGCGTTTTAGACAACCCCAACGCCATCGGCCAAATTTACAACATCTCCGGCCCCAAAGCCGTCACCTTCGATGGATTGGCTAGAGCCTGTGCCGAAGCCATGGGCAAAGACCCCAAAGCCGTCAAAATTGTCCATTACGACCCCACTAAATTCGACTTCGGCAAACAGAAAGCCTTCCCCATGCGCGTCCAGCACTTTTTCACCGACATTCACAAGGCTCAAAGCGAGCTAAGCTGGCAACCTAAATTTGGTCTAGTAGAGGGCTTAAAAGACTCGTATAAAAACGACTATCTTGCCAATAGCAAGCACATAGCAGATGTTGATTTCTCGCTCGATCGGCAAATTTTGGATAAGTAAGCGGCAAAATAAGATCGGGTTTCGTGGCTAAAGGTACTTGTATACTAGAACTTGAACCAAGCGCTTAATCAAAACGCCACTCGGAAAGACATCGGCTATGGTTAAAGTTTTCAGCTACGGAAACGTCACCGTGCAAATTTTTACCCGAGACGAGCACGCACCGCCGCATGTACATGTCGTTTCACCAGACTATTCAGTAGAGCTAAACATTTCAGACCCAAAAGTTGTCGTAAAGCCCTCTTCTAAAAAGAATCGAGTGAAGCATAATTCTAAATTTGTTAAAGAAGCAATAGAACAGGTAACCGTCCGCAGAGAAGATTGCAAAAATATTTGGAAGCAGTACGTTAATCAGGGAGTTTTTACTGATGATTAAAGCAGCTCAATACTTGCCTATCAGCCGAGAGGTTGAAGTTCTTCTATCAGACGGATCGCGTCATGCTTGGCGTGTAGATGACCTTGAAATGCTGGCGAACGTTGATGGCAAGATAGTACCGCTGCCAGCACCTACTAGAGAACAGCTCATTGATGTCATGCCCTATGGAGGAGGTGCTTATCTATACTGGCCACAGATAGAGCAAATGTTTGAGTTAGACGCACTACTGAACGGTGTGTATGGTCGGGAAAGTTGGATGGAAAATCTCAGGACTAGAAATAGCGATGTTCCTGTAGAAGCCTCACTGCTAGAGGCATAGTTACGGTGTCAGCCTACAGATAGTTCACTTCTACAAAAGCTTGTTCGAGGCTATCTGCATCATAAGAATGCTGAGAAACTGGGAAATATATCAAGAGTTGTCCTCATGAAAGATGCTTTGGTAGCAGGGTCTTTGCCGCCGCGCATTCGATCAAAGGGCCGCTACCGTATATTCTTTCCAAAACAATAAAAATGTCTTCAACACTTGCTGCAAAGAAGCTGAACGGCGCAGAAATTCTGACACAAATTACAGGTCAAAAGATACTAGAGCGCCATCTGACCTCGCAGGTCATGTTTTTATCGGCTATGACAACGGTGTTAGTAGGGGTCACATGCGCTGATGGGAACATCGCAGATCAGGAAAAACGCTACCTTCAAAAGGTTTTGAGTCAGTTTGCATCTCCTAGCAGCAACGTTGGGAAGATGATTTCCTTGATGCTGAAGGGCGTGCGAAAGCACAAGATTTACTCTCGATTGGAGGAATTAAAGTGTCTAACGGAGACGCTATCGCTCTCTGAGAAGCTAATCATTCTAGGGTTTGGCTACAGACTGGCAACGGCTGATGGAACTGTAGAAACGCAGGAGAAGCAGTATCTTCGTACAGTTGCTAATACAATAGATGTGCCTGCACAGCAGTTGAACGCACTTTTTTCTTGTTTGGATGGTAAGCCTACTGAGGTTGAAGAAAGCGCTGTAGAGGAACTGCGATCGCTGCTAGATCCTCAGCGCTTTCAAAACATTGATCCGGCAATTGTAAATGCTGCTAGCTTTTTATCTTCTAAGTTTTCGGCGAAGCCGAAGTCTACAGTGAGTGTGGCTAGGCGCAAGCCATCGTATGCAAAACTCGAAGAGTTTCAAGGTTATCAGGAGCAATTGAGCCAAATCTGCGCGGATTTGGTGCAAGTACTACAGGTAGAAGGAGACTACAATATTTTTCCTTCGATGCTAGAAAATAAGGTTCGGAAGCTCACCCAAAAGCTTCAATCACAAAAGTTTCGACTCGCGGTTGTCGGCGAATTTAGCCAGGGCAAATCGACATTCTTAAACGCGCTGCTAGGTGAAGAATTACAGCCAGTACGAGCGATTCCCTGTAGTGGAACGCTGACGGTGCTTAAGTATGGTACGGAGAAGCGAGTTACCTGTCATTACAAAGACGGAACGCAGGCGATCATTCCTTTTGATCAGTATCAGCAGCAGGCGTCTATTCCAGAGGAAGCGGCTTTAGGAAATCGAGAGCTTGAGCTAGCAGAATCCAACGTCGCTGAGATTGTGCTAGAGCATCCGGGTCTAGAGCTATGCCGTCACCATGTAGAAATTGTGGACTCTCCAGGATTGAATGAGCATCCCGATCGGACGGCTGTGACAGAGAGGCTACTGAAAGATACCGACGCAGCTATCTTTTTGGCAAATGCTCAGCGCCCGATGACTCAAGGCGAAAAAGGCTTGTTGAAAAGCCTTAAGCATCGTTTGCAAACAGACGACCCTAACGCTCCAGCTAATAACTTGTTCGTGCTGATCAACTTTATGGACTTGCTGCGATCGCCTGAAGACGAAACGCAAGTCAAGACGTTAGTAAAAAATGTCGTACGCAACTCAGCAGACCCTTTAGTCAGTAGCGATAATCGAGTTCACTTCGTATCCGCGCGATCCGCATTAGAAGCCACGCTGACACAGACCGTAAACGAACACTCTAAACCGTTTGAAGCATTCGTAAATGCACTTGAAACCTTCCTAGTAGAAGAGAGAGGTGAACTTACACTAAAGAAAGGAATCGCAGATGTGCAGCGGTTTATCTCCGGGATTAGAGACAGTTTCGAGCAAATGACAGATCTCTTGGAAGGTAAGCTCAGCCTTTCAGTAGCAGAACAGCACAAAATATTGGAACAAACAGGCGATATAAGTGGGTTTGATACCAAGATCCAAGTACTAAAAGGGTTATTAATTGAGGAATCGTTATCAGAGGTCGGCGACTCATGGGATCTGTGGCTAGAAGATCTCGATGCTCGCCTTGTTAGCAGGGCAGAGAATTGGGAAACACAACAAGAGCATAAGGCGGCTATCGTCAAAGACTATGCAGAAAAATTCGTACAGGATATCTCCGAAGAATTGGATAGCTGGTTGAAACATGCTGTCATGCAGACCATTCTAAAGCCCAAGGTAGACGAACTAGAGAGTGAAATCATCAAAAAGCTGACAACCATACAGCAAGACCTTAAATCTATCGACGGTAAGACGGGTGCTGGTCTACACAAGCAGTTCGAGCTATCGGGTTTAGGCGTCAATCTTAAATTTCACTCCAAACTTGACCCGGATGCTATAGAAGATGCGACAGGCTTTTGGGGAGATTTATGTCTGAAGGGAGGGGGCATGGCTGCCGCAGGAGCATTAGACTTTATCGGGAATTAACGCGGTAAAATAAAAATTGGCCAGGGAAATCGGAGCAGTGTGATGAGAATAACCTACGCAGAGCTGAAGGGAAAACCTCGCATATTGAAGAGCTTGACGGGA
>JBAQZP010000004.1:0-28925 GCA_049791095.1 Phormidesmis sp.
CTGTCAGCTTGCAGGCTGCGTCTTTCATGGTTTCCTTCATCTGCTCATCTAGCATTCCTCAGCCACTCCCAACTGACTCAAGTCCGCCTTATAATGACTGGTAATGTATTTTATTGCTAGTCCCTAACGTGGTATTGCAATGCACACACACAATATGGTGATGATCCCGCAGCGGGCGGTTGAGTTCGTAATGCTTGTGACCTTCGGCTAGCTCAAGCTCTCGGAGCAGTCCCATATAAACCATCAGATGTAGTGTTCTATAAACGGTAGACAGGCTGATACGCTCGCCGTCATTCTCTAGTAAAGAGTGAAGATCCTCGGCGCTGAGGTGCTCGCCTTGGGCTAGCTCCATAAATATGCTCAAGACCTTCTTGCGTTGGGGCGTCGAGCGATACCCACGGGTGTTGAGTTCAGCCTTAAGGGCTTGATCCGTCAGAAAAGGCATAGTGCGTTTCGCTTGAACTTAGTAATCATTCTTATTTAGTAATCTAAAAAGGTCAAGTCATCAGGTCAAAACATGGCTATATAAAACAGCTTGAATTCCTTATAGTGTCTGCTCTTAAGATATTTTCAAATAGAGCGCTAAGCGCTTGAGCCTATAAAAATCAGTGCTGCCAGGTCGCAGATACCATTGACAAGCCCCTGAATATTTAAAATTTAGCCACTAGCTTACAGATTGCTATTGTCATTTGTAATAGGTAACAAGTGTCAATGCACGGGCAGGCCAGATCAGGATAGTTCTCAGTTATGGAGTACTTTACTGTCTGCCATAGTGCTGCTGAGAATATGTGCTGGTCGCAAATGTGAGCAGCCGGGCTAATCGTGGCATTAATGGTTAGTAAATATGCGCGCCAAAATTAAAACCCTGCTTTCAGCTTGAGACTTAGCCAAAAGCAGGGGACTATCGTAAAGCGTTGATTGGCCTGTGCTTTTTAGCAGTTCATACCTGGGGATTTATTCAGGTGAAAACGGCTGAATGCTTTCAGATGGGCAGGATAGACCGCTGACAGGCTGGACACACCGCATGAATAGAAAGCTGACAATCTAAAAGCTGATAGCCAGATTTTTCGGCTGTTTTGGCCCCTACTTTGAGGACGGAATCATTTTTAAACTCAATCGTTTTGTTGCAGCGTACACAAATGAGGTGGTGGTGGTGGTGCGGCGAGGGCTGATTGATTTCGTATCGCTTTTGATCTTCGGCTAGCTCTAGCTCTCGCAAAATGCCCATGCGAGCCATTAATTTGAGATTGCGGTAAATAGTAGAAAGCCCAATGGGCTCCCCTTCTTCCTTTAGCATTTCGCAAAGGTCTTCGGCGCTCAGGTGTCTGCCTTCTGGCAAATTTTGAAACGTTTTGAGGATGGTCTCACGCTGGGGAGTCATACGCCAGCCACGCTCGTGTAGCTCTGCTTTTAAGGCAGCGGGTGTGTAGGCAACCATGGCTCGTTTCCTATGGAATAATCAATAGCATTCGACTAATGAGAATAATAACGAATCTACGGACTATTTGCAACAGTCGTTGCTTATTGAGAATTATATCTAAAAAAGATTTATGAAGCTTTACTTGCTTGCGAGCTGTAGTACTAGACGTGCTTAATTTAGCGCTTACCTTTCTCGATGTCCAAAGAAGCTGAAGCGGATTTGAACGCTGTTAGAGAGCTGATAAGAATCTATCCCGACAGCCACATTCATAGATTGCGTTGCAAGATTGCGTTGAATTGTTGCGATTAGTCTGGCTGAAACCTGACCAGTGCTGTGATTTTCATTTGACCGTTATTGATTTTCTCGGATGTTCGCAGTAATATTAGCGAGAGTAGATCTCAATTAGCTTTTGGGCTATGTTCAAAGCTTTTGTTTGCGATCGCCGTTAATTTGTACTCTGGAAGCTAGCCCGCCGCTTAGCGACGGAGCTTCATGCTGCGCCTTGGCAATCGTCTGCTCAATCGTTAGCTGAGGCATCTGCCAAGTTAACCTCAAGTTAATCTAAGAATTGGCAGGTCGTTTTCCATCGTTGTGCGTCCGCGATCGCCCAAACTTTCATGGTAAGGATTTAATTGCGCTACCTATGCCCCGCCCCCGCTCTCTTCTATCTTTTGATGACCAGTTTGATGACCAGTCTGCTGGCCTGCGCAAACCCGAGTCCAAGCGGTGGCTGAGGGCGCTGCCAAATGGCTGGGCCTTGGTAACCTGGCTAGTGGCGGCGCTGGTATTTTTGCCCGTTGTCGTCGTCCTGAGCAGCGTTTTTGCAGATGCAGGGGAAATTTGGGCGCATTTAGCCGATACTGTGCTGGCCCAATATGTGACGAACTCTCTGCTGCTGCTGATTGGGGTGGGGATTGGGGTGCTGACGATCGGTGTCAGTACTGCCTGGTTGGTGAGCATGTGCCAATTTCCGGGCGTTCGCATTTTTGAATGGGCTTTGCTGTTGCCGTTGGCCGCGCCCGCCTACCTATTGGCCTATACCTACACCGACTGGCTGGAATATTTTGGGCCAGTGCAGACTGGATTGCGCGATGTGTTTGGTTGGGAAAGTGCGACGGATTATTGGTTTCCGAATGTGCGTTCGGTGGGGGGGGCGATCGCAATGTTTTCCCTCACGCTATATCCCTACGTTTATATGCTGGCCCGCGTTGCCTTTTTAGAACAGTCCGTCTGCGCTTTAGAGGCCAGTCGTTCTTTGGGCTGTGACCCCTGGCGTAGCTTTGCCAAAGTAGCCGTGCCCCTGGCCAGACCGGCAATTGTCGCGGGGCTTTCTTTAGCCCTGATGGAAACGCTGAATGACTTTGGCACTGTGCAATATTTTAGCGTGCCAACCTTTACTACCGGAATTTATCGTACCTGGTTTGGGATGGGCGAGCGGGTGGCGGCGGCTCAGCTATCGGCGATGCTGATGCTGTTTATTTTGGCGCTGATTGGGCTAGAGCGCTGGTCGCGTCGGCAGGCAAAGTATTATCAGGCCAACAACAGCTTGCAGACGTCAACGGCATACAAACTAGGACGCTTTCGGAGCTTGTTAGCCTTCCTTGCCTGTGCTTTACCGATTAGCTTGGGGCTTTTACTGCCCGGCTCTTTGTTAATGCAGATGGTATGGGCCAATAAAGCAGATGCCCTGAATAATCGGTTTGGGGAGCTGTCTTACAATAGTTTGCTATTGGCCGGGTTGACAGCGGCGATCGCCCTCACCCTCGCTTTAGTATTAGCCTACGGACAACGGCTCGATGGTAGTCCTCCCATTCGCCTCGGTGTCAGGCTGTCGGCAATGGGCTACGGTATTCCGGGGGCGGTGATTGCGGTAGGCGTTTTGATTCCGGTAACGCGGTTAGACAATGCGATCGCGGCCTGGGCGAACGCGGCTTTTGGTCTTTCTCCAGGACTGCTGCTCAGCGGTACCATCACGGCTTTGATATTTGCCTACTTAGTCCGGTTTTTGGCCGTCGCCCTAGGCTCTGTAGAATCGGGCCTGGCCAAAATTCGCCCAAATTTAGACGATGCCGCCCGCAGTCTGGGATACACCCCTACTAGAACGTTGGTCAAAGTGCATACGCCGCTGATGACCAGTAGCCTGCTCACTGCTGTGATGTTGGTATTCGTCGATGTGATGAAAGAGCTGCCCGCTACTTTGGTGATGCGGCCCTTTAACTTTGACACGTTGGCCGTGCGGGTTTATCAATATGCTTCTGACGAGCGGCTGGTAGAAGCGGCTGCTCCGGCGCTGACCATTCTACTGGTGGGTCTATTGCCAGTAATTGTTTTGAGCTGGCAGATTACGCAAAACCGCCAAGCTGCCAAGCCAAGAGATAGTTGAAGGGCTAGCTGGATTGGGGAATAGCTGGATTGAGGGCAAAGCCCGGTGAAATAAGTGGAATATAAATAGAAACTTATTAGCGGTGTAATTTGTCTGAGAGACAGTGTAAATTCTAAACCATGATTAAATCTTCTGCGTCCACTCGGTCTGTGCGTAGGTATCCCCTGCACCCGCTGAAAGAGCCTCGCCAGTGGCTGCGAGCCTTTTGGAAGTTCTCTCGCCCTCATACCATTATTGGTACTAGCCTCAGCGTAACGGCACTGTTAGCGATCGCCCTCGCTAGCCCCATGCTGGAGTCCATCGCTTGGGAAAGTGTGCTGAGTTCCTGGCTAATTGCCTGGATCGCCTGTCTGTGCGGCAATGTCTACATCGTAGGGCTCAATCAGGTCGAAGACATTGCCATTGACCGCATCAATAAGCCTGAGCTACCGATTGCCTCGGGTGAGTTTACCAAAGCGCAGGGGCAGTGGTTAGTTGGCCTGACGGGGGGAGGTGCGATCGCGCTATCTCTGCTCTCGCAAAACATTTTTTTAATACTGACCGTCGGCCTCAGTCTGATCATCGGCACTGCCTATTCTCTGCCGCCGATCAGGCTAAAACGCTATCCCTTTTGGGCATCTGTCTGTATTTTGGTGGTGCGCGGGGCGATTGTAAACTTAGGGCTATATCTGTACTTTGCCACTCAGCTAGGGTTAGGCACCGCGATCCCTGTGCGAATATGGGCGCTGATGCTGTTTGTGCTGGTATTCAGCTTTGTGATTGCTATTTTCAAAGACATTCCAGATTTGGAAGGCGATCGCCAGTTCAATATTTCTACCTACACGCTGCAACTAGGCCGCAAGAAAGTCTTTAGTCTGGCACGTTGGGTATTGACCTTTTGCTATGGTGGTTTGATTTTGGCTGCGCCATTCTTGCCCGGCGTTCAACCCTTTTTCTTAATCCTGGCTCAGAGCCTGGGTATTTTGTCTTTTTGGTGGCTTAGCCGCCGGGTTGATTTAGATTCTTCACCCGTTAGAAAAGACATTTCTTATCCAGACTTTTACCAGTTTATTTGGAAGCTCTTTTTTGCGGAGTATTTAATTTTTCCGCTAGCCTGTTGGTTAGCAAAAGGGTAGGCCGATGTTATGGCGATCGCACAACCGACTAATTTTTTTAGCGATTTAGATCGAGTCGCGAAAGTTCGTCAGCAAATGGCGGATGACTTGGCCGAGATGGTAGCGGTCGTCACCGGCTCAGAAGCCGCAGGGGCCGAACAATCTGGGCAAATGGGCCTGGCTCAAACCATCGAAGATATACGCTCTGCTAGTGAAAACTTACGGCGGGGCGTATTCCGCTTGCTGGTGCTGGGCGATATGAAACGGGGCAAAAGCACGTTTTTGAACGCGCTGGTGGGTGAGAATTTGCTGCCGAGTGACGTCAATCCTTGTACAGCGCTGCTGACGATTTTACGATACGGCCCTCAAAAGCGCATCACCGTTCACTTTGTTGATGGAAAAGATCCTGAAGTCCTGGGTTTTGAGACTTTTAAGCAGCGCTATACGATTGATCCGACTGAGGCGAAAAGACTCGAAGACGATCAGAAGCTGGCTTTCCCGGATGTGAGCCACGCGATCGCGGAATATCCTTTGCCGCTGCTAGAAAAGGGCATAGAGATTGTTGATAGTCCGGGTCTAAACGATACAGAAGCCCGTAATGAACTTTCTTTGGGCTATATCAACAACTGTCATGCCATATTGTTTTTGCTGCGGGCAACTCAGCCCTGCACCTTGGCCGAGCGACGCTATTTAGAGACTTACATAAAAGGGCGCGGCCTGTCGGTGTTCTTTTTGATTAACGCCTGGGATCAGATAAAAGAGAGTTTGATTGATCCAGATGACCAAGAAGAAGTGGCAGAAGCTGAAGCAAAGCTGCATAAGTTGTTTCGCATTCATTTGGCAGAGTATTGTCAGGTGGATGGACTGGATTGTTATAGCGATCGCGTCTTTGCCATCTCAGCGCTAGAAGCACTTAGGCAGCGAATCAACAATTCCGATATCAGCCTAGAAGAGACTAGCTTAGGCCCATTTACCCAATCGTTAAATGTGTTGTTAACTCAAGAGCGAGCGATCTCTGAATTGAGGCAAGCGAGAACGTTAGGGCGGCAGATGCGCGATCGCTTTCAAGAAGCCGTTGAGAGAAGACTACCATTATTGAATCAAGACGTGAAAGAACTGAAGCGGCGATTAGACCTGGTTATACCTGAGTTTAAGCAGTTAGAAGCGATTCAGAATCGTTTTAAGGCGGATATTCGGGGGATGCGCGATCGCAAGTCTTATGCAATTGCCAACTCGCTTGAAACCTACATCTACCAGCTAGAAGATACCTTTGAACAAGACTTTTTACGCTATCAGCCAGAATTAGAGCTGCGTGAAGCTATCTCTGGCTCTGGGCGAGAAGCGTTTGCCGCTAAACTCGAAAAAGCCTTTGAACAATATATAAACGACAAGTTTTTTGCCTGGTCTACAACTGCCGAAAAAGAGATTGGCATGGCCTTTAACCAGCTATCTCAACGCGCGGCGCAGTACGGCGACTCTTATCAACAAACTACTGAGCGAATCACTGAAAAGCTAACGGGTGAAGCGCGAGTCACCAAATTGCCAAAGGGCGACGACGAAAACTCTCCTAGCTGGGTGAAATGGGCGATGGGCCTGATTTCTTTGGCAGGCCGCAATCCGGCTGGCAGGGTAATAGCGGTTACCGGCTTCGACTGGCAAGGCATTTTAGTCAACTTCTTGCTCACCAACAGTCTGACGATAGTGGCCTCAGCTACATTTGGGGCGCTTTTTGGGCCAATCGGCAGTTTGCTAGCGGGGCTCGGTGTTGGGGTCGCGCAGCTAGACCAGGCGCGGCAGGCATTGACCAAAACCATGAAACAGGAATTGGTAAAGCATTTACCTCGACTAGCCGATGAAAGATGGCAACCGGTATATGACGGCGTAAAATCTTGCTTTGACCAGTACGAGGCGCAGGTGATGGCGCGAATGGAAGGGGATATAGGCGATCGCAAGCTTGAGCTATATAACCTCCTCGCCCAAAAAGAATCTCGTGAAATCGACCGCGACGCCGAAGTTATTCGCCTAAAGAGAGCAGAATCCGCTATTCAATTGGCCAGTAACCGAATTGACGAGGCTTATCAGCAGGCGTTAATCAGCACCTAGCCGTCGGTCTCATCTGACCAATCCTCGCGGAGATAGCCATAAATTGCATTAGTACTGTTCAAACTGTATAGCAGCTAAACCAGATATTTACTTTATTAGTGGCCTGTATGCAAAGACCTGAAATGGCCAAGAACCTGCAAGCGCTACAAAACCAGCTTATAGCAGTATTGCGGCGAGCTGGCGGTTTACTGGATATCACCACTCAATCCGAATTGAAAGCTGAAGTGATTGAGGGTTGCGATCGCATTCATTCTCCCACCTCCCGAGTCGCCATATTCGGCCCTTTCAACTATGGCAAATCTACTTTGCTAAACGCCCTGTTAGGCGAAAAAACCTTACCGATGGACTTAGTGCCCACCACGGGAGCAGCGATCACGGTGAAATATGGCCCCCTGCATCGCACAGTCGTGACCTATGCCGATGGCTCCGTGCAAACAGAGGCGGGTGTGACTGGGCTAAAAGAAGTTGCTGTACTCGATGAACAGCGCCGTATGCGCATAGACGTGAGGGTAGTAGAGGTTTATTGTCCTCATCCGTTGTTGAAGCTAGGTTTGGAACTAATTGATTTACCCGGTACAGACGACACAGCCGCTCAAAATGAATTAGTTAAAAAGCAGTTGCTCAGCGCAGATTTAGTGATTCAAGTATTAGATGGCCGTAAGGTGATGACGCTGGCTGAAAGAGAGAATTTGCGCGATTGGTTACTAGATCGGGGCATTAACACGGTCATTTTTGTGGTGAACTTTTTGAACCTGATGGAAAGTGCAGACCGTCAACAGGTGTCTGTGCGGCTGCGGTTTTTGGCAGAAAGCTTTCGCGCTAACTTGCCGGACGGGGTGAGCAATTTGTATCAGGTGGATGCGTTGCCTGCCTTGCGGGCTAGGCTAAAAGGTGATGCGATCGCGGCTGCGCAAACCGGATTGCCCGCTTTGGAATCTGCATTGCAAACCATTGGACAGCAGGCGAGTGAAGGCAAGCCACTTGAGCAGACTTTGCCGAGATTGAAGGCGATCGCACAATCTGTCACCCTGGCTTTACAAACCCAACTAGACACCCTTTGCACCCCGCAGCCAGATGCTGCCGACAGCCAGCGCGTAGAAATCAAGAAAAAAGCTCAATCGCTAATTCAAAAAGGCTTTGACCAAGATGTTGCCAAGCTGCGAACCTGGCTGACACCCAAAAACTTACAGGCGCATTACCGCTTGGGTTTGGCGCAGGCATTAGAAAACAACACCGATCAAAACTGGCTGTGGCAAAATCTTCGCCCGGCTTGGTCTTTGCGCCAGAAATCTATGGTGGCTTGGGTTCATCAAGCCTGTGAGTTTTTCAATCAAGTAAAACCTTCTGAAGTTGCGATCGCCTTCGACCAACTAAACAACGCTGCTGATAGAACGGAGGCAGGCGTTGACTATGCACAAAGGGCCGATCGGTATTTAGCTCAATTTAGTGCGGCGGCTTTGAGTGCGATCGCCCAATACGAAACCCAAGCCACCCCAATTATTCAAACTAAAATCGCGCCGCTCGTAGCCAAAATTTCTCCAGCTCAAGCAGCTCAAATAAACCTCATAAAAACAATTCTTAGCGAACTCAACGGGCTAATTTCGCAGGCTGCAACACAACTCTAAGCCCCACCAAAATCAGCCCCATACTCACCACCATCCACGGCGTCACCGGCTCCGAGAAAAACAAATAAGCTAACAGCGCTACCCATATCGGTACGCCGCTATAGACAATACTGGTCGATTTTGTTGGGCCAATGCGCTGCGTACTGAGCACAAACAACAGATAACCAATGCCAGAAGCGCCAACGCCCATGTATAACACACCCAAAATGGAAGGTAAAGAGAGCATTGGAAATCCTGTTGCGATTAGGTTCGGCAACTCCAGTACCAGCAACTGTACGACACCAAAAAGAGCACCATAGTAACTCATTGCCAGGCCGCTATATCGCTTGCCTAAATGACGGAGCAAAACAGAATAGCAGGCCCAGCAGATGACAGCGCACAGCATCAGTAAGTCACCGACGTTGAGCTGAAGTTGAAAGAGACTAATCAGATTGCCGCCGGTCAACAGAATGAGGACGCCGAGGATGGCGATCGCACCTCCCAAATAATTGCGCAACGCCAATCTCTCTTTTAATAAAACTGCCGCCAAAAAGCCTGTCACCACTGGGTTAAAGGCGTTGATAATGGCCGAGTTAGCAACTGCCGTATAGCGCAAACTGGAGAAAAAGAAAAAATGATAGCCGACAACGCCGAAGGTGCCCAACAAAAAAAGACACACTTTGTCTGATAGAGAAGCTTTGCCGATGCGTAAGCCAATATCGCCCCGCTGCCATACAAGCACCTGAAGAAAAAGGCTAGCAATGATGTAGCGCAGCAGGGTAATCAACAGTGGCCCCATTTCGCTAGTTGTGTACTTGCCTGCAACGAAGCTGCCCGCAAATAGTAAGCTAGTCAACACAGCCAGCAGGCTTTGCGCCCAAATATTGCTGCGGTTCGCCATAGCATCTCCTACGCTTACGCTCGGTTTACAAGGATTGTAAAGGAATGAATCCCTTTGCTATAGCGACGCCTCAACCCAGAATCTTTGCTAACCTTAATAGAGAATGTCAAAACAGGAAAATGGTGATGACCCCTGAAGTTTTGTCAAGTTACTCCCAAATCCAGGAACTTCATGTTGCTGAAGTGGTTAGCTATCTCCAGCAGAACCATTGGATGTCGGTCAGTCATCCAAGCCCACGGTTACTCGTGTTTGAAAAAGGAGTTGATGATCAAGGAAAACCTATTCAGATTGTTCTGCCAAGCAAGGATGACTATGAAGATACGCCATATCTGCTGGCTAAAGCGGTGAATCTTTTGTCTGTTTTAGAATCTGTGTCATTTCAGGAGATTGTGAAAGCGATCGATGTGTCTGCACATGTCAGTTAGACTGCGATCAACACAGCGCGCCGCATAACAATCCAAATGCAGCGGATGGAATAAAGATGGTTGGTTGTGTTGCCAAGATTGTTTGCCGCCGCTGATTTGGAACGTTAGGCTGCTTGACTCCTTGGTTAGGAAAGCATGTCGAGATTCTCTATTAGGATTTAGGCTTTAAGTAAGCGCAATTTCGTTAAGCCCCAAAATCAGGTCAACCGTGTTGTAGAGAGTTTCATGTTTCTAGTTCAAGACTCAAGTTCGTCTCGTGAAGAGCGCATCAAACATTTTTTGGCTGAAGACGCTTCATTGTCAGCTCTTCTTGCTGTTATTCATTTTGAGTGGACAGTTCGGCGCGCGATTATTGCACTTGGCACTTCTCCAAATGTGGTGGTACGAGCAAAACTGGCAAAGTGTCACGGACTGGATAAGTATAAAGATGTTTGGAAAGATGAGATTTTTCTGAATGACCAGCGAGAAATTGAGCGTCTTTCTGAGGTTGTAAAAAATTGGGAAGGTCTCGGTCGCGCATTTCGACTACGCCACCGACTGGTACACGGGGTAACTTCTTGCGGCACCGATTATGCCAGGGAACGAGTTTATTGGGCGCTCGATGCCACGTACGATGTCAGAACCGTCTGCGCTGGAAACGATATCAATCTAGATGCACGTTTGCCGGTTCGCAGATGCACTAGAGTCTGAAGAGATCCGTTATTATCAAGCTAGAGTATTTGTTAATTGAGAAACGCAGCCATGAGCATTCGCCTAGACTTGCCACCGGAGTTAGAGAGTGAACTGTCTACTGAAGCCTCACGACTAAATCTGCCTTTAACCGACTATATCCTCCAGGTTTTATCCATCAGACAAGTTCTAAACAAACCGCCTAAAACGGGTGCAGAGCTGGTTGCCTACTGGCAAAGTGCAGGCGTAATCAACTCAAGACCTGAAATTTCCGATAGCCAAGTTCATGCTCGCCATTTGCGCCATGAGGCTGAAACCCGAACGCGGGCATAGGAAGCGTTGATGTATCTGTTAGACACCGATGTTTTAATTGATATTCAACGAGGGCATGAACCGGCGATCTCTTGGTTTTCTGGTTTGACCGACGTGCCCAGCGTTCCTGGGTTTGTAGTCATGGAGCTAGTTCAGGACTCTCAGAATACACAACAAGTTCGTAAAGCTCTGCAACTGGTTGCGCCATTACCCGTGATTTGGGCGACTGAAGTGGATTGCGCCCGCCCTCTATCAGATTTCACAACCTATCATCTGTCGAATAATCTAGGATTGCTCGACGCTTTGATTGCGGCCTGCGCGGTAGGGCGGGGCCTAACACTATGCACATTTAATGTTAAACATTACCGGATCGTCCCAAACCTTGTGATGGCAAAGCCGTATGCACGTTGATCGTAACCTAACAATCCGGTTGGAGCGGATTAGAAAAGTTGGTCGGGTGGTGGCGAAGATCATCGATAGCCACTCAATCAGAACGTTCTACATTTTAGATTTTCGGTTTGGATCGTATTTCCCAGTTGATCATTTTAGCTGTAATTTGGTGAAATTAAAGAAGCGTGAGTTAATTCGAGAGACTATTGGCATGATTGCCCAAGGATGACGACGCATGAGCACCTCATGCGCTGAGATGGCACGCGATCGCATAGCTGTTTTCCAATTCTCTTTCAGGCTAGGTACCGCTATCTCGCCCACTACAATATCAACCATCCCATCTATGATGTCGTCTTTGTTATCTACGTGGTTATACAAAGACACAGCCTTAACGCCCAGTGTCTGAGCGAGCTTTCCATGCGAAAGCTCGTCGATACCGTCTTTGTCTGCTAGCCGGATAGCGCCGCGCAACACTCGTTTCTTACTCAAAGGAAGCCGGGATTTTAGGCTCGAAGGGTTTGTCTTGATTATTCTGTTTTTTCTGCTATCAGTCTGTCATCAATAGACTGCCCTCAATTCTAAGTAGCGATTTTTTTCATTGAACTATCTTGACAGGCTTACGGTGTATGTTAAACTTACAGCGTAAGTCAAAAGCAATATTCTTGATCAAAAAGCAGAGGCTTGAAAGATGAAAGCAGTAATTCAAGATAGGTATGGGTCAGTGAGAAATATGAATGCACATGAAACACCACAAAACGTATTGGAAGACATAAGGGTCAGGATGAAGCTTGCAGCACTGTGGGCGAGCTTAATGTTTCTCTACATCTATGTAGATTATTTCCACTTATATATGCCGGGATCCATAGAGGATATTCTGGCAGGAAAAATGTTTGTATTTGACATTACACAAGTCGTTCTATTGGCGGGGCTGGCTTCGGTAACAATTCCAGCGCTTATGATTTTCCTTTCCGTTGCCTTGACAGCTAAAGTAAATCGTTGGACAAACATAATCGTGGCTGCGGTTTACATTCCTTTTACATTGTTCAACTTGGCAGGTGAGGCTTGGATGCATATGGTGTTTGGCGCTGTTGTAGAAGTCGTTCTTCTTTTACTAATTATCCGTTATGCATGGAAATGGTCTCGTATGAAACATGAAAAACCCTATGAACGAAAAATTTTATGAAAAGTATGCATAGGTAGTTTTCCTCATTATCGGAGTTTTGGCTTTGATAGGTGCAATCCCTCACACATTCGGCATTAATACGGATCCTGCATTGGTTCATGCTATTAGTGGCCAGACAATGGCGTTCGAGCGGAGTGCGTCAAAAGCTGCGCGCCCCCTCAACTTTACGTTATCCTGATTAGTCTCTGGGTGGCGGCAGCGTTTCAAAATCTTCGGTGAATGACAGGTGAATTTTTGTTCTGCCGAGAAGAGAGCTATCCTTGTTGAATCGTTAAGTTTTGGAAGATTTTTCTCCATGGCACAAACCTGGAATTCTGAGACTTATGCAAAGAATGCTCGCTTCGTTTCCGATTTGGGGATGCCTGTTGTTGAATGGTTAAATCCTAAAGCGGGAGAGAGAATCCTGGATTTAGGATGTGGAGACGGCGCGTTAACTGTGAAGTTACAAAAGTTTGGCTGTGAAGTGATCGGCGTTGATTCTAGTCCAGACTTTATTCACGCTGCTCAATTACTTGGACTAGATGCACGTCTTCTTGATGGGCATCATCTCCCTTTTGATGATGAATTTGATGCTGTGTTTAGCAATGCTGCTTTGCACTGGATGAAGCAGCCCGATCAGGTGATTGAGGGCGTATGGCAGGCATTGAAACCAGGGGGAAGGTTTGTCGGCGAGTTTGGGGGCGATCGCAATGTCTTGACGATTAAATCTGCCTTACACACTGCCTTAAAAAAGCGTGGCCTTGATCCAGATAGCCTCAATCCCTGGTATTTCCCAACGATGGAAGATTATCAATCTCGGTTGGAAGCGAAAGGATTTGGCGTTGATGACATTGCTCTCATTCCTCGTCCTACGGCACTTCCTACGGATATCAGAGGCTGGCTGGCAACCTTTGCGAATCCGTTTACGACGGCGATCGCACCTTCTGAGCGGGCTACTTTCTTAGATGAGGTGATTGCGCTTCTAAAACCTGTCTTGTGTGATGCTTCAGGTTACTGGTTCGCTGATTATGTCAGATTGCGATTTTCAGCGACGAAACCGCTCAGTTTGCCGGAACGCTGAGTTATCTCAGACAGCGGCCCCATTTCGCCAGTCGTGTATTTGGTCGTGTATTTGTCTGCGACGAAGCTGCCCGCAAATAGTAAGCTAGTCAACAAGGCTAGCAGGCTTTGCGCCCAGATATTCCTACGGTTTGTGATGGTGGCCTGTGCTCGCGCTGCTCTTTAACGATTGTAGAAGAATGAATCCCTTTGCTATAGCGGTGTTTGATATTGATGGTATAGTGAGGGATGTGGGCGGCTCGTATCGGCGGGCGATCGCAGATACCGTAGAGCATTACACAGGCGGCAGCTATCGGCCTACCGTCACAGACATTGACCAGCTCAAAAGCGAAGGCGTTTGGAATAATGACTGGAAAGCGTCTGAAGAAATGATTCATCGTTACTATGCGCAGCAGCGTGAAGCTAAACCTGACGTTAGCTACGAAGAGATTATTGACTTTTTTCAAAAGCGCTATCGTGGCCCCGATACAGAAGATCCCGATCAGTGGACAGGCTATATCTCTAACGAACCTTTGTTAATAGATAAAGCTTATTTAGAAACGCTCGCGCAATCGGGCGTGCCCTATGCCTTTTTTAGTGGCGCTACGCAAGGATCTGCCAACTTTGTACTGCAAAGGCGAATCGGCTTAATCGCTCCGATTTTGATTGCCATGGAAGATGCACCCGGCAAGCCTGATCCAACAGGATTAATGATGGCTGTTCGACAACTCGAATCTCAGCAACCTGTTGTACAAAGTTTGCCCGTTATCTATGCGGGGGATACGGCGGCTGATATGAAAACTATCACCGCTGCAAAGGAACAGTTTCCGCAGCGGCAGTGGTTAGCAATTGGCATTTTGCCGCCCCATGCTCAGCAGGATGAACGCTATAAAGCTGTCTATGCTGAAAAGTTGAAGGTGGCAGGTGCGATCGCCGTTCTAGAAAGCGCTCAACAACTCACCGCTAAATTCATCAAGGAAATTTTATAATCCTTGTATCTGCTGGCTGAATATAGATGAGGTAAGTGAAATGGCAAAGTCTCGCAAGTTAGAAGAGACATTAGCAATCATCAAGCGTATTCAACAGCTAGAGACTTTGAGCAAAGCGGATGTGGTTGCCTTGCAAGCAATTGTGAAAGGTAAGCAGACGATGGCGATCGCACCCACCACAAAACTCATCATTCGCCACAATCTGATTCAGCTCATCCCTGATATGGTCAGCGCTTTTTACAGACTGCTGAAAAATGGTGGAAAGAGCGATCCGAGTTGTAAGGCTAAGTGGGCGATCGCGAACACCCTTTACCAGCTAGAAAAGCCAGACACCGATCTCTTTTTGGCTGGTATTCATCATGTACAGTTAGAACCTGTCTGGGGCAAACCCATCGATACCGCGCCGCCGCTGCGGAGTCTGTGCGCCTTGGGTTTAGTGCAGGCCAACTATTTTGATCTGCTCAACGAACTCGCCGATTTATTAGCCGATGCCGAATACGATGCGCGGGCGGGGGCAGCGCGGGCGGTTGGCTACAGCCAAAATCCGGCTGGCATTCCACTGCTGCGGCTGAAGGTGCATTTGGGTGATTCTGAACCTGTTGTGCTCTCAGAATGTTTTATTTCTCTTCTCAAACTTTCAGAAGATCAAGCGCCGATTGTGATCAAGGCTTTGGAAAACGGCAGCGAAGAAATTCAGGAGCTAGCCGCTCTGGCTTTGGGTGAAGTTAGAATTCCAGCGGCTTTTGCCGCGATTAAAAAACAGTGGCAGCGCACCCGTTCTGCTGAGCTACGGCAAAGCTTTCTGCTGGCGATTTCTACCTTGCGCACAGATGATGCGATCGCCTTCCTCCTCACCCTACTAGAACGCGGCAACGCTCAAGATGCCAAGGACGCCATCATCGCCCTGGATATTTACCGGCACACCCCAGAGGTTTGGCAGCAGGTCACCAAAGCGGCCCAGCTTCGAGACCAGCCCAATCTCACCGCCCTGCTCAATCCGTAGAACCTGTGATTTTTTGTGCGATTGTCGCTATCAAAAGCAGTGATTCTGCTGACATCGCCACCATACCTCTCTCCAAACAGCCGGGAACGCTTGTATAAAAGGAAACCCCGAATGGCCCTGCCTACCGAGGCTCCTGCTGATGTTTGGAAATTGTGGAAATTGTCATGAAAGGTATTAAGTTTTCTGCCCTACTAGGGGCTACGCTACTCACGATGTCAACAGCGGCCACGGCCCAAACCACCAACGCCGACGACGACTACCTAAGCGACCTGCACAGCTTTTTAGAAGGTCAAGACACGGTCACTTACACGATGGCAACGAGCGTCATCAGCCCCGAACAAAACGTATGGGCAGCTCAAATGTTCTGCCAGTCGTTTTCTTCGGGGGTGAGTCCTGCTGATGCTTTTGGAATATATACCAGTGCGGCACTAGGCGAAGCCAATGCTCAGAATGCAGTCGTCACAGAAGAAATGGCTTATGCGGTAGGGCTTTATGGCGGCGCGGTGATGAACTTAGGGGCGGCGCACTACTGCCCTCAGTACCAGAGCCAGGTTCAACAAGCCTTGCAAACGCTATCAAACTAACGTCCTTGTGGTTGTCTGTGTGAGGTAAAAGACTATAGCTTTGTCCATGGCCGGACTCGAAGCTATAGTCTTTTTTTTGCTTTTTTAGAGATTCCTTTCGGTTACGGCAGCTAATGGGCCATACTGCGATCGCTTACGCCCGGCTACCAATGCCGTACAGCAGTCCGCACCCGACCGCTAGCAAAACAAGCGCGATGTAAACAGTGTTGGAGACGGCAGGAATCAACCCTATGGCTTGAAGCAAAAGCAGAATGGCAAAAACAACCAGGAGTAAGCCGCCGGTGTAAAGGCCAATAGTCGTGATTAAGTTAGGTCTTCTACGGCCCATAATTTATTGATGACGCGATAAACAATTATTTAAGCTAACCCGATGAGGGCATTTTTTAACAGTTTGATACCAAATTTAAAGAAGCAGACTTTTCCGGTTTAGCGCTCTTTAGCTTACAGCCAACTTCAGGCAGGAGCCTTTTGGTAGAGCTGTTTCTCTTTGCGAACGCTAAACTGCCAGGTGTTAGAGAACATATAGTGAATCTGATGATGTAGATCCATTTGCGTGAGGTTTTCCCATTCGTTTTGATCAAGCCAAACACCGTGGCAGTGGCTACATCTATCTAAATAAAAATTCAGCCCGCGTCCGACCTGTGCCTTCGTCATCAGCCGAGAGCAATCCGCACAAAAGTTGGCAGTTGTATTATCGACGACGGGTAGTAGGTGGCTTCCTACGTTCAAATGAACGGGCGCAGGGGGGTTGCCAGCCTTTCTTTGGGTTCGTTGCTCTAGCCAATCCCAATAATCTTCAGACGAAATCCAATGGCCAAAGCAGCGGTTGCACTGCTGCGCAAATAGGCCAGTATCAAGGTTGACTTCGTTAAGAGAACGGCAGTGGCATACGGGGCATTTCACGGCAACACCTTCAATAATTGAAATTCAGGACTATTGTCTTCAGCTACGAACGTGCCCATATCACTTCGATAAATATTGATGTGGGCTGAAAGCTTTACATTTTGTTGGTAAAGCTTTCTAGTAGCTACTTAAAAGCTATTACTTCTGTACTAGCTCGCCCTCCTTCCTTGGCCATGAATCTCATGCCATAGTCTCTCGATAAAGAAAGAGAAATTGCTATGCTTTGATCGGAAATCCGGGCCAGGTCGTCGGGTTACTATCACTCTTCACTCTATTCATGCCAGATTCTGCAAATCGCTGATAAGTTTCTTCGGCAGTGTCGGTAAAATCTACGACATCAGGCACTACAACTGGCGAGGTGCAATCGTCTAGCAAGTACACCTTTTGGGCCAGCGCCGGATCAACCGCCTGAATTTCTTCTAGCAAATCGCTGATTGTCCAGGCGACACAGTGACTTTTGGCCTGCCCGGCGATAATTACCGCGTCGAAGTCTAGCAAGTGCTGGATGAGGCTGCTGTTTTTTTGCGCGATCGCCTCATCCTCTTCATCCTTTAAAACTTCCGGGCTCAGCACAGAATAGTTTTCGGTTAGTGGGTTGTCGCCTTTAACCTCAAAGCGAGTCTGGCTCGTACGCACCAAATTATGAAAAAAACAGGCTTCTTCAAAGGCGGGCACCAGCGCATGACCGATGCCACCCAACATAGAGTGATAGGGCCAAATTGTCAGTGGATACTTCCCACTATTGCTGAGCTGCCTGGCGTAATGCCGTGCAAAGGTCTCTACATACTCGGGCTTTTGAGGTGTACTTTTGGCAATTAAGGGATTAACCCACCACTTCCCCTGTTCTATATCGGCGAAGGAAATCATCGTCATCGGCGCAGGATGCTCACCCGCGTCATTCACCCAAAAAACGGGATGAAAAATCTGCGCAGCGGCGTGGGTATCCATGGTTGGAACAATCTCGGTGATAATGTCCAAGTTGCGATAGACAAACTCGCACAGCCGCCGCGTATCTTCAACCGCACCGATGCCAGAGCGCCCGCCGACAAATAGCTCAAATTCTGGTAGGCAAAAAGTGTTTTGCACATCAATCGCCAGCAGACATACGCGCACCGAATCGGTATGTGCCGGAGAGATATTGTGATCTTGAGCGTAAGTTTTGGCTGCTGTTGCTCGGGTTTGATAAGGTACAGGCCAGATTTCGCCGACAGTTTTGGGGGTAAAGAAGGTTGGGATTTGGGTGGCCATAAGAATAAACAGAAACGATGAGGAAGTGAGAAAGCGTTTGATGAAAAGCAGCCGGGATGGTCATATCCCGAGAGATGTTAGATAGAAACCAAATAGGGCTGAGTGTATTGCTGACAAAAGGTTAAAGTGACGCTGCGTAGCGGGTTATCCAATCGGTTGAGAGTCTCTTGGGCGATCGCATCCGGCACACCTCCATAAAAAGCCTCTGCGATACCGCCCGTAATTGCGCCCATCGTATCGGTATCGCCACCGAGCGAAATAGTATTGCGAATCGCATCTTCAAAATCGTCAGATTCCAAGAAAGCCACGATAGATTCGGGCACTGTGCCCTGGCATGATTCGTTAAAGGTATAGGTAGGACGAATATCATCCAGCGTGCGGCTTAAGTCATAGCCAAAGGTCGATTCAATATAATCTTTGATGTCTTTTTTGCTGGCGCTCTGTCGTGCCAGAAAAATGGCGGCGGCGGTTGCCTGTGCGCCTTTAATCCCTTCGGGATGGTTGTGCGTAACGGCGGCGGTTTGGCTAGCGACGGCTAACACATCTTCTAGGGTGTCATAAGCAAACCCAACCGCGCTCACTCGCATCGCCGAGCCATTGCCCCAGCTATTGTAGGGTGCTAGCGAATCAGAGCAAGCCCACTGATTGAACCTTGCGCCATAGCTGCCAACCGGATTGGGATAGGTTTGAGCGTAGCGTTTGATTGTTTCGGCAAAGCTGCCGCCCTGCAAAATGACTTCAGCGATCGCAATTGAGAGAATGCTGTCATCGGTAAATGAGCTATGCGGTGTGAACAGCTCAAAGGCTTTGCCGGTTACTGGATTGAATTCGTAAGCCGAGCCGATGATATCGCCCGCGATCGCGCCTAACATATTTTTCCCTATTCTTTGACTTAGTGTTTCTTTTACACTAACATGGCTGTTATAGCGAACCCAACGGCAAAGCGTCAAGTTTTTTATCTTTGCTCTCCTTGAAATGCCCTATACCTACCACTATCCTCGCCCTGCTTTAACCGTAGACTGCGTGGTGTTTGGCTATGAAGCAATGGCTGCACTCAAAGTGCTGTTAATTGAGCGAAACCTGCCGCCCTATGAAGGCGAGTGGGCGCTGCCGGGGGGCTTTGTACAAGTAGATGAATCTGTAGATGCCGCCGCAGTTCGCGAGCTGAGAGAAGAGACGGGGGTCAGTGACGTGTTTCTAGAGCAGCTTTATACGTTTGGGGCAGTGGAGAGAGATCCGCGCGATCGCATCGTTTCCATTGCCTATTACGCCCTGATTGCGCTACCCCGCGATCGCCTGCAAGCTGCAACCGATGCGAGCGATGCAAAATGGTTTGAACTCTCCAACCTACCCACGCTAGGTTTCGATCATCGTGAGATTCTAGACTGTGCGGTGAAGCGGCTCCGGGGCAAAATTCGCTACGAGCCAATTGGATTTGAATTGTTGCCAGAGCAGTTTACCCTATCACAGTTGCAACAGCTTTATGAGCAAGTTTTGGGGCGTGATTTAGATAAACGCAACTTTCGGAAAAAGCTGTTGAAAATGGATCTGTTGATTGATACCGGCGAGAAAGAAACCGGGGTTTCTCACCGGGCCGCACAGCTTTATCAATTTGATGCGGACAAATATAAGATGCTAAAACAAAAAGGATTTAGCTTTGAATTATGAAAGTGAGTAGATAGCCAGAACTTCGGTAAACTATCAAGTTGTTTCTGGTGATAGGTAGCAAGTATGGCAGACGCTTCTCAGAGGCAGCGAGTGGGGGTAATTGGGGGCGGGCAACTAGCCTGGATGATGGCGGCTGGGGCTAAGTCGCTGGGTGTTGAGCTGTCTGTGCAAACGCCGACTGCAACCGATCCCGCCTGCGCCATTGCGACCAAAACTTTCATCGGGCCAGTGGCGGATGCGGCGGTGACGGCGGTAATGGCCGAGCGCTGTGATGTGATTACCTTTGAAAATGAATTCATCGATTTGCCTGCGCTACGTCAGCTAGAAGCCCAACTGAAAAATAGAGGTGTCACGTTCTATCCTCAGCTCGATTGTTTAGAGCCGTTGCTAGACAAGTACGATCAGCGGCAATACTGCAAGCAAATTGGGTTGCCGTCGCCGCCGTTTGTCACACTCCACAGCGAAGCCGACCGCTTATCTTTGCCCGAGAAAGTAGCGGCTGTCGGTCTGCCGCTTGCCCTAAAAACTCGCCGCCATGGCTATGACGGTCAGGGCACGTTCATTCTCAATCGGCTCGAAGCTGTTTATTCAACCTGGGAAAATTTGGGCTATCAGCCTGTTTTGCTAGAAGCTTTTGTAGCTTTTGAAAAGGAGCTAGCGGTGATGGTAGCCCGCTCACAATCTGGAGAGGTGGTGGTGTATCCGGTGGTGGAAACGCAGCAGATAAATCAGGTCTGTCGGCGGGTGATTGCGCCTGCGCAAGTAGCGGATGAGGTGGTGGATGAGGTGGTTACTTTAGCCACCCAGTTAGTCTCCCAACTTGGCGTGGTCGGCATCTTCGGCATCGAACTATTTCTTACCCAGGATGGGCAAGTTCTGATCAACGAAATTGCGCCCCGTACGCATAACTCAGGCCATTACACCCTAAATGCCTGCATTACCTCGCAGTTTGAGCAACAGCTAAGGGCAGTCTGCGGTTTGCCCTTAGGGTCTAGCACACTAACTTGCAAAGGAGCCATTATGGTCAACTTACTTGGAACCGAAGACGCTACAAGTGACTATACTCTCAAGCGCCAAGCCCTAGCACAAATTCCGAATGCTCGCCTGTACTGGTATGGAAAAAAGCAATCTCGCCTTGGCCGAAAATTGGGCCATGTGACGGTTCTTACGGATGCCCCTAATGACCGCAATGCAGTCAATTCCACCATTCAGCAGGTAGAGCAGCTATGGTATTGAAAGTGAGCGTTAGATCACTTTCTTTTGAATATTTAATCGATTAGCTAAATAACCGTCATCCTTCTGTATAGATTCCCCCTTGTCGAATACTGCGATAGGTTCGCTATGATTAACTCAGTTCTGCTGCGGCGTTGGTGACTGCCAACAATGTTTTCTGATCTATGTTTTTCATTTCAAGGGTATCGAGATGCTAAGGCGGCAGTAAACCAAGCTTGTCCGATTGGGCCTGTCCTAATTAGGCATGTACTTGGAAACTATAAGCCCTGGCCGAGATTCCCACCTGGTAACCCCAGGTCAAAAACTGAGGTAAGACGGCGCTGCGGTTGAACTATTTAAGATCCTTGTCCTTTGGGCGAGGATTTTTTGCATTTTGGGCGCTTTTTCTGATGTCAAAAATGCAAAATGCCCATAAAGCTCGCTAGCATGATTGACTAAGACTTTTGAATGGCTTTTAGCCTGCTTTTTATTGAGGTTTGGTGATTGAAACAAACTGCGGCTGCGACTGTCGGTGAAACGATTTCGCGTTTGCCCAATGGGCTGACGGTGATTCATCAGGAAATGGCGACGCCAGCGGTGGTTGTCGATGTGTGGGTAAAGGCCGGAGCCAGCGTTGAACCGGCTGAATGGTCTGGGATGGCCCACTTTTTGGAACATATGGTGTTTAAAGGGACACAGCGAGTGCGGCCCGGCGAGTTTGACTGGGCGATAGAAAGTCATGGCGGCATGACAAATGCAGCGACGAGCCATGACTATGCTCACTTTTTTATGACGGTGGCGGCTGACGCCGTACCACAAACCCTCCCTTACCTGGCAGATTTGCTACTGTGTGCGGCAATTCCTGCTGACGAGTTTGTGCGGGAGCGCGACGTGGTGTTAGAAGAAATTCGCCAGGCCCATGACGACCCGGACTGGGTGGGCTACCAAGCTTTGTGCGAGCTGCTGTATGGCGATCATGCGTATGGTAGGGCGGTGCTGGGGACGCCCGAGCTATTGGCAGCTAGATCGCCTGAAGAAATGCGGCAGTTTCATCAGGCTCACTATCAGCCCGAGAATATGACGGTTGCGATCGCAGGCGGCATCTCCCACACAGCCGCGCTCGATCTGATCCAGCAATCCTTCCGCCAGTTTGCAGATCCGATTGATTGCCCCCAGCCCCAGCCGGTAGCGCTCCCCACCCCAACCCCCCAGCGTCGAACCCTGCATTTGCCGCATCTAGAGCAAAGCCGCCTGACGATGGCCTGGCTGGGGCCAGGGATCGCCCATTTGGCAGATGCTTGCGGACTTGATGTCCTCTCTGTGCTGCTAGGCGGCGGACAGACGTCGCGGCTGGTGAGGGAACTGCGAGAAGAGCGGCAGCTAGTGCAGGATATAGACAGTAGCTTTTCACTTCAGCGAGACTGTAGTGTGCTGAGCCTATCGATGTGGTTGGCCGCTGAGCATATCTCAGAAGTAGAGACGATTGTGCAGCTTCGTATTGCCGAACTCGCGCAGCAGCCGATCTCACCCGCCGAACTTGCTCGCGCTCAGCGCCTGCTTCAAAACGACTACGCTTTTTCGACCGAAAGCCCTGGCCAAATTGCTGGGCTCTACGGCTATTACGCCACCATTGCCAAACCCGAACTCGCCGCAACTTATCTGCATCATGTGCGTGCCCAACAACCTGCCGGGCTTCAGCATATCGCCAGCCAATACCTCAACCCCGACTGCTACGCTGCTGTCGTCCTACAGCCTCTCTGATTAGGCTAAGGTTAAGTAGCTGACTCTTTTCTGACATCCTTTATCTTGCCACTGTGACTCCTTCTACCCTGACTCAACAGCCCGCTATTCTTCGCACTACACTCTCCAACGGGCTGACGGTCATCGCGGTCGAAAATCCCGTCGCCGACATTGTGGCCTCTCGCATTTTTGTCCGAGCTGGGCAGCTCACTGAAACGGCTCAAACCGCCGGTCTTTTCGATTTGCTCACGGCAGTATTAGTCAAAGGTACGACGTCAAAAAACGCCCTAGAAATTGCCGAAGTCGTAGAGTCAGTCGGTGCTGGCTTTGGCGCGGATGTTGCTGCTGACTATAGCTTAGTCAGTCTAAAAACAGTATCTGCCGATTTTGAAAAGGTGCTGAGCCTGGCGGCAGAAGTAATTCAATCGCCCAGCTTCCCGACGGCGGAAATAGAGCTAGAGCGGCGGCTGATTTTGCAAGGGCTCAAATCGATGAAGGAGCAGCCCTTCGGGATGGCGTATAACTATTTGCGAGAGGTGCTTTACGCAGGGCATCCTTACGGATTGAGCCATGCCCAAACTGAGCGCTGCATGGCCAAGTTTACGCAGGCTGATTTACAAGCGGCGCACCGTCAGTATTTTCGGCCCGACAATATGGTGATTACGGTAGTCGGGCGAATTTCACCCAGTTTAGTGGTAAAGCTGGTGGAGCAGTGCTTTGGTAACTGGTCAGCGCCCGATGAGCCATTGCTGCCTGTGAACTTTCCGCCGGTTCCAGTGGCCGCTCAAAAAATTGTCACTGTGAAGGAAACGAATCAGGCATTCATTGTTTTGGGCTATTTGGCAGGTTCGGTCAATGACCCGGATTATGCGGCGCTGAAGTTGATCAGTACTTATCTGGGTAATGGTCTGTCAAGCCGACTGTTTGTAGAGCTACGCGAGAAGCAAGGGCTGGCTTACGACGTATCTGCCTTTTACCCAACTCGCCTGGGGGCTTCGCAGTTTGTCGCATACATCGGTACTGCCCCTCAGAACCTGCCAGTGGCGCTGGCTGGATTGCAAAACGAGATTGACCGACTGAAGACGACGCCTTTGAGTCCAGAAGATCTTCAGGTTTCTAAAAACAAAATTCTGGGTCAGTATGCGCTGGGTAAGCAGACCAATGGCCAAATTGCTCAGACTTATGGCTGGTACGAGATTATCGGGCTAGGTGTGGCGTTTGACGAGGCTTTTGGTGCGGCGATCGCGTCTGTCACCATCGAAGAGATCCAAGCCGCCGCCCAGCGCTGCTTCACCGAGCAGTATCTCTCCATCCTTGGCCCCGCCGCCGCTGTAGCGCCTCTGAAATGACCTCTATACAGTGACATCCATACAGTGACCTCTATGCAATCGACTGCTGGACAATCGCCTCCTGTCCGATTTAAGAGCTGGCAATGGCAAGGCTTTGATATTGGCTATCAGTGTGCTGGCCTTGACCAACCAGAGGCCCCGTCTATCGTCCTCATCCACGGCTTTGGGGCCTCCAGCATTCACTGGCGCAAAAACATTCCCGAGCTAGCTAAAACCTGCCGCGTGTATGCTATCGATCTGCTGGGCTACGGCAAATCCGCCAAGCCTACACCCGGTAACCCGCTGGACTATACCTTTGAGACTTGGGGCCAACAGGTTCTAGACTTTTGCCAGCAGGTCGTCGCTCAGCCCGCCTTTTTGATCGCCAACTCTATTGGCTGTATTGTCGCTATGCAGGCGGCAGTCTTTGACCCAGCTCAGGTGCGCGGTTTAGTTTTGCTAGATTGCTCATTACGCCTGCTTCACGATCGCAAGCGATCCACCCTGCCCTGGTACCGCAGTGCGCTGACGCCCTACATTCAAAACGCGCTGGGTTACAAACCGTTGATCAAGCTTTTCTTTGCTCAGCTAGCGAAGCCTAAGGCGGTGAAGCGCATTTTGCGACAGGCTTATGGGCGTAAAGATGAAGTCACCGACGAGCTGGTGTCACTGCTATTAGAGCCCGCTTTTGATCAGGGTGCCGTGGAGGTATTCCTGGCCTTTATTCGCTATTCGCAAGGCCCGATCCCAGAAGATTTGCTGCCGCAGCTTACCTGCCCTACGTTAATGGTATGGGGAAAAGAAGACCCTTGGGAGCCGGTAGCGCTAGCTAGAGCGTATGCAGACTATTCGGCGGTAGAAGATTTTATTGAGCTAGAAGGGGTGGGTCACTGCCCGCAGGATGAAGCGCCTGAGCTGGTGAATCCTCTGCTAGTTAACTGGCTTAGCCAGTTCGCTTAGCCAGCTCGTTTAAACAAAAAAATACCCCATGACACGGCCTGACATGGGGTAAGGGCAACAGTTAAACGCTTGTGCTGTGACTACAATCGCGTGCCTGCCGGGGCTAACCTAGCGAAGCTGTGACGCTTTGTGGAGTGCCACAGATGAATATTCATTCAGTTTTTTTTCATCAAGGATGCTTTCATGAAGGCTTGCCTTGTGACTGGGCTGATGTCCCTTTTTTGCCCTGACGGCAAGCGGTTATGCGATCTGACTGTTTGCCGCTTTACAACTTATCCATCACATAGCCTGCGAAAAAACCGAGCCGACCATTGCTAGCCAACGTCGGGAGCCAGCTAATCGCAAGCCCGACGAAGGATGCGAGCACCATAATAACGAACGAGGTGATTGTACCGTTTCGGCGGGTGTACAGCTTTATCCGAAGCAAAAGGGCCGCGCATATCAGCATTAAAAAGTAAGCAGAAACTTCTACCCAGGTCACAATGATGACGGCGAGGGAGGCTATGCCAAGAGCCATAAGAGAATAACCAACATCGGATTTAAAACCGAGGAGCAGGAATTGTTGAAGCTGCTGCCAGGCGATACTAAGCACACTGCACTCTAGAATGACGTAAGCAAATGCAATCCACCAACCAAAGTTTGAGCTTTCCTGGCTATGTAAAAAAAAGCCGAAGGCCATATTCGCTAGCAAAAACAGCAGCATAGAGAATATCGGAAATCCTTCGCGCGTCGGCCGACTGGCGATCGTTTTCTTAACACTCTTTCTGATGATGCGCTTTCCCATGATACTTTTCTTAGGGCGCTACAGGTTAGTCGAGATGGCTTGAACTGGGCAGCTAGGAAGGCATTGCTCGCACATGATGCAGCGCGATCGCGTAAACGTCAGTTTATGAGTTTGCGCATCAAGATTCAACGACTCTGTGGGGCATACCCCTGTACAAAGTCCGCAATGCACACAGCTATCCGTATCGATAACAATCTCTCGGTTGACGAGCGATACGCCAATATGGTTAGAGCGCATCCATTCAATCGCTTCATCGAGCTGATCGATATCGCCAGATAGTTCTACTAGCAGCTTGCCCACCTGATCGGGCGCGACTTGAGCGCGGAAAATATTGGCTGCCACATTAAAATCCTTCGCCAGCCGATAGGTAATTGGCATGTGAATCGTGCGTTTAGGGAAGGTAAGGGTCACTCGTTTTTTCACAGGATGCGGCGCAAAGGTGGTCGGTAACGGGAAGGCGATCTGCTTATTTTATCGCGCTGATTCACCGGGTGAATGACTAACCGAGATAAGATAGTAAATGCTGTTTATCTATCAACATAATGTCGGCGGAATCTTCACAGATGACAAAGCGGGTGAGAAATTTGGTAGTGGTAGCGATCGCATCCCTCCTCAGCATTGCCCTCGTGCTGGGCTTACAAACGCGATCGCCTGCCGCCTCCCTTGCCGAAATGGCCGAAGCCTCAGTGCCGCTTAATACCGCTATGGCTAACAGCAAACCCACCCTGATCGAGTTTTATGCCAACTGGTGTACGAGCTGTCAGGCTATGGCTCCCGACATTCAGCAGCTAAAGTCAGACTATGGTAGCAAGGTCAACTTTGTCATGCTGAATGTAGACAATACCAAATGGCTACCTGAAATGCTGAACTATCGGGTAGACGGCATTCCTCACTTTGAGTTTTTATCTGCCGACAGCACCGAAAAAGGATCTGCTATCGGTGAAATTCCCCGTGTTATCTTAGCCGAGAACTTAGATGCGCTGGTGCGCAAGCAGACCCTGCCCCACATTCAAGCCAGCGGCCACGTTTCTGATGTCGATACGGCTACGAACCCTGTCCAACCCACAGCTACAGTAGACCCTCGTAGCCACGGTGCCCAAGTCGTTGATTAACCAACCGGCTGTGCGACTTGCTCAGCATTGTTGTTAGAGCTTTCCGGCGACATCTGGGGAATAGGCGCAGCATCCTTTAAAGCCGCCTCAATGAGTCCCAAGAACATGGGATGAGGGGTATTAGGCCGCGACTGAAACTCGGGGTGAAACTGACAGGCAATAAAGAAGGGATGGTCGGGCAATTCAACAATTTCTACCAGGCGACCATCGGGAGATGTCCCGCTCACCATAAAGCCAGTTTCTAAAAACAAATTGCGGTAGGCGTTGTTGAACTCATAGCGATGGCGATGCCGCTCATAGATGACTTCTTCTGCATAGAGCCTGCTTGCTAGCGTATTCGGCACTAACCGACAGGGATACAAACCCAGGCGCATGGTGCCGCCCAAGTCCACCACATCCTCTTGCTCGGGCATCAGGCTAATGACTGGGTTAGTTGCTTCTGTGTCAAATTCTGAGCTATTAGCTTTGGGCAACTCGGCAATATGCTGTGCCCATTCCATCACCAAACACTGCATCCCCAAACACAGGCCCAAAAAGGGAATCCGGTGCTCGCGGGCGTACTGAACAGTCTCAATTTTGCCGTCTATTCCTCTAGAACCAAAGCCGCCGGGCACCACAATTCCCGCAACCCCTACCAGATACTTCTGCGCGCCGTCCCGCTCAATATCTTCAGAATCAACCCAGCGAATTTTAACGTCGGTGCTAAAGTTAGTGCCTGCATGGCGAAGGGCTTCGGTCACTGACAGGTAAGCATCATTAAGCTGTACATACTTACCGACAATGGCAATCTCTAGCCTTTTGTCAGGGCTATACAGGCGATCTACCAGGGTTGACCACTGAGTGAGGTTGGGCGATCGCTGCTCCAAAGCCAACAGGTTCAAGCTCTGAACCGCCAAGCCTTCCTTTTCCATATACAGCGGCACTTCATAAATGCTGGGCGCATCTTCTGCCGTAATCACACAGTCAATCGGCACATTACAAAAGCTAGAAATTTTTTCACGCATCCCGTCTATCAGGGGCCGAGCGCTGCGACACACTAATATATCGGGCTGAATTCCAATCGAGCGCAGTTCCTTGACCGAATGCTGTGTGGGCTTTGTTTTTAGCTCGCCTGCCGCTGGAATCCAGGGAATCAAGGTCACATGCATGTAAATTACGTCATGGCGGCCCACATCCTGACGAAATTGCCGAATTGCCTCCATAAACGGCAGCGATTCAATATCACCCACCGTGCCGCCAATTTCCACAATCACCACGTCTGGATTGCGGTTCCGTGCCACTCGATGAATCCGCGATTTAATTTCGTTGGTGACATGGGGGATCACCTGCACCGTGCGCCCTTCGTAATCACCGCGCCGCTCTTTATTAATCACCGCCTGATAGATGGCTCCCGTCGTGACGCTGTTAAGCCGAGACATTGAGGTATCGGTAAAGCGCTCATAGTGGCCTAAGTCCAAATCGGTTTCAGCGCCGTCTTCGGTGACGAATACCTCGCCATGCTGAAACGGGCTCATCGTTCCGGGGTCAACGTTGATGTAAGGATCAAGCTTAAGAATAGAGACCGAGTAGTCACGCGATTTAAGCAGCCGCCCTAAGCTAGCCGCCACAATTCCTTTGCCGATGCTTGAGACAACACCGCCTGTCACAAATACGAATTTCGTCATAGTCTCCTGTTGCGTTTTCCTGGGTCTGGTCTTTATCGCGCTTTTAAGCGGCTTATCTGATGGCTAAGGCTAAAAATTAATAATAGACTTTATCGGTAATAGTGTGAATAACAGAAATAGGCATCCCTTATCCTGAGCTTTTCCTTTTAAGCGATCGCTTCCAGCTTATTGACTTGTCCTCGACGATGACTCATCCGAAAGTTATGCA
>JBAQZP010000005.1:0-2151 GCA_049791095.1 Phormidesmis sp.
GTTCAGATTTACATTAACTGGGATCGCAGCTCGCTAGAGATGTTTGGCCAGGGCAACCGGGTTATTCGCGCCACGCCTAATATGCCACTAGACCTGACTCAGCAGCAGATTTTCAGCATGGTGAATCCGGGGCAGTCAATGGTCTCTGATGTGACGATTGAAAAAAATTACGTGCGTGAGGCCGATACTAACCAGGTAAAGCTGGCTAGGCCCCTGGTTGATCTAAAAGAGCGGGTGGAGCGATCGCAGCTCACCGACCCCACTTCCAAGCAAAAAAACATTCAGCCCCTCTATGGCCTCGATCTGATGATTGGCCTCAAGCGCACCACCGAACCAGACAGTCGGCTAATCAATTTGCTCGTGCCCTTTAGCTTCACCTTGGAAATAGAAGCTGACCAGATTGCGCTGCCCCCCCTGCGCTGGCTGCTGCATCACTTTGGCCGTCGCAATCGACCGCTAGAAAGCCTACTTTGGGGCAGACAGCAGCGGCAGCGACGATGAGCGTCCCGATGGCGATACACTAGAGCCTATAGAGCTGGCTCAGTGGTTGCGGAAATCGAACGTAGAGTCTCAAAACTCCGCTTGGATTTCTGAGGAAAGTCCGGGCTCCCCAAAAGCCAAACTTGCTGGGTAACGCCCAGTGCGGGCGACCGTGAGGATAGTGCCACAGAAACATACCGCTAACGGAAAGAATGAATGAATTCATCCTTTTACGAGTAAGGGTGCAAGGGTGCGGTAAGAGCGCACCGGCAGCATCGAGAGGTGCTGGCCAGGTAAACCCCGGTTGGGTGCAAGGCCAAAGGAGCGACGGTTGGCTTTTTACCGGCTCCGCTGATATGCGCCGCTAGAGGCGTCTGGTAACAGGCGTCCCAGATAGATAACCACCCTGCGGGCTCGCCCCGGAGGAACAGAACCCGGCTTAGGTCCAGCTCTACCCTTTTTGACCCGTCTATTTTGACAATGCCCGTGCCCATGTCCGCTGACTTCACCGCTGCTCCCCGTCTAGATATAGACCGGCTAGTGGCCCAGCTTAAGATCCCGGCTGCGGCTGTTAAAAGCGACCTGCTGCGCTTAGCCTTCATCGATATCTCTAGCTCAGCCGAGGAGAATAACGAAAAGATAGAGTTCTTAGGTGATGCGGCCCTGCGGTTAGCGGCGGGCGAATTTTTGATGGAAACCTACCCCCAGATGGCGCTAGGGGAGATGTCGGCAGTGCGATCGCACCTAGTCAGCGATCAGGTGTTAGCAGGCTTGGCTGAGCACTATCAGCTAGGCCAATATCTGATCTTGTCCAAAAGCGCTGCTGGCGATAAAGCCGGAGCCGCCTCTCGCTTAGCCGATACCTTTGAAGCCATTCTAGGTGCGCTGTATTTGAGTGTGGGTAACCTCAGTTTGATCCGTCCGTGGTTAGATCCTCACCTTGAGCGTCTAACCCGTGTTCTACAAACCGATCCGGCTCGTCAAAACTACAAAGCCGCCTTGCAGGAGCTAACGCAGTCTCACTACAAATCACTGCCGATTTACAAAGCCACTGAAATCAGCCAGATTCACGGCGATGAAGCGCGTTTTCAGGCCCAAGCCTGGTTTCAAGACCGGCTCTTGGGAGAAGGCAAAGGCCGCTCGATTAAGCAAGCAGAACAGGCCGCTGCTAAAGTTGCTCTGGCCGCCCTTGACCTTGAGCGCAGTGAGTTAAACGATGATCCAGATGCCCGCAGTCCAAGCCGTTGACCCGATTGATATAGCCCCGATTGAGCTGGCGCTATTTGGGGTAGGCCGCTGGGGAACTCATTTGCTGCGCAACTTTTTGGCCCATCCGCAGATTCGGCTACGGGCAGTGGTTGAAGCGTCGGCTGAGCGGCTCGCAGCCGTTGCGCCTGAATTAGATGGTTCAGTTGAGCTGATGACTGACTGGCGGGCCGCGATGGCTTTAGAGGGGTTGGCGGCGTGTGCGATCGCCACCCCCGCCGCCACCCACTACGAGCTGATCCAGGCCGCTCTAAACAATGGTCTACACGTCCTCGCCGAAAAGCCCCTAACCTTAGATGTCGCCAGTTCTCAGGCCCTGTGCGACCTGGCCCAAGAGCAACAGCGTCAGCTCGTCATTGACCACACCTACTTATTTCACAGCGCCGTCACTACAGGCAAGCAGGC
>JBAQZP010000006.1:0-10941 GCA_049791095.1 Phormidesmis sp.
TTTAGCCAAACGTAGGCCCACTCTACTTCTCGCTAAATTACTCGCAGTCAAATTAAAGCCGCCTGAAACACAGCAACAACCGCTTTTGTCCACCTAGTTATTCAACAGAAACTTCGGACTGTCCAGTCTGATTTAAAGAGAGCATTTAAGACAACAACACGAGCAATGCTCAGTCCTCAATTTCAGGGGGTCGAGCTATTCAGTATTCGATTTAACAGTGTGCTGGATATTCATGAAGCGCTGGAACGGTTGGATGACTACAAAATCGCTGTCAAATTTGCGACTGAGGCGATCGCCCAAATCAGCCGTTCTTATCCAAATGCAGATCGCGATCTGACAGCTTTAATAGAATGGCGCGATCGCATCGCTAAGCAGCACAACGTTGACTTAAATAAGCTCTCTGAGGAGGTTCCCAGCAAAACAGGCTATCTGCTGGTATCTATCAAGGAGACAGGTCAGTCACGAAAAGGCGTCAAAGAGGTTATCCTTTTTCCTGAATTGCATCTGGACTTGGCCCCTACAGGCCAGGAATCTTCTGACACTCAAGAACCCTTAGAAGCCATTTCCTGTGATTCTACAAAAATTGGACAATACCTGTCTCAGTTGCTCCATGAGGCTGAGGAAAAACTGAATTGCGAAGAAGTGACCCTGGAGCTATTTCTCGCATGGCCTCGAATTGAGGAACGCATTGCCGATTGGGATACGGTAGATATAGACGGCAACTTTACAAAGCTTAAGTATCAACGGTATCTTTTGCGCTCTTTAGATCGTGTCGAAAAGTGGGAGAAGCGCACCGCCTTTAGAACTAAACTTGAAAATAATTGGCAGCGGCTACTGGCCTGCGTGGGCGATCAGATGCCCTGTACGCATTTTCACTTTCAAAAAGACTGTCCAGAGCCGGGGCAACTAACCGCCGCGCTGAGCAAAAAAGCAGGGCTTAAGCTGATTAGTCGGTTGCCCGAGGATTATTATCATCGCAAAGCGATTTTCAATAACATTATTGAATCGGCCATTCCGGTAGCCTTTTGGATAGACAATCCAGACGACGCCCAGGCAGAAAGTATTTCAAAGGCATTAGATAAACTGTTTCAGGGCGTTCGCTTGACTCATTTTGGCACTGTGGCAGAATCTTTGATGCAGCGTCGAGCCAATGGAGATCTGACGGCCTGCGAACTACAGTCCTTTTTTGACTGCCCAGATCGATGGCCTATCAGTCTGCCCAGCACTGAGCCAACCTACGAAGATGAGAGTTCTATCGTTTCGCCCCTTTAGCGAGTCCCCAAACCGATGACCTGGAAATACTTTCACGGCAATCAAGAAACCCCTACTCCCTTAACTACGCTGCCTGAGCGTCCCCCCTGGCGCGATTTTTTGCCGTTTCCTGACGACAAGAAGAAGGAGGAGAACGATGACACTTACTGGAAGGCACTGCGAGAACTCGCGCAGCAAAATGACCGAGCTATGGAGCGCGGTCGCAGCTTTCAGATTCAGACGGATACCAATGGATACTCAGACATTATTGACGCGGTAAATGCGGCTATTCATCTGCGCCGTCCGCTGCTGGTGACAGGGACGCCGGGGTCGGGAAAAACGTCGCTGGCCTATGCGATCGCCTACGAACTAGCGCTAGGCCCAGTCCTGGTCTGGCCGATTACAGCGCGCGCTAACCTTGCAGATGCGCTTTATCAGTATGACGTGATCGCTCGTCTGCAAGATGCCCAGCTTGATCAGACCCGGCGAGCAGAACGTCGCGAACAAACCGCAGCGCAAAAAGCGTCTGAGGCCGATGGTTTGGTCAGTAAAAAAGCAGAAGGCGATCTCGGTGACTATATCCGGCTAGGGCCAGTTGGGACTGCCTTTTTACCCTCCCGGCTACCTCGGGTGCTGCTGATCGATGAAATCGACAAAAGCGACCTCAACTTGCCAAATGACTTACTCAATTTGTTTGAAGAAGGCGAGTTTGAGCTTCCTGAGCTGATCAGACAAAAGCGAGTTGGCGGCGACAAAGAGCAGCGCGTGACGGTACGCACTGCCGATAAAAATATGCCAGAAAAGCAGATCACAGGCGGCAGAATTAGATGCTGCGAGTTTCCGATTGTGATTATGACCAGCAACGGTGAGCGAGACTTCCCACCCGCGTTTTATCGTCGTTGCTTGCGGGTCTCTATGCCAAGGCCGACCGCTAAATCACTGGAGCCAGTGGTGAAATCGCACTTTAAGAATGCGGACGCAACGGGATGGCTGCAAGCCGAAGATAATCTGACAGCGGTGATTAAGGAATTTTTAGGTAAAGACAATCGGGCTGATAGGGCGACCGATCAACTGCTGAATGCTGTCTACCTGATGACCCGCGAAGAAAAGCCTAATGAGAAAGAAATGGAACGGCTGAAAAAATTGCTGTTTAAGCAGTTAGGTGAGTCCAGCTAATGGTAAGCACTCGGGGTGAGCCAGAGGATAGAGGAGGCGCAACACCGCAGTCCGCTATCAGCAAGCTGATCAAGCTCTTAGCCGATGAGCAGCAATTCAACGGCACTGAAATTGCTGAAACGCTTTGGCTGGCCATGAGAATAGAGCCGGTCGATGAACTTACGCCGCTGCCGCCCGCAGAAAAACCCAAACGCTCGCCACCGCCGCCAGTGACCCCAGGCGAAGATACGGAAGACAGATCCTCAGCGGCTGAGGATAATCGACCGGCCCCTCGCGCGAGTGTGGAGACTGCCGCGCCGCAAGCGGGCGTTTTACCGACCAAAGCTCTCCCTGTGTGGATTGCCGATCCCTCCATGCTGCGCGATCCGCTGGCGGTAATGCGGGCGCTAAAGCCACTCCTGCTCAGAGGCGGGGCAGGTATGGGGCGGCTGCTCGATGAGTCTGCCACAGTCGATAAAATTGCTCGCACGGGGCTATGGCTGCCTATATTAGCAGCAGAAAATGAGCCCTGGTTCGACTTGATCCTGGTGGTGGATAGGGGCAGCTCTATGCACCTTTGGCAGCGGCTGGTGGATGATCTGGTGCTTGTATTTCAGCAGTACGGTGCTTTCCGGAATCTACAAGTATTCGAAATGGTCGTCACGGCTGACTCTACAGCCGATGCCGTGCGGTTGAAGACTCAGTCAGGACGGCGAGGCCACCGGCCCAGTGAATTGATCGATCCGCAGGGGCGACGGATTGCGATTGTATTGAGCGACTGTGCTGGGGCGTATTGGTGGAATGGCCAGTTGCGACCGATGCTGCAAGCTTGGGCAGATGCGATGCCAACGGTGGTGTGGCAAATGTTGCCGGAGTGGATGTGGTCACGCACGGCTTTAGGTCGGGGCAAGGCTGTTGCATTGAGCAACGGCACGCCGGGGGCGGCAAATCAGCAGTTGCAGCCTTTAGAAATAGGGCTTGATGAGTTTTCGGCAAGTGAGCTAAAGCTGGCACCCATACCCGTGGTGACGAGCGATCCGAGTGATTTGAATAACTGGAGCCTGATGTTGATGGGCGATCGCCGGGAGCGAACACCGGGTTTTTTGCTGCCTCAGTTTGGCGGGCAGGTGCCCAAATCCAAATCGCTAGAGGAGATGGCCCAAGACACTATGCGGCGAGAGGGCATCCCGCTAGAAGACGAGGCTTTGCAGCAGCAGATTGAGAAAATTGCCAGCGGGCGGATACAGCGCTTTTTGCAAATGTCTTCACCGCAGGCAAGGCGGCTGGTGATGCTATTGGCAGCCGCGCCGGTCATTACGCTGCCGGTCATGCGGCTGATTCGCGATTCGATGATGCCGGACGAGCGATCGCCTCTACCGGTCGCAGAGGTCTTTTTGAGCGGGTTGCTTCAGCGTATTTCGGAGCCACCGTTGCCGAATCAGCCTCGGCATCAAGCTCAGCTTCAGCTAGATCGGGTGCAGTATGACTTTGTGCCGAAGGTGCGAGACCTGTTGCTGAAGGTATTACCAGCATTCGATAAGTTGGACGTGATTAATAGTGTGTCAGCGGCGGTGGAAGCCCGCTGGACTGCTGCGGCTAATAGTAATCAGTCATTTCGGGCGTTTTTAACTGACCCACAGGCGCGAGAGCCAGAGGGGTTTGCGGGTATGCGTTCGTTTGCCAGCATCACGGCAGATATTTTAGAGCCACTGTGCGATCTGTATGGTGATGAGTATAGGCAGTTTGTGCAAGCGCTGCGCCAGGGGGCAACGGGCGCAAGTAGGGATAGTGAGCTTGAAGATGACTTTAAAGTTCCGGATTTGAGAATTCTAGAGTTCTTCCGAGCAGAGGTAAGAGAAGAGAGGCCACCGGTGCAGCTCGTGATGGATGAGTTCACGGTTGCAACGGTTGAAATTAAGGAATTAGAGGATCGAGATGGACGAGAGCTAGTCGAATTTGAGTTTGAAGTTGCGCGGGTCGTGCGTCAAAGGTTTAGCTTTAGGGTGGGCGCAGCAGGCCGGACAGGTTGGAGAGTAGAGCGTGATCGCCGATCTGCTTACCAGTTTATTGAGCCGCTAGACGAAGCTGCGGGCCTAGAAATGGTCGCGATTCCAGCAGGGACTTTCATGATGGGTTCACCTGAGAGTGAGCCGGGGCGCTTCGGCGATGAGAGCCCTCAGCATGAGGTAAGCGTTACCGCCTTTTTCATGGGTAAGTACCCCATTACTCAGGCTCAATGGCGCTTTGTAGCGGGAATGGAGCAGATCAATCGAGCGCTAGATCCCGATCCGTCGAGGTTTAAGGGAGATGAACGTCCGGTAGAAAGCGTGAGCTGGGATGAGGCGGTAGAGTTTTGCGATCGCCTCTCTCACCGCACTGGAAACGACTATCAGCTACCGACCGAAGCCCAGTGGGAATATGCCTGTCGGGCAGGAACGACGACGCCCTTTCACTTTGGTGACACGATACTGCCCGAGCTAGCTAATTATGACTGCACCGAATCTTATAGCGGTGGCACAAAAGGGGAGTTTCGCCGGGAAACGACACCGGTTGATGAATTTGGTATTGCGAATGCCTTCGGTCTGTGCGACGTGCACGGCAATGTCTGGGAGTGGTGCGCGGATCATTGGCACAATAGCTACGAAGGCGCGCCAACCGATGGAAGTGCTTGGGTGACTAGCGGCAAGGTGACGGAGCGTGTCATTCGCGGCGGTTCTTGGAGCAACTATCCGAGGATTTGCCGCTCCGCCGCTCGCTACCTCAATACGCCCGACATCCGCAACGACAGATTCGGTTTTCGAGTATGTTGTCGTGCCCCGAGGACTCTTCAGCCCCCCACCGGTTAGCGCTATGCACTATTGCTCTCTTGCTCTTTTCTCCTCTTTAGCGCGTAGCGCCTCGATTTTTATCTAAAATCGACCTTTCATCTGCTCCAATAGCAAAATACATACGAAGAGAAAATCCATGAATGAGCTGCCCATCATCCAAAAGACCCACGACCTGATCCAGTGGTACGGCCTACAAGTAGTCAAGCAAAATCAATTACAAAGCACGAATAGTAGTTCAATTCATTCGTAAAGGCCCCCCGCCCCCGAGTTCGGGGCATCTGAGTTCAAAGCCCCCCGAACTCGGGGGGTTGGGGGGGCTCAACATTGCAATTAATAATGCCTGTGTACTGATGGCTTCACCGTTTCCTGGAATGGATCCTTACCTAGAGCACCCGGAAGTTTGGCCGGGGGTTCACTTACTGCTGATTGCAGCTTTATCCGAGTCTTTAGCACCACAGCTACGGCCTAAATACTCCGTTTCGGTTGAAGTGCGAATGTATGAAACCACTGGAGAGCAGTCTTTGCTGGTAGGCATTCCCGATGTGGCGGTTCAAAAGCGCGATCGCCAAAGTGAGCATCCATCGGCCAATGTCGCAGTGGCTGAAGCAAAAACAGGCCCCATTTCAGTTCGAGTGCCGATGCCAGTCTCCATCCGTCAAGGTTTTTTAGAGGTGCGCGAGGTCGCTACCAAAGCAGTGGTGACCGCCATTGAGTTGCTTTCGCCTGTGAACAAGCGAGCTGGCACCGGACGACAAACCTACGAAAATAAACGGCAAAGGGTGCTCAATAGCTCCACCCATTTAGTAGAACTCGATCTGCTTCGTGCCTATGAGCCGATGCTGATGTACGGAGAGCACTTGACAAGTGACTACAGAATTCTGGTCAGCCGCAGTGACCTTAGACCCCAAGCCGAGCTTTATGCATGGAGCCTGCGGGATAGCATACCTAGCTTTCAACTCCCATTACGTCAAGGCGACCTAGAACCAACCGTGGACTTACAGCAATTGTTAACAGGCATCTATGATCGCTCAGGATACGACCTCAAACTCGACTATCACCAGGCCCCTGTCCCCCCGCTAGCAGCAGATGATATTGACTGGGTAAACAGTCGGCTGAAAGAATACGGTTTGCGTTAGGGCTTCCACAATAGCCCTCTCCCCACAATGTTTGTCCTTGGCCTTTCTACGCTTGATGCCCATGACTGCCTTTACCATCGATAAAATTGCTAGCACCGCGTACTGCTTTACTGAGCCGCTAGAGGGGCTGGGCGAGGCTATTCCCTTAGATATGGTTTTGGTGCCCAGCGGCACCTTTGAGATGGGCTCTCCCGCAGATGAGCCATACCGGAGAGAGGCAGAAGGCCCCCAGCGCACGGTTACGCTGCCCAGATTTTTCATGGGTCGCTATCCGATAACGCAGTCGCAGTGGCGGGCGGTGAGCAAGCTAAAGCAGGTAGACATTGAGCTAGACCCTGACCCGTCAAACTTCAAAGGAGACAATCATCCCGTGGAGCGGGTTAGCTGGTACGAAGCGGTGGAGTTTTGCCAGCGCCTCTCCCGCCATAGCAGCAAGCAATACTCTCTCCCTAGCGAAGCACAATGGGAATACGCTTGTCGGGCCAGTACAACCACACCTTTCCACTTTGGCAGCACAATCACCACAGACTTAGCCAACTATCGAGGAACAGATAATAAAGAACTAAATTGGTCAGGCTCTTACGGTGATGGCCCTAAAGGAGAGTATCGAGAAACTACAACGCCAGTAGATTATTTTGATTTAGCCAATGCCTTTGGTCTTTGCGACATGCACGGCAACGTGTGGGAGTGGTGCGCGGATCATTGGCACGATAGCTATGAGAGTGCGCCAACTGATGGAAGCGCTTGGGTGACTGACGATGAGGCGGCGGATCGTGCCCTTCGCGGCGGTTCTTGGGACTTCAATCCGAGGAATTGCCGCTCCGCCTCTCGCAACGACGATGCGCCCGTCCTCCGCTACAACGGTATCGGTTTTCGAGTATGTTGTGGCGTTGTTGCACCAATATAAAACAAGCGCTGTTATTCTACCGCGCCCTCTGGTTGAGAGCGCTTCATCGATTAGCAGACATAGCTATCCGGCTTAGCGACTTGAATCATTCGATTGAGCACAAGACACTGCACCTTCAACTCGTTTACCTGACGGTTCATCTGGCGCGAAGAGACTTTACCACCGAAGGCAGTTTTGAGGCGGAACATGGTGGTTTCAGCAATCGAACGACGATGATAATTAATCAAACGTTTCCACTTCGCCCGTCCAACGAGCCGAATCTTGCGTAGGTTCTCATCTCTCGGATGCCGAGGCGTCTTACGGTTACCGTGGAACCAAATCTTAGCGTTGCGTTGGGGTGGAATACCCGCGATCGCATCGCGCCCTTCAATGTAGTCATAGCAAGCAGCCGTGTCGTAAGCACCATCGGCATCCACCTGAGAAATTAGGCCGTCAATCCCATCGAGTAGCTCACCGAGGACTTCACAGTCGTGACAACTGTTATCAGTGACCACCCCCGATAGAATCTCGCCTGTGCTTTCATCGACCGCTAGATGTAACTTGCGCCACGTCCGGCGTTTACTGATGCCATGCTGCCTTGTCTTCCACTCGCCTTCTCCGTAGACTTTAATGCCGGTACTATCGATGACAACATGGCGTTGACCGCTTGTTGGCTTAACCGGCAGTTGCACTTCCAGGTGCTTCAGCCGTCTCGATATCGTGGTGTGGTCGGGTACGCTCAGCTCTACACCGAGTAGTTTGAAGACTGACTCGACGAACCCACATAGCGCCCGTCCCGGCAGGCTCATGACGCTCTTCAGGCTTACCATCGTCACAATTGCTTGATTGCTATAGGTTGGCGTCGCCCCTGGCTTTCCCGTCTTTTCCTTGACTTCCCAGTTGGACAGAACCTCTGGCGATATCCAGAAGGTCAGGCTTCCTCTCTGCTTCAGTCCCTTGTAACCTGGCTGATGGTAACACTAGTCTCAGTGCAATGGCCCAGCTTGTCGACCTCAGCAACTACTACTTCGCCCGTCAGTTCAAGCAATCCACTGGCTTAGCACCGCATCAGTATGTCACTCAGCAGCGTATCGAAAAAGCCAAGCGACTGCTCAAACAGCGCCAGCACTCTATCAGCCAAGTAGGACTAGAGTGCGGTTTCTCTAATCAGTCTCACTTTGGCAGAGCCTTCCGTCAGGTGACGGGCACCACACCTAAACGCTATCGAGAGGGGTTGTAACCGTAACTTAAGACCAAGCCCTAAGCGCGAACGTCAAAGCGATCAAGCATCATTACCTTATTCCAAGCTGCGACGAAGTCTTTGACCATGCGCTCATGACCGTCGTCAGCGCCGTAGACTTCAGCTACCTGACGAAGCTCTGCGTTCGAGCCAAAGATGAGATCGCAGCGAGTGGCGGTGAACTTTGTTTCGCCTGTTGTGCGATCGCAAATCTCAAACACCATCTCGCGATTGTCAACCGGCTTCCACTCATAGTCCATACTGGTCAGAACGCGAAAGAAGTCGTTTGTCAAAACGCCGGGCCGGTCAGTGAAGATGCCGTGCTTGGAATGGTCATAGTTCTGATCGAGGGCGCGAAGCCCGCCGACCAGCACCGTCCACTCGGGCGCAGTTAGCGTGAGAAGCTGCGCCCGGTCAAGGAAGATCCGCTCTGCCTTCACCTTGTAGCCGACAGCCTCATTGTGATAATTTCTGAAACCGTCCGAAACTGGCTTCAGCCACTCAAAGCTTTCAACATCTGTCAGATCTTGAGTTGTATCCATCCGACCGGGGGTGAAGGGGACGGTCACGGAAACGCCAGCGTCTTGCGCGGCCTTCTCGATCGCAGCACAGCCCCCGAGGACAATCAAATCCGCCATCGAGATTTTCTTACTACCTGACTGAGCGCCGTTAAAATCCGCTTGAATTCGCTCAAGCGTCGATAGCACCTTGCTAAGCTCCTGCGGGCGGTTCACTTCCCAGTCTTTTTGAGGCTCTAGTACAGGAATCATATAATTATGCAACGTCAACATAATGTTTTCCTAGCTTCTTGTCGGCCTTTTCCCTGGTGAATGACCAATTGATTGTTTTTCGCTGCCGATTACGTCTGCGCTGCCAAGCCTTCACTTCAGCTATCATCTTTTCTGCTGTCGGCAACCGCCGGTCGAGACACTGCTTATCCAAAATACCAATCTCGATTTCGGCCATGTTCAGCCAACTGCCGTGCGCCGGGGTGTAGTGAAACTCGATGCGGCAGAGCAGCTTAGCCGCCCGCTTTTCGCCCAATACCTCGACGAAGCTTTTGGCAAAATGGGTGTTGAGATTGTCCAAGACGATGTGGACTTTCTGAGCCTGGCGGTAGCGGCCTTGGAGCAGTTGTCGAATAAAGCGTACGAAGTCGGGCTTCTTGCGGTGTGCCGTTACCTGCACCTGTCGCCAGCCCGCTAACGGTTCGACTGCCACAAACAAGTTGCGGGTACCGTGCCGCTCGTATTCGTAGTCGTGTTTACTAGCAGCACCCGGCTGGCAAGCCAACGGCACGCGGGTAGCGGCCAGCAGTTGCTGACTCTTCTCATCCACACAGACGACCGGCTCAGCTCGGTTGTAAGGCAGTGCATACAGCGCTAGCACGTCATACATCCGGCTGCGATACTGCGGCGTCATCTGACCGATGCACCACATCCGCTTCAGCCAAGGCTTAACCCTTTTTTTTTGAGCACTTGACGCACCTTGCCCTCGCTCACCTGCTTCAGTGCCGCGCTCTGCTGACGAGCCACCTCGGTCAACAGGCCAAGGCTCCAGCGGCTATAGCCAGCAGGCGGTTCACTACAGGCTAACGCCACCAGGTCAGCTTCGGCTTTATCGTCATACTCGCGCGGGCGTCCCGGACGCGCTTGCTCTACCAGGGCTCGGTCTAAGCCTTGCTCAACATAGCGCTTACGGATGCGCCAGATCCGCGTCCGCTCAATCCCAAGCACTCGGGTGATGTCGATATCGAGCACCCCTCGGTCTAGCGCTAAAAGCACCTGTGCCCGTTGCAGCGTTCGCACTGAACTCACACCGCTTGTGCTCAGCCGTTCTAGCTCTCTACGTTCCTGCTCTTTGAGCTCAATCTCTTCCCGTGGCATTGGCCTCTGCACATTACACGTTGCATCGTTTTATATTTATTGTACTAGATATTTTTCTACCCAGACAAGTTTATCAATCAACTCGTGGCGCTTTTGCTCAAATGATGCTTCCGTAGCACTGTTGATGAGGTCATACATCACCATGAGGGTACTAGAGGCAAACTCAATCCAAGCGCGATGTTTTGCCTTTTCAAGCGGATCGGGTGGGTGAAGCGATCCGAGTGTAATTTCGTCTATGTACTCACAAATGACAGCCGATTCAAAGAGCACTTCAGGCCCTACTTTTAGTAGAGGAACTTTTCCTAATGGAGAAATCTGGCGAAACCAATCTGGCTTATTGGCTAAGTCGATGTAAGTTAGCTGGTAAGGGATTTCTTTTTCCTGCAAGAGAATGACTGCACGCTGCACAAATGGACAGAGCTGATGGCTCACAAGTTCTAGCGATGGGTTATGCATGGCGACGGCGTTGTTGCACCAATATTAGAACAGCACTGTTATCCTAGCTAGCCCTCAGATTGAGGGCTTTTCTTCGATTAGCAGGCATAGCTATCCGGCTTAG
>JBAQZP010000007.1:0-16248 GCA_049791095.1 Phormidesmis sp.
AGGCTGTTTGTTTATCGTCAACGACATAGACCTGCCGCAGACACTTTTATAGTTTGTTTGAGCTTCCTTTTTTCCAAAAACTGTGTCGCGTCACCGTTATATTTTCTAGGGTGATACTTTTCTCGACAAACACTTCAGAGGGGCGGAAAACCTTGCTAAGCAGTTGATATATATATACATACTAGCATGGAGTCAAGACTGTTCGCTGTCACTCACCTGGCTTTCATCCCGACGCTCAATCAAAGATTAGAGCGCGGGACTTCCCGCCGATTAGTTAAAATAGCGCCCAACAGCAGGATTTACAGATTGGCAATAAACGCATCAACTGCGCTCACAAACTCGTCTGTAGATTCGTAAGGCAGCACGTTGCGGCCCGGAATGCTAACGCCGACAGCACGGGGGAAATGGTCGAGGTAGTCTTGCAGACGCTTTTCGTTCGAGGCCACGCTATCGGTATTCTCTTCCTTAGCGGTGGTGCGATCAATGGTAGAAGCGTTTTCTCCGATCACAATCAGCACGGGTTGTTGAATGCGGGCGATCGCATCCGCATAATCCTGCCGCCAAAATCCCGCCAAAAAAGAAAACACCGCATAGCGACTGTTCAAATTCTGAGAACCCTGATCCAGCATCTTCAGCCAGCCATCGGTCACATCTTCCGCCCGCGCAAACAACTGCCGCTCAGAAAACGACCGCAAAAACCGCTCTCGCCGCGCGTACCGGTAAAACAAATTGCCCAACACCGAATCAAAAAATTTCCAGCTCAGCAACTGCTTCCACTGATCCGCAGGCGTCGTCATCAGCCGCCAGGCCGGTGGGCCAGAAAGCGCCAGCCCTTTGACCTTAGCTGCCGCTGGCAAAGCCATCAGCCTTACCGCCACCGGCAACAATGCCCCCTGCACCACCAAAACCACAGGCTCTCGGGCGACTTCCATAATGAAGTAGTTTAGCTGCTCGGCCCAATCCTGCGGGGTATAGGCTTTAGCAGGCATATCACTCTCCCCACAGCCCAGCAAATCCACATTATAAACAGCCCGATGAGACTCACTCATCGCTGTCCACCGCTGCATAAACGGCTGCCAAAACGCCTTCGACAACCCCACCCCAATCGGATGAATGAGCAATAAAGCAGGCTCACTTTTTGGCGCGCCCCCCTGGGCAGGCACGCTTTCAAAGGCACAGCGGTAGTTCTGCCAGATGAAAAATTCCATATCGCGGTTACACAGCGCTTTCGTTTATGCAGCGCTCAAAGAAGGGGCGATCGCAGCAGTCTGCACAGTCTCGATACTATCACCAGAACTCTTATACCCTGTGTCAAACCTTGCCCGATTGAGCATTGTTGTCTGCCAGCAAACGGCAGCTAACCGCGCCCCCATCAAATTAGTCTCGGTCAAGTCTGCGCCCGTCAAATCTGCGCCCGTCAAATCCGCACCCGTCAAATCTGCGCCACACAAGCTGCCATAACACAGCTTGGCCCCACGCAAATCCGCACCCGCAAAGTTGGCCTCGCGCAAATCGGCCAGACGCAAATCGGCTCTATGCAAGCTAGCGCCGCTAAAATTTGCCTTTGCCGCCGCGCAGCGAACCATCATCGCCTGATGCAAGTTGGCCCATCGCAAGCTCGTCTGGCAAAGGGTTGCTCGCCATAGAGTTGATTCGGTTAAGTCAGCGTTATCTAAATTTGATTGAGTCAGGTTAGCCCCGGTCAAATCTGCTCGGCGTAGGCGCACGTCTGATAGTTGTAACAAAGCCAGACTGGCCTCCCGCAAGTCGGCTCGCTCAAAGCTTCGTTGACCTGATAAATAGCTTTTTAGCAAAAACGTCTGAGGTTGCGACACGTCGTAAGAGTTACATTAACTACAGCTAATGTAACAAAATGTAACTTTCATAGCAACCATGACAAACCTTTTTTGATAAAGGCACCTGCTTTTGACACTGCTTTAGGTAAGGGCTCTAATACACAGGACGTTGAGCACCACACACCGTAGACCATTGCTCGTGATCTATCCGGGCATCTAGCAAGCCGCTGACTTCACCTCGCTGACCAATCAAACGCTCTTGGTTAAGAGAATTCGGTACCGCGTAGGTCGTCAGCAAATCCAAGGTGGTGGCCGCACAGACCCAGTCTTTTTGGCTAATGGCGTTAGTTAACCGGGTTTCTAGCTGGTCGATCGCCCGTTGGCGCGTGGCAAAGCGCTCGTGCTGAATGTAGTAAGCCATATTATCGGCAGCGGCGACGGCATAGGGCTGGCCAGGTCGAATCATCAATGCCCGTTTAAAGTTGATCAGTGCCGTGTTGAAATCGCCTTGTCGCGAGGCCGCATAGCCCAAGTCCATGGCCTGATCGAAGGTCATGCCAGCAGTCGTCAGCGACGGGGGAGTGTTTGCGATCGCACAGGCTGTATCTGCCATCGCCATTGCTCCCGTAAGACCAACTACCGAGAGTCCGAGAGTACAAACGTAACGTAAGGCAGATTTGAGGTTGCGCATGAACAGCTTCATAGACAGCGAGACTGCCTGATAGCTTAAGGTAGGGAGCGAGGCGCTAGCATGGGTGAAATCGACCAAGCTTGATGGCTAAATCATGACAGCCTGTTAAGACATGGGTGAATTTACACAGACGTTAGAGAGAGTCGTCAAGGAGAATAGCTCAGTGCAAACAGAGCCAGTGCAAACAGAGCCAGCGCAAATATGGGTAGATGCAGATGCTTGCCCAAATGCCATTAAAGAAATCATTTTTCGCGCTGCTAAACGAACTGGCTGCAAGCTGACGCTAGTGGCGAACCAACCAGTGCAAATACCTGCATATGCCGAAATGCTGGTGGTACCTGCCGGGTTTGACGGCGCAGATGACAAAATTGTGGAGTTGCTGAGGGCTGGAGATTTGGTCATAACGGCAGATATTCCGCTGGCGGCGAAGGTGCTAGAGAAGAAAGGATATGTGTTCAATCCTAGAGGGGATGAGTATACGAGCCGGAATATTGGCGATCGCCTCTCAGTGCGCAACCTATTAGAATCTTTTAGAGGCGGCGCAGAACCGGTTGGCGGTGGCCCGCCGCCGTTGAATAATCGAGACAAAGCCAACTTTGCCAATCAACTAGATCGGTTTTTGGCAAAGCAGACAAAATAAGAGACAGCGCTTCATAAGAAAAAAGCCAACCCGCGCGGTGGGTCAGCTCTCGGTTGTATCTCAGTTATCTCTTCATACAAAAGACTACGACTCAATCAGGTTGTTTAATGTGAAGCTGCCATCTTCTACCGTATTCAGCGTATAAAGGTTATCTGTAATAATTCCGCCGTTAACTTGCAGACTGCCTTGATCATCTAAATCGAACACAATATTCTCAATGGATTTGTCTCCAGAAAAAGTACCGCCCGTGATCGTCAAATCACCATGTTCAAGCACGTGAATATGTGCAGTACTGCCAGTGCCTCCTCGCTTAAAAGGCTCATCGCTGACAACATCGATCATCGTAGCGAAGTTCCAAACCCGGAAGTTACGCTTGTTATCGGCAGCAGCAGCGCGAATAAACAGTGTGTTGTATGACTTTACGTCATAACCACTGTCCGTACTACCAGAAGCGTAAGTATCTTCGTAGGTAATATCGTAGGTACCATAGTCACTCACGAATCCATCAGCATTCCAATACTCCGATTCTGCCTTAGTTTGGATAGCATTGTTCATGCTGACCTGGCGATGAACAACATTATGAACGGTGCCCTGCAAATGCACGCCCATGGCAAATTCGTCTCCGTCTTGCCCTTGAGCATCTCCATAAACATCTTCGATTAGCACGTCATGGGTGTCGTATTGCAAGCGAATGGCAGATTTAGAAAAGCCAAGAATATCAACATCACGGATAGTTAGGTCGCTCACCGAAGCTGTTGTAGCACCGCCAGCGACAGCATTTTCTACAAATCGGCGAACATTGTTAGCTTCCATCTCTTCGAGCGTAATATCCGTCAGGTCTCCGCCCAAGCGAAACGCGCCATTACCAACATTCTTAAAATCTATATTGCTGAAGTGCAGGTGATTGGCACCGTTGAGCAGCCGAAAAACTTCGTCGCCATGGGATTGGCCGGGTGCCCAATTGGGGGTGCGATCGCCCACAAACAAAGGTGTATCTTTTCCACCCACTCTAGAAGCCACCCCCCGAACATAAACCGGCGCAGCCCAGGTACCCCCACTGTCTAAACTAATCGCCCGATCAGCCTCGTAGTTCCCCAGATCACCCGCTAGCCAAACTTCATCCCCCGGAGCCGACTGTTCAATGAGCGCATCCAAATCTGCAATATTGGCAGCTTGTTCCCAACTGGTGCCATCACCATCGCCATCCGGGCTAATATAGCGAATTGCATGATTTAGGCCAACCTTACCCAGAGCCTGGCCATTCAAGACCGGATCGAGGATAATCTCACTGTCTTCATTGAAATAGCCCACAATGCGATCGCGGGTACCTCTGCCGGTTTCATCTCTTTTCTGATTCCAAAAGCTAGCCACCATTCCATTAGAAGCAACTTCACTCGCTTCTAGCCGGTAGTTATCCAGCACCATATCTTCTACTTCAAGCTGTAACATAGGCGAAGAAAGTTGTTGATCATTTACAGCTTTCTCACCAAATACATTAGCAGCAACTGTCAAATCAGACGGCATAAGTAGAGCACCTGCACTTTGCAAATCAAAGCGCGAATCAAAGCCAGGATTGTTCACTGCGTAAGAGGCATCGGCACTATCTGCGACAACCACTAAAATATCTCCAACAAGAAAAAGAACTAAACGTATGGATAAAGTGGGGGCGCTTAGAAAAGAAGAAAGTCAAGCAAATGTTTGAGCTATTGTTTAGGGCATTGCAAAGCAGGCCGTAGGGAAACGACTTGCTGGAAGAGTTTGGGCGTAGAAATACTGTGCGCGTATTGGCTATACGCATTTGCGGCTTGAGCCTACTATGTTCTTTTTGACACCTTTACAAGAATGTAGAAAATACTTAACCTGCCATAAGACTTTACAGAGCTGAATGGGAAGGTTGGGCGATCGCAACCAGACCTCTCATCCTTCAAGTCTGAATTTCGCATCACTTTCAAGACTATAAAAACCAGCCTATAGACCTTTCAGCCAGAGTCTTTTAGTCATCTCTTGCAAAGCGTAAATACCATGAAAAAACCTGGACATAGGGCATATTTACATACTCACCTATAAGCACTTATAGTTTTGAGCACTGCCGTTCTTGCCACACGCAGGAGATAATAAGACACTGTCTCTTCACTAATGCGCTATGGAAAAGTCTCTTTGCTTAGTCAATGCTCAATGGCTATCAGAACATTTAAACAATTCTGACGTGACTGTAATCGACGTTCGGTTTTCTTTGTCAGAGCCAGAACTGGGTCGTAGGCAGTATCAAGCAGGCCATATCCCAGGCGCTCACTACTTAGATCTCAACCAAGATTTATCCGGCCCCGTTCAGACTCACGGCGGTCGTCATCCCCTACCAGACTGGGAGTTGTTTATCCGTAAACTCAATCAAATAGGCATTTGTTCTACACCGCCCACTCAAATCGTCATTTATGACAATTCGCGGTTTGCATTTGCAGCCCGGCTGTGGTGGATGCTGCGATACCTGGGCCATCAGCCAGTGGCCATCTTAGATGGTGGCCTTCGAGCCTGGGAGGCTGCTGGACTTGCGCTCAGTACAGAAATACCTGAGACAAAAGCTGGGAATTTTCAACCTCAGTTTCAAGAAGGTTGGACGGTGGACATAGAGACGGTGCGGCAGCGAAAGGATTTGCCAGGGGTAGTGGTGATCGATTCCAGGTCGCCCGAACGCTTCCGTGGCGAAATAGAGCCTATCGATCCTGTTGCTGGCAGCATTCCCGGCTCGGTTAACGCCTTTTGGCAACAAATCACCACAGCAGATGGTTATGCAAAAGACGCTAATGCATTATCTGAACATTGGGCCGCTATTCACCCAGGTGACGAAATCATTGTTTACTGCGGTTCTGGCGTAACGGCCTGTGTCAATCTGTTTTCGTTAGCGATCGCAGGACATCCCATCCCCAAACTCTACCCGGGTGGTTGGAGTGACTGGTGCGCTCACCGGGTCGGTAGCTTGCCAGCGCTATAAGTAAGGCAACTGAGGCTTTGGACTGAGGCTTTGGACTGAGGCTTTGGCTAGCAGTCAGTTAAATACGCTTGGAAGCAGTTTAATTCGTTTAAAAAGAAAAAGGCCTGACCCCTTTGAGCCCCCAGGGTCAGGCTGCTCACCTGTAAGGACGTTGATATACAACCGGTTTCAAGCCCCCAAAATGCCCCTTAGGAATGCCCGAACGTGTTGTATACGCCTTGCAGAAGTGGTTCTATTGTGGACTGAGGCAGCCCCACAAACCTCGCAGTAAATACGCAACTCCCCACCTTTTACACAAAGATCGAAATGATTAAATCTCCGTACATTTACGCTATCGGTGCAGGTTAGTCGCCAACCTGCAATTTGCCTAAAAATACAACAGCAAATTTAACCCCGGAATGGTTCGCGAGAGCGTCCACAGCAGCAGCACCACGTACAAAATGCCGAGCCCCCACTGATACCAAACCAGCGCACTCACCAGCCCCGGCACCGCTTTGTCGCGCAGGCGAATATCGTTAAAGCCAAATTTGAACCAGTTGTTTAAGCTGAAGTCAAAATAATTCAGCCAGTTCCACCGCCGATCGATTGGGAGTGGCGCGTAGCGATCGCGATAAAAATTCCACAGCGGAATCGTTGGTAGCCGCGCAATCAAGACCTGCAATTGCCTCAGCGCCCCATTAATCACAAAGTAGCTCTCATCCATCAAATCGTGATAGCGCCCCTGCTGATATAGGCGCACCAACAGCCCAACCGGCACCAACAGCACCACCACCCCGACCGCCACCAGCGTCCGCAGCGGATACTCGCTACTCTGGCTCAGCACGCTCAGCGCCAACAAAAATAGCCCACCGCTGCCCGCCGCCATCACGATTGTCTCCTCACGCCCAGGCACCAAAGGCGTTGGCACCCGTCGCCGGTAGCGATCGACGATCCAAAACAGCAGTGCAAACAGCACCGTCGCCATCGCGCCAACGCTAAACGTCAGCCCTACATTCGTGCCGTACTGACTTAGCAGCAATAGCCCCGCCAGCAATAGCCAGCACAACAGTCGCTGTCCCCGATTGAAGAGGTTGGTTGACTTGACGGTGATGCGATCGCGCACCTTCAAATAGGTCGCCAAATCCACTTCATCTAGCACCAGCAAATCGGCCCGGCTCACAAACGGCTGCGCATTTGCCTGAATCAGCACCGCCGCCGCCTGGTCACGACTCAGCCCCACCTTCAATAGCTGAGCCGCACTGGCCTGATTCAAACTCACCCCAAAAATCTGTCGGCCAATCTGCGCTAGTCTTAGCCGTTCCGTGGTGTACTCTAGCTGATTGGCATCCCCAATTTGCTCTAGCAGTCGAAAGTTGCGCACCAAGTTCCGCAACACGGTTTCGTTACTGGCCAGCGCTGGCACCGAAAACACCCGGCCAATCTGCCCAGGGCTCCCCAAAATTTTGGCCTCCCCCGGATTAAAGTCCAAATCCGCTACATTGATTGTCACGCCCCTGGCAAAGCGAGCATCGCCAAAGTCAAGCTGGCTGAGAATACGCGCCCCTCGCAAGCTGATCGAGTCTTGGAACTGGGCCTGCCGGAAGGTGGTCGCGGCCTCGAACTGCGCATCGGTCAGAAATAGCGCCTGATCAAAGCGAGCTTTTTGAAAACTCGTGGATTCGTGAAAGGTAGCCTGGTCGAAGTCGGCGTTTTTTTGCCAGTGCGATCGCGCAAACGCAACCTCCCGAAAAACCGCCTGAGCAAACCCAGCATTCTCGTGAAACGTCGCCCCTTGCCAGTTTGCAAAGCCGCTAAATTCGGATTGATTAAACTGCGTTTTCCTGGTAAATAAGGCCGAGCGAAAGCTACTGTCTTGGTGAAACTGCGCTTGATTGAAATCAGCGCTGCGAGCAAACCGAGCCCCCTGCCAGTCGGCTAATTGCGTAAAGATGACGCCTTCAGCTTCTACTCGATTCAAAAAGGTTAAGTTCGTCGCCTTTACCTCACCGTTAAAGCAAGTCTGCGACAGCAGCAGCGCTCCTTGAAACACATACGTATCGATCGCCTTAGCACGGGGCTGAATTAAAAACGAGTGCGATAGGGCACTCATCGGCGACAGTGTTCCTTGAGCGGCCAAAGCAACCAGCGGCTGAAACTCGCGATTAAAATCATCCAAAGCTTTCAACCCAGGCCCACCATAAGCAGGCACCCGAAAGCTTAGCCGGGCAAAATCTAACTCGCCTTGAATCAGCGCTTCGCTCAAATCCAGGCCCAAAGGCTTGGAACCATTCAATCCTTTTTGCAATCGCTGGTAAAACTGAGACGAAAATGCGGCTCCATCACTCGTTTTATCTGCGCGAAAATCAATCTCTAGGCCCGTGAGGTCGATCATCAGGGCTCCATTTCGACGAACCGGTGTGGCTAAGCGCTGATCTAGCATCGACAGCGTCAGGACTGGCCGATCAGCGTCCGACAAGCTCGCTGCCAAAGCAACCGAACGACTCGTCGGAATGAGTCCGTTACAGGCCCAAAAGATGGCTTGCGCGATCGCCGCAATGACTATGAGCGATCGCGCCATCGCCCCCCACCTAACCGCTGTCATCCTTTTATCATCGATCATTCAGCTCGCCACTCGCCCGCATCGCTCGCTAGCCTACCATCTCAGCCAATTCACCCATCCCGTAACGAACTCGCAATATTTCTTACAACAACGCAAAGTGCTACTCGCCCTATCTATTGAGAAAGGTAAACTGTAGACCAATCAAACTTGATACACGAACACCCGAGGTTCTTTGGTTGGCGAAGCTAACACCCGCCGTTTCTCCTGTTTCTGAAAATGGCTTCGAGATAGAAGAAGCCACTATCGCCGACCTCCAGAGTGCAATGGAGCACAAAAAGATCACCGCCCAAGACCTGACCGACAGCTACCTCAATAGAATTGAGCAGTTCGACGACCAGCTCAACGCCTTTATTTCAATCAATCCAAATGCCAAAGCAACCGCTGCTCAGCGAGATCAAGAGCGGGTCAAGGGCAACCTTCGCGGCCCCCTCCACGGCATTCCGCTGATTGTTAAAGACAACATCAATACCGCTGATTTGCCCACGACCAGCGGCTGCTGTGCCCTGGCCACCTTGCAACCGGCCCAGGATGCCTTTGTCGTTGCCCGACTGCGCGACGCAGGCGCAATTATTTTAGGCAAAGCCAATTTGCACGAGCTGGCCTGTAGCGGCGAGACTGTCAGCAGTTTAGGCGGGCAAACGCACAATCCTTACAATCTGGCCTATACACCGGGCGGATCTAGCGGCGGGAGTGCTGTGGCGATCGCCGCTAACTTAGTCACCGCCGGACTCGGAACCGATGCGGTTAATTCTGTGCGATCGCCCGCCTCCGCCTGCAACATCGTCGGCCTGCGCCCCACCCCCGGACTGGTCAGTCGAGCGGGCCTGATGTCTGTGTCCTTCTCACAAGATGTAATTGGCCCGATGGGCCGGACGGTCGCCGATGTCGCCACCTTGTTGGAAGCGATTGCCGTTGACGATGCCAATGATCCGATGACCGCCCGGAGCGCGATGCACGCCATCGGTAGCTACCAACCCGCTTTAAAGCAGAACGGACTACAGGGGATGCGGTTGGGCATTGTCCGCAGCCTGTTTGGACAATCAGCCGTCCATCAGGAGGTCAACAGCAACATGGATGCAGCCTTTAACACCATGGAACGGCTAGGCGCGCAATGCCGAGAAATTGCTGTCAAAATTGATATTGATTTAATGATGGAAGAACTGTCATTACCGCTGTGGGAAGGCAAACTGCACTTCAACCACTATCTAAAGACGCTAAGTAAAGCCGCTCCTGTTAAAAACTTAAAAGCCCTGATCAAGTCAGGCAAGGTTCATACTTCCATTCAGCCGATGCTTAAGAAAATGCAGGCTATAGATAGCCCTTTGGGCTACGGCGAGTACTGGCAAAGACTGTATCCCCGTCGCTCAGAGCTGCGTCAGCACCTCACCCACATCTTCCAACGCTATCAGCTCGATGCTTTGGTATATCCGCATCAACGGCAGCTTGTCGCCCCCATCGGCGAGCCCCAGCAAGAACGCAACGGCTTTTTGGCAGCCGCGAGTGGCTTCCCTGCCATCACCATCCCTGGCGGATTTTCTACGACTGGCATTCCCATCGGCATTGAGCTAATGGCGACCCCTTTTCAGGAGTCTCATTTGCTACAAATGGCCTATGCCTACGAGCAGGAAACCCTCTGGCGACAAAAACCCGATCCGTTGAAGGTACTTGCTTAAACAACCACAGTTAGGCTCGCTAGACTGGTAGCTATGAACGACCAGCCCATCTACAGCCCAATTGCAAACGGCCCAACGAGCAGTCCGACCGCAGGTGACGCCTCTTCTGAGCCTTACATTCAGCCGCCCATTCAGCCGCCCATTCAGCCGCTCAGTCAGGACATTGTTTACCTGATGGCAGCCGGAGAAGTGATTGATTCTTTGTCTGCCGTCGTCCGCGAGCTAGCCGAAAATGCTTTAGACGCAGGCGCTACTCGAATCACGATTAGTCTATGGCCCCAGCGGTGGCAGATCCGCGTGGCTGATAATGGCACAGGCATGACGCTAGACGATTTAGAGCAGGCTGCGATCGCCCACACCACCAGCAAAATTGCGACCCGCCCCGACCTGCTAAACGTCCGCAGCCTTGGCTTTCGCGGCGAAGCCTTGCACAGCATTGCCCAGCTCGCTCAGCTCAAAATTTGCAGCCGCCACCCCTCTGCGTCCGGTCACCACATTCGCTATGACCAAGAGGGGCAGCCCCAGCAGATTAAAGCAGTTGCGATCGCACCCGGCACCATCGTCACCGTCAGCCACCTATTCGCCACCTGGCCCGACCGCCGCCAGGTGCCTTCTACTACCCGCCAGCTCAAAGCCGTCAGCCAGCTCATTCAGCAGCTCGCCCTCTGCCACCCTCACGTCACCTGGCAGATTGAAAAAGACGACGCCTCCTGGTTTTCGCTGTGGCCAGGGCCAACCGCTAAAACGCTTTTGCCTCAGCTTTTGCGAAACGTTCACGACACCGACATCAAAGAGCTATCGACTCCAGGGCTTTATCTGGCGGTTGGGTTGCCGGATCGCTGCCATCGCCATCGGCCTGATTGGGTGCGCGTTGCCATCAATGGTCGCTCGGTAGAAGTGGGCGATTTTTTTCAAGCTTTGACAAACAGCTTTCGCCGCAGCTTGCCGCGCGATCGCTATCCCATCTGTTTTTTGCACCTCACCTTGCCCCCCACCCAGCTCGATTGGAACCGCCATCCGGCAAAGTCCGAGATTTATGTGCAAGGAGTAGAAGAGATCTGCGATCGCATTACTACCGCTGCTAACGAACTGTTGCAATTAGGCAACCTCAGCGAAGCCGCCCAAACTCACCGCGCCACCAAGCTGATCAAAGCCGCTGAGCAAGCCGGAAACTATCAGGTCTCTCGCCAGGTTACAAGTCAGCTTCAACAAGATGTAGATCCTACTGTAAATTTATCGGATACATTGCCGGGGCAATCGCCTAATGACTTGAAGGCGATCGCCCAAGTTCACGGCATGTATATTCTGGCCGAACATGAAGGCGGTTTGTGCCTGATAGAACAACATATTGCTCACGAGCGCGTGCTATATGAACAACTTCAGCAGCGCTGGCAAATGGTGCCGGTCGAGTCACCGATTGTGTTGGATAATCTTAGCGCTGAGCAGATAGAGAGATTAGAAGAGATTGGCATAGCGATCGCGCCCTTTGGCAACAACCTGTGGGCCATTCGCACCGTCCCCGCACCGCTGCAAAACCGGGAAGATTGCCCCGACGCTCTGCGCGAACTCAGTCATGGCAATCTCGAATCAGCTCTAGTCGCTACCGCCTGCCGGACTGCCATCCGCAATGGCAAAACCTTGAGCCTAGATGAGATGCAGACTTTGGTAAATCAATGGCAAAGGACAGCGCGATCGCGCACCTGCCCGCACGGACGCCCCATTTGCCTCACCCTCAAAGAATCCAGCCTAGCTAAATACTTCCGCCGCAGTTGGGTAATTGGCAAAAGCCACGGTGTTTAGCTTTGTAGTTTTGGTAGGATGCCTCCTGTGGTAGCGTGTCTTCATGATTCAAACTTTCAAAAATCAGGGAACTGAGGATATCTTCAACGGCAAGCGAACAAAAGTTGCCCGCAAACTCTGCCCGGAATCATTATGGAAAGTTGCATCCCGAAAACTAGACCAGCTCGATTCAGTTAATTCATTAGATGAACTTCGTATACCTCCAGGTAATCGTATGGAAACCTTAAAAGGCGATCGACAAGGTCAGTACAGCATTCGCATTAACGCCCAATATCGTATCTGCTTCGTTTGGTACGAAAACGAGCCGCGTGAGGTAGAAATTGTTGACTATCATTAAAACTGGAGCAGTGAGCCTATGATTCGTATTCCCACACATCGAGCCCCAACACATCCGGGCGAAATGCTGAGCGAAGAATTTTTGACGCCGATGGAAATTACTCAGCAAGAACTAGCGGAGGCCATTCGCGTGCCCTATTCACATATTGACGAAATTGTGAATGGCAATCAAACCATGACACCCGTTACAGCGCTTCGCCTATCGAAATATTTTGGCATGTCTGCGGACTTCTGGATGGCTCTACAGTTACGCTGGGATTTGTATCACGCTCAGCAAGCAGAAGCAGAAACGCTAAAAACGATTTATCCCCGGAAGTCAGCTTGAAACGCTTACCAAAATTCCCAACCTACGGAGTTTTCTGTAAATTGGGCTTTTCTTCGGGTAGAATCGCCCCTTCGACGGGGCAGACCTGCAAGCAGATGCCGCAGTCGATGCAGGTGTCAAAATCAATCCAGTACCAGTCCAGTCCTTTTTTGTTCTTGCCAGGGCCTTCATCAATGCAGGCAACAGGGCAAGCATCTACGCAGTCGGCTACGCCTTCGCAAACGTCGGTCACAATCGTATGGGACACAGGGGCTCTCTCGTTGAAAGGTGATCTATTATGTAGCTTAGTTAACTATTTCGATTTCGGGCAAGCCCCGATCGGATATCCAGGCAATTCGGGTGATGTTGCGTTTGCGGGCGATCGCCTTTACATCCGCCGCCGACTGCGCCAAATCCAAACTCATCTCTACCCGCACCGCCGCTGCCGACTGCCGCACCTTTTGCGCATAGTCCAAAGCCGCTGTCGCCGCCGACTCGCTCTTTGGCACAATCAGCCAGTCGCTCGGTGGAATTTTGCTTGGCAGTTGCCCGCTCGGCAGTAGCTCCTGATGTAAGCTTTCTGTGTTTAGCACAAAGCCAATGCCGGGAAAGCCTTTGGTTTTCTCTTGAGTCTTGCCAGCCTCGCGGGCGTCGTAAACGGCTAGCAAATCGTCGTAGCGACCACCTTGTCCTAATATCTGACGGCGACCGTTGCTGACCACTTCAAACACAATGCCGGTGTAGTAGTCGAAGGGACGAATCAGGCTGAGGTCTAGGACGATAGCAGGGACGGTGATGCCTTGTTTGCGCTGTTGGTTTAGAAGGTCGATGAGGGACTTGAGTTGGAAGGCGATCGCCCGCTGCCCCTCATCCAAATCAAAACTATCCAGCTTCGCCAGTACCGCAGTAGGATCGCCTCGTAAATTCATTAGGCGCAAGGCCAGCGATCGCAGCTCATCTGACAGCGCCATCTCTTCCAAAGCCACCTGATCCAAATCTGCAATCCGATGACGCACCTGCTCGCGGATTTCTTTTGGAAACGGCGACAGCAGCGAGTAGGTCAAAGCCGCCTCACCCAGCACAATTGTGGCATCTGACAAACTCATCGCTCCCAGACAGTCGCCCAGCAGCAGCAGAGCCTCAGCATCTGCCATCAGGCCGCTCGCCCCTAGCAGCTCAATCCCGGCCTGATGATACTCTTGCTGCCCGCCTCGGCTACCTTGCGCCGAACGCCTGAAAACGTTGGCATTGTAATAAAGTCGCTGCGGATATGTTACCGAAGCCAGGCGCGTCACCGCTGCCCGCGCAATCGAAGCCGTTAGCTCGGGGCGCAGTCCTAGCCGCTGCTCGCCGACCTGGCCAATTTGCAGCTCAATGACCTCCACCCGCTGAATGGCTCCGCCCGCCATCAGCGTATCCATCGTCTCTACCGTAGAGGTAATGATGCGGTGATAGCCCCAGCGGTGAAAGACCTGCTCCAGGCGATCTTCAATCCAGCGTTTTTGCACCACATCGAGCGGTAGCAAATCTCGGCCACCGGTGGGGGGCTGGTAGATATTTCCTTCTGGCATTTATCCTTTTTTTCCACCAAACAATCCGCTCAAAAGACCGCCCCCCTGCTTAGCATTTCTAGCGCCTTTACCTTTTGTCGCTCTGGCTGCTTGAGCATCCATTTGAGCCACAATTTTTTGAGCCGTCTCATCTTTAGGATCAAAGGCCAGGGCTTGCTTGGCGTGGATTTTGGCCAGGGTTGCCTGCCCAGACTTGATGTACAGGCTAGATAAATAGCTGTGACAAAGGGCGCTTTGGGGGTGTGATGCGATCGCTTCTCGCAATTCTAAAATAGCGCGAGAGTAGTCCTTCTTATAGGCAAATTCTTTTGCCCGGCTCAAATAGCTTTCGATAATCGCCTCATGCTTGGGTCTCCGAGGCGAGTCATCTGCCGCGTCAGCCTCAGCCGGTACGGTGGCATCGCCCGCTTTGCGCACAGCCGCTTTTTCGCCCACGCTGCCTTTCCGCATGAGGTAAACCGCATTCAGCTCGCTAATATCACCAATCGCAGCTTCTACCCGCGTCAGGTCATCAAATTGAATAGCCGCAATCTTTTGCAGCGCCGCTGTATAGTCCGCCTCCAAATTACCTGTGCCCAGCAATTTTTTAGCCGCCTCCGTCTTAGCCGACAGCAAAACGGGCCGCGCCACTAGCTGCTCTTGCTTCATCTTCAGCAAAATATGGTGCTCCTTCGCCGACTTATCTTGATTCAGCGCTTCATACGCCGGATTCACCAGCTTAGAAAGCAGATCGCTTGCCAGCTTCTTTTGCGCTGCCGACGCCTCCCGCAAACTATCGGGATGCAGCTTACGAGCCACCTTCAAGTACCGCTTACGCACCTGCTTCGGATCTGCCGCCAAAGAAAAGCCTAAAATTGCGTGGTGGTCAATTACATCAAGCTTAAAAAGCCCTTCATTAATTGTCATAGCTGGTTTTTGAAGTTGGAGTAAAGGTCGTAGGCTCAGAATGCCCGCCTCACCCTCCGGTCAAAAGATACCAGTGTAATTTCTTCCAAACTATTGCCAATTAGTGCCGTAGCTACAATCCAACGACAGCGTAAGCTCGAACTGGAAACGTCCCAAACTTTTTGACCTTCACAGGTACTGCATTGAACTTGAAGCCACTATCAGGCAAGCTCTGCAGATTGCACATATGCTCGACGATGGGAATGTCAGCACCTAGCAGTATGGAGTGCGCAGGCCGTGTCCCTGTCTTCGTGCCGTCTATGTTGTAAGAATCAATGCCGACTAACGTAGCGCCTGCTTCCTTGAGCCAAGCCGCAGCGGCCTCGGTTAAATGCGGATGGTCTTCAAAGTACTGATCGGTGCGCCAGTGCTTATCCCAGCCGGTGTGGATTAGGATAGCTTTGCCGCTGATTTGATTTTGGGCATCGGCAAACAGCTCGGGGCCGATGCTGATTTGGTCAGGTTGAGTATGGAATGCGATCGCATCAAGATCGGCTAGCACCTCCAACTTCAGCTCAGACAAGTCTTTTCCATCTGCATAGCGATGAAAGGGCGAATCGAGATAGGTGCCCGTGTTTGCCGCCATCTCTATCTTGCCAATGTGGAAGGTTGTGCCTTCGGCGTAGTAAGCCTTTGAGGCTTCTCGGGTCAAAAAGTCGCAGATCAAAGGCGCAGGAATGCCTTTGTAAGTAATCATGCCATCTTCTACGGTATGGCTCAGGTCAACTAGCTTTTTCATCAGTTTCACGCAGTGCTCGGCGTCCTCAGTTTGACAGCAGATTGGCTTTGTTGCATGAATGGGTCGATAGGAAGCTGCGGAGGACAGTGGTAAATCGGTAAAGTAGTGGATAACAACAACACACCACAAAACCCATGACAAGCCACTACCGCATCCGCAACTGGA
>JBAQZP010000008.1:0-13926 GCA_049791095.1 Phormidesmis sp.
TCCCGTCAAGCTCTTCAATATGCGAGGTTTTCCCTTCAGCTCTGCGTAGGTTATTCTCATCACACTGCTCCGATTTCCCTGGCCAATTTTTATTTTACCGCGTTAATTCCCGATAAAGTCTAATGCTAAAGGGTCAAAAATGTTGGTTTGCAGATAATCTGCATAGGGCTGTCGCGAAACAGTTTCGATAATTTTAGTCAGTAAGACATACCCTGAGTTACTGTATTCAAACTTTTCTCCTGGTTTGAATACGAGCGGCAAATCCTTAAAGCAATTCACTAGCTGATCGAGAGTGGTGGAAAGTCGCATCCTCTCAACGAAATCTGGAAAGATTTCAGGGCTCATGCATTCGGAAATGCCGGACGTGTGAGTAAGAAGATGGTGAATTGTGATGTGGTCGCCTTTGGGATAGTTGAGCAAATAAGCGAAGATCGGAGATTGCACATTCAACAACCCTCTCTCTTGTAGCTGTAGGATAGCGATCGCTGTAAACTGCTTAGTCAATGAACCGATCCGAAACTTGGTTCGAGCAGTATTGGGCACCTCATGTTCTCGATTAGCTTGGCCATAGCTGCGGGCGATCGCACCTCTCCTGCCACCAGTGACCATCACACTTCCCGAAAATTGATCGGTTTGGGCATGGGCATATAGATAAGCATCAATCTGGGCGATCGCCTCACTCGTCAAGAGCGCATCTGTTGAACGAGGGGTCAAAGTTGTTGTCATATTAGCTTCCTGTTAAGTTAACTGTCTTCCTAATCTAGCGACATCGTAAGTAAATCTCTATAGCAAAGCGTCACTAAAACTCATGACGGCTGTCATCAAAATCAAACACGAATGACAGCCTTTCCGCGAACCTGCCTTTGTTCGAGGTAGCGAATGGCAGCAGGAACCTCGCTCAGGCTATAGACTCGGTCAATAAAAGGCACAATCTTTCCCGCCTCTAGCCAATCCCTGACGATGGTTAAGTCAGCTTGATTGGGTTTGAGCGCCAGACATTTTACCTTCCGGCGATGGGGCTTTGAGAACCAGAGAGATAGGAGCGTTGCCTGCAAAAACTGAAAGGTGGAGCCGCCAATCAAAACGTAGGTTCCGCTAGATTTCAAAATAGGAAAATAATCAAAAGCTGAGCGGTAAGCCGCCGCATCTAAAATCAGGTCGTACTGCCGGTCAGTTTGGGTGATATCTGTCTGTGTGTAGTCAATGATGTGATCGGGGTTGAGCGATCGCACCATATCCACCTTACTCGCGCTACAGACAGCCGTGACCTTTGCGCCCCAATTCTTCGCCATCTGCACCGCAAGCGAACCCACCCCACCCGAGGCCCCGTTGATCAAAACCCTCTGCCCCGGCTGAATTTCTCCGCAATCGCGCAGGCTTTGCAAAGCGGTCAGTGCCGCCGTCGGAACCGCAGCGGCTAGCTCGAACGCAATCGCCGCAGGCTTTAGCGCTAACGCCTCTGCCGGAACACAGACATATTCCGCAAAAGCGCCAAACCCCCACTCAGAAATATCTCCAAACACCTCATCACCAGGCTCAAACTGAGTGACTTTTTTGCCCACCGCCTCAATTCGCCCAGCCACATCAAAGCCAAGCGTTTTAATTTTAGGCTTCAGCACACCGCCAAACATTAAGCGAATAAAGAACGGATCGCCTCTCATCAAATGCCAATCGCCCGCATTCACAGACGCCGCCTGTACCTTTACCAACACGTCATCATCAGCGCAGGTGGGCTTGGCTACCTCCGCTAGCCGCAAAACATCTGCCGAGCCGTACTCAGTTTGGACAATCGCTTTCATCTTGTGAGCCTCTATCACTTTGACTTACGCCGTAAGTTTAGCATACACTGTAAGCCTGTCAAGATAGTCAATGAACCGGCCCCTCAAATGGGGTGGGAACTATCTGTGATGAACCGACAACAAAAAGATTTCAATGGCAAAGACGAACAATTCAGGCCCAAAATCCCGAGTCCCCTTGAGTAAGGAACGGGTATTGTCCACTGCTATTCGTCTGGCTGATGAGGGCGGCATTGAGGTGCTCTCGATGCGAAAGCTCGCTCAGGCGCTGAGTGTGAGAGCAATGTCGCTGTACAACCATGTGGCCAATAAAGACGACATCATAGACGGCATCGTTGATATTGTCGTCAGCGAAATTGAGGTGCCCGATCTTAAAACTGACTGGAAAACAGCCATGCGATCGCGCGCAACCTCAGCTCATGAGGTGTTGTTGCGCCACCCCTGGGCGACGATGCCGCTAGTCTCTCGAATTAATATTGGCCCGGCGATGTTGCGCTACGTAGATACCACGCTAGGATGCCTGATGGAGGCGGGCTTTTCAGATGAAATGGCAGATCACGCCTGGAATGTGATCGATAGTCACATCTACGGATTTACGCTCCAAGAGCTAAACTTTCCTGTAGAAGCCGCAGAGTATTCAGCAACAGCGGCAGACTACCTGCCAATGATTCCGGCTGACAAGTATCCTTATATGAACAAACTTAGCCAGCAAGTCGCAGAAGGCCGCTACGATGGTCTTCACGAATTTGAATTTGGGCTCGAACTGATTCTAGAGGGTCTCGACAAATTTCGAGATGCCGCGTGAACAATCATTGCGCTTATTGCGCTCGATACCGCCTTGACAACGCTAGCAAAGCCTCATATCTTTCCGCCTTCATCATGCTGTCTTCTTCAAACCGTCTGCACCATATAGAACTTTAGAGAGTGCGTAGCGACCTCAATTTCATCTCTAACGATAGCTGTGGCCTACTGCGATGGGTAGAGCGATCGCCCTCAAAAATCTTCTAACATATCGTCGTTAGCTCACTGTTCACTTCGTTGACTAAAAGTCAACTAAAACAAAAGTTCACCAGAAAAAGTACTGGAACAAAGATGACGTCATGGAAACTCCACAAGCTCAGTACGGCTCAGACAATACAGGCGTACCTTATCCCAGCATTCCCCCGCTAATTGACAGCCGTGAGACCGAGTATAGGGGCACGGGAATCACCAGCTCGGTAGCTATCTTGGGCCATCCAATTCACCCTATTATTGTTATTTTTCCCATTGCCTTTTTGAGTACCGTGGCCGCAACAGATCTAGGTTACTGGCTGACAAAAGGTGAGTTTTGGTCGCAGGCTTCTACCTGGCTGCTAGGCACAGGACTACTGTCAGGGATTGCCGCCGCCGCCATTGGCATCCTCGATTTTATCCGTATTCCCAGAGTCCGAAACCGCAGGGCGGGTTGGGCGCACATGTGGCTAAACGTAGCTGTGCTATTGCTGACAGTTGTTAACTTTGTTCTACGTCTAACTCGCTCCAATGCGGTCATTCTGCCGGTCGGGCTAGGACTGTCTCTGGTCGTCGCTACACTGCTATTGGCCAGTGGCTGGTACGGCGGCGAACTCACCTTCCGCCACAAAGTTGGTATCGTTGGCCCTGACGAAACCCATCTTTCTTAATCTCCAACCCGCCGTCATCAACATGCTTCTACAATCGCGCTTGTACCAATGCTGGTGTGAAGTGAGATACTGTAGAGTTTATGCCAACAGGGGCGGCAATGCAGCAAGAAGCAGGAGTCGCCTCTGCCGAACCCGATGAATCTTACGAAATTCAGGGCCTGAAGCTATGTGTTATGGATTTGGGAGGACGGGGTTTTAGCGGTTTACCATCTTCAACCAGAAGGCTACGAAAAAGTAAAACGGAGCTTGATTCCAGCACTGTCCTCGCTTAACCTGCAAGCGATGTCAGATTGTATTTTAATCGGAGAAAGCTCCAGAACAGAAGCTGCTGACAAGCTCTTGGTAGCTCATCCAAAGCGATGAAAGGGCCTACTTTGTTGTCTTGCTCATGCAGCATTCAGTCAGCACTCAGCACCTCAGCGTCACTTATTAAGACGCTATTGCTCTCGATACTTCTCTAACAACGAAGGTAAAGCTTCATAGCCTTCCATACTCATCACTGGCGTAAGCTGACGGCGGTACTTTTCTAAGGTTTGTTGAAAAGTCTCTTTGCCTAGCTGTCCTTGCAGGATAGAAGCCAGTCCTGCGGCCTGTCGCCAATCTTCCGAGCCAATGCTTTCCAGTAAATACATTGCCAAAGCACTATAAAAAACGGCCTCTTCAGAATGCTCTAGCGCGTGGTGAGCTTCAGCCGTATAGAGCGTATACAACCCTTGCAAGTAAGCATTGCCAGAGCCTTTGACTGCCTCTGCGCCCTTGGTCAAAATATCGAGACCGGCCTGAGGGTCTGAGCACATCACATACCCAATCCCTAAACTGTTGTAAGCCAGCGCCTGACTTTGAAAGTCTCCTTGTTTTACAGCCAGCTCTAACCCTTGGTTGAGGTAGGCGATCGCCCCATCATAAACCGCCGCATCTCCCACATCATTCGCCCGAGCTTGCAACACCTGAGCATATCCTAAATTCACTAATGCATTCGCTTCACCGACGCGATCGCCCCTTTGCCTGGCCAAAATCAGCGCCCGCTGACTGGTCGCCACCCCCTGCGCATAGTCTTTCTCCAACACAGCATTGCGCGCCAAATGACACAAATCTGCCGTCTCGCAAGTCAAATCTCCGGCTGCCTGTGCAATCTCTAGCGCCTGCTGATAAAACGCCTTCGCCTCACTCGCCCGGCCCAACATCTGCCGCGAATAGCCCAACAACGTTAAAATTCGCGCCTTCTCCTGAGTTCCCTCTACCTGGGTGAGCGGCTCACTGAAATAGTCCAGCGTATCTTGTAAATAATCTCCCGAGAAAGAGGCAAACACGCCCCCATAAAGTGGAAAATCATCCCGCTGCGCAAACGTTCGCAAAATTTGCAGCATGAGCTGAAAACTGCCATCTCCCAATGCTCGGTAGCTACTCGCCCCGGCACTTGCAAATCCTTGAGACAGCCGCCCCCAAATTGCCGCAAAAATCAAAGACGTACTATAAGAGAGCTGCTTGCCTGCCTTGGCGCTGTAAGGCTGTTTGTCGAACCAGGTCACCAGTGCCCGCTGCACAAAATGCAACAGTACTGCCAAATTTACCCAGCTCGACACATCAACCGCCGTGCGGGTAATCGCTTCAACGGCTTCATCTTGGGCCAGTGCTTTAAACAACAGCTTGGGCAAACCTTCAGCCTGCTTTTGCCACAGCGCCCAAGGCCCCCGGTCTACTTTCGAGCCAAACCCCACCGCTGCCCCAGTCGGTTGGTATAGCCAGCTTACTAAGTCCGCCTCTAACCGTTCGTAGTTGGCAAGCCCAGCCGCAATGCCTTCAGCCCAAGCGGCCAGTTCTTCGGTCTGAGCCAGCATTTTTGCAAGCTGCCGAAGCTGCTGACGGTTCAGACTGTCCGGTTGGTTAGGATCGATTAAGCTCAAGAACACAGTTGGGCGCTGCGAAGTATCCGCCTGCTGAAGCTTTTGCACAGCCGCCGCCAGTCCGCTCGCCGCCTGCCGATCCCTTTGCCCCTTTTGCCATTCCCCTTCAATGGTTTTTAGCGCTCTCAAGATCCGCCCGGCCTTCAATGAGCTTTCCAACTGTGTCTCGGTCTCTGCGATGCGACTGGCCACGGCCCGCTCGAATATTTCGCCTGTGCCGATTTCAACGGCAGATTCGAGCTGCGATCGCACCTGCTCTTTAGAGCGCACATTGCCCTTCAGCGTCTGCGCCACAATGTCATTAATCAGCGCCAAATACCGCTCTGTCAAAGACCCTGCTTCCACTCACTCCACTCCTACTTACGCAACCTTTGCCTAAAGATATCGTCAAACCCAACGACCCGTGCGTCAACCTTAAGACGATAGCGCAAACAAATCTAGAGCCAATGCGCTATTTTAGTACATATGAACTATACTCTAATCAATCGGCCCCATCCCATAATTCAAAGCCATGGCCTTAAAACGAGTCCGCTCAAAACACAATCGGAGATATTGGAAAATGTCTGTACCGGGTATCAAAGAATTTCGCGCTCAAGACTACGTAGAAGCCCTGCCCCTATTGACCGCCTCTGCCCAAAACGGTGACGCCGAGGCCCAATGTATGCTCGGTAACATTCACCAGCTTGGTTTAGGCGGCATGACTATCGATACTGTCAAAGCAATGCAGTGGTACTACCGCTCTGCCAATCAGGGTTACAGCGTCGCGACTAATAACCTAGCAGGCATGGTTTGGCCAATCTCTCGCGCCGCTGCCGCTGCCCTGTACCAGCTCGCCCGCCAGCAGGGATTCGAGCAAGCGCCAGCGCTAACGGCCTAATGTCAAAGTCGCGTCATTATCAATGAGTCTAGGTAAACCATCCGGGCAAGTCGCATTGTACTGCCGAAAATACGCCTGGGCAGCGCTCGGTAGCTGCGGATAGTCAAAAATCGCATCCCCCGCCGCTACCGTCGCCCAAAAGTCTTTGATATGAGGCGCATAGGTTTTGGCCTGCCGCAAACTAAGGGAAAGCGGTGGATCCATTAATAGTTTAAGGATAAAAGGGAATGAGCGATCGCCCATCCATGCCTTAGAAGTTTGCTGCAACGTTGGCCATTCTGGCACCGACCCAATCCGCTTTGACACTACCCGTAGCTGATGCTGCCCTCGCTCATCCGTGCTCAAAGACATCAGTCGATAAGGGTGAGGGTAGCTCACCAGCGAGCCCGTCGTAATCGCATAGAAATCATCCGCCTGAGCGATATCCTGCACATGCAAATGGCCCGTAAACGCCACCGGTACTCTGGCCGTCTGCAACCGATTGACTAACTGCGGCGCATTGCAAATCATATAGCGCTGACCCAGCTTTGTGCGCGACTGACCTGGTAAATGCTCCAGTACATTATGATGCACCATCACCATCACAAACTTGCCGCTGAGCGTTGCCAACTGCCGATCTAGCCAGGCCAACTGCTCATCATCAATCAAACCAGTGCCAACTTGCTCTCCGGCCTCGTCAAAAGCATTTGAATTGAGCCCAATCAAATGCACATTGGGCAAAATCTCTTTTTGGTAGTAAAGCTGCTGGCTATCGTCATAGCCAAACGACTGATAAATTTTAGGAAAATCAGCGAGCGAAATTCGATCGGTATTGCTGCCGGGCGAGCTTCCCCACTGACTAACGACATCGTGATTGCCGGGCACTACATAAGTTGGAAAAGGCAATTGTGCTAGTTTGTCTGCCATCCACTGATGATTCTCTCGCTCGCCATGCTGCACCAGATCGCCCGGTAGCAGCAAAAAATCGGGGCGATCTTGAACAAGCTGCGCCAAAATTTGCTCGAACGCGGGAATGCTTACTTCCACCAAATGGAACCGATTAGGTGCCTCCCAAATGGTGTGGGGCAAAGCGATGTGTAAATCGCTGACAATCGCAAATTTGAAGTTGAGTTCCATCTTTCTATAACCAAATACCAGCAGCAAGCTAGTAAAATAGTAGATGAATACTGCTGAGGAAAGCCTATGACTGCTGCCACTGATGACAGCTTAGGTCGGATCGAGCGAAAGCTTGATGGTCTAAAAACAGATGTTAATGGTCTGAAGACAGATGTTGATGGTCTAAAAACAGATGTTAATGGTCTGAAAACGCATGTTGACGGACTCGAAAATAAAATCAACGTATTCGACGAAAAGTTTAGCAACTATCAACAGGCTACTCAGTGGGTGGTGCAGCTAGCCTTTACGCTGATCGCCAGCGCAACGGTTACCGTAATTATCTCGACGGTTCTGTAGGCTGTAGCCCCAAAGCCTTACGTAACGATTGTATTAGCTTACCGTGTCGAACCGAATACAATCTGGTATTGTTTAGCAAACACCTGTTACCTCATTAATCCACTGCTCAGAACTTTGCCAACTGTTGATATCGCCGATATTCGTGTAGTTAACGGTTTGTTCTAATGGTTTTATTTTCAAAAGATCGGATTTTGGTGCCTACTGACTTTTCAGAAAAGTCTTTACAGGCCATTAAAGACACCGTCGGTTTTGCCGAAGCCGCCTCCGCCATTCATGTTGTTCACGTTCTAAAACCTTTAGAAGCGGTAGATCCAGGCGTCGTCTGGGAAACTGTAGATGATGCAAAGCGCACGGCGACCGTTCAAAAACTGTTTGATGACAAGTTTCCAGGCAGTGAGTACAAAGACTTGACCTTTGCCATTGAGTCGGGCGATCCGACGACTGAGATCATTGATTACGCAGAAAATCACAAAATTAATTTGATTGTGATGCCTTCTCGGGGCCGCACCGGAATCTCTCGCTTTTTCATGGGCTCTATTGCTGAAAGAGTGGTGCGCTTTGCTCACTGTCCGGTACTTGTCCTACGGCAGTAGAAAATCTGAGTTTTTCTATACCTATCGGCTTTTTGCATAGGCCCTATCGACTGGGCCTTTTGTTGTTTTAAAGGGCTTTAACTACAGTAGAGATATCGAATTCAGGTATCTTTTCATGATTGTTAAAGCCCCTTCCGTTCAATCTAACCTTCAGCCTGCTGGCCCTGCTAACCTTCAGCTTAATGGCTCACAACAAAACCACCGACAAAGCCCAGCGGTTAGGGCTTTACGGTGGTTTTGGCGGTTTAGCCAGTTCTATGGGGAGTACGCAGTGCGATCGCCCCAAGAACGTCAGCAATGGCTAGCCGAACAGACTAAGCATCAGTAGAAACGGGCACAGGCTCGACCATCACCATTTGGCCGGAGGTCAGCCTTGCCCAATAGTCTTTCAAATCGCCCGCTACCTCATTAGAGAGAATGTAGCAGCCTAAAAGATTAGGAAACGCCATGCCCAACAGCAGCAAATCGCTAAAGTCGATAATCAAGCCCAAGCTGGTCATACAGCCAAGGAAAGTGCAAATCACATAAATGCACTTAAACACAATAGTGCTGCTCGCACCAAACAAATAAGTCCATGCCTGGATGCCGTAATAGCTCCAGGAGACAATGGTCGAGAAGGCAAACAGACAAACGGCTATGCTGAGTATGATTGGGAACCAGCTTACAACCGAACCAAACGCATTGGCCGTCATGGTCACGCCGTCTAAACCGTCGCCAGTCTCTAAGTAAGCACCCGTTAGCACGATACAAATAGCCGTCAGGTTACAGATAATGACTGTATCGATTAAAGGCTCTAGCAAAGACACCAGGCCCTCTCGAACGGGTTCGTCAGTGCGAGCGGCTGAATGCGCGATCGCCGCCGATCCCACCCCTGCCTCATTCGAGAAAGAACTCCGGCGAATGCCCTGCACCATCACCCCAACAAAACCACCCACAGCGGCTTTGGGCACAAAGGCTTCAGTAACGATGGTGCCAATCGCGCTAGGAACCTGCGTGATATTCACAATAATTATGACTAGGCAAGCCAGAACGTACAGCGCGGCCATGGCGGGCACCAGCTTTTCGGCAACTGCCCCAATCCGCTTAATACCACCAATAATCACAAAGGCCGCAAGCGCGGCGAGTACGATGCCAAACAGCCAATTAGGCAGCCCTGGGACTAGCCCCGAAATGGCCGCATATGCCTGGTTTGACTGAAACATGTTTGCGCCGCCCAAGCTGCCGCCTAAGCAAAGCACGCTAAAGAGCACGGCCAATCCCTTACCAAAAGGAGCCATCCCCCGGCTCGTTAGCCCCAAGTTCAGGTAGTACATCGGCCCGCCCAGAATCGTACCGTCTGGCAATCTTCGGCGGTATTTCACCGCTAGCGTGCATTCGACAAACTTACTCACCATGCCGCAAAGGCCAGCAACCGTCAGCCAAAACATCGCCCCTGGGCCACCGAGCTGAATCGCGATCGCCACCCCAGCAATATTCCCTAAACCAACCGTCCCCGACACCGCCGTGGACAGTGCCTGAAAGTGCGAGACCTCGCCTTCATCATGCGGATCGTCAAATTTTCCTTGGACGACGGCGATCGCATGTTTCAACCCGCGAAAGTTGATAAACCCCATACGAACCGTAAAAAAAAGCGCTGCAACAAACAGCCACAGCACGATAAAAGGAAAGCCGTTTTCACCACCGATTTTGAAAAACAGCAGCACCGAGAGCACATCGACAATCGGTTGAAAAATACTGTCTGCCAAGGTGGCTGGTTCGGTCTCTTGGGCAATGGCGGCAGGCGCTGCGATCGCCATCAGCAGCAACAACACAGGCACTAACGCCCAGCTATCTGGCCCTCCTTTCAAGCGGCCTAACAACCTGCTAGACAACCTGCCTGACAAAGCTTTAAGCCCATACAATTGATTGTTCAGCCGATCGCCCGGCTGATAATTCTTCTGACGCTTCATAATTTTCTTTCGCTATTCCATTAAGAACTTAACGAGCAGATAAAAAACACCCATTCAGTACCTGCATTAACTTGTTGTCTGGTGGTAAAACCTCAGAACACCTCTCGAAGATGACGCCGATGTACTGATACATACCATGCTAGGGGGAGTGGACATTGTTAAATTAGTTACGAGGCAATAAGCAACAGTTAATATGAAACCAGCCCACAGAATCATCTGCAAGCTGGCAAGGTACGTCTAAAGATAAATTTTGGGCAATTTTAGTCAGCAGGCAGAAAGCAGCAGGCTCTAACTCCTGACTCCTGACTCCTGACTTCTAACTCCTGACTTCTAACTTCCGAACAAGATAGCGCTATCTGGCAATTGAACGCCGCCAGTTAAAAAATCTTTTCAATGCGTTTTGCAAAAAAGTGTTCTTAGCATACTTTTGCTTCGTAAGCTGAAGCGCCGTTTTCGGGCTAATTTCACTCAGCGTTGGATACACATGAATGCACTGAAGCGCGCTCACTTTCAGGTTTTGACTCATCGCCAGCACCGCCTCATGGATCAGTTCGCCCGCATGAATGCCGACAATATGCGCGCCCAAAATTTCGCCATTGCCCTTGGTGATAAACTTTGCAAAGCCATAGCCCGCCGCTTCTGCCAGGGCCCGGTCTACGCCGTCAAAGCCTTGACGCAATACAAACACGTCATCCCCATAGCGATCGCGCGCCTGCCGTTCAGTCATCCCCACCCGCGCCAGCTCAGGGTCAGTAAACGTGGCCCAGGGAATCACCCGATAATCCGCCTTCTTAGTCGGAAACACCAGCGCATTTTGCATCGCCACACCCGCTTCATAGCCCGCCACGTGAGTGAACTGATAGCCGCCAATCACATCGCCCGCCGCATAAATACGCTGATTGCTCGTGCGCAGCTTCTCATCAACCTTAATCCCTTTTTTGTCGTAAGTGACCCCTGCCGCTTCTAAGTTCAAAGACTCTACATTGGGCGATCGCCCCGTGGCAATCAAAATCTCATCCACAACAACGGTCTCACTGCCCGTAAAAATATGTTTCTTGCCATCTACCACCGAGACTTTCTCAGCGCGGGTATTGCTGAGTATCCGCACCCCTTCCTCTCGCATTTTCTGCTGCACAACTGCCGCCGCCTCTGGATCTTCTTTCGGCATAATCACATCGCGGCTCGATAAGATTGTCACCTCAGCGCCCAACCGTGAGAAAGATTGGCCCAGCTCACAGCCAATTGGCCCCGCGCCAATCACGGCCAACGCATCAGGCCGATGCTTCACATCGAAAACCTGTTCATTAGTCAAAAAGCCCGCCTCTTTTAACCCCTCTACTGGCGGTACCATGGGCCGAGAACCTGTTGCAATCAAAAAGGCTCTCGCCTTGAGCTGGCGGCCATTTATTTCAAATGTATTTTCGCTAATAAACTGCCCCGTCCCGTAGATCACATCTACGCCCAGCTTTTCAAATCGCTCGGTAGAGTCATGTTCTTGAATAGTATCAATCACCTCATGGACGTGACCGAGGGCCGCTTGCAAATCAATCTCGGGCGCGTTGGTATGAATGCCAAAGCGAGCAGAGGTCTTGACGTTGTGGGCAATCTGCGCCGCGTGAATCAGTGACTTGCTGGGTACACAGCCATAGTGCAAGCAGTCTCCGCCTAGCAGGTGCTTTTCTACCAGGGCAACTTTGGCATTGATTTGAGCGCCTGCACTGGCCGCTACAAGACCGGCTGACCCGCCACCAATTACCACTAAATCGTACTCTACTGACATTGGCTTTCCTCTCCGTTAACCTAAGCGATTCTGTACGAAGAGTATGGCGCTGATCTGAGCCTTTGCTGAGAGTTAGCCTAAAAAATGTTATATTTCGTGCGTTATTTCCAGATTTTGACGGTTAAGCAACCACTGCCACACTGCGCTCACCTGTCAGACTAAAAGCTCTGATTTCTGTGATGGTCACTGGCACAATCTGTCCTTTAAGCTGATTGATGTCGCCAGGGAAAAAGGTTAGCCGGTTGCCTCGGGTGCGGCCCATGACCTGTGTGGGATCTTTGGGATTGGCGGCTTCGACCAGGACGGTTTCGGTACGGTTTTGATATCGACGCGATCGCACCTCCGCCTGCTGATTCACCAAACGATTAATCCGCTGCAACCGATCCTGCTTCACCGCTTCATCCAGTTGATTGGCCCACTCAGCCGCAGGTGTCCCTGGCCGGGGCGAATAGGCCGCCGTATTCACCATGTCGAACACAATTTCTTCCATCAGGCTCAGCGTGTCTTCAAACTGCGCCTCCGTTTCGCCCGGAAAGGCCACAATCGCATCCGCACTAATCGACGCATCGGGCACATACCGCCGCACCGTATCGATAATCCGCTGATACTTTTCGCGCGTGTAACCCCGGCCCATTGCCTTCAGCACGTCATTATTACCCGACTGAAAGGGAATATGAAAATGCTCACAGACCTTCGGCAGCTCGGCGCAAGCCTTGACAAGTCGCTCGGTAAAATAGCGCGGATGGCTAGTCGCAAATCGAATGCGCTCAATCCCTGGCACATCGTGAATGTAATAGAGAAGGTCAGTCAGCGTATTCTCTCGCCTGCCGCCGGGCGTAATTCCGGGTAAATCGCGACCATAAGCATCAATATTCTGCCCCAGCAGCGTCACTTCCGGGTAACCCTGCTCACCCAGTTCAACCATTTCAGCGCGAATCGCTTCTTTCGTGCGCGACTGCTCCACCCCGCGCACACCCGGCACGACGCAATAGGTGCAGCGCTCATTACAGCCGTAAATCACATTCACCCAAGCGCTCACCTGACTATCGCGGCGCGGCTTAGTAATGTCTTCCATAATATGCACCGGCTCAGTCGCTACCACCTGATTGCCCTGATCTACCTGTGCCAGCAGACTTTCTAGCTGATTCGCGTGCTGTGGCCCCATCACCAAATCTAGCTCAGGCACGCGGCGTAAGAGATTTTCGCCTTCCTGTTGAGCGACACAGCCCGCTACCACCAGCGTCAGCTTGGGGTTCTTTCGCTTCCGCTTCGCCTGCTTGCCCAAATAGGAATACACCTTTTGCTCAGCGCTGTCACGAATTGTACAGGTGTTGTACAGCACCACATCTGCCGCCAGGGGATCTGCCTCCCAGCTCATGCCCATGTTTTCCAAAATGCCTGCCATTCGCTCGGAGTCGGCTTTATTCATTTGGCAGCCGAAGGTGGTGACGTGATAACGGCGAGATTCACTCATGGCAGAGGGCAGTGATTTTTTGAGGACAAGTTTTTCAACACTCTATTGTGACATTGAAGGGGGTGACATTGAAAGGCAAAGTTGGCTCTGCTTGTCTGGTAGAAACCTAGCCACTAAATTTGTAGTAACTTATAATAGCGCGGCTGACGCCTAGCGTTCGTGTAAGGTCTGAAAGCTTGAAATTGTTGACTCACTTGCCAATAGGGTACTCGCGCAGAATGCCGAGGCAGAATGAGTTTATTGCAATAGGTTATCTGGTGCAAGGGATTGGGCTGTGGACAGGTTTGGGCGATCGCTCTACAATACGTTCTAAACTATAGCCATCCTACGTGATTTGTGAAAACGAGCCGTACATGTTCATTTTTGGAAAGTCGAAGATGGCCAAGTCTAAGAACTGTTCAAACAAAAACTTGAGACCTTGGAAGGATGGCTGTAGTCCC
>JBAQZP010000009.1:0-45696 GCA_049791095.1 Phormidesmis sp.
CTTTCTCTCGCCTTTGTCTAAGCTGCAACTGCGCATATTGCAGTTATTGGGCTGCTCTGATGATATCTATCTCGCCCTGACGGGCTAATTGTGGTGAACTCTCTTTTTTATCCGCGAACCGTGAGTAGAGCTACCTTACATTATGCGCGATCGCCTCAACTCTTTGTCGTAGAATCGGCTCCAACCCCACCCGCCATTTCATACTCGCTGCTTCATTCCCGACAGGCGCTTAGCAGCGTTAGACAGTGGATCTTTCTTTGGCCAAACAGCGTCAATACGACAGCGATTTACCTCTGTAAACTCACAGAGAAACAACACATTTTCATGACAGGTCAACTGGTTTGTTCTTATCATCCGGGCAATCCCGCTAATCATCTGCATGATCTGGCAGATCATCTGCATGATTTAGCAGATCACCTGCATGATTTAGCAGATCACCTGCATGATTTGGCAAACTATTGAGGCGATCGCGCTAATCACACAGCCAATCTCAAAAATCACGTCCATCATTAGCCCAATCATACAGGCACTTCGACCCATCGTTCTATCAATTCTCGGTTTCCCAATCCTCAATCTGCATCACTGCAACTCGCTGAAACTCTCTTATGTTATGCGTTACGAGCGTTAAGTTATTAGCCAGTGCAATAGACGCAATCTGTAAATCGTAAGGCCCGATAGGCATCCCTGCACTAGCGAGCTGTGCTCGAACGCGACCGAAAACAACAGCGGCCTCATCTTCAAAAGGTAACGAAACAAAGTTTCTTAAAAAATCCTGTTGCCGCTTCCAAGTTTGGTTAGGCTTGTTACTGCGCATTGCACCGTAAAATAGCTCTGCTTTAACAATAGAACAGACTGCTATCTCGTTAGATGACGTCGATAAAAGGCGCTCACGTACTGTATCCGAATGACCATTCAAAAAAACAACGCAAACGTTAGTATCTAACAGATAGCGCATCCTTAATCAAAAGCCCCAGCAAGATTGTCATCCATAGTTTCCAAAATACCTTGATCGTCAAGCACGATAGGATCGTCTGCACAAATCCCGTAAAGTCTCTCTAGCGAGAATGATGTATCTGCCATCGTCTGAACAGGCTGGTAAACCACCATTACGTCTATTTCCTGATGCGCTAAGCCGATTGGAATTTCGAGATGGAGAATACCATCTTCGCCTACCCGCTGGCGTACTTTAATGCTATCCATCACAAGTACCTCTTTGCTGACAAGATCAGTTTATCTCTTAAGCTCAGTTGAAACACAAAACCGACCTACTTTGAAGGTTAGAAAATCTCGTATTGCATCAATTGGCAAAGAAGTGCGCCGTTATAGATGGGGATGCGAGAGGCTGATTTGAGGCCGATGTTGCTAGAGAGGGCTTTGTTACCACTGAGGACGTAGGCTGTCCAGCCCTTGAAGCGCTGCTTCAGCACATTGCCCAACAGTTTGTAGAACGCGCCGAGGTCGGTGTCTTGGCCGAGGCGTTCGCCGTAGGGAGGGTTGCATATTAAGATGCCGCTGTCGGTGGGGGCTTCTACGTCGGCGAGGTCTTTGGTGTTAAAGCTGACAAGGTGTTCGATGCCGCATTTTTGGGCGTTGCTGGTGGCCTGAATGATGACGTTGGGGTCGCGATCGCATCCCCCCACAAAAGCCGCCAAATCCTCTTGCTGCTGATCTTCCGCCTCTGCAATCATGCTCTCCCACAGGTCATCGTCGTAGTCTAGCCAGGTTTCAAAGCCAAAGCGATCGCGAAATAATCCAGGGGCAACTTGTAGCGATCGCAACCCCGCTTCTAAAGGCAACGTCCCCGAGCCACATAGCGGATCGAAAAATGCCTGATCGCGCTGCCATCCCGAAAGCTGAATCAGCGCCGAGGCCAGAGACTCCTTTAATGGCGCGGCCCCCACCGCAGGCCGGTACCCTCGGCGGTGCAAACTATCGCCCGAGCTATCGAGGCTAAGAGTCGCCCGCTCGTCGCGCAGATGTACGTTAATTCGCAAATCAGGGTTGTGCGTGTCTACATTAGAGCGTTCGCCGAAGGTTTGCGTTTGCTGATGCACGATCGCGTTCTTGACCTGCAAAGAGGTAAAGTGCGTGTGGTTTAGCTCAGTGGTTTTACCCGTCGCCGTCACGGCCAGGGTTTGGTCGGGCGTCAGGTATTCGCTCCAGTCTGTGCGCTGTACGCCAGTGAACAAATCGTCGCCCGTGACGCAGTCGAAGACGTCGATTTGCCGCAGAATTCTAAACGGCAGCCGTGCCCACAGGTTTACTTTGTAGAGGAGGGTGCGATCGCCCTTAAACGCCGCCCCACAAAACCCCGGCTCTACGTCCTTGGCCCCGAGCTGCTCCAACTCCTCTACCACTAGGGGCTCTAGCCCTCTGGCCACAGTGGCAAAGTACTGGTTCATAGCGGTTCTTTTCCTAAATGATGATCACTGTTTAGCCAGTCTAATAACAGTGCGGCTACACTGCCTGGCTGCTCTAGCTGGGGCAGCACGCCAGTATTAGATACTACCTGAAATCGCTTCACGGTATAAGAGTTGAGCGCGGCGAGCTGGCGGCCCGTAGCCACTGGCGTAAACTGTGCGTTCTCGCCCCAGACCATGGCGGTGGGCACCTGTAGCTGTTCTATGTAAGGGGCCAAATCAAAGTAAAGATCGCCTCGTAAAAAAGACAGTGCGGCGTATTCGGCGTTGGGCTGTTGGGCAGAGGCCAGGTAGGCGGCGACGGTTTGAGGGGAGAGGCGATCGCGCTGCGCAAACAAAAAGTTCTCTAAAAAGTTGCGCACGGCCAGCTCGTTGTTGGCCCCAATTGTATAGATCAGCTTGTCCAAAAAAGGCGCATTGACAATCGGCTCTGGCAATCGTCTACCCGCACCGCCGCCAAAGTCTCTAAATCCGGCTGGGCAAGTTAAGAACAACCGTTGAAACAGGGCGGGCTTCTCAGCCGCTAGCCGGGCCACTAGTCCGCCGGTAAACGAGCTAGCCACGGCGATGATGGGTTCTGTTGAAATCTGTTCTATAAAGTCTTGGATGTTGTCAAGATAGTCCTGCGTGCTGTAGCGGCGAATGGGATGGTCGGAAGCGCCCCAGCCGATTAAATCGGGGGCAATGACAGTGTAGGCACTGGCCAAAACAGCATAGACCTGCGACCATTCGTAGGCGCTGGCCCCGCCGCCAAAGTTATGAAAAAAGACAACGGGAGGCCCGGACTGAGTATCTGTGCCAACGCGCCAGGGTGAGCCAACCGGCGTGTAATAAGCCATCTGGCCCAGTCGCACTGGAACCGATTTTTGGCCAAAGCCAGGGGGCTGAAACTTCAGCATAGTGCCTTAAGTAAAAATACCGTTTCATTGTAGCGACTCTGCACGACTGCTTTGCGGTTGCCGGAAATCTATCAATTTTGTTTGTTCCGCTCGGGCATTGGGCATTATGACGCCGTACGGATTTCCTGTCGCAGGGAGTCACCTTTGGGTTTCTACCCGCTCAAAGCTGGGTTTGGCTGGTGTCTGTTGGCTGATGTCCATTCGTCAAAGGTTTTGGCGTTATCCGAGTCTGATGATTTTCAAGCCTCTTAAATTTTCTACATTTGTACCTAAAAGTATGAGCAGCAAACGATATCGAAAGGCTTTGACGAAGCTAGCATTAGCTGTTTCTTGGCTATTGAGCGGCGCGGTAGCGGCAGAGGCAGGCACCGGACGGGTGAATGCACTGACAGCAGAAGACTTGTTGAATGGGGGGCGATCGCCTGGCCAACCAATGATTGACATTGGCCTTTCGCCGATAAAACTATCTCCGTACGTGCCTGCGGTGTCGCCTGTGGTGCCGCCTATGGTGCCAGCGATGCCTGCGCCCACCTTTACCCACGCGGCTCCTTTGCCTGCGGCTAATGCCATCAATGAAGATCCGAGGGCCATGAGGGCTGAGTCAGTCAGTGCTGAAGCTGTGAGTGCCACGGCGGCGGTCATGGCTCAACCCAATAATGAGGCGCACCGTCGCGAAGTTGCCCAAGAGAATGCCAGCCCGACTGACGATACGTTTGCACCGCTGAGCGATGAAGAGATTCGCGAGCTGCTATTGATTGACCCCGGTAGCGTGGCGGTCTCTTCGCCCCGACCTCGCCCTGTGCCCGCTTCGAGCTTTTTGACGCCGACTGCTTATGGGGCTGACTGGGGCGATGTGTATGTTGGCTTATCGCAGGTGACAGCGGGCAAGCCCGCAAATAGCAACTTTGACGGCTCTGCTGCAATCGGCTTTGGACTGGGCAATGCGGTCGAAAACGTCGGCGTAGAAGTGAGCGTTAGCATTATTAGTCTAAATGGATTTGCTGACGACGGCATTGTCGGCTTCAAGCTTCACAAGATATTTCCTAAGGCCGATAATCTCGCCGTAGCGCTGGGCTGGTCTAACCCAATTAAGTGGGGCGCTGCCCGACAAAGAGAAGATAATTTTTATGGGGTGGTGACCAAACGGTTCGACTTGCAACCGGGCCGATCCAATCCTTTACCGCTGACGGCTTCTTTGGGCATCGGCACCGGCACTTTTCGCTCTACGGGCGCTGCCGAGGCCGACAACAACTCGCCCAATATCTTTGGCAGTGTGGGCTTAAGAGTAATTCCCGAAGTCTCCTTAATTACTAGCTGGACGGGTAATGCTCTTGGGATTGCCGCTTCTGCTGCTCCCTTCAAGTTTCCGCTGGTGTTTACAGTAGGCGCTTCAGACATTACAGACAACACGGAAGAAGGGCTGCGGTTCAACAGCTCAATTGGTTATAGCTTCAGCTTTTAGTCAGGTCTTTAGTATGTGTTGAGTGTTGCTGGCTGCCTGCTAATGTTGCTGACCCACCCCGCCCTACGGGCACCCCTCCAGAGGGGATCTACTTCAGGCGAAGGAGATAAGAGCGATCTACTACAGCCACGCGATGCCACAAAACTGGCAAGAATCCCCTCTGGAGGGGTGGCACGCAGTGACGGGGTGGGTTCGATGTGTGACGCTAAACACCTGCGTTTTTAAGAGAGTTCAAAACATCCTGTTAGGTTGTCTCGCCCGTTCCAGAAAATCATCTAAAGAAGTATCCAACCCCATATTAAAGTCAGAGGTTCTTATGCAACTTTTTAAACAAAAAGCGTTGCCCGCGCTAGCCAAATTCTCTCTATTAGCACTGACCTGTCTTTCAGTTGCTGAAATCGTTAGTCCTGCTCAAGCCCTAGCGGGCGATAAGCCGGTTGCCCTGCCCGACTCTGGCAGCAGCAGCATTAGCGATACCTTTGCACCGGGCCGCGATTTGAACAGATCTGTGGTTGCCGCACGCATTGATGGCGAGCTAGCCAGTGCTTTGCAGAGTATTCAATCAACTCAGTCAGTTTCTTCGGTGGGGGGTAGAACGCTCTCACTCTCGCCAGATCAGCTAGCTATCCTCGCGGCGGCGGCGGCAGGTAATGACATCGAGGCGCTAGAACGACAGTTGATTGCCGAGATGGGCGGGCTAGAAATTGATGTGTCTGTTTTGGAAGTCTCTTCTGGTAATTTGGTAAGCGCTGTGAATGCGGCCAATCAGCTAGTGACTAGCCTTGACAGTACGCAGCTCGCTGCCGCGATTGAATCGCCTACAATGATGGCGCTATTGCGCATGTTGGGCGCGGCCAATCAGGCGTTGAGTGAAGTGGGCGATCGCATCCCCCCTTCCCAACCCGGCAGCACCATAGGCATTCTACAAATCAGCCTGCCTTAGGGTTGTTCATATCTTGCTTCAAATAACAAGGGTCGGCGCTAATGGCACCGGCCCTTTTCTTTATGACTATTTGAGCGATTTGAGCGATTTGACTATTCAGCTTCTGCGGTGACGCTCACTTCTCGAACGGTTACTAAAGGAAAGCAAGGAATAGACTTTGGCCCGCAAATGCCAGAAACGCTGCCTTGAACCTCAATTGTTTGCCCAACGTACGAGTTTAACGGCTGACCTGTCATGTAGATGCGACCCGTACTAGGACTATCGACAAAATATCCTCCTGGCGTAGGGGTTAACTCATTGCCAGCCTTATATTCGTACTGGGCTTGTAGCTGACCGGTGACCGTCACTAATGGCGCTACCGTAGCCACGTATAGCCTATGCAACTGCCAAATGGTGACGGCACTAGCGGCTGCGCCCATCAAGAAGAAAACAGTGGCAACGCCCCATAGGGTGGGTTGCGATCGCTCTCGTTTGGCTCGTAGAGAAGCGTCAGGCTGACTAGACACCGACTGAGACATGTTTGAAGACACCATGGCGAAAACTTCCCCCTATCGTTTGAACAACTCCTTGTTTTCGATAGTTCCCTCGAACCAGCGAACAACCAAGATTTTTTGATAATGACTCCTTAGATTGAGCCCGAATTAGAGCTTGCACTATCGCCATCTTTACATTTCTATCTGGAGATTTTGTGTGGGCTGTAGCTCGCTTCATATATTGGCTAGCCTTCGCGCTAAGAAAGTCATTGATTGCTTACAAACCGCTGAGTTAGTTAGTCTATCACTAGCGTATGATAGAGCGCCCAGATTGCCATAGGCCGAAGGTAATGACAAGCGCGAAAAGTGCCTACCGCCGTAATCGCTTCGGGCGTGCGAAACTGCAATCCATATTGATAAATTTGTTGAACCACCGCTTCACAAACCTCCATAGCCTCGGTGCGCTTGCCCTCATGGGCAAAAAAGGCAGCAAGGCCAAAGTTAATGCCTGTCCAGACTTCTAACTGATGCGTGTCGTCTGGGTTCTGCGGCGAGCCATTGGGCCGAACGCCGTTGGCGCAGCCTATGTTCATGCCCAACGCTGCGGCGCTAAAGTGACCGGTCTGCGCCCCTTTAAACTTTTGGTTTTGTGGCCCTAGCTGCGCGGTGTATTCGTTGAACTTGACAAAGCAAGCGTCGTAAATGGCGGTGAGGGTCGGCTCTATGTATTCGGCATCGACGACATCTGGTAGGCCCATGGTGGAGGTGCAGAACTGGCCGCAGAGCTGGTCGGCCATGACCACGTCAGAACCGCTGCCGGTGTCGAGGCGGTAGTAGCTGCCGTTCCAGAGCTGCTTTTGGTAGGCGGCGCGGCCATGCTGCCACCAGCGGCGATATTGAGCCAGCAGAATGATGATGTTGCTGGGGGCTTTTTTGTGCTTTTGCAAAATTTCACCAATTGCGATCGCCGCACTCACCGCCCCAATCCACAGACCCCCACAATATGCACTAATCCCCTTTAGCTGCCAGTCATCAAAAGTCTGATCGGGCGCGCCGCTATTTTCTATCAGACCATCGCCATCGGTATCGAACTGCTTGCTATAGGCCAACGTCTCCACCACCGCAGGCCAGCATTCCGCCAGGAAGTCGATATCTGTGCTGCCGGTTGCCTCAAATGCTCTATATACTTGCAGCACAAAATCACTAGAGAGATCTTTCCACTGATTGCAGTCTTGATAGCTGGTGTAGTTGGTCGCTACCCAGGGGTCTTCGTTCGGTGCGCCCAAGTCGTGCGGCGTTGCGCCCTTGAGCTTGCGAGGGGCCATGTGATCTTTTTCGCCGATGGTGTAGTAATAGCCGATAATGCGCGGTTTGGGATCGGCGGTAGGGATGGCGCGAGCAAAGGCGCGGATGATTGATTTTTCTAGCTCGGGCCATAGCAAAAGCGTGGCAAAGCCGCCGTAAAGCCGTACGTCCAGGCTTTCGTACCAGCGGTAGTCAAGGCATTCCAACACGCCAAACTGGCCGACAGGATCTGCCTCGGTTGCCGCTGACCAGAGGGTGCCGCCGCTGGCAAGGTCGTATAGCTCGTTGAACAGCGCCATTTTGAACCAGTTAGGCAAGTCTTGATCGAGGATGGGCTGCTGCCAGGCTTGGATTTTGGCTTGCCAGGCGGGGTAGTTTTCTAGGGCAGTTTTGGCTATTGCCCAAGCATTACGCCCTTTGCGATCAAAAAAGTCTGTATAGCGCCGGTAAGCCCGCTTTCCTTTGGCGAATTCGGTGACGGGCAAGTCCCAGCTCAGGGCAAAGGGGATCTGTTGGGTTTCGCCGGGGGCAAGGGTGAAGTGGAGGGCAAAAGCGCCGCCAATCTGTTGATCTGTGCTGATTCCCGCATCTTCAAAATTAGTCAGCCGCCCGGTTGTAGAAAAACTATCCCATAGCTCACGGCCATCGCCTTCCGGGTGCCAGCAGGTGTTGTAGCTGACTTCTGCGGTAGGATGATGGGCTGTGATCGCAAACTGCCCATCACCTTCATCTGGCTCACCGCCCCACTCGCCATCCATCACAAAGCCAGCCGCGCCGTAGGTGCCTGCATTCTCTTCGCAGACTAATTTGTTGTAGTTTCCCAAACTCTCTCGAATCCGAGGCACATAATCATAAAAAGGACTGCCATCTTCGCGCTGTTGTATTTTTGGCGATGGATTGCTGTTGGTGAACCAGCCCACCATATTTTGCCAGCTCAGCATAATGCTAATCGTCAGCGGTTGATCGGTCGGGTTGTGCGCCGTCCAGACAAACGTAGCCACCGGATAGCTACTCTCTTTGTAGTTGTTCGCCCAAATAGGAGAGAGTTGTTCGCAGGTGAGATCAGCCTGAAAAACATTCTCATAAACGTACCAACTGCGAGGGTAAAGCGCGTGATAAATGCCTGTGTTCTCTAGCTCAGTGCTAGCCGGATACCACTGCCAGCTAGACAGCGAATTATCAGGCTTATCCGTCGCCATTGCATAGGCTTTGGTCTCGCCATCAGCGCTCTGCTCAAACACGCTAAACTGACAGCCCGGAAACGAATCGAAAATATGTTCGCCACCGTCTAAATGCCACAGGTTAAACGATCCGCTAGGCGATCGGCCAATGCATCCCGCTCCAAAGCCACCCAACGGCGCACCATGCTCTGGCCCATCGTCTAGATTGCTAGCATAGCGAACAATGTAGGGCGTTTCCCACTGCCCTCCAATTGGCCACTGCCAGGCGCATTCTGGAATGTTGGGTTTTACGGGCTGGCTCATCAATAGATTCCGCAGTTTTGAACAACCCGGATTATCCTATGCTTTGGCGATCGCGCCAACTCACAGAACGAGGTGATAAGTATCTTTACCCTGCGCTGGCAAGTGCCGCAGGCGCTGGTTTTGTAAATCAGGCTCCAGGCCCAAATCTTCCAATGGAATTAGCCCTAGTAATGGAGGCTGACCAGGGGGAAGTTCTACACAGTCATAGCGACCCTCCCTGCCTTCTACCGTCAGCTTAAGACCTTCATAAAGCTTGAGGGTTTCCAGCCCTACGGCTGTCTGCGCTTCAATCGTTGCAGTCTGCTTGAGTCCTAATTGTTGAATAATTTCCGCTGGTAAACATATGCGGCTTGCGCCAGTGTCCACGAGAGCGTTATTGATGGTGCAGGAACGAACTTCCTGTGCTGAAATAAAGCCGCGCTCGGCTAGAACTTCGTCAGCCCAGTTCATAAGCTCTAGCGTGACGACGACCTTGCCCATTGAAGTATCAGGTATGGAGACGGTGGCCATAATATTCCCTCAAAATGCCTCACTTTAAAAGTAGCAGAACCGGCTAAATCCAAAAGCTGATTTTTCAGTGCGCAAATATTTAGATCGTCTACTATATAGGGTGTGAATGTTAAGAATTCTATTGCCCTCGTCTGCCGATCGCCCCTCATGAAAAAGTTCAATATTCAAGCCCCCTTTGAGCCCGCAGGCGACCAGCCTCAAGCGATTGAACAGCTCGTTCGCAACCTAAAAAACAAGCAGGAATACCAGACGCTTTTGGGCGCAACCGGTACGGGTAAAACGCATACCATCGCCCGCACTATTGACGCGGTGGGTAAGCCCGCGCTAATCCTGGCTCACAACAAAACGCTGGCGGCTCAGCTCTGCAATGAACTGCGCGAATTCTTCCCCGATAACTCAGTAGAATACTTCATTAGCTATTACGACTACTATCAGCCCGAAGCCTACATTCCCACGACGGATACCTATATCCAAAAGACGGCTTCGATTAACGACGAGATTGATATGCTGCGGCACTCGGCCACGCGATCGCTCTTTGAACGCAAAGACGTAATCGTTGTTGCCTCGATTAGTTGCATTTACGGTTTAGGCATCCCGTCCGAATATCTCAATGCCTCTATTCCTTTGCGAGTCGGGGCCGAAACTAATCAGCGTCAGGTGCTGAGAGATCTCGCCTCGGTGCAATATACCCGCAATGACTTAGAGATGGGCCGAGGCCGCTTTCGGGTCAAAGGCGATGTGCTAGAAATTGGCCCGGCTTACGAAGACCGAGTGATTCGCGTCGAGTTTTTTGGCGACGAAATTGACGCCATCCGCTACATCGATCCGGTTACGGGCACCACTTTGCAAAGTATGGACGCCCTCAACATCTATCCGGCTCGCCACTTTGTTACCCCCGACGATAAATTAGAAGCTGCCTGTCAGGGTATTCGCGCTGAGTTAAAAGAACAGCTTGAAATTTTGGAAAGTCAGGGTAAGCTGTTGGAAGCCCAGAGGTTAGAGCAGCGCACTCGCTATGACCTGGAAATGCTTGAAGAAGTGGGCTATTGCAATGGTGTAGAAAACTATACCCGTCACCTGGCAGGTCGCGTTCCCGGCGCACCCCCAGAGTGCCTGCTGGACTACTTCCCTCATGACGACTGGCTGCTGGCTATAGACGAATCGCATGTGACGGTGCCACAATTGCGTGCGATGTACAACGGTGACCAGGCCCGTAAAAAGGTTTTGATCGATCACGGCTTCCGGTTGCCGAGCGCGGCTGATAACCGCCCGCTAAAGGCTGAAGAGTTTTGGACTAAGGTCAATCAGTGCATTTTTGTTTCGGCGACGCCGGGCGAATGGGAAGTGAATTTGTCTGAAGGTAATGTGGTGCAGCAGATTATTCGTCCTACTGGCGTGCTAGATCCGGTGATTGAGGTGCGGCCTACGGATGGGCAGGTGGATGATTTGCTAGGAGAGATTCGCGATCGCGCCGCCAAACAAGAACGTGTCCTGGTTACTACGCTAACCAAGCGCATGGCCGAAGACCTGACAGACTATTTCAACGAGCATGGCGTGCGCGTGCGCTATTTGCACTCCGAGATTCATTCCATTGAGCGCATCGAAATCATCCAAGACTTGCGCAATGGCGAGTTCGATGTGTTGATTGGCGTCAACCTGCTACGAGAAGGGCTTGACCTGCCCGAAGTTTCACTGGTGGCTATTCTCGATGCAGATAAAGAAGGCTTTTTGCGAGCACAGCGATCGCTCATTCAAACCATTGGTCGCGCGGCCCGTCATATTGAAGGCAAGGCCATTCTTTATGGCGACAATATGACCGAGAGCATGGAAAAAGCGATTGACGAAACCGAGCGCCGCCGAGAGATTCAAATTGCCTATAACGAAGCGCATGGAATTACGCCCACCGCCTTAATTCGCCGTCAGTCTAACTCAATTCTCTCCTTTTTAGATGTATCGCGTAGGTTGAATGCAGAAGAGTTAGAGAAAGTCTACGACCAGAGTGACGATTTGCCTTTGGAAGATATTCCCATGCTGATCGGGCAGCTAGAAACGCAGATGAAGGAAGCAGCGAAAAAGCTGGAGTTTGAAGAGGCCAGCTTATTTAGAGATCGGATTAAGCATTTGCGCGATCGCCTGCTTGGCAAACACAAATCTCCCTTCCAACAAGCGCAAGCAAAAGCCAGACAAGAACAAGAGAAAAGCCTCTAAATAGCGTCTTCACGCGCTTCAATGGGTCGCAAATTCTGTAAACTTACGCATATTAGGAGAATGAAAGGCCAAAACAATATCATTAGCAGGCACCCCTAGTTCTAGAAGCTGGGTTGCGATGCCAGCTTCTGTCCCGTCATGCTGAATCCAAATTTTGCCGTCTTTAATATCTAAGTGCAAGCTACAGCCATGCGTGCGCCGATTACCCCGCCAGCCTGTGTGCAATACAAAGGTAATGATCGCGTTCAGAGTCGAGCACTGCCTGCGTTTCAATATCAGGGTGCGACAGCCCGCGTTCTGCTCTTTTAGAAAGTAACTGCTGAATCCATTGCCGGTACTGCTCTACAGCCATTTTTCAATAACCTTCCTGTTCTCATCGTAAGTTAGTAAGCCAAGTCGGCTCTTATTGTAGGGTGGCTTGGCTCCGTTTACCTGCGTTTGAAGGGCTAATGGATCTCTAACTTATGGCAATAGTACGGCGGGCCTTTCGACTGATACGGTAGGGAAAAACTGAAGAAAGCCGTTTATCGACGGTAGTAACTCGTAGCAACGATACTCCCTGGTATGAAAGATTTAGCTTCAGATGAACAGCCTACAAAATCGAATGTGGTTGAGCCAATCAGCTCACTCAAAGATCAGCTAAGCCAGACTGAAGAGAACTTACAAGCCACCATTGCCGAGCTAGAGGCCACCAACGAAGCCCTGCTAGCGGCTAATAAGGAATTGCGTCGCACTAACGAAGCCTTATCCACGGCCAATGCCAAGCATCATACCGAGCTTGCCGCAACTCAAGCAGCACTGCAGAACAGCCGTAACTTTGCCAGACAGCTCTCCGAATCTACCCCTGGCATCATTTATGTTTTTGATATTCAAACGTGGAATATTGTTTATTTAAACTCTTCTGTAGAGACCATCTTAGGCTATGCCCCTATAGAGATTGAGGCGATGGGCAATGCAGTGGCTCAAACAATCGTCCATCCAGAAGATATGTCTGGACTGTGGCAGTATTATCAGCAGTTTGAGACGACGCCAGCGGGTGTGCTAGAAACAGAAGTGCGGGTTCGTCAAAAGCTGGCTGGCTGGCGTTGGATAGCGCTGCGCAGTGTGGTCTTTAGCCGCAGTGAAGCAGGCAGACCTCAGCAAATTTTGGGTTTGGGTACTGATATTACGCTGCGCAAGCAGACAGAGCAGCGATTGCAGCAGCAGAAACAGGCGTTGGAGGGTGCGATCGCCACTGCCCAAGCCGCCAACTCTGCCAATCAGGCTAAGTCCGAATTTTTGGCCAATATGAGCCACGAAATCCGCACGCCGATGAACCTAATTTTAGGCACTAGTCAGTTGCTGCAACGAACGCCCCTGAATGAGCGTCAGCAAAACTTACTAGCGGTACTGAGGCGCAATGGCAACACATTACTAACCTTGATTAACGATGTCCTGGATCTCTCTAAGCTAGAAGCTCAGGAGTTGCGAATAGAAGCCAAATCCTTTGACTTTTCTGAGATGCTGACTACCTTGACGGCCAACTTTGTTCCCAGCATAGAAGAAAAGGGACTATCACTGCGCCTAAACGTGAGCGATGCGTTGCCAGCAACGGTGGTAGCCGACAGCTTTCGTTTGCAGCAGATACTCCGTAATTTGCTTAGCAATGCGATTAAATTTACCGCGCAAGGCCATATTGAGCTGAAGGTCGAGCCCGCCGAAAGTCAAACTCAAGCAGAGAAAGTTTGTATCCGTTTCAGTGTGAGTGACAGCGGTATTGGGATTGCCGCCGATGAGCAGGCCCGTCTGTTTGAGCCGTTTGTCCAAGCCGATACGTCGAGTACCCGTCGGTATGGTGGCACGGGGCTTGGCTTGACCATATCGCGCCGCCTTGTAGAACTGATGCAAGGCGAGATCGGCGTTGAAAGTGCGTTGGGATCTGGCTCGACCTTTTGGTTTGTCATACCTATTACTTTAGGCAATCGCCGTACCGATAGGCCAACGCCCTCTGCTGCGATAGACAGACCACCAGCGCGTGATAGGGCTCACTCGGCGGTGCGGCTGCTGGTTGCAGAAGACAATACTGATAATCGAGATCTGGTACTGATGCTGTTAAAAGATCTTGACTATCTGACTATTGAGACTGTTTCCAATGGCTTAGAAGTATTGGAGAAGACAGCGAGCAATGCCTACGATTTAATTTTGATGGACTGTCAAATGCCGGAGGTAGATGGCTATGATGCGACGCGCCAGCTTAGGCAGCAAGCTTCGCCAAATCGTGAGGTGCCTGTGATTGCGCTGACGGCTAATGCCATGCGGGGCGATCGCGAAAAATGCCTGGCCGTGGGTATGAATGACTACATCTCCAAACCCTTTGTGGCTGACGATCTCATTGGCAAAGTAGAAGAATGGGCAAGCAGAATAGCCGACCGATAAAAGCGGGCATTCTGCAAAGTGTGATCTGTGATCTTTTTTATGGCCGCTTCTTCACCCGCTTTCCAGTCGTCAACCCTCTGTGAGACTCGATTGCAGGGACTTAGACCTCTTTTTCAGCGATTGTTTCCTAAGTACGTTGCCGCCGACTTTAGTGTGGTGATTGTTACCTATAATGGTGCCGATCGCATTGGTGCGGTGCTAGAGCGCTTGCGCTGTCAAATTGGGCTCAATGACATTGTCTGGGAAGTGATTGTGGTGGATAATAATAGCTGCGATCGCACCGCCGCCGTCGTCCGCCAATACCAGACAACCTGGCCCAAAAACATTCCCCTGCGCTACGAATTTGAGCCACAGCAAGGAGCGGGCTTTGCTCGCCAGCGGGGGACGAAGGTTGCAAGTAGCCCGCTAGTCGGTTATCTGGATGACGACAATCTGCCCTGGCTGAACTGGGTACGTGCGGCCTATCGCTTTAGCCAGCAGCATCCTGATGTGGGTGTATTTGGCAGTCGTATCCACGGCAAATTTTCCTCGACGCCGCCGCCTAACTTTGAGCGAATCGCCGCCTTTCTGGCACTGACCGACCGGGGGCCAAAGCCGATTCCCTATGCCCCTGAAGCTAAAATTTTGCCGCCAGGGGCGGGTTTAGTTGTCCGCAGGCAAGCCTGGCTAGACAATGTGCCCGACGAACGGACGCTCGCCGAGAAGTTTGGCAATAGAGAAGCCGGTGAAGATTTAGAAGTTGTGCTGCGCATTCAACAGGCAGGCTGGCCCGTTTGGTACAACGCCAATATGTGGATGCACCACGATATTCCAGGCGATCGCCTCACGCGCGCTTACTTACTCAAGCTATTCAAAGGCATCGGCCTTAGCCGCTACCATACCCGGATGCTCAGCTTTTCGCATTGGCAAAGGCCGATGATGGTGTTTCCGTATGCCCTTAATGATGCCAAAAAGATTTTGCGCCATCTTGTCCGTTATCGTCAGCAAGCTTTCACCGATACCGTCGCAGCGAGTGAACTGATGCTGTATGCCGCTAGTTTGGTGAGCCCGCTGCATAGCTGGTACCGCTCGTGTAAGAAGCTGTTCTAGATGGCTGAATTCAACGTTGAAGCGATCGCACTCTCTCGGCAGGCCAATAAATTTTATACGCCTTGCCAATCAGATTTGCCTTTGGCAAAAATCCCCACACATGCGAATCCGCACTGGCATTGCGATTGTCACCCAGCACAAAGTAAGCATCCACCGGCACAATTTCTGGCCCCCACTCATAGCCAGTTAACACATCAACATAATCTTCTGCCAAAGGCACCTGATTGATCCACGCCTTTCCCTCTCTTACCGCTACTGTTTGCCCCGGCAAGCCGACCACTCGTTTCACAAATAGAGAGTCAGGTTCGGCCTCAACCATTTCTACAGCCTTAGGCGGCGCTGCAAATACAACAATATCGCCAGTTTGTGGTTGATACTGCGGATCGCGGCTGACAAAGATGCGATCGCCCACCTGCAACGTCGGCACCATCGACTCACTCGGCACAATGCACTGCATCACCGTGCTATCTACCCACATCGGCAAGCTGCCAATGCCCAATCGCAACAACAAACCTAATCCAACCACGACCATCAGCATTTGCCCAGAGCGGCTATGGTCTCTCCCTTTGCTCGGTGGCGTGCATCGGTAGGCATGATATCCTGCAATTGACCAAACCGTCGCAGCCAATGGCATCAGCACTGGCTGCGTATTCGCCATCATCGACAAGCCAACGCCCACCGCCAAAAATGCTGCTCCACTCACCGCCTTGTTCAAATACAAGTGCCCCAATCCTGGCAAAACCTGCGACAGAAAAACGCCGTACCAAACATCCTTCCCCCGGCGCTTGTCTCCTAATGGATGCAGCGGACGCCCCGCTGTTGCAAACGCATCCCAAACATTCAGTAAATAGACTAGCCCCACTATAGCCAACAGCCCAAAAGCGCGACTTGTATCACCTTCAGCCGCCAGCAGCGACCAAAAAGAATAACTGACTAGGCCAAAAAAACCGCCCATAATGGCCAGCCCCTTCGGCCACTGCCCGCCATAGCATTGCCCCAGACCAGGCAGCAGCCCAGAAAGATTCACAGCCAGCCAACAATCTCGCACTGGTTGCCTGACTGCCATGGAAAACTGCCTCTCTGCCAAAACATCGCTGCTGTCAACGATGTGCCTACAGCTCATTTTTCCCAACCTGAAGGCCGATTAAGCTTCTAGCCTTTCATAGGTTTCGAGCGCTAGCCCATGTGGAATAACTTGGCAAACGCCCGGCATATTGAGCAAAGTATCGCGCAGACTCAACGCCAGAGAAACGTTGTCATAAGATTCGGGGGGCACTTCAATCAGTTCTCCGTGAGTTAGCTCGTAGCGATTATCTGTCCCATTGTCGTGGGCTAAATAGTCATGAAGCACTCCCACCTGTAGCGAGGTGGGAGTGTCGAATGTTACGATACAGGTTGCTTAAACCACAGATCGCACAGACACGTCCAGCTTCGGGACTTACGGCTAGAACTTTTGCTAGCACGTAACTTACGGTCGTTTCCGCCTGTAAGCTTTTGGATACCACGGGCAGCGATGTTATACGCCCCGTTGAGATCCGCGTTGATGCGTTTGCCATTCTGAAACGTGGCTAACGCATAATTTTTATTGTCTCGTTTTACCTGACCGGAACCATCGTAAGCAAGCTTCGATGTGTAAGCTGCCACTACGTCTATAGTTTTTCCGCCTAGCTCAGCCCATTTGTCACGAATTAGATCGTGAAGTAGTGACTTAAGCCAGCCGTGGAACCGTTGACGCATATTAGAGCGTTTCTTACCGCCCCGTGGTTTCCATCCTTTCAGGTTCTCAAGCACTATCGCTTGAGAGTTGTATCGAGCTGCAATCTCAACGACTCGCTTAGATACGATATGACCGATTTGCTTATTGATGTTTCTAGCTTTTCGGTAGGTATTGGAACAAAAACCTTTATGAAGATTCCCGCCTTTACCCATCGTTTTCTTAGCTCTCATTGAGACTGATTTAAGCCGTTTGTCTCTGCGGTCTATGTCTCTTCCAGGGTGAATGAACTCACGATGGATTACAGTGCCACATAGCGTTACGACAGTCACGGTAGCAGTGGTATTGATACCCATATCTACTGACGTGACATTTTCCGAGCGTTCGACTTTCTTAGGCTTGCAATGAAACGGAACTGACAAATGACAGCTCTGCTTATTGAAGATTAGGGAAGGCGATCGCATCGAATTTGTTTCGACTGCATGACGCTCTCTAAGAGACTTGATACGAACCGTAGTCCATACCCAGTTCTTACCGTCATACAGCTTGATTTGAACGTTTTTAAGATCGTCCAGTCGATAGCACTGATTTACATACAGCGTCGGGTAGCAACCTGCATCCGCGTTTAGACGCGGTGGGTTAGCAGTTCGCTTATTGCGAGACTGTCCGCACTGCCAATCGCGATAGCGCGTTACAAAGCTGCTAACTTGACCAACAGCAAACGCTGTAGCAGCGCGACGGTAGTAGCTAGGAAACTTATAAAACGCTTCGTTAATAGTGGTGTAAGTAACCGTTGGGTTCTTTTTCGTTGGGTGCATCAAACGCTCTACTGCTGGTATCACGTCTTTAGCAGACAACGAACCGAGACTAGGCCAATGCGTAAACACCACGCCAGTTAGAAAACGACAGATACGACGATAAACCGCAACGGTTTCACCCATTAACAGTTTTTGTGACTTGCTTGGTGCCAAGTCCCATTTATCAGTGCGTATGATTTTCTGCGATTTCTTTGCTATCATTTGTCTAATCTAACTCATAGTCTCCACAATGGCAACCACGTTAAGAAGATTTTCCCATACTGTTGCGCTTATTAAGCTTCACGTTGTATTCGTCACTAAATATAGGCATCCGGTAATCACAGTCTCCATAGAAGATGAGATAATGGAGATCTGTCATCGCATCGCTCAGAAAAATAACTGCATATTAGAAGAGTGCAAAGCTGATTTAGGCGAACGCGATCATATTCACCTGCTACTAGACGTAGCGCCAACAGTCCCAATCAGTAAGCTGGTGAATACGATGAAAACCGTTAGTAGTCGTGAGATTCGTAAACGTCACGCTGAGTATCTAGCGCCGTATTACTGGAAACCTATATTTTGGAAACGCGGCTTTAGTTGCGTTAGCGCTGGCGGCGCACCGTTATCGGTTCTAAAGGACTATATCGAGAATCAAGGGAAACAAGATTAAGCGGCTCAGGGCTGCTACGCACAGCATCGCCACTTGTCGCTTAACTCCCACCTGTCATACTTCCGAGGTGGGAGAATGCGCTAGTCTTGGTTCAAAGGTTTCGAGCTGATTGGGTTTGGCCTGCACCATGGCAAGTGTCTCCCGGCAAGGGACTGAGCGGTTATTGTCATTTTACGCTATGTGACATAGCGAGCAAGGGCACCGCCTTAATTTATATCTTTAGGCGGTTTCGCAGCAGGGTAGGGGCTGTGTAGGTTTTGAAGATTCAACAAGCGCTTCGGTTCTACCGTTTTGCATCGAGTAGGTTTGAGTCATTTTCTGTTGTAGATTGTTCAAACTCACTTCTTTCAATTTCTTGATTGCGCAAAGCTGTGGTGAGTGCCGGGACGTCAGCTTTTAGCATTACCGTCACAGCGCCTGTAGAAATGCTGCCGTCCGGGTCAGGAAAAACTTCAATTAGGTAAGCGTACAAGTTCCCTTCAAATAGCTGAGCGCGAGAGGCGCGGCGGGTGTCACGATCTTCTATGCGACCTGGTGAATAGACTAAGACAGATTGCGATCGCCGATAGTCTGCATAGACCTCTGCGCCATATAGGGTTCGCAAAGCATCTTCTAGCCGGGTCACACTTACGCCGCTGGTTAAATCTACTAAGGTAAACTTCTCAGATCGAACCATGACGGGCTCTGCACTATTTCTGCGCAGTAACATGCTCACACCCGAACCGCCCCCTGGGCCGATCGTGGAACCATGAAATGTGTAGCGCCGAACGGGTGTGTCATTACGCCGCAATGAGAGTCGCTCTCTGGATGTGGCCCGTAGAGTTGGGTGGGCCTGCATCCAGGCTTCTGCTTCTTCGACGGTTTGGCCAGGGAGTGCGATCGCGCTACTGGCCAAACCAAACCAGATTCCTGTCAGTGCTAATCCAGTTTTTATGCCAGCCAGAAGCTTATTCATTGCTTTTGTTTAGAGGGAACCAAATCCCTTCCTTTTTTTATTTTTTTTCTTCTTCTTGTTCCCGCCAGGGGCACCCCGCCATCCTGGTCTCTGGCCACCGCCCATGGGATTGTCACCCATGGGATTGCCGCCCATCCCCGGAAAGCCCCCATCGAAACCTGGCAGGCCCATATTGCCCTGACCCATCTGCTGCATTAGGCCGCGCATCCGCTGAAAATCGGTCACCAGCTTGCTGATATCCTTTTCAGCATAGCCCGCACCCTTGGCAACCCGGCGGCGACGGCTCGGCGAACCGGCCAGCACTTCAGGGTTTTGCCGCTCTTCCATGGTCATAGAGCTGATCATGGCTTCACAGCGCTTGAGCTGCTGCTCTCCTTGCTGAAGTTGATCAGAAGAAAGCTTATTGCCCATTCCCGGAATCAACTTCATGATTCCCGCCAAAGACCCCATGTTCTTCATCAAGCGAGTTTGTTTAAGGAAATCGTTAAAATCGAACTTGGCCGATAGAATTTTTTCCTGAAGTTTTTCTGCGTCGGCGATGTCAACTTCTTCTTGAGCCTTTTCTACCAGGGTCAGTACATCCCCCATCCCCAGGATTCGCGACGCCATCCGGTCAGGGTAGAAAGGCTGCAAAGCCTCTACTTTCTCGCCCACCCCGATAAATTTAATCGGCTGCCCGGAAATGCGTCGTACCGAAAGGGCCGCGCCCCCCCGCGAGTCGCCATCCATCTTGGTCAAAATCGCACCCGTGATCCCAATTTCCTCGTGGAACGTGCGGGTCAGGGTTGCGGCTTCCTGACCGGTCATCGCATCGACCACCAGCAGCACTTCATCGGGCCGCGCGACTTCTTTGATCTGAGCTAGCTCCGCCATCATGTCAGTATCAATTTGCAGTCGGCCTGCCGTGTCAATAATCACGGTGTCCACGCCGTCTGCTTTCGCCTTGGCCAATCCCTGCCGCGCAATCTCTACCGGGTTCGCATCTGCGCCAATTTCAAACACGGGCACGTCAATTTGCTTGCCGAGCGTAAGGAGCTGATCGATCGCTGCCGGACGGTAAACGTCTGTCGCCACGAGCAGAGCACTGCGATCTTGCTTGCGCAGGTGCAGTGCCAGCTTGGCGGTCGCGGTGGTTTTACCGGTGCCTTGCAAACCTGCCATCAGCACGACGGTCGGCTTGGTTTCACTGTCGGCCAGCGGGACGTTGGTATCACCCATCGTCTCTACCAGCTCGTCATACACAATTTTGATGAACTGCTGGTCGGGTCGCACGCCCGAAACGACGTCTGCCCCCTTTGCTTTTTCTTTGACATCGGCCACGAAGCCCTTCACCACGTCTAAGTTGGCGTCAGCTTCTAGTAGGGCTCGGCGGACTTCGCGCAGCGCTTCTGTAATATTTGCATCCGAAATTTTGTCCTGGCCGCGAAGCTTTTTCCAGGCGGATTCAAATTGTTCTGAGAGGGCTTCAAACATAAGACGTGAGCGGGTGATGGGCTATAAAGATGTCCTTCTATTCTAAAGGGTGCAGTTCCGATTGCTGATCTGGGTCGATCAGGCGTATCTGATAAGCTACCTATTGATATTTGTATTTGGGGAGCTTTGAAGCGTTTGCCGAAGCCGAAAGCACCGAACAATCGCACGTTGACGCTAAGTGACCAAGAGGCTGTTTTGTATGCTTCTCAGCTTGTGAGGCTAGAGAAATCTTGGACTGCTGAAGAGATTTGCGATCGCACCATCCACCAGCCTCTACTCAACGCCCTTCCCCATTTACCCAATGCCTTCATAGACTTGCTAATTGTCGATCCCCCTTACAATCTGCGTAAAGACTTTAACGGCGTGGTGTTCAAAGCCAGATCGCCGCAAGCCTATCAAGCCTGGCTGACGACTTGGCTATCGCAACTACCGCGTTTACTAAAACCAACCGCCTCTATATATATGTGCTGCGATTGGCAGTCATCGAATGCGATTTACGAAGTGTTCTCTGAGTACTTTCAGGTGCGCAATCGAATCACCTGGGAGCGAGAAAAAGGGCGTGGGGCAAAGCGTAACTGGAAAAATGCTTCTGAAGATATCTGGTTTGGCACGGTTAGCGATGACTACACCTTTAACGTGGATGCAGTCAAGCTTCAGCGACGGGTACGTGCGCCCTATCGAGACGGGGCGGGTCAGCCGAAGGACTGGCAAGATACGGATCAAGGCAAGTTTCGGGCGACGCATCCTTCTAATTTGTGGACAGACATCTCTGTCCCTTTTTGGTCGATGCCAGAGAATACCGATCATCCGACACAAAAGCCTGAAAAGCTGATTGCCAAGATGATTTTGGCCAGCTCCAATCCGGGCGATATGGTATTCGATCCCTTTTTAGGCTCGGGGACGACTTCGGTGGTAGCAAAGAAGCTAGGGCGGCGCTATGTGGGGATTGAGCAGGAAAAGCTGTATTGCTGCTTGGCGCAGAAGCGGCTGGCTTTGGCTGATCAGGATGTGGCTGTGCAGGGCTATGCGGATGGGTATTTTTGGGAGCGGAATGTGAAGAGGGGCGATAGACATACTGATGCTAATATGTCGTCATGAGAACAACGATACGTTTAAGTGACGAAGTCCTTCAATCGGCGAAGCAACATGCGCTGTCAACGAAGCGTACGTTGACGCAGTTGATTCAGGATGCAGTGGTGCTTTTGATCGAGCAGGAAAGAGGAGCCTCATCACCGCGTATTGTGTCGCTTCCAACCTTTAGGGGCGATGGCACGTATTCTAATGTGGATGTCAATAGCAATGCAGCGCTTAGAGATCGTATGGAATCTTTTGAGAAATTGTCAGAAGTCAGCCTAATGCATTAGGCGTAATGCCGGGGGCTGGTCACTGGCAGATCTTTGAGAAATTATGCTTAGAGAGTCAAGCTACGGGCAATTTGGTGCCAGATGCCAGTTTTGCTGCTTTGTCGATAGAATCAGATGCTGTATGGGTCAGTGCCGATGCAGACTTCAGGAAGTTTGAGCCGATGTTAAATTGGCAGTGGCTTCGCCCAAAATGATCTGCTTTAGGCACCGCTGACCTATGCATAAAATTACTCACTTAGCCTTTAGCGAGTCCACATAAAAGTTACATATAATCGCGCCCGCAACCTCACAAAGAAAAGGTAAGAATGGGGCTGAGACGCATCAAGTTTGATTAGACTGTTGATGTCTTGAGTTAAGGCCAAAAGGGTAGTGCTGCATGGAAGGCTTAAAAACGATTGAGCTAAAGTTTATTTTGAAGCTGCTGGGCTGTGAAGGCTATCGCGGCAAGATGAAGGATTTAAGTCCTAATAGCGGGACTAAAGCACCAGAGCGCGATCGCATCTGCAAAACCCTCGCCACAAAAGGTTTAGTAGACTACAGCAGCGAAGTTTCCAGGTTCACCATCTCGCGCTTTGGCAAAGTTCTGCTATCACTCGATACGACCAGCCTGCCAGTCACGCCAGACGAACTAAAGCTTTTGAGAACCTGCAAAGGGTCTATGTCTCTAGGCAAACTTAGTCGCAAAATTCCGGCTGACTCCCATCAGCAAATCATTCGCAGTTTGGCAGCTCGCAAACTAATTAACATTTCCAGTGTCGCCATTAAGGAAGCGTGGCTGACAGAACAGGGAAAGAACTTTTTGCGCGATAAGTATAACCACATAGATGCCTCTGTAACCTATCAAACGCCAGTAGACGCTTTTAATAATCTTTAACTGTTCTATACAGAATTAATACTGAATATCCGAAAGATAACGTAAGAATGGCTTTAGACAAAGCAAGTTTGATTAAACTGTTGAGGTCTTTCAAATTTAAAGTGGGTGAACGAGTATGGCGGCAAAGAGTACAGGAGCGAGTGAGCTGAAATTTTTGCTAGAGCTAGTGAACTGTCATGATTACCGTAGTAAGCTCACAAAAATAAAGAATGTTGGATCACCTGCCTTGCGTAATGCTAGCTGTAGCTCCCTGCTTACTAAGGGCTACATAGAATGTAATAAGGAGATACTAAAATTTGTCATAGAAGGTTCTGGAAAGGCTCTTCTGAAAAAAGGAACCGAAAGCCTACCTTTCAATTTGGATCCTAAAGAACTAATAGTCTTAAAAGCTTGTGAGAAAGAAGCAAAGCCAGACCAGCTCGATAAAGAAGTTCCGGCGAATGAACGCCAGTCTCTGCTACGTAACATAGCTAATAAAGGTTTTATAAGAGTCAGCAAAGAATCCGTCAATGAGGTCTGGTTGAGTGCTCAAGGGAAACAGTTCTTACGAGACGAGTGTTTGCCTAAAAACTTTTGGACGATTACGGCAGCCAAGCTGGGCTACTATGTCAAGTTTCTACGCGAAAATTTAGAGTCATCTCCTGGCGCACGGTTACCCACTGGCCAGCCTCAGGCGCAAAGGCCGCTCACTCAGACGGGGCAACCTAGCGGCGCTATGCCCATCGGGTCGTCGCAAACTAAACCCGATGCTCAGGCCGTTTTGCAGCAGATTAAGCAGCTAGATCAGTCAACTGGCAGCGATAACTATCTGCCAATTTATCACCTGCGTGAAAAGCTACAGCCGCCTTTGACTCGCGAAGAGCTAGATAGTTGTTTGTACGAGTTGCAGCGCAGCGATCACATTGAGCTAAGCAGTTTGCATGACCAAGGAGACTATAGCGACCACCAAGTATCCGCCGGTATTCCTCAAAACCACGGCAGATCCTTATTCTTTATCTCCGTTATTTGAGTCGTAACTGCTTGCAGTCCATGACCCCTTGGTCGTATTTGTTTTTCCAGCATTATAGAGAGTTTTAGCGTGCCATCTATTGAGCAGTTAGTTCGGCAAAATATCAATCCGTTTGATCCCACCACGTTTAGGCCCGGTAACTTTTGGAAAGAAAGCCAGGATGAAAGCCAGGAGGTTTCCTCTATACACAAAGGCGTACTTGATAGCGTTGAGCAGACGCTAGAGTTGCTGCTGCGCGATCGCAAAACACGCACGCTTATGCTTGTAGGCGATGCGGGCTCAGGTAAAAGCCACTTGCTAGGACGACTTAAGCGCAGACTCAACAGCAAGGCTTGTTTTGCTTACGTTACTCCCTGGCCTGACAGCAAGTTTATTTGGCGGCATGTATTGCGGCAAACAGTAGATAGTCTGCTAGAAACGCCAGAAGGTCACAATGATTCTCAACTTCTTGTGTGGTTGAAGGGATTAGAAGTTTTGAAGCAAGAGGGAATTATCAAACGCATCAGAGGAGAACGCAGCGTTTTTGTTAGTGACATGCGGGCGAGTTTTCCTAGCGGACTGTATAGACCTAGAGATTTTTTTGGTGTTCTATACGAATTGCTCGATCCAAAAACTCGCATGACTGCATCTGACTGGTTGCGAGGCGAAGATCTCGATGAGGAAGAACTAAAGACACTGAAGGTGAAGCGTTCTATAGATTCAGAAGACGCGGCTCAAAAGATTTTAGGAAATTTTGGGCAAATTGCTGACTCTACTCAACCTATTGTTATTTGTTTTGACAACTTAGATAACATCCCTAGCAAAGCAAACGGGAAACCGGATTTGCAGGCTATGTTTAATGTCAACTCTACGCTGCATAACGAAAAGGTCAATAACTTTTTGATTGTGGTGAGTATCATTACAAGCAACTGGCGAGATAATAGGGGGGCCATTGCTCATGCGGATCGTGATCGCATAGATAAAGAACTATCTTTGCGTCTGATTAACTTAGACGAAGCCGAAGCTATCTGGGCTTCGCGGCTTCGGCCCCTTCACGCTCAGGCAAGCCCGAAACCATCGTCAAGTATTGCGCCGCTCACTCGACAGTGGCTAGAGCATAAATATCCTGGTGGCAAAGTTGCTCCCCGAGAAGCTCTGATTTTAGCTGAGGAGTTAATTCACGCTTTCAAAAAAGAGGGTTCGCTGCCCGATATCTCGCAGACCGCTATCGATGATTTGTCTACAGCGATTACTAGTACGCAGTCTGTTGCTAGTTTTGAGCTAGCTTGGCAAAAGGAATTTCGAGAAACAGGCGAGCAGCTAAGTCGCATTGCGCAGTTTTCGTCCCCTGAACTTATTCGCCGTCTGCAAGAGGTGTTGGAAGCGCTAGCGGTGCCAAACATTCAAGCCGGGATTCTGCCGAGCCCTACCTATCAAAGCTATTCATTAGGGCACCAACAATCGGGCCAAAAAATTGGCATTGTATGGACAGAAGACAGCAACTTAACTTCTTTCTGCAATGTGATGAGAGCCTGCCAGAGGCTTCTCAATGGTGGGACACGAACTCAGCTTTATCTAATTCGAGCGGCTAATTTAGGCACCCCGAGAAACAGAGGTTTTCAGATATTTCAAGAGGTGTTTAAGGGTAGCAAGCATGTTCATATCAAGACTGATTTAAAGTCGGTGCAGTATTTAGAGACTTACCACCGATTGGTAAATGCTGCTGCGAGCCGCGAGCTGGTGATTGCTTCGCAAACGCCAGATATTGCTGAGCTGCGATCGCTGATGAGAGAATCTGATGTACTAGCTAAATGCCCATTACTTCAGCAGCTAGAAATTATAAAAAGCAAAGGCCCTACCCCTGATCCCGATCCTGGCGACCCAGACCCGGTGGATATTGAGGCGGCGCGAACGCACATTGTGAACCTGATGACTACGCAGTCGATGATGGGTATGCAGGCGGTGATGAATAGCGCGAGTGAGCATGTGCGATCGCTCAGCACAGAAGATATGCAAAACATCATTTACGCACTCTGCGAAGCGAATAGAATACAAATGTTAGATCCACAAGCTAGTCCTGAAAACCAACTGCTTTGCTGGGTGCCTAGCTAAGCACTTAAACAGCCCCCAATAGCTACACGAGAATAGTCAACACTGCCGTTCATCATATCCATAGCTGATGAGTTCTTCCCAACCCCTAACATCTCTCAGCGTCACTAAGGTTCGCGTCGCGTTTGAGTGTCCGAGGCTGATGTATTTGGGTCATCACGAAGGCGGCATGATGATGTTTCGTGCCTCAAAAACTAAAGGCGGCGGCGTGGGTTTGGCGTTTCATAAGCTGTGTGATGACTGTGTGAGTCGGATTTGTGCGGATGAGGCGATCGCAACCCTCCTCACCCCACCCGCCAATCAACTAGACCCAGAAACCCTAGCGCAGCAAATACAGCAGCAGCTCTATCGCACCGTTTTCTTCCCACTTGTCCAAAAGACAGTGAGTGATACTCCTCAAAAGGTGCCTGCACTCAACCAGCTATGGGAAGGCATCACTGGACTCATTCGCCGCTGGGCAGAACTACTGGTCAGCAATCGAAAGTTCTGTAGCCCTCAAGATGTCATTCGTAAAACCTTCTTGGCCCAAGAGCTATCGGTAAAGTTTGAGTTTGATTTGCCGAATGGCGATCGCCAACTGGTAAAAGGCCGCTTCGACAGTCTGGTGTATGACTTTGCCGCCCAGCGCCTGTGCGTAGTGGAATACAAAACCTATCAGGCCACCGATCCCGCTGCTCAGCTTGCCCAGGTGGCTTTGTACAGCTATATGCTCAAACAAAGGCTCCAGGTGAATATCAATTCAGCGGTGTATAGCGTGCTGCCCGATTGGAAAGGCGTTGAATACCCGTGGGACTTGCTAGAGAAAACGCTGCACGATTTGATCCCACACAAGCTGATGCAAATGAGGGCTTGGCTAGCCTGGCAACAGCCTGATCCCAATCCACCGCCGATGACCGCTCACCTTGAACTGTGCGACATCTGCCCTCAAAAGAACAAGTGCCAAACCTACTTTGAAACAGATGCCGTAGCCGCCCCTGGCGAACTGCTATTGCCCGATCCGATCTTGCCCGAAAATATCCCGCCGCTGGTCGCCGGTGCCGTTGCAGAAAGCTTTGCGCTCGACTACTCCAAACCGATAAAAGTCGAAACCTTAGAAGTCGGATCACTGCACGTAGATGCTATTCAGGTGGAATCGCCGCCATCTGTTAAATCTCAGAAGCCGACTCTTAAACCACTGGCTGAAACGACTTCTAGGCCAGTAAAACCCATAGCGACTGGAGGCGCGGCGAGTGAGGCATCCGATAATGTTGCCAGGCAGCTTGTCGAAGTTCTACAGGCTTTTAATGTCGGCGTCGATTACTTGGGATCGTCACTTGGCCCGGCTTTTATCCGCGTCAAGCTAAAGCCTCATCTAGGCGTTCGGGTTAATACCATCTTGAAGTTTGAAGATGACATTCGAGTGCATTTAGGACTGGCGAATCCGCCGCTGATGTCTCCCCAGGCTGGTTTTATCAGCGTTGATTTGCCTCGCCCCGACCGTCAAACCGCCTTTTTTCATGACTACTTTAAGCATCCCAAGAAAAATACGGCTGCGGTAAAAGCAGCGATTGGCATTAATTTGGATGGCGAACTCATTGAGGCGGACTTGTCTGATCCTAATACCTGCCATTTTCTCGTAGGAGGGACGACGGGTAGTGGTAAGAGTGAGTTTTTGCGATCGCTCCTCCTCAGCCTGATTGTTCGCCACGATCCAACGCACTTCCAAGTCGCTCTCGTCGATCCCAAGCGAGTCACCTTTCCTGAGTTTGAAACCATGCGTTGGCTATACGAGCCCATCGTCAAAACTAGAGAAGATGCCGTCGCTCTCATGGAACGTCTCGTCGATGAAATGGACAGTCGATACCACCGCTTTGAGCAAAGCCGCTGTCCTGACCTCTCTACCTACAATCAAAAGGCTGATAGCCCGCTTCCTCGCATTCTCTGCATATTTGACGAGTATGCTGATTTTATGGCTGATAAAGATACTGCTAAAGCCTTAGAACAAAGCATTCAGCGATTGGGTGCAATGGCTCGCGCCGCAGGTATCCATTTGGTGATTGCCACCCAGCGACCCGAAGCGAAAGTGGTAACGCCCCTGATTCGCTCGAACTTGCCGGGCAGAGTGGCGCTGCGCACGGCTAGCGATGCAGATTCCGCTATTATTCTGGGTGGCAAAGCAGGGGCAGCAGCCAACCTTCTAGGCAAAGGGGATCTGTTTTATTCAGGGAGTAGCCACCTTCAGCGACTTCAGAGCTTGTTTGCGACCGGTAAAACGGTGACTCATCTGATTAGTTGAAAAGGGCTGATGGAGAATCTCAAGGAGTTGCTTAGATGCTGGTAATCTCACGCAACAGTTCTTTTGATTTGATCGCGAATGGCTCAGTATTTTCTTCATGTATCAGAGACAGTTATTACGTTTTCTACAAACTGTCCTATTCAGTTCTGGTCAAAAGAACCGATTTGTAGATAATAGTAGTGAGCGAGTTCCTGAACGTTACGGATAGCGCGCTATCGCCTATAGATAGACGCTTGAGCAAAAAGGCTGCTTAGAAATATGTTGCCTAAGCTACATAAGATTTTCTTTGCTTGGTTTAAACAATAGCTACTGTTAGTTTGCTGCAAAGCCACTGGCTGTCACAGTCTACTTATGTGAAGATTTGATGAAGCAGTTCAGTAGAAGACCGAAGCTAACCGTTTATATGCCATCTCAAGATATCGAAAATATTTGCGCGATGCATGGCGATGTAAACATGTTCTCTGATGCTATTCAACTTTACTAAAGCAGATTCCCTTTCTGTATATTGAGGTCGCTTTTATCGCGTCAGCTAATGTACAAGTGAATTCAGATATTTCTGGCTTTTAAGATTGTCTAACGTCTGCTTAAACGTGCCTTCTTTATTGAGGGCTAACCTATCCATAGCGGCAGATGACCAGGCTTACTGCTTTTTGTTTTAGTGAAGGCATTTCGATTGATTAACGCAATCAATCGTTACCTATCTGTAGTAGCTTATAGGGCTTCCGAAGAGTCCTAGCGCTGGCGTTCATAACTGTTGAATTAGCGCTTAGCAGAGCGCAAGGTCGGCAGGGCAAGGTCGGCGGGAAAGTTCAGGATCGAGCGCGTCGAATTAAACGTTTTAAATGAGTGCGGGGTACGGGTAAATGGGTCAGGAAAAGTTAAAGCGATTGAAGCAGCTAGGCGTTGTTATGTTGGGAGCCTATGTTGTGTCAGGATGCCCAAGTCCTACGGCGAGTCAATTGCTATCAAATAGTGCGACTACTCAAGAGGCGATCGCAGAACCCCTTCAGGAAGTTTCTCAAGAGACAAGAGACGCGGCAGTGCCGTTTGAACTGCCGTTTGAACTGCCGTTTGAACTGTGCGCGAATGTAGAGAGCTGGCAAAGACCTAGCGATGCGGAACAGGCGAAGCGGTTGGGGGGCGAAGTGCGCTATGGCGAGATTGCTAGCAATGATTCGCTCAAAAGTGCCTCCTCACTGTTTTGGGATCATCAGGTGATTAGCTTTACGACCTACGGATTGAGTGCCCGCATGGAGCCCGAGACGCTCTCAGGCATATGGACGGTGAGCGATCAGCTAGCGGGTTGCTATGAAGCTGAGACCACAATGGCGATTAATGAAGGCGATCGCGCTGAAACCTGGCTACTCAACCAGCGGATTGTCGATTTGGCCTGGCAGGGCGATCGCTACCTAATGACCGTCGAACCCGCCGCCACTGGCCTGCAGGTCATTCAATTTGACCGCATGGATGAGCTAGCGACTTTGCCATTAGAAGTTGTCACCGCAACTGGTAATACTGTTGAAGTCACCTCTGGCGATTGGCAGTGAGGGAGAATTTATTTTCCCATCTTGCGCTTCATCTCATTTAGCTCCTCTTCCGCTTCCCAGCGGCGAAAGCTTTCATCAAGGGGATCAACCGCTGAGCTGTAGCTGTAGGGACTTTGATTCCATCCGGTCGTACCCCAGTCGGTCGGTGTCTTGGGGATAGCCGCCGCCTGGGCAATTTTGGTTTTTACCTCTTGGCGCTTTACCTTGACCTGCTGATAGAGTTCTTTAGTCTGCTCAATCCGGCCTTTTACACCCTTGAGCTGCCCCCAAGCGTGATTGCCCTGCCGCAATAAAGCGGCCTCTCGCTCTTGGGCGGGGCCAACTAAATCTTGCCGATTAGCCGCCTTTGCCTTGGCAATCCGCTGATGCCACTGCTGAATGTCTTTGGCCGTTTCTAAAATGCTGTCTTCTAGCTGTTTTTCACGGCGGTTCAGATCCCCGAGTAACCTGATGGCATCCTCTTCTTGCCCCCGGAGCTGATCTTCTAGGGCACGCAGCTCTAGGTGTGGATTGGCTCGCAAAAATTCATCCAGCCGCGTTTCCAAAAAACGGCTGAGATCGTCAAATAAGCTCATGGCACTCGCCTAAAATTAGAACCTTTGTCCAATATAGACGGAGCGCACTTCTCCATTACGGCGGATAACCACATCTTGTCCATTGATAGAGACCAGCGTCCAGTCAGAAACGCCAATGCGATCGCCCACATAGGCCCGCTGCGAACTGCCGCCTACCTCAAACAAAGCTGCCGAGCGACTGCCCAAATTCAAAACCCCTACCAAGACTTGTTCAGAAACTGGCGTCACGTCTGTGAGGTTTGCGGCTGCATTGGTGGGCGCGGTGGCGACGACGTTAGGAACGGGTAGCGCTGCGGCACGTTGAGCTGAACCTGGCACGGTCGGCACGGTAGGACGGGCGGCTGCGGGCGCGCGCGGTGGAATTGCGGCAGCAGCGGCGACGGGGGCAGGGACTGGAACGGTAGGCCGTCGAGCGTTGTTAGAAGTCGCCGCAGACGGTAGCGCTGCGGTATTGGCGGCTGTTTGAGCGGACTGATTGCCCGAATAGACAGGGACGAATACCCGTTCAATCACATTGGTCGTTGGGGATGTTGAGGGGGCGGCTGTGGGACTCGCGCCCGGCAAATTAGGCAGTACGCCAATCCCTAGGGCCGTGTTAGCGTTTGGTACGACCGTTGGTAGCGTGGGTGCTTTGGCTGTGGGTATGACCGCGATCGTTTGGTTTGCTGCGGCCTGGCGGTTGCTGATGACCTCTAGCGATCGCTTCAAGTAAGCCAAAAAATCCGCTTCTGAATTATCAGGCAGTTCTGCCGCTGCCGCCTCTCGACTCCAAGCCGCTAACCAACCGCTATTCGGTGCATGTTGGCTCAGTGCCCATAGCCCAACTGTACTCACTGCTGAGATGATGGCTGCACCCATTAGCAAAAAGGGCAGCGATACCGACTGCTTTTGCCGCCGCTGGGGCTCAGAAATAGTTTGCGGAGACCGGGGCGATAGATTTGTTAGGGCAAGTTCTTTAGGCGACTCGTCAGGATAAAAGCAGCTTTGATTGATCGGATTAGGACTCTGAATAACCGCGCTTTGAAAGTTTCCAGATTGGGCCGCAGTCGCTCGACCTGACGTGACTGGCCTGCCGCCGCTATAGCCGGATAAACGATGAATCGTAGGGCTGTGCGTAGGCTGCTGATCGATAGTCGAACCACTACTCGCGTCCGCATTCATGGTTGCTCTGTAAATATCCGCTGCGCTTTGAGGGTTGAAGTCAGCCGGAAGCTGAACCGTCCGAGTAGAGGGCAGTATCTGCTTGTGCTGACGGCCCGTGCCGCTTGTGTAATCTATGAAGTCACCATCCAAAATCCGATCTACATCCAGGAAGAGATCGTCCATCAAGTTATCGCTGTAGGAGTCCGCGACCCTCGTCGAAGGGGGAATCTCTGCGCCGAAAGAAATAGTGCTAGTCATAGGACGGCTGTTCAAGATCATGATTCAGCGTATGGGGGTGAAGCCTTGGATTGGCCGAAGATGGGTGAGGATGCTTTTTTTAGAGTTCTTTAGAGATAGAGATTACGGTCTCAAGCTGGTGCCTGAGATAAAAGCATCAAGTTCCAATGATATTTCTGTAAGCTAATATGCCCGGCCCTCTGTAAAACCTATCAACTTTCGATGTTTGGTTCTTCATACATCTCAGCCCTGCGATCGCTAGCTTGCTACTATCCTTTTGGTGAGATTAGTCTTTTGGTGGAAACAATGACTGGCTTTAGTGCGCCGATCGCGACCCTGGCCCAGGTGCTGGCTGCAAAACTGATAGATTGTGCGCCGATTGCCGACTCGTCTGTCACGGGTATCACCACAGATACTCGCATGGTTCAGCCAGGTGAGCTGTTTGTCGCGCTAGAAGGCGAAACTTTTAATGGGCACAACTTTGCTCAACAGGCGATAGATAAAGGCGCGATCGCCGCCGTCATTCGCAAAGGCACCCTCCCCCAAGCTCAATTTCCCCGTCTGGAAGTAGACAATACGCTAAGCGCTTATCAAGCCTTGGGCCATTGGTGGCGTCAGCAAAAGGCCGTTCCCGTTATCGCGATCACCGGTTCCGTTGGCAAAACCACGACTAAAGAGCTGGTGGCAGCGGCGCTCAGTAAGTTTGGCACCGTGCTTAAAACTCAGGCCAATTACAACAATGAAATCGGCGTGCCCAAAACCTTGTTAGAACTGAGCGCTGCCCATAATTACGCGGTCGTAGAAATGGGAATGCGCGGCCTGGAAGAAATTGCTTTGCTCACTCAAATTGCCGATCCTGATGTGGCGCTGATTACGAATGTGGGGACGGCTCATATTGGCAGGCTGGGATCGCAAGCGGCGATCGCCCAGGCAAAATGCGAACTGCTCAGAGAATTGCCCGTTCGTGGCATTGCTGTGCTGAATTACAATGACGCTTTGCTGATGTCAACGGCGGCCAAGTTTTGGTCAGGCAGACAAATTACCTACGGTCTGACGGGCGGGGATGTGCAGGGTCAACTGGTAGATGGCCGCTTGGTCGTTGAGGGTGTGGCGCTGCCGCTGCCGTTGCCGGGTCGGCACAATGCGCTGAATTTTTTGAGTGCGATCGCCACCCTGCAAGCCCTGCACCTCGACTGGAAAAAACTGGCCGAGGGCATCACGGTTTCTATGCCTGCTGGCCGCGCTCAACGTCACCCTTTGCCAAACGATATTTTGCTGTTAGATGAAACTTATAATGCGGGCGCTGAGGCGATGGTCGCCGCCTTGCAACTATTGGCCGACCAGCCAGGGACGCGCCGGATTGCGGTACTGGGCACGATGAAAGAGCTAGGGGATCGCTCGGTGCCGCTGCATCGTCACATTGGTGAAACGGTCGCAAATTTGAAGATTGATCAATTATTCATTTTGGCTGATCCGGCGGAGGCAGAAGCTATGGCCGCAGGCGCTGGGGCTGTGCAAAGTCGTCAGTTTACGAGTCACAGTGAGCTGGCAGAGCGCTTACAGAAAACGGTTCGAGCGGGCGATCGCATCCTCTTCAAAGCTTCCCGTTCTGTCGCTATGGACAAAGTCGTCGATCAGCTCCTTCAAACGCACGCTTAGCGAACGGCTTGAAACGAAGTACTCGTAGGGAATCGTTAGAAATTGCTGATTACTGAAGACGACTTAACTGGAGAGGCGATCGTCGCGCTACTGCAAGAGCATTTTGATGATATGCACGCTATTACGCCGCCGGGTAGTGTGCATGTCTTGGGTGTAGAAAGTTTGCGATCGCCCAGCATCACTTTTTGGTCAGCTTGGCAAGATAGCAACCTGCTTGGATGCGGCGCACTCAAAGCGCTAAATGCTAGCTGCGGCGAGATAAAATCTATGCGTACTGTCGAAGCCTACAAGCGTCAGGGCGTTGCCTCTAGTATTTTGGCTCATATTGTGGCGATCGCCAGGCAGCGAGGATACCAGCATCTCCACTTAGAAACAGGCTCACTTCCCGCCTTCCAACCCGCTCGCGCCTTTTACGAAAAGCATGGCTTTGACTATAGAACGCCCTTTGCAGATTACACAGCAGATCCCAACAGCGTTTTTATGACGAAGCACCTATAGCTCAAGCGCCTTGTATGCTTCTGAACTTTGCTAACAGCGTCATACCCTCTAGCCACATTTTTTAATAGTTAACTCGTAACGCCTTACCCTAAAATTAGAGTTTGCTATTCTTTTTCATCTAAATCAACTGTGGTTCTATCCCTCACCCAACAGCACATATCTGAACTGTCAGCTCACGCCGAGCGGGTTTACCCCGAAGAGTGCTGTGGCTTGATGCTAGGAGAGTTAGATAGCGTCTCTGCTCGGAAGCAATTGGTTGAGCTAATCCCCGTCGAGAATAAGTGGGCGGCTGAGGCTTTTGATGAAAGCGCTGTTTCTAGTAGTGGAGCTAGTGAAGAATTTACCAAGGAGCGGCGGTATACGATTGACCCTAGGGATATGCTGCGGGTGCAAAAGCAGGCTAGAGAGCAAGGACTGAAGATTATCGGCGTCTATCATTCGCATCCAGATCAGGGGGCGGTGCCTTCGGAGTGCGATCGCGCCCAAGCCTGGCCTCAATACGCCTACACCATCCTCTGCGTCCAAAAAGGAAAAACTGCCGATATCCGCAACTGGGCGCTAGACTCAAACCATCAGTTCCAACCCGAAGCGATGCAAGTTATCCCCTCCTCGGCCACCGACCGAATGCCGCTCCTGGCATAAATTCAGGCCCAACCAAAGCACACAGGCGCAAACCAGCAAAGCATTTGTCTCACCGCTCAAGTCCCGCTGCCGTCAGCGCCCCAGGTTACGTGATAAACACAGCTAAGCACGAACCTCAACCTCCGCTCAACCCTCCTTTCTGCCAAATCATCATGTTGAACCCAAATTTGGATGACATCCAACTCAAAAAAGAGGAGTACGAACGCTACTCCCGGCACCTCATCCTCCCCGAAGTCGGCCTCGACGGTCAAAAAAAGCTCAAAGCCGCCAGCGTTTGCTGCGTGGGTACCGGCGGACTTGGCTCCCCCCTGCTGCTCTATCTCGCTGCCGCAGGCATCGGACGCATTGGCATTGTCGATTTTGACGTCGTCGATCATTCCAACCTTCAGCGCCAAGTCATCCACGGCACTTCCTGGGTCGGCAAGCCCAAAATTGAATCTGCCAAAAACCGCATTCACGAAATAAACCCCTACTGCCAGGTAGACCTTCACGAAGTCCGCCTTTCTTCCGACAACGCGCTAGAGATCTTCGAGCCCTACGACATCGTGGTCGATGGCACCGACAACTTTCCCACCCGCTATCTGGTCAACGACGCCTGCGTTTTATTAGACAAGCCCAACGTCTATGGGTCTATCTATAGATTCGAGGGCCAAGCCACCGTCTTCAACTACGAGGGCGGCCCCAACTACCGCGACCTTTATCCCGAGCCCCCACCGCCGGGCCTGGTTCCCTCCTGCGCAGAAGGCGGCGTACTGGGCATTCTCCCCGGCATGATCGGCGTCATTCAGGCTACCGAAACGATCAAAATTATTTTGGGTAAAGGCAACACCCTCAGCGGTCGCCTGTTGGTATACAACTCCTTGGAGATGAGCTTTAGAGAGCTAAAACTGCGCAAGCCACCCGAAGAGCACCGCGCTGTTATCGACAAGCTGATTGATTACGACCAGTTCTGCGGCATTCCTCAAGCCGCCGAGGAAGAAGCTAAGCAGGCCGCAGCTATGAATGAAATGTCTGTAACCGATCTCAAAAAGCTGCTCGATAGCGACCAGGACGACTACTTCTTGCTAGACGTCCGCAATCCCAACGAGTACGAAATTGCCAAGATTCCCGGCTCCACGCTGATTCCCTTGGGAGAAATCGAAAATGGAGATGGTGTGCTTAAACTCAAAGGAATGCTCAACGGGCACAAGCTAGTGGCTCATTGCAAAATGGGCGGGCGCTCTGCTAAAGCCCTAGCGATCCTCAAAGAAGCGGGCATCGAAGGCACAAACGTGAAGGGCGGCATTCAAGCCTGGAGCCGGGAAATCGATCCTTCTGTTCCAGAGTACTAAACGTCTAGGCACTCAGCGCCAATGACTTCGATACGCTAGTAAGCGCTCTCCTGGTAAGTTGGCGGCGGATAGTTTACAAACGAGATAACCCTGCTTTAGCTTTGCAGAGGGCTGTGAGTTGCTTTTAGTGGGTAGCGCAAAGCTTTTCGCACATCCTAGATTGACTACGGTGGGTAATGAAAAGCTTTGCGTACATCCTAGATTGACGGCGGTGGGTAGCGAAGCGCTTTTAGCACATTCTAGATCGACGGCGGTGGGTAGTGAAAAGATTACGATCGGTACTGCATTAACTGCGGTTGATGATGTCAAGCTTTTAGCCGGTACGCAAGCAACTTTAATTTGTTATTTCCAAAAGGACTGATTCATGAGCTTAAAAGATCGCGTCTCAGCAGAAATTAAAACTGCGATGAAAGCCAAAGATAAACTGCGGCTAGAAACCGTACGCGGCATCAAAAAAGTTATCCTCGAAAAAGAAAGCGAGATTCGCGCCAAAGGCCGCGATGAACTTAGCCAAGAAGAAGAACTTGCGCTTGTCATGCAGCTTGCCAAGCAGCGCCGTGACTCCATTCAGCAATATACTGACGCAGGCCGCGATGAACTTGCAGACAAAGAAGCCAAAGAACTCGAAATATTAGAAGAATATCTGCCCGCTCAAATGTCTGATGCGGAAGTAGAAGCTGCTGTCGATGAGGTAATTACCCAAACCGGAGCCAGCGGCCCTCGCGATATGGGCAAAGTGATGGGGCCAGTGATGAAAAAGCTACAGGGCAAAGCCGACGGCGCTAAGGTGCAAGCAATCGTTAAATCCAAGCTGTCTTAGTTTAGCTAGTTTCTATATTATTTGCCGCTAATAATGCCCAGTCATTCAGCCGCTCAGATGAGGGCGTCAACTGGATGGTTCAACCTATGGAAGTCGAGACAATGCCGCCTACAACTATCACTTCCTCAGCAGAGCAGCGTGTTCGACTCGAAGGCGTTAGCTGGCAGCAATACGAGTCACTGCTCTCTACGCTGGGCGACGACTTTCCGGCCTTACGCCTGAGCTATCTACAGGGCACGTTGGAAATCATGACGACTTCCCCACTGCACGAAGAGCTTAAGACTATTATTAGGATGCTTCTCGAAGCCTACTTCCAGGCAACCCGCACTCGGTTTCACGGGATTGGCTCAGCTACCTTTCGCAAAGCTGCAAAACAGCGCGGCCTAGAGCCCGATGAATGCTACTGCATCGGCGGAAAAAAAGATTTTCCAGATCTTGCGATTGAAGTTGTTCTCAGCAGTGGCCTGGTTGATAAACTCGCTATCTACGAAGGCTTGGGCGTTACAGAAATATGGGTATGGGAGAATGAGGAATTTACCCTATATCATCTGCGCTCGAACGGCTATGAACAAGTTGCAGCTAGCGAATTACTTCCTAGCTGTGATATTGCTCTTTTGAGCCAATATGTCGATCCTCAAAATCAGTTTGATGCGGTGATGAACTATCGAGATGAGCTGAGAAAATAATTATTAGAAAGTTCAGCAAATAACTGTCTGACATCGCTATTTGTGATAGCTGCCATTTTGCAAGATGGTTTTGGCTCTATATAGCTGCTCGACTAGTAGGAGCCTGGCAATTTCGTGGGGGAAGGTCATGGCAGAAAGGCTAAGAGAAGGGTAGTGTTTGAGGCGATCGCACACCCCCTCCGGCCCGCCAATAAACAGCACCAGCGTCCCAAAAGCTTCCTGCCCTAACCACCGCGCAAACTCGACAGAATCACGCACCTTGCCATATTCCGTCAAAATCACCAGTCGGTCTTGACCTTTAATTAAGCTCAGCAGCTTATCCGCTGCTTGCGCCTGGCCACTGTCTTTAATCTCAACTATCTCTACTTCCGGCAATCGCTTCGCATACACAGCAATGCCATCTCTTAGCCAGGTCTTTTTAACCTTGCCTACCGCAATAATTTTGACCTTCGGAAAACTCTGGCCCACCAAAACGCTATCTTAACGCCATCTTACTTTGCAGTCGGATTCATTCTACGCTCTAGCAAAGAAAATACCTGAGAAGAGAGAACTGTCAGCAGCAGATAAATCAGCGCCACGGTTAAATAAATTTCAAACGATCGAAAATTCTTCGCCACAATCAACTGCCCTTGGCGAAACAGTTCTTGATAGCCAATAAAAGCCACCAGGCTCGTATCTTTCAGCAGAATAATAAACTCATTGCCCAACGGCGGAATCATTCGACGTAAAGCCTGCGGAAAAATAATATAGCGCATCGACTGATTCGGCCCTAGCCCTAACGATTCAGCCGCTTCCTTTTGGCCCACTTCAATTGACTGAATGCCCGCTCGCACAATCTCTGACAGGTAGGCCGCTGAATTGAGGCTAAGGCCCAAAATAGCGGCTGTCCACTGATTAAAGGTGAAATTGAGACCAACAGACCTCACCAAAGGCGGGACACCAAAATAAATAATGAAAAGCTGCACAAGCAGCGGCGTGCCGCGAAAGAAATCGACATAGATTCTGGCTAGCAGCCGCAGAATCTTGAATTTTGACAGTCTGGCGACGCCCAGCGCGATGCCGCCGATAGACCCGAAGGCAACGGCAGCGGCGGTGAGCTGTAGGGTCACCAGAGCGCCTACTAGCAAGGCAGGCAGTGCGTCTATGACAAAGCCCAATGACGTATCCAACAGTAAAACTCCGGTAAGAAGGTCTTTGAGAATGCGCAGTTGCTTCAGTTATTCTGCCGGAGGCTGTGTGCCAAACCACTTTTCATAAATTTCTGCATAGGTACCGTCTGCCCTAATTTCTGCCAGGGCTGTGTTGATAGCCTCCGCATTTTCTGAGCCTTTTGGTAGGGCGATGCCATAAGATTCTTCGGTCAATAGCTCGCCGACGACTTCTATACCAGGGATATTCCCTGTTTTAATCGCATCCAAAGTCGCCGGGGCATCGTTCACCACCGCATCCACATTGCCATTTGCTAACTCTTGCAGGGCCAACGGCGCAGAATCAAAGGTGGTGACGGTAGCATCAGCAACACTCTCAGCGGTGCTAGCGCCTGTGGTACCTATTTGGGCGGCAATTTTTTTCCCTTCCAAATCTTCTAGGGTTTTGATATCGGTATTGCCTTCGGCTACTGCAATAGCCAATCCCGCGTCAAAATAAGGATCGGAAAAATCGACCGTTGCCTGCCGCTCCTCGGTAATCGTCATGCCGCTAATTGCCGCGTCAATCGAGCCCGTTTGCAGCGCTGGAATCAAGCTGTCAAAAGGCAAACTATCGAAACTGACTGTCTTACCAGCTTTTTCTCCGATGGCGTTCATCAGGTCAATGTCAAACCCGACTAGCTCATCCCCTTCACCAACCGACTCAAACGGTGGAAACGCAGGTTCTGTACCTACTGTCCAGGTATCACCGCCCGCGCCGCCGTCGCCACCGCAGGCCGCTAGCACCCCAGTGGCCAACAGGCCCAAAGCCGCATTTCTCAAGAAGTTAGAGCGCGTCATCTTCATATTTCACGTAGCCTCACTACCAATTAACCTTGTTCAATAGCCGCCTTTGTACGGCAAGCACATATGCAGCCGAAAGCTTTACGCTTTCTTAACCTACTAAATACCAGTGGTGGTAGTTCTAGCAGGTTTCGTTGCAAAACATATAATCTACCCTTTCTGTAATTACCGCTATCCCGTTCTATAAAAAGCAGCCATTGTTACACATGAACAAAAGCAAGAGGCCAAAGTGATACGCTGCTGATAAGTCTTAAGTGGGCTTACCCTTCTTACAGCGGCTGTTCGCTCGCATATTACACATGTCAGAACCAACCCCTGCAATTATCAGTGCCAACTTGCAAAAAAAATTTGGCGATCTATCGGTACTGCGGGGCATCGACTGTCAGATAAATAGAGGTGAAGTGGTCTCTATTATTGGTTCCTCGGGCTGTGGTAAAAGCACTTTGCTAAGGTGCTTTAATCGACTGGAGACGATCAGCGGGGGGATGCTGGTTGTCAACGATATTGATTTGTCTAAAGCCGACATCAGTCGTCGCCGGTTGCTAGAACTGCGGGCTAATGTCGGGATGGTTTTTCAGCAGTTCAATCTATTTCCTCACCTCTCTGTGCTCGAAAATCTTTGCCTCGCGCCACAAAAGGTACTAGATCAATCAAAAACAGAGAGCAAAGAAACCGCTAGCTTTTACCTTGATAAGGTGGGGTTGGGTGAAAAAGCCAGTGCCTATCCTGACCAGCTCTCTGGCGGCCAAAAGCAGCGGGTGGCGATCGCCCGCGCCCTCTGCATGAAACCCGAAATTCTGCTATTCGACGAACCCACTAGCGCCCTAGATCCCGAGCTAGTCGGCGAAGTTTTGCAGGTCATGCAACAGCTTGCTTACGAAGGCATGACGATGGTCGTTGTCACCCATGAAATGCAGTTCGCCCGCGAAGTCGCCAGCCGGGTGATGTTTCTTAACAAGGGCCAAGTCGAAGAAGAGGGCAATCCTCGCGAAGTGTTATCTAATCCTCAAAGCGAGAGACTGCAATCGTTCCTAAGCCGCATCAGCATGACGCTGGCATAGACTATTTTTCAGTTCACACCGCTAGATACATGCCGTTAGATAGATGCATGTTGTCGTCAACTTCCAACATGCTGGAACTTCTTTAAAGCACAGCAGGCGGTAAAACATGGGGTCTAAACCCAAAACAGTGGTGCCCCATGGCATTAAAGCGATCGCCCAGCGCTTTTGGCAAGATAGCCGCAATACGCCCTCGGCGGCCTGGACGCTGTGGTGGAAAACACTGGCAATTGGCCTGGGAATCTGTGCCTTGATTGTCTATGTAATGACTCGCTTGGCGATGGGGTGGGAAAGCACTTGGATGCAAGCCTGGGATGAAAAGTGGCTGCTGGCCTTTCAGGATTACAATCCGCTTTCTTTTGCTAAAGGCGTAACCTGGGAATCGCCCGGCAATCTTGTGGGTATGCTGCCTGTGTTCCTGACGCTAACGGCGCTGACGGCCTGGTTCCGAAAACCGCTGATCGCCGCTACCGTGGTGGTAACTTACTTAGGGCAGTTTGCATTGGTTTGGATTAGCTGGGGAATGTGGAGTCGCGATCGCCCTAATCTGATTGCCGACGGCTTAGCCGCCCCTAGCCTTCACTCTTTTCCATCTGGCCATGTAGTCGTGTCTATAACTGTTTATGGCCTAATTTTCTATCTCTGGTTTCGCACATCGCGTAGCGCTATCGAAAGGCTAATTGCGATCGCCTTCGCCATTCTCTGGATTGGTCTTATCTCCCTAGCTCGCCTTGCACTAGGCGCTCACTGGCCCAGCGACGTAATTGCCAGCTTACTAGTGGGTGCGCTTTGGCTAATAGTCGTTATCGTTGCGTTAGAAAGAGCCTTTAAGGTCGTTAGCAAGGCGAGATTTAAGTAGATGCTAAAGAATCACAGTGCCATTTACAGTGTCAGTTAGGCAGCGCCATTAATCTTTAGGCTGTATCCTGCGGTACCGCGCCTGAAAACCCATATGGACGCCATAGGCAATAAAGCCTATCCCTAAGATGCTAAGAATGATCTCATCCGCCGGATTGCTATTAAAAACTGCAAGCACACCTTCTGTCGTCTTAACCTCAGAAGGATCAAATGTCCAAGCCGCCCTCATCGCAAAAATGCCGATTATCACATAGACAACGCCCCTAGCCGTAACCCCCACTCTGCCGATGATAGTTGCCCAAGTTCTCTCAACATCGCTCATCTCATGCAGCTTGAATCGCTTACGAAACTTAGCCTTGATAGCCCGGTAAAAGTAATAGCAGCCAAGCCCAAAGAAAAGCAAGCCGCCTGCCCCAACTAACCAGCGGCCAAAAGGTTGCTGCATCACCGTCAGTACCCATTCTTGAGTTGTCTTTCCCCCGTCAGACGAAGAAGCTGTCAATATCTTCAGCGCACTAAAGGCAACACTGGCATACACCAGCCCACTACAGGCATAGCCCACTCGGCGTAAAATATCCTTTGCCTCATGTCCGCCATGCTCAGGATCTACAAATGCTTGAATAAAACGCCACACCACATAGCCCGTCAGGCTAACGGCCAGTACGGCCAACAACACCTGACCATATGGCTGAGCCGCAATCGTTTTGAGCACCCCTTCCGAACCTACCGTTTTACCCGAGCTAACATTCAGCGCCTCCAGCAAAGCCAAAAGGCCAATACTGCCGTAAAGCACCCCCTTCGCTGCATATCCAAAGCGGGCATAGTAGGAAATCCAGTTTTCGTAAGATGCCTGAGTCTGATCTGATTGCGACATGCTCGATTGGGAGGTAGGGGTTGTAGCATACATAATCAAGCTTGTGACTTTGCTAAGTCATCGACCCTACGCAGGAGCTTGAGATGTTACTAATGACACATTGTTTGCGATATTCCTGAAATTTTGGTTACAGTTATGCCGCTGCATAAAGCAGCTATATCAGGCCGCTACATCGGATCGATGCTACGGTACTTTGCCTGAAATGCCATATGAACGCCATAGGCAATAAAGCCAATGCCTAAAATGGCTAATATCCATTCATCCGCCGGATTATTGTTGAAACCTGCAAACGCCTCTTCCGTATCTTTGATCATCTTCGGGTCAAATGTCCAAGCCGCTCGCACTGCGGATACTCCAATGACTAAATAGACCACTCCTCTAGCCGCAATTCCAACTCGACCCACAACTGACGCCCAGGTCTTTTCTATATCGCTCATTTGGTGCCGCTTAAAGCGCTTGCGAAACTCAGCCTTAATCGCCCGGTAAAAGTAATAGCAGCCAATTCCGCAAAAGCCCAAGCCAACAGCACCCACTAACCAGCGCCCATGCGGTTTAGACATAATAATAAAGGCCCAGTCCTGGGCTGTTTTACCGCCCTTTTCCGACGACTCATCTAATATCTCTACAACGCTGTAAGCAATACTGGCGTAAACCAAACCACTACAGCCATAGCCAATGCGTCGAACGATATCGGACGCATTGCACCCGCTGTGCTCAGGGTCTAAGAACGCTTGAATAAATCGCCATACGACGTAACCCATCAAGCTAATCGCTACGATAACTGCGATTGTTCTGCCAAAAGGTTGACGAGCAATGGTCTTGATTGCTCCCGTAGAGCCAACGGTTTCTCCAGAGGCCAAATCAAATGCTTCTAGCAGTGCCAAAAGCCCTGTACTGCCGTAGACAATGCCTTTCGCGCCATATCCAAAGCGAGCATAATATTCAATCCAGCGCTCATAAGGCTTTTGCGGCGAATTGGGTTGAGTCATACGGTTTCAAAGCTAATAAGATCTTATGTATCAATATTTTTAGAGATAGACTGCTATTTTGTCGTCAATCTATTGTCGTCAATCTATGGCGCGAGCTTGACGGCTTTTCGCTATCTCCCTTTGTAACTTGGAACAACTTAGTAGACCTACCGAGACACACCGCACTACACTTCCAAGAAAGCAGCTCACAAAAGAAGTTCCTTTGAAATCTTTGTATTTATGAAAGCCGTTCATTTGCTATCTGCTGTGTTGGTAAGTTGGGGATCATTAGCGATCGCAACCCACGCCATGCCCGAAATCGCCAGTGGAGACGGCATCATCAATGACAGCATCAGCGTTTGCCTCTCCCGCACAGATGCTTTTGTTCGCACCCTAGAGGTCAGCGTAGAACGCGGGCAAATCGACCGCACAGGCTACTTTGGCGACGGCTCTTTTCGCATACTTTGCTATCCAAATCCTTACGGCCCCAATGGTCAGAGCCTTGTTGTCATCTTTGCGGCCCATGAAGACAACTTCGATGTCGCTAACACCTTCGTTCAAATTGCAGTCAGCGAAATCGCCGACCAATAGGAAAGCGCTTTGGCGTCCGGGCTAGCACCGCAAATTTCTCAGTCAATGCGTTTTTCAGTCAATGCGTTTTTCAGTCAATCGGAGCCGTGATGTCTATCGCCAACTCGTCCTTAATCCAATTAATAATTTGCTGTCGCTCCCCCGGCGTTAAATAGAACTGCCCCGTTTCTCGTACCCGCTGATGGATATCTTCCATATCGGCCTGGGTCAGCAACTCCGCCGTCAAGCCTATATCACATAGGATGTCATCTTTTCTCGTCTGGTCGATTTGCCCATAGCGATAGCGGCTGATCTGCTTTTCTAATCGATCTAACGTATATGCATCAGCCGCTTCTAACCTGTCCCTGCGTTCCTTTGCAATGGGTTCACCCGCGACCATTTTGGCATAGTCAGTATCCAGCATTTCCAGCCGAGCAATCTTGGGTTCATCGTCGTTCATAAGCACTTCCAAACACAGCCGTGGACGAACAAAACAGTGAACTTCAGCCTAATTCAATTGTTTGACCCTGTTAGAGGCCCTGTTTCGTAAGTTAACGTTTCGATCCATAGGCTTTACGCTTAGTGACGCTATTGTCATTTTCCTACAGTTTATAACCGAATCCTCATACTCAAATCTAGCCAGGGCGATCGCGTAATCGGCGCACTGCTCGATATATAATCCACCCCCGTTTCCGCCACAGCTCGAATCGTCTCTAGCGTGACGTTGCCCGAAGCCTCTATTTTAATCGACCGATTAGCTGCGCGAATCTTAGCAACGGCTGTCTTCATGGTTTCAAAGGGCATATTGTCGAGCATGATGATGTCGGCCTCGTATGCGATCGCTTCCGCCACTTGATCTAAGCTCTCTGTTTCCACTTCTATAGAGATCGGATACGGAATTCGCTTTCTTATATATGTAATAGCCTTGCCGATCCCACCCGCTGCTGCAATGTGATTGTCTTTAATCATCACCCCATCATCCAGTCCCATCCGATGATTGCGTGCTCCGCCTACAGCCGCCGCGTACTTTTCGAGTAATCTCATGCCAGGCGTCGTCTTCCGGGTATCAACAAGCTGTACGGGCAAGTCTGCAATAACATCCGCGTAGCGTCTCGTCGCTGTAGCAATCCCGCTTAAGCTCATTGCTAAATTGAGTGCCACCCGTTCTCCCGTCAGCAAAGTGGAAAGTTGACAGTGGATTTCCGCAATTTTAGTGCCTTTTGAGATGCGATCGCCCTCAGCCACCTCAGCTTGAAACATCACCTCAGCGTCCAGCAAAGAAAAAACACGCGCTGCAATTGGCAACCCTGCGATCACCCCATCTTCTTTCGCAACCCAATAAGCCTTTCCCGCAACCTGTGCGAGATCAGCCAGCCCATCAGTCGTTTTATCCCCCCTTCCAACATCCTCTTTCAACCAATTTGTCAGATGCTCATCTAAAACTATCCAGCTTGGCAACATCTTCTCCACCCAAAATTAAAGTTGTAAATCTACCTCAGCATAAAGCTAGATCGACCAAAGCCTTTTATATGCAGGGCTGCCAACGTTTAAAGCAGAAAAAATATTCAAGCGTGACTGCTGAATTTACAGACAAACTGGCTAGCTCAATCAAGCAAAAAAGCTGAAAGCCCGATAGTTAGGGGGCTTTCAGCTTTTTAGATTATTTTTCAAAAACAGTTGACACTATCTCTGAAAGGACGCTATATTCATTAGGCGCTGAAGGGAGCGGTTCACGAGAGTGAGCGACCCCTGAGGCGAAGAGTAGCACCTAGAAAGTTGAATAATTTAGAGAATCAAGATTAACGAGACCCT
>JBAQZP010000010.1:0-2793 GCA_049791095.1 Phormidesmis sp.
TCTTTTTAGTTACTTTGGCGATGCTTTGTCCTGGCGATAGGATTTCGATTGCCCAGTCAGGCGCAAGCGGAAAAACATTGGCAATTTCTCCATTCGCGTCGCGTTGGATACGGCTCCATTCAAACACTGCAATATCTGGCACCACTGAACTACCTCCAAATGTGCAGCGCAGTTCTGGAAAAGCGCGGGCAATTTTTGGAGTTCTGACAGATAGATTAATCAGTGCCATCAAGTCTGACTGAAGCGCACTGTGTTTTCCTTGCGGCATTGGCTTCTGGCTTATTTGGCCGTCAATGTACTCATTGGCAGGCTTAGTTTCGGGCAGCGCTAAAAATGCTTCCAGTGTGAGCGGTTTAGTGAGTGCTTGAACCATTTCGGAATTGCCTCAGATCAATGGCCATTTCAATGCTAACGCTTCAGCGTATGACCATTGGCATCAAGTGAAGTAGGGCTATGAGTGAGTATTAGCCAGTAGGCTTTAAGGCAGTAGGCGATCGCCCCATTCCATCAGGAAAACATCCAAACAGATCAAGCAAGCATCAGCGCAAATGCTCGATCTGCTTCAACGATCCGAGCGATTGCCCCTATGGATCGAGAGATCGTTAGGGCAAATGTTGTAATCGTCCAAGCATATAAAGCTCAGCCTGTTCTCCATAGTCATTGGCATATCGTCGATCTCAGAGAGAAACCGGTGTTAGCCCTTGACGCCGCTGCCCGTCTCAGAAGGCACAATATATCGCTGAGCCGCTACGAAAAATAGAATGACCGGCACAACTGAAATCACCGAGCCCGCCGCAATCAGCCGCCAGTCTAGAGAGAAGCTACCGGCTAAGCGAGCGACACCCAGCGGCAGCGTGTAATATTCTGGCCTATCCAAAATCAGCAGCGGCCAGAGGAAATCGCTCCACGAGCCGATGAAGACGAAAATCGCTAGCGTCACCAGTGCCGGACGCACAGACGGAATCATGATGTGCCACCAGATACCTAGCTCAGTGCAGCCATCCATCCGCGCTGCTTCTTCGAGTTCTTTAGGCACAGTTTGAAACGCCTGACGCATCAGAAAAATGCCAAAGGCCGAGGCGATAGAAGGAAAGATTGCGCCAATGTAGGAGTTAGTGAGCCCGAGCTGCACGGTAAGGATGTACAGCGGGATCATCACGATTTGGAAAGGAATTAAAATCGTGGAAACGATCAGTGAAAAAAGGATTTCTCGCCCCTTAAAGGTCAGCCGAGCTAAGGGATAGGCAGCTAGCGAACACAGAACTAGATTGAGGATGACAGTGACGACGGCAATCAGGGTGCTGTTAAAAAAGTAGCGGCCAAAGGGGTTGGTCTGCCAGACCTTGACGAAGTTGCCGAAGGTGGGGGACTGGGGCAAGAACTGGGGGGGCAACTGGAATAGGTTCTCTGTAGAGCCCTTAAAGGCGGTGCTGACGAGCCAGAGGAGCGGGAGGAGCATGACTAGGGCGATCGCTCCCAACAACCCATACATCAGAAGCGATTTCACCCACTGCTGATCTGCTAACCCACCAGCTCGCTTATTCACTGGCACCATCAGCCAAACTCCCGCGCCTGCATCAGCCAAAACCCGTCAAAATTCTCAGCTTCCGGGCTCTTTTGCACCGCAATAAAATGCACATTGTTTGCTGCCTGTTTAGCCGCTTCAAACCGCTGGCCCTCCGCCTGAATGTCAGCTCCGACCAGATCCGCAAGCAGCCAAGTTTCGCTCGTACCTGTATCCAGCAGCAGCCGGGCCATGTCACTATTGCCAGAGACATAGTTGCTCGCCTCCTCACGCCCAGCCCTAACGCAAGACATCTCCAGTCCAGACATCCAGGCAGCGAGCGCCGACGCCCGAGAAGAATAGACGATAAACCCTGGAATGGGCGTATCGGGGCTTACTCCGGTCATCTCCAGCGGAAACGACTCACCAAAACCGATGTCCCACTCTTCCATATCGGCAAAGTCTTTAGCAGGCAAAGTGACCAGCGCCCACTTTTGGCCAACCAGCGCATCGGGCAGCGGATTGACTACTTCTAGCGGCTTGGCAATTGAAGGAGAAGCCCCTGCTTGATAGCCTGGTTCATCGGGATAGACATTTTTTTGCCGATCTTCTAGCCATCGCTGTAGAGCCAGCGTGCGGCGGCTAGGAAAAGGAAGCAGCCCCAATTCTTCGCAGGCTCGCTTGATCATATTTTGCATCTGGTAGCGGAAAAAGCGAACCCGCGTGGGGGAGCTATCGGTTTGAGCCATGGCCTCCTCCAAAGCCGCCTTCAGCTCTTCTGAATTGACCTCATTATTAGACACATATTTTCTGTAGCGAAACAGCGTCTCCGGGTCATCATCGACAGACTGCAAACCTTCGCAAATCAAAATCTCCCAGCGTTTTTTCTGCCGCTCGTCTAATATCGGTCTGGAGTAAAAATCCAGCTCCCAAACAGTGCCCATAGTTTTTGGTATGCGTGTATTATCGCCTGTTGCCTAGCGCTCTAGGTGGCATCCGCCTCAGACAGCACCTTGGCCACGTTCTTAGCCCGCTCTTCGGCCTCGGCCATCATCGTCGGCATCTCTTTTAAAATTTCGCCGGGATACTTTTCTAGCACCTGGGTCGAAAGCGCAATCCGGCCTCGCTCATCGTCAATGTTTAGCACAACGGCCTTGATCGGGTCGCCCACCTTAAACACATCGCCTAGAGAAGACACATAGCTTTTGCTGATCTGCTTGATGTGCAGCAGCCCTGAAGCGCCGCCAAAATCTACGAACGCGCCAAAGGGTTTCAATGAGGCGATCGTT
>JBAQZP010000011.1:0-50920 GCA_049791095.1 Phormidesmis sp.
TTCCTTTCACCTTTATCTGAGCTGCAACAGCGCATTCTACAACTATTGAATTGCTCTGAGGAGATCTATCTCACGCTGACTGGCTAATTGTTGCGAACTCACCTTTTTTATGCGCGAACCATGAGCTCACTGATAGAAGTACTTACATTTTTTGAGATCTGTAGGCACAGTCAATTCAGTTGATACAATTTAAGCTGCCCATTACCCGCCTGCAAAATTTTGGCCAAGCAGCGAATCGATACCCTTCTAGTAACGCGCGGGCTCTGCCCTTCTCGGCAGTTAGCTCAGCGGCTGATTCGGGCGGGCGAAGTCAAAATTTCGCAGCAAATTGTTGACAAGCCGGGTACGCTGGTTGCCACAGACGCTGTAATTGAACTAAAGGAAAAACCGCCGTTCGTTTCTAGAGGTGGTGAAAAGCTGGCCAAGGCGCTGCGAAAGTTTGATTTTGATCCCAGCGGAAAAATCTGCTTGGACGGCGGCATTTCGACGGGTGGCTTTACAGACTGTTTGCTGCAAGCTAAGGCAAAGCAGGTTTATGGCATTGATGTCGGCTATGGCCAGGTCGCCTGGAAAATTCGCCAGGATCCTCGGGTGATATTGCGAGAACGGACAAACATTCGTCATCTTTCGCCAGAAGATTTGTATGGGGAAAGTGACCTCGCAACCCTGGGCGTTATGGATGTCTCATTTATCTCTTTAGCAAAAGTTTTGCCTGCCTTTTGGGCGCTATTGGCCTCGCCGCGTGAAGTTGTTTTATTGGTAAAGCCCCAGTTTGAAGTGGGGCGAGAGAAGATTGGGAAAAAAGGGGTGGTGAGAGATGCTAACGATCAAGCAGGCGCGATTCTTCAAGTTTCAAAGGCAGCGGCGAGTCTAGGCTGGCACTATCGGGGGCTGACCTGGTCGGAGATGGTTGGGCCTGCTGGCAATATTGAATATTTGCTATGGCTACGCGATGACGATAAAACCCACCGCTGGCCGGATCTCAAAGAACTCTGTGAAGTTACTGGCGCGGCTCGGACGGCGCTTTAAAGGCTGACAGCTTCGGTGTGAACTTCTGAGCCTTCGATAACATCCGCAAGTTCAGAAGGTTTTACCTTGCCTACCTGCTGACAATTATATAAGCAAACCGGTAGCTCAACTAACAGCTTAGTGCCTTGCCCTGGGACGGAGTAGCACTTCAGTTGGCCCCCATGTTGTTCGCTCACAATCTGGTAGCTAATGGCTAGCCCTAATCCAGTGCCTTGGCCAACTTCTTTCGTCGTAAAAAAGGGGTCAAAAATGCGGCCTTGAACTTCGAGTGAAATGCCTGCGCCATTGTCGGCGATCCAAATGGCCACCCGCTCTTGGTCAACAACAGTCGTCGAAACTTGCAACAGCGGCGAATCACTCGCGCTGGCAGCGGCTTCAGCGGATGTGCCGATGCCCTTCAAGGCATCTACAGCGTTACGGATTAGATGCATGAATACCTGATTGATCTGACTGGCGTAGCATTCTACTAACGGCAAATCTCCATAGTCTTTTTTGAGCGTGATATTGTCTAGCTCAGATCCCATCATGGCCAAGGCGCTGTCGATGCCGTCGTGCAAATTGACCGTTTTAGTTGCAGATTCGTCGAAGCGAGAGAAGTTACGCAGGCTCAGGACTAAATTACGGATACGCTGGGTTCCGCTGCGCAGGGAAACAAAGCTTTTTAGGAGATCGGCTGAGGTGAACTCTAAGTCAAGATCGTTTAGTTTTTTGTGAATATCTGGCGGCGGGGTAGGACAGTGGGTTTGGTAAGCGCGAATCAGGTCTAGCAGGTCTTGCACATAGCCGTCTACGTAATTGAGGTTGCCGTAAATGAAGTTAATAGGATTGTTGACCTCATGGGCAATGCCAGCGACAAGCTGGCCCATACTGCTCATTTTTTCGCTGTGAATCAGCTTGGACTGTGCTTTTTTTAGATCGTCTAATGCTGTTTTTAGTTCGCGGGTGCGCTCGGCTACTCGCTGTTCTAGTAGCTTGTTGTCAGCTAATGTCCGTTCGGCTGCGTCTCGCTGTCGCAGATTGTAATATGCGGCTGCATGGTAGCGCAGTCGGGCAATCAGTTCTATCGGATCGGGCAGCTTAACCAGGTAGTCGTTTGCTCCGGTCGAAAAAGCGCTTGCTTTTGTTCGGGCATCGTCTCTAGAAGACAGAACAATAATAGGCGTATCTTTTGTAACCGGATGCGCCCGAAAGAATTTGACTAGCATCAGCCCATCGACATCAGGCATGATCAGGTCTTGGAAAATAACGCTGGGCTTTAGCTCTGCGGCGATCGATAGCGCTAATGTAGGATCTGTGCAAGCATGGAGTTCGATGTCTGTCTCTAAATAGATGAGGCTACGAATTGACTCGATTACAATCGGCTGGTCGTCAACTACCAAAACCCGAATGACTGGTTGCTCGCCGATCTTTGAGTGAGAAGGGATCATCTCAGACATGAGTCTATGGGTATTGACCAAAAAAATTGTCCGCAAAAGACATGAATAAAGATAGGTTGCTATCAATAAATAGTATTCCCGACACCGGATAGGGGTTACCCCGGTCACACCACCTCTGATTGTGTTGCCTCTGATCACACTGCCTTTGACCATACTGCCGCTGATCTGATCGCACTGCCCCGGCTTTATCGTTTACGCCTGACGGGTGTGGTGGTAGGTCTGCGTAAATTTCTCGGGGAACCCGGTTGCGATCGCCTCGACTGACAGTACGCTGCAAGCCGCACCGCTTTCGATGGCAGCGCGAGGCATTCCATAGACGACGCAGCTTTGCTGGCTTTCGGCGATGGTGTGCCATCCCGCGTTGCGCAATGTATGCAGGCCAGCGGCCCCATCGCGGCCCATACCCGTCAGTAAAATGGCGGTGCCGGGCGAGGGCCAGTGCGCTGCTACGCTTTTAAAGAACACATCGACGGAGGGGGTATAGGGAATGCCTGCGTCGGTGGGGGTATAGGCGAGCGTGCGATCGCCTTGCATAATCAAATGATGTTTGGCCTGAGCCATCAGCACTTTACCCGGCTGCGGAGCGTCGCCTGCTTTTGCCAGGACGACTGGAACTTGAGTTTGGCTGTTTAGCCAGGTGGCCAGGCCCGCTGCAAATTGCGGGTCGATATGTTGGACGAACATCACTGCCGCCGTTGACTTTGAGGGGATTTGGGCCAGAATTTTGGCGAGGGCTTTTGGTCCACCGGTAGAAGCGCCTAAGATGATGAGCTTTGGCGTCGATGGCGGTTGGCTGAGACGGTGGCCAAGAGGAACATTCGCAGTGGTTGGCTGGCTGATGAGGGTTCTGAGGGTGGCCATTTTGGCGAGCAAGGGCCGAGCGGCCTCGGGGGCGGGTTGCCTGGAGGCTAGTCCCAAAATGGGTGTAGTGATCACGTCTAATGCGCCGTGACCCATGGCCTCGAATACTTTGGAGGTGTTGCGATCGACGCTGGCGGTGACAATTAAAATGGCGCAGGGCGATTGAGCCATGATCTGACGAGTGGCTTCTACCCCGTCGAGTTGGGGCATCAGCAAATCCATCAGAATTAGGTCGGGGCGATCGCGCTGACACTTTTCCACCGCTTGCGCCCCGTCTTTAGCCGTCCAAATCAGCTCGTAGTTGGGGTCTGTCGCAATCACTCGGCGCAAAGCTTCGAGGGCGATAAGGGTGTCATTGGCGATCGCCACCCTAATGCGGCGGACATTACTTCGGGAGCTAGTCATGGGTGCTTTTTCCGATTAAGTCAACGACAGCATTAATTAATCCGTTGTCATGAAAGCTACTTTTAGTCAGATAGTAATCAGCGCCCGCCTTTAGCCCGGCGAGCTGATCTTCTTTGCGATCTTTATAAGATACGATAATCACCGGTAAGTGCTGAGTCGGCGGGTGGGCGCGCATTTGGGTGATTAGCTCAATGCCGCTCATGCGGGGCATGTCCACATCGGTCACGACCAGATTGTAGCGGTTCATTCTAACGGCGTTCCAGCCTTCTGCGCCGTTAATCGCCACATCGACGGCATAGCCTCGATTTTGCAACAGCTTTTTCTCCATCGCCCGTACGGTGAGAGAATCATCTACCACCAATACCCGTTTTTGAGTAGGCTGCTCGCCCTGTTCTCTCTCAGCTAGGGAAGTACCCACCGCCGGGGCCTCGGGTTGTCGGCTGCGGACTATTTTTTCGGCAGAGCGCACCACGTCAGCCACGTCTAAAATTAAAATAGGATCTCCTGTTTCGGTCAGTGCTGCCGAGCTGATGTGAGGTATTTTGCCTAGCCGAGCATCCAGCGGGCGCACCACCAAATCGCTTTCTGAAAGCAGGCAATCCACCCAAAGGCCATAGCGATCGCCGGGTTCTCCGATTACAATGATGGACATTGCTTGGTCATCGCGGCGCGTTTTCTTGGCGCTAGCCAGCGACAGCAGTTGGCTGGCCGACACCAGGCTAATATTCTCGGTGGCCCCAGCCTTGCCAGGTTCATGGGTCAGCGAAAAATAGGGCCTGCCTTCGCTGTAGTAAATCTGATCGGGCGATCGCTTTAGCACTCGCTCGATGCGCGATAGGCTGATGGCATAAGGCTCGCCAGCAATTTCAAAAAGAAGCGATCGCACCACTGACAGCGTCAGCGGAAGCTGAAACTGAAACCGCGTGCCTCCATCAGTTTGCTTTCCCTTAGTCGTTAGCGGGGCCGGGACTATTTGCAAAGACCCGCCGACTGACTGCGCCATTTTCCGGGCCAAATCTAGTCCATATCCTCGCCCGGCCAAATCATCTGCCCGAGCAGCCGTCGAGAATCCAGGTAAAAACAAAAACTCACTCAGCTCTGGTTCGCTCATTTTGTTTGCGACAGCGGCATCGGTTAGCCCCTTGCTGACGATTTTTTGACGCAGCTTCACAAAATCTATGCCTGCCCCGTCATCTTCTACCACAATCAGCAGCATTCCAGCCCGGTGCATGGCTTCCAGGTGAACTGTGCCATGGGGTGGTTTGCCAGCGGCTAGGCGGGTCTCGGGGGGCTCTATACCATGTGCGATCGCATTGGTCAGCAAGTGGGCAATCGGTACATCTAGCTTTTCTAAAATATCTCTATCAATCTGAGTGCTCAGCCCAAAAGTTTCTAGCGCGACCTGCTTACCCAGCGCTCGGGCAGTATCTCGCACCAGTCGGCCATAGCCCCTTGTCCCTTCCTCAAAGGCGCACATGTGGCTAGCAATGACTTCGCGATACAGCCGATCAGATAGCTGCCCAAATCGCCGCGAGAATAGATCCAAGTGACTGAGCTGATGGCTGAGCAGTTCGTAGCAGGCTTGCATTGCCTGGAGGGCTTCGTCAGCCCCAGGCTGGTTTTCGAGCAGTGAAATGACTGAGCGCTGCTGTCGTTTTAGCTGAAGCATAGAAGCCGCAAACGGCTGTAACCCGTTTGACTCTATCAAAGACTCTCCGGCTAGCCCCATCAGGCGACTGAGATTTTCAGCGCCAATGCGAACCATTCGCTCAGCGCCCGGCGCTTCAACCGAAGCGGCAGCCTCAGCAGGCTTTACTTCGACGGCTGCAACTTCATCTATTGTCAAATCATCATCTACTGTCAAATCCGTCTGCTCGACTTTCGCTGCTGACAAAATCAGCCCTTCAATCGCCCTGGCAATCTCATTCGCATTGGGCTCATACTGAGGCAGTTTCTCGCTTAAAACAGCTTCTTTTAACAAACTGATTTGAGAGAGTAAATCTACCCCTAGCAACAGCACGTCTACATGCTCGCTATTAATGGTTAGCCGACCTTGCTGGGCCGCGATAAAATAATCTTCCAAAGCATGAGAGACTTTTACAGCAGCTTCTACCTGGACGATTCGCGCTGCCCCTTTAACTGAATGCGCCGCTCGCATTAGCTCATCCAGGCAATCCGGGCTCTTCCAGCCCGCTTGTTCTTGGGCAAGTAAATGATGATTTAAATGGTTTATTTGCGTTTCTACTTCCAGGCGAAACAGCTCCATCAAGGAGAACTTGCCACAGTCTTGGCTGGTTGTCATAATGCTTGCTGCCTCAGCGCTTTAAAGAGACGACTATCGTCTAAAAAACTGACCTTTTGCTCGCGCCAGGAGAAAATATGACGGACGCAGGTCTGATTGCTGGCGCTGTCCGCTGCGCTTTCTCTACCAGCGGGGTGCTCTAACTGGTCTATGGCGATCGCATAAATTCCATACAGCTCATCGGCATCAAAAACCCATGTTTCAAGGCTGCCTGACTCTGTTTTTCTTTCAATGACGACCGCACGCGGATATGCCTTAGCGCCATCTGAAACGCTTTTTGACGAGACATCAGCCTGCCGAGAAGCCGACTTCCCGAGGGCTGCTTTCAGATCAAGGACTGCCGAAAGAGAGACCTTTAACAGTAGCTGTCCCCGGACATTGACAACGCCTAGCAGGGTTTGATTGCTCCGATGAGGCAGCGTATGAATGGTGGCTACCGGCAGCACCTGCTGGCACCGCTCTGCCGACAGGGCTAACCATTCCGAACCCAGCCGAAAGATCAGCACAGACAGCAGATCGGCCCGATGATCTCGCTGAGCCGAGGCAGCTAACTGTGCGGTTTGCTCGGCCAAATAGCCGGGTGACACGGGGCGCTGTAATAGCTGAGCACTGGCATCTTTTTTGGACTGGGCGTTCGTTTGCATGATGATTTTCTCAGATCGGGATTGATACTTGCAGGCCCTCTGCGGTCTCTCTCAACAGGGCTAGTGCGCCGTTGGTTTCTTGCAGTGCTCGTACGGTTTGGTGACTGCCCAGGCTGAGCTGTGCCATCGCATCATGAATTTGTTCGGCGCTGAGTGATTGGGCCGTGATGCTCTGATTCATCTCTGTGAGCTGAGGTAAAAGGGCCTGTACTTGTTGAATGACGGCAGTGACCTGATTGGCAACAAGGGCAGTGCCGCCGCTGCTTTTAGCTACACTTTGAGAGAATTTTTCCATCTCTACAACGCCGGTCGCAACCGCCGCCTGCATATCTTTTACAAGGGTTTCTATTTCCAGAGTGGCGATCGCGCTCTGGTCGGCCAACCGCCGGATTTCGCGAGCGACTACCGAGAAACCAGCACCGGCTTCGCCTGCTTTTTCGGCTTCAATCGCGGCGTTTAGCGACAGTAAGTTTGTTTGGTCAGCGACTTTTGTCATGGCAAGCACAACCTGGTCGATGTTGCTGGCGCGATCGCGAATAGTTTGTAGCTGCGCGGTAATATCGCTAGCCATTTTGTCTAGCTGCCGCATGGTGCTGGCCATTGTCGTCAGCTCTACCGCCCCTGCTGAGGCGATTGACTGGGCCGTCTGAGCTTGATCCACAACCTGTTTTATATGGCTGTTTAGGTGATTGGCACCAGCGGCGATCGCCTGAGAAGATGCGGTAACTTTTGCGCTCGCCTCGGCCTGCTCTTCTGCCATCGTCTCCATTTGCGAACCCGACGCTGCAATCTGTACCGAGGAAGTCATCACCTGCAGACCGGACTGTTGCACCTTGCTAATAATATGGTTGATTTGACGAGTGATGTGATAGATCGGTACCAGTACCGGTAGCAGTGCCAGCAGGGTCAAGCCCAACAAAATCTGTTGAATGACCTGCAATCGTTCTATGCGAGCATTGGCTTCTTTCTCGTACTGGTTAACGATCTCATTCATTCCTTTGAGGAAAGGATCTTCGTTGTCATCAATTGTGCGGATGGCAGCGTTATCGCTTTGGTTCAACTGAGTGCCTGACTTGAGGCGATCGCTCAATTGGGTGGCTGCCGGGATAATTGCGGCATAGCGTGGCTCGATTGCAGCAAACAAGGCAGAGACCTGTGGGCTGTTTGCTGCTGGCAGTCCTAGCTCAGCGCTGCCGAACTGTAAGCCTTCGTGAGCCTTTTGGAACAGAGTTAGCGCGGCATCGAGTTCTGTGCTGGCTGCCTGTAGCCTTTCCGGCGAAATTTGAGCACTTGATAGGGCAAGGGCCACCTTGGTAATTTTTTGACTCAGCATTCGCTGCCGCCCGGCAACGTTAATAATGCCCCCATCGTTAGCCTGTCTGGCGAGCGATCGCTGGGTCAAAACCTGACCGCCAATGGTCAACAGCGAGACGACCACAACGGTCGAAACATAGAGCCGTGTCAGCATTCGAGTGGGCGTCTTGGTCAGCAAACGGGTCATGGTGTTCTTATTTTCCTTCATGCTTTTAATCGGACGTCAGTAGCTGCTTCAACAACTTTTTCTTAAACCGCTAAGCGAAATTTTGCCACCTCCGCCTGCAAGTCTTGGGCAACGTCCCCGAGCTGAGCAATCACCTGGTGGGTCTCTTTGACAGAATCTGCCGTTTGCAGAGAAGTGTCATTCAGTTGTTCCATCGCCGCTCGAATTTGCTGAGCCCCCTGCGCTTGCAGCGTCATGCCATCGCTGACGGTTTCAAACTGAGGTACCAGGCTTTGTACTTGAGTGATGATTTGACCCATTTGTTCGCTAATTTGAGAAATGTTTTGGGCGTTCTCTTCAACCTCTTGTGAAAATTTGTCCATTTCCATCACGCCGGACGAGACCGAAGAAAGCATTTCTTTTACCATGTTTTCAATGTCGAGGGTGGCGATCGCAGTCTGGTCAGCCAGCCGCCGAATTTCACGCGCCACCACTGCAAAGCCTGCCCCATATTCACCCGCTTTCTCGGCTTCAATGGCGGCATTGAGTGACAGCAAGTTGGTCTGGTCAGCAACTTTTGTAATTGCTGTAACAACTACGCTGATGTTATTGGCTTTGTCATCTATCAATCCCAACTTAGAAGAAATCGTGGCGGTGGCCGCAATTAACTGTCGAATCGTCTGTGCCATTTGCTCAAGCGCCTGTTTACCCATAGTTGCCCCAGCCGCTGCCGAATCTGATAGGGTGACCACGGCCTCCATGGTTTGAGAAAGCCCCTCAGCGGTTGCAGCAATTTCCTGGGTAGTCGCCGTTATTTCAGTAGTGGAGGTCGCTTGCTCGCTGACGCTAGCTTCGAGCTGACGGCTAGAGGCGGCTATCTGGGTGCTAGCGGTGGTGACTTGAATTCCGTTTTGTTCAACGACGTTCACCAGCTTTCGCATTTGGCCGCGAATTTGCCGCGCCAGTAAAATGCCGATGGCTACAGTTATTAGTCCGGCAGTGGCCGTCCCCCACAGAATGATTTGCGCTAGCTGCTGTCGCGCGATCTCAAAGTCAGCCGCATTGTTGGTTAAACGCTGATCAATCAGCATTAGCAGTGCCTGCCGACTGCTGTCCACGCGATCTGCCTCTGACGGATTCAGCAGGGCAACGGCCTCTACTAATGCCTGCTGGTCAATTTTCGAAAAGATTACCTGAGCTTCTTGGTCGATGCGATCGCCCTCACCCCGCAGGCTTTCAGTCAGGGCCTTCAGCTCATCATCCTGCTGTTGTATGGCCAGCGCTTCTAACCCACCAAGAGACGCCAAAAACAGATTGTAATTGGAGATGTAGCTCGCTCGATACTCAGAACTTTCATCAGGCTTCAAGAGGCTACCCTGCACTTTTCGCACTGAATCGGCCAGGTAGTAGGTAGCGCTGTTTGCCGCATAGTTTGATTGGTTAATCAAATCCCTTTGCATTTCCAGCGCAAACGTTTTTTGAGCGCTGCTATAGACAAATAGACCCAATCCGCCCAGACAAAATAAGGGGACAGAATAGCTCAACAGCAGCCTTGTGCTGATCTTTTTTAGAAAAGTATTGAACATGCTAGGATAACCTTTGCAACAACAAAAAGAACAAATACACTCAACTCATTCAACCTCTGTATCCGGCCTCGAATTAAGGCGGCCCCGTCAGCGTCCTTTTGTTCTTCTTTTAAAAACATCAGATGGGTGAGGGCCTCGATTGTTTGTGGATTCAGGTACAGCGCTTTTTGAAAGCAGGCTGCCGCTGCTGCACTGTTGCCTGTCGCCTGGTACAGCTCTCCTCGCAATAGATAGGCGTCTGCTGCGGTCGGCTGCCGCGCTAAATAACGATCGCATTCCAAAACAGAGCGCTCAATCTCTCCTGTATCTGCCAGGTGTCGGGCTAAAGCTAAGCTGGGCACAGATGAAGGATGCTGTTGGCTTGACTTTAGCTGAGCAATGCTGAGTGCAGTTGCTTCAGATCTGTTGATTGTGGGTTGAGCTGCTGGGGGCTGCGAGGTTGGTTCGGCCAAAACTTTATGGATAGTATGGGCTGTAGGCGAGTCTGTAGCAGGTGCCGCTTGCCGCCCTGGTTTCTCTGTTTGTTTGCGATAGGCAAAGCTTTGGGGATGGGGCACGGGCTGATATACCGTCGGGTCAATCAGGCCGGTTTCTGCGTATCCTACAAACAACAGACCGCCGGGTTTGAGCATTTTGTTGAGGAATAGGGTGGTGCGATCGCGCGCAGCTTGGTCAAAATAAATCATCAAATTCCGGCAGAAAATAATGTCATAAGGAAGCCGACCTGTCAGTAGCTGAGGAGCCAGCACGTTGCCGTGAATGAAGCAAATCTTCTCTCGAATAGATGCCTTCAAGAAGTAGCGCTCAGGAATTCGCTTGCCCTTTGCCCCCTTGGGTATGCCCCGCGTAAAATATTTGTCGTCACTGCGAAACGTCTGCCGTCTAAATGCATAGGGACTGTAGACACCTGCCTTTGCCTTTGCCAAAGCCAAAGCGCTAATATCTACGGCGTCGATATGAAAGTCATCTAGGGCTAGTCCTTCTTCTAGCAGCGAAATCGCGATTGAGTAGGGCTCTTCCCCTGTCGAGCAAGGCAGGCTCAACACCCTTAAAGGTGACTGATTCGGCAGGCCAAGCGTGAGCCATTCCCGCGCTATCCACTGCCGCAAAAATACAAACGACGCTTGATTGCGAAAAAAGCTGGTTTCGGGTACTACAATCGACTCTACCAGCGCTTCAAACAGGGGCGGCGAGGTTTTCAAGCCGGTTAAATAGTCCGCTAGGCCCTGCCTTTCGCCCTGCCGCATCCCTTGCCTGACCGCCCGCAAAATCGATCGAGACCCGACCGACTTTGGGTTCAAGCCAATGCGCTGCCGCAGCAAGGCTTCTATCTCGTGCTGTGTCATTTTGAGACGCTCTGCATCTGAAGGTCTACGTCCGTCTGGTTAACGGGACGAAACGCTAGTTCAAACAGCGGCGCGATCGCCAGGCGCTGCACCACAGCGCCGCCCGAATCTTTGAACAAAGCTTGGGTGTAGAAACTTTGAGTCGGCAAATCCACTGGGTTATTTAGATCCGCCATCTCCCCCGCTCTCTCTAAAATCAGTCCAATTCGTCGCGGACTAAGCGGCAGGGTGACCACGGCAATTCGCGTACTTAGTTGCAGGGGCGCAGGGGCATCGGCGACTTGTTTCGACAAGTCTATCGCCGGAATCATGCTGCCATGACAGTTTATCCAGCCCGTCAGCGCTGGGTTGTGCAGCTTACCTTGAACGGGTTGAAGGGCAACCAATGGCAATAGTGATTCGATATCAGTCGCGGCGATCGCCCAAGGTTCTTCCTTTACCCAAAATAAAAGCATCAACATCGCCAGACAAACGCCCCCTTAGCTGACGTAGCAACCTTGCTTTATGTATCCCCAGGCAGCTTATTTGGTAACGGCATCAATATATGCGTCGATATGGGTAGAGCGATCGCTACAATTGCGTTGGTTAAGCGGTACAAACTCTCATGTCAGCGCCTTTCTTTACTAATCGAACCTTGGTGATTGCGACTATGCATCGCAAAGAGCAAGCGATCGCCCCGTTGATAGAACCGGCCTTGGGGGTCAAAACGCTCGTCCCCAAAGACTTTAACACCGACTCGTTTGGCACCTTTACTCGCGAGCGTCAGCGCCCCGCCGATCAGTTAAGCACCGCCCGGTTGAAGGCAGAGGCTGCTTTAAAACTGACGGGGGAGACATTGGCGATCGCCAGCGAAGGCAGCTTTGGCCCTCATCCTCAAATTCCGTTTGTGGCGTGCGATCGCGAGCTTGTCCTGCTATACGATCAGCAGCATCAGCTAGAAATTGTCGGTGAGGCCCTCTGTAGCGACACCAACTTTCAAAGCAAAACGGTTACCAGTCCGCAAGCGGCTATAGCCTTTGCCAAATCAGTGGGCTTTCCTGACCATGGCATGGTTGTCATGCCATTTGCCGAGCGCAATCCTCACCAGCCTTTCGCCAAAGGTATTACCGCAGAAACCGATCTAGTTCAAGCGGTGGCGACCGTTTTAGAGCAATCTGCTGACGGGCAAGCCCATATTGAAACCGACATGCGCGCGCTTTATAACCCGACTCGAATGCAGGCGATCGCCCAAGCCACCCAAGATCTTCTCCAAAAAATAGAACAGCGTTGCCCCCGCTGTCACTACCCCGGCTTTGACATCGTTCAGCGTCAGCCCGGCTTACCCTGCGGCTATTGCCAAGCGCCAACATTGCTCACCTTATCTGTGCTTTATCGCTGCCAGCACTGCCAATTCCAGCAAAGCGAGCGGTTTCCCGATTCACGCCAATTTGCCGATCCAGCCCGCTGTCTTTACTGCAATCCATAATATTGGCGTCAGTGCGCCCCTTCTGTTTTGACGAAGTGACATTTGTCATCGGTTTAAAGATGACAAATGTTAGATGTCTGTAGTCGGCTCGAACTCTATGCTTGAATAGTGCGGTCAGTCAATCAGGTATAGGCATTATCTGTATCGGTTAAGACAACAAATTTCTACTTATTAGTGTAAAGGGTGATTGTTTTAGATTACTCTTGAGCCGGAAATTGCCTGAATTGGGAGATTCTAGAGAATTTTCGCTGATTTGATTCGGGAAGCTGTATGTTTTGTATTATGAGGTGCCAGTGATGCTACCTGAGCTAGGTATATAGTCACAGGCGCTGAGATGAAATTGAGTGAAGGGTCTGGATTGATCTGCGATCGCTACCGTAATCAGAAGTTGACGGAGTACAAGAGTTGGAAATGTTTAGAAAACTTAGACTTGGAACTCAATTTACCCTGCTGTTGACCCTGATTTTTGTGGGTGGCATTGTGCTTAGCGGGATCACACTGTCTTCAGCAATGCAGCGCAAAGCTGAAGATGAAGTGACTACAAAAGCAGAAATTTTGACTCAGACGATGAATGCGGTCAGAAGCTATACGAGCGATCGCGTGGCTCCATTATTACAAAACCAGCTAGACACCAGTCCCGAGTTTATCAGCGAAACGGTGCCTGCTTACTCGGCAAGAGAGGTGTTTGAAAACTTTCGCAAGCAGCCCGAATACAGCGATTTCTTTTACAAAGAAGCGACGCTAGATCCGACGAATCTTAGAGACAAAGCAGATGAGTTTGAAGCTGAATTAGTCGAAAACTTTCGCGCTCGGCCCGATCTTACTAAGCTCTCAGGCTACCGAAACTTAGCTGGAGTAGAACAGTTTTTTACCGCTCGTCCGCTGAAGGTAACGGCAGCTAGTTGCTTGCAGTGCCACAGTACGCCGGAAGCTGCGCCCAAAAGTCAAATTGCTAGCTTTGGCGCAGAGCATGGTTTTGGTTGGCAGCTTGGCGATGTGGTTGCCGCTCAAACTATTTATGTACCTTCTGACGAGGTGTTTGCTAAGGGGCGTCAATATTTAATCTTGACCATGGGCATTTTTGTCTCTATTTTTGCAATGCTGTCGCTGTTGATTAACCGACTGTTGAAAAAACGGGTCATTCATCCTGTAAAGCAGCTCACGACGATTGCTCGCAACCTTACGACCGGTACGGTTACCGCTCAAAAGGTGAAGGAATTTGATTCGCCCAGCATTCACAAAGTCGCGCGCCGCGCCGATGAACCGGGGCAACTGGCCCGCGCCTTCCAGCATATGGCCCAAGAAGTGGCGACCCGAGAGCAAAATCTTGCTCAGGCGGTGGATCAACGCACTGCGCAGCTAGCGGAGAGTATGAAAATCGCCCAGATGGCGACGACTCAGGCAGAGGATGCTAACAAAACAAAAAGCAAGTTTTTGGCAAATATGAGCCACGAGCTGCGCACGCCGCTGAATGCCATCATTGGCTATAGCGAAATGCTGGTTGAAGAGATGACTGATCTTGGGACGCCTGGTTTGATCCCCGATGTGCAAAAAATCCACGGTGCCGGAAAGCATTTGCTTGGGCTGATCAACAATATTTTAGATTTATCTAAAGTTGAAGCGGGCAAGATGGAACTCTTTTTAGAGACTTTTGCGATCGCTCCCCTACTCAAAGAAGTCACAGACACCCTTCGCCCTATCGTCGCCAAGAATCACAACGCCCTGGTGATTGACTGCCCGGATAATATTGGCGCTATGCACGCCGACGTCACCAAGCTGCGCCAGAGCCTGTTTAACCTGTTGAGTAATGCCAGCAAGTTTACAGAAAACGGCACGATTACGCTGGCCGTAGAGCGCCCGGACGCTGACTGGATTGACTTTAGGGTCAGCGATACGGGGATTGGCATGACGCCCGAACAACAGGCAAAGCTGTTTCAGTCTTTTACCCAAGCAGACGCCTCAACCACGCGCAGATATGGAGGTACAGGACTGGGCCTGGTCATTACCCAGCAGTTTTGTGAGCTGATGGGAGGAGATATTCAAGTTGAAAGCACCGTCCAGCAAGGAACAACGTTTACCCTGCACCTGCCCGAACAAGTGCAGGCGCTTCAGTCTGCACAAACGCTTTCATCGCGCGCTCAAAGACCACACGACATTAGCCCAGAATCTTCTATTGTCTCTTCCTCAGTTGCGGGCGCTAGCACAATTTTAGTGATTGACGATGACCCGGCAGCTCGCGATATTATGCAGCGCTTTTTGAATCGGGAAGGATTTAGTGCGATCGCAGCCCCCAGCGGCGAAGTAGGGCTGCGGCTGGCCAAAGAACAATCTCCTGACGCCATTCTACTCGATGTAAAGATGCCCAATCTCAACGGCTGGGAAGTCTTGAGTCGGCTAAAGTCCGATCCAGAGCTGGCCAGCATTCCGGTGGTTATGGTCACGATTGTTGATGATCAATCGCTAGGCAGTGCATTAGGAGCGGTTGACTATGTGCTCAAACCGGTTGACTACAACCGCCTGCTGACGCTTTTACAGCCCTACCAAACCGAGGCATCTGGTTCCTCTGTCATGGTGGTAGAAGATAATTTAGATAATCGAGAGATGATTCGCCGTCAGCTTACCAAAGCGGGATGGCGCGTGCTAGAAGCTGAAAACGGACGACGGGCAATAGAGATATTGCAGCATGAACAACCTGGCATTATTTTGCTGGATTTAATGATGCCAGAAATGGATGGGTTTGAGTTTATTCGTGAGCTTCGCCAGCATCCTCAGTGGCGATCGCTCCCCGTGATTGTGCTCACGGCTAAAGACTTATCCGCCGAAGAGCGCAAATGGTTAGAGGGGAAAACTCAACGGATTTATCACAAAGGCAGCAGCAGCCGACAGCTTTTGCTCAATGAGATTCATAGTTTACTGGCAATGCCTCGGCCCCAGCCTATAGCAGAGCTTGATTCAAATTAAGGGAGGTCTTTTAAAAAATGCTGCAAAATAGTCCGACGTATGACACACTGCTCGCTTACTTACGCCACGAACTTTGCACGCCGATTAATGGCATGATTGGCTACAGCGACTTGCTGCTAGAAGAGCTACAGCGTGAAGACCTCCAGCGTCAGCTATCCCCTACTATATTGGAAGACTTACAAAAAATCCGTGGCTGTAGTCAGCAGCTATTAACGTTAGTTGCCGTCATTTTAGATCGCGACCAGCTCGAAATGAGTCAGATTGACGGCGATCTCAGCGGCTTTGGCGCTACCCTGCGAATGGAACTGCTCACCCCCTTGAGCACGATTATCGGCTACTGCGAAATGCTGCTAGAAGAGGCCCCGGCTGACCTGATTTCAGACATAGACAAGCTCAATAGCTCGGCGCAGCAACTGCTCAGCTTGATCAATGACATTGTTCATCTGGCGCAGCAGCAGTTACATACAATCACCACTCAGGCAGAGAGTGCCCCCTACCTTTCACTCGAAAGTCCAGAAGCTGCCTACCTGGCTAAGAGCGCTGCCGACACGCTTCAGGTACTCAAAGAAAAGTCTCCTGAGAAGCAGTCTCAGAGCGGGATGATTCTGGTGGTTGATGACAATCCAACCAACTGTGATTTGCTCGCCAGGCAGCTCCAGCGGCAAGCTTACACGGTGACCACGGCTAACAACGCCCAGCAAGCCCTGTGTTTGCTAAAAGCGATCCCCTATGACCTCATTCTACTAGATGTCATTATGCCCGGCATGAGCGGGCTAGAGTTGCTTAAACAGCTCAAGCGCCACGATGTTTGGCGGCATATTCCGGTCATTATGATCTCAGCTTTAGATGAAATTGAGGGCGCGGTTAAGTGCATCGAACTTGGGGCAGAAGATTACTTGCACAAGCCATTTGATCCAACTTTGTTAAAAGCCAGGATTGGAGCCTACTTAGAGAGAAAGCGACTCCGAGATCATGAAGTTCTCTATTTACAGCAGGTGGAACGTTTGACGACGGCGGCAGCAGCCGTTGAGGCCCAAAACTTCAATCCCAATAGCCTGGATGATTTGACTCAATATCCCAATAAATTAGGGCGGCTAGCGCGTGTTTTTCAACGCATGGCTCAAGAAGTCCAGTCTCGCCAGCAGCAGCTAGAGCAGCAGCTACATCTGTTGCAGGTATCGGTCAATAGCCCCCAGGCAAACCGCCTGGTTGCCGAAATTGTTGCAACTGACCATTTTCAACAGCTTCAGAAACGGACAACGAGCAGCCTCGATATCGAGAATTTATATCGTCCGTCTCTGTATCCCCCGCTGTCCGGGTTTTCTGCCGATGGCGATCGCCCACAGTCTTTAGATCCGCAGGGGTCATCTCAGGTCGAGGCTCGACAAGATCGCGCAGCCAATACCGCAAGCGCTACCCCCTCGAAAATTGTGGCCGTTCACTCTTTTCGAGGAGGAACGGGCAAGTCAAACTTAACCAGTAACCTGGCAATCAGCATGGCACGGCAGGGAAAGCGGGTAGGAATCATCGATACAGACTTACAATCTCCGGGTATTCACGTGCTGTTCGGGTTAGATGACGGAGCGCTGGGCCGAACTTTAAATGATTATTTATGGGGTGATTGCAGCCTTTATGAAGCCGCTCACGACTTGAGCCATCTTCTACAACAGACTGGCTCAACGACTGGCCAAATCTCGGAGGGCGCTATTTATCTAGTTCCCGCCAGCACAAAACCCAACAACATTACCCGCATTCTGCGAGAGGGCTATCACCAAGCCCGGTTGCTGGACGGGTTTTACGATATTATCCGCGATTTGGACTTGGATTTTTTGTTGATTGATACGCACCCCGGTATCAATGAAGAAACGCTACAGGCGATCGCAGCTTGCAGCCTTCTAGCTGTAGTCCTACGCCCAGACTATCAAGATTATCAGGGCACCTCTGTAATCGTCGAATTGGCCCGCATGTTATCTGTCGAAGAAATGCTGTTAGTCGTCAATAAGGCGCTCCCTATCTTTGACGTGGACGCCTACCGCCAGCAGTTAGAAGCCGCCTATGGTGTTTCAGTCGCTGACATTCTGCCTTTTTCTGAAGAAATGATGCATCTGGCTAGCAGCGAAATCTTTTCGATGCGCTACCCCAATCATCCCCTGGCAAAAGCAGTCGATGCCATCGGTATGCATATCATGGCTCACAGCGTTGAACGCGGTGTTGAACCTGGTACTGAGCGGAGGGAAACTCCATGCCCCGGTTAACAAGAGGCCATCCGAGCGGCTATCTGAGCGCAGATCTCGATCGCGGGATTGAATGGTGCGGAAACAAAGTTTTAGAAACGATTCCCCAGCGTCGTCACCGCACGCTTCCCCTGGCCTTGCAGCTTGGGCTTGGCAATCTGTTCACCCATACCGATCATGTTTCCTGTTTCGTTGGCTATTTACAAGAGAAAGAGGTGCCCATCGGGCATGGTTTGTTTCATCAGGGTGACTGCTCTGACAGGCTTTATTTTATCGAGTCAGGGCAAGTTACAGTCTTTCTACCTCCAAACAATGGCCAAACCCGACGGCTGCGAACCTTAGGGGCAGGCATGAGCTTGGGCGAACAATCATTTTATCTGGGTACGCCTCGCCAAACTTCCGCTTTTGTAAGTAACGCTTGTGAGTGACTCTTGTGAGTGATTGGAGTATTTGTTCATTGAAATGACCTGTTTGACTGAATTCTCTCTAAGAAAGCGCCATGTCTAAAATCCTGTTAGTTGAAGATAACGAAATCAATCGAGACATGCTATCTCGCCGTCTAATTCGCAAAGGCTATGAGGTGGCGATCGCAGTGGATGGGGCAGAGGCGATCGCCAAAGCCGAATCAGAACGACCCAACCTGATACTGATGGATTTACATTTGCCCGTTCTAAACGGTTGGGAAGCGACCCGACAAATTAAAGCCAACCCGCAAACCAATGCCATTCCAATAATTGCATTGACAGCAGATGCGCTGGCAGGCGAACGCGAAAAAGCGATCGCCGCCGGTTGCGATGACTACGACACCAAACCCGTTGACCTGCCGCGACTGATCGAAAAAATGGCCAAGCTGCTCGAACCCGCAGAGCCATTAGCCGCCATACCGCAGTCGTCAAAGGCTTTGACCCCGCCTGACAATTATCATACGCAGCGACGCTTGCGAACTCATCTGCGCCAGGAATTCGAGCCACCTATTTACAGCATTATTGGCTATAGCGATTTGCTTTTAGAGGCTTTAGGTGAAGCTTTAGACAAGCAACAAGATCTAGAAATACCCAACAACCTGCACGGCGATTTACAGAAGCTGCTGACCTCTGGAAAGCAGTTGCTGAAACTTATTCGAGCGATTTTAAATCCAGCACTTGTCGAAATTCAACAGCAGGCAATTGATTTGCTGGGGCCGGCGCTGCGACGGGAGTTGCTAACCCCGCTGAGTACGATTATTGGCTACTGTGAGATATTGCTAGAGGAAGCGCCCGAAAGTTTTATTCCAGATCTAGAAAGAATCTACACCTCAGCCCAGGATTTACTGAGCAAGGTCAGTAGTCTAGATAATTTGGTGAAACAGTCTGTTGAGTCGATTCACACGCGCCCTGCTGATAGCCAGACTACGGCAAAGCAATCACCAGAGCTTTCAACGGTTAGCGCTTTTTCGCAGCAGGCTGCGCCCGCAAATGCTCTCCCTTTGCACATGGAAGGCAGTCGAGTTTTGATGGTAGACAACAATGCCTATAGCTGCGCGTTGCTGTCTCGTCAGTTAGAGAGCCAGAGCCTTCAGGTGAGCGTTGCTTCTACCGCTCAGCAAGCATTTCAGGCGATCGCAGCCGCCCCCTACGATTTAGTCTTGCTAGCGATAGATCTGCCAGAAGCCAGTGGCTTAGAAGTATTAGCAAAGCTCAAGTGCCCTCAGAATGGGCAGCCGGTTCCTGTTTTAATTGTGGCTGCGTCTGACGAAATGGAGGCTGTTGTCGGGGCGATCGCACTGGGCGCAGCAGACTATTTAACCCAGCCGTATCCGCTGAGTCTGCTGCGGGCTAAGGTTATGCATTGTCTGGCGCAAAAGCGACTGCAAATTCAACCTGAAGATCTCGGAGATTCCTTTGAGAGTGCTCCCCTCGGTGTTTATCGGGCCACTGCCGAAGGGCGCTTTAGCCGGGTCAATTCGGCATTCGTGCAGATTTTAGGATATCCTGCTGGCGCAGCGCTCATAAAAGCGATTGCGGACATTTCTATTCAAATTTACGTTGACTCCAGTAAATATGCCGAGTTCAAGCAGTTGTTGGAAAGTCGCGATCGCGTAACCAGCTTTGAGTACCAGGCGTATCGCTACGATGGAGATACGATTTGGCTAGCAGAGCACGCTCGGGCAGTGCGAGATCGTGACGGAAAAATAGTCGGCTATGAAGGGTTTGTAGAAGAGATTACGCAGCGGAAGTCGGCAGAAGCCGCTCTGACAAGAAAATTAGCCGCGTTGCAAGACGACCTGACGCAGGTTAAGCAGGCCCACCGGGCCGCAGAAATTAAGCAAACAGATTACTTTCGGCAGTTACAAAGGGGCAATCAAGCAGGTAGCCAAAGCTCTCCTTCACCCGCCGCCCGAGCGAGCAAAGTCTTGCTAGTTGAAGATAATGACTTGAACAGTGATATGCTCTCTCGCCGTCTAAAGCGAGCTAGCTATGAGGTGGTGATTGCCATTGACGGCGCAGAAGGAGTGGCAAAGGCAATATCGCAGCAGCCCGACGTTATTTTAATGGATATCAGTTTGCCAGTGATGGATGGGTGGGAGGCTACGCAGCAGATTAAGGCAGATGCACAGACTTGCTCAATTCCGGTGATTGCGCTGACGGCTCATGCGATGGCGGGCGATCGCGAAAAAGCGTTGGCAGCAGGCTGTGATGACTACGACACCAAACCGATCGATTTTCCTCGTCTGCTCAACAAAATTGAGAATTGCCTAGAACGCTTAGCTGCCAATTAGCTGCTAACTAACTGAGCGCAAAAAAACCTGTTAGTGATTGGGATGGAGTAAATCATGTGTGGTAATTTCGGTTTTTTAGGACAGCGCTTGCCTGCTGACGGCAATGAGCTTTTGCCCGCTAGAGTTGTCGAGATTTTTCATACGATGGGCGGCGAAACTGAAATTCGCGGTGAGCAGGCCGGGGGTGGGGTTACTTTTGCGCGCGATCGCAGCGATCAAGTTATTTTTGTGGGCGAAAAAATTGTCAATCAAAAGCGACAAAATCTTACCCAATCTCTAGAAGCCGCATTCTCTCCAATGCGGCGAAAAGCGATCGGTAAAGGGGCCAAACCTTTAGATAAAGCCGTCATGGGCGTTTGGCACTATCGCTATGCCACCAGCAGCCCACCAGCCAAGTTAGAAACGCACTGGCATGAGTGGATGCCTGCTAGAGCAGCGGATGTTTGGCAAGTTGAACAAGGCAAATGGGTAAGCGAGCGTAAAATTGTCAACCACCGCATTACCCACAACGGCGACTTCGATGCCTGGCATCTGTTTGGCAGCGCCATCGAAAATGCTCACATCGGTCTCTGGCTCGAACGAGTGCTGCATACGCCAAACGCTACCCTCGGCGACTCTCCTAAAATTGCGGGGATGATGGATTTACTCATCACTCAAGGAATGTGGGACGCCGCTTTGCGGTTGGCCTATCAGCTTGCGATCGCCGATTCCCTAACGGCAGCGTTTGGCGGCCAAACCCCTCACAAAGCTGCCCCTAACACTGCGCCGTCTGAAAAAGAGATTCAAGCGTGGGCTGCGATCGCCCAGCAAATTTTTCTAAAGCATAAAGGCACCCTTTTATCGCCCTATGCCAAGTCAATGCTAGAGCTATCTAAGAAACACCTGGTTCGCTTTGAGCAAGATCTTTTACAGGCGCTCAGCCAAAACAGCAAGGTGAGCCAATGGACGCCCTCAAAGCAAACGGCTTTTGTCAAAAGCGCTGTCTATGCTTTTTTTCATAACAACTTATACCAGGCGACAAAGCTGTTTATGTCTAAAGCCGAAGGCAGCTTTGGCTTAGTGACCGCTTCAACCCTCAGCGAGGAAAGTCTAGTTTTAAGCTCTTGGGGCCAGCCGATTTCTACCGGCTTCAATGTACAAGACAATTACATGGTCTATGCTTCCGAGCCCGCTGCTGTCGATGCCGTTTTGTCACATATTCCCCGATCTTATCGCTTGGATTTAGATCAAAAATTTGGCGAAATTGCCTGGGTCGGCGTCGATCGCATCACGGTTTATTCCATGCGAGAAGACCGCGAACTGCTCGGTTCAGAACTAGAGCAGCGGTGGATTCCGCTGCAGGGCAACCCCTACATTCTGCCTCCTAAAACAAATGCCAAAGATCCGGTCGAACAAGATATTAAAGACATTCCTAGAGTCCTCAAAAATATCGACTCATCCTGGCGCGATCCGACGTCATTTAACCGTCAAAGCGCAGACTATCTGGCCGAACTGCTGCTCAAAAAAGCCAAGATTTGGGAACAAAAACAGCGAGCAACTATCAACATTAAGCTAGACTCGGTGGCTTACGAGCAGTCTTTGGACTTGCTGATTACTGGCGTTGAAAGCAGCCTTTGGCTAGGCGAACAGTTTGCCCAAGACTTGATCACTCTCTTCCCAGCGCTCAGCATCAAGACGCTCTCTGCCAATCAGGTATTGCGCAAACTGCACGATGGCTTTAGCGGGCTTCACCTCGATAAAACCTCCATTGTGTTGGCAATTAGCCAGTCAGGACAAACCTTTCCCACGCTGCAGGCCACCAACGCCTTTGAAGAACTGCGCCGCCAAGAGAAAATTGGCGAGCTGTTTATTATGACTGGCGAGCTTTGTAGCCTGATGGGCAGTGCGATCGCCCAATACTACTACCCAGAATCAACCTTTACCCGCCGCATTTTTGTCAACGGCAGCGGTAGGCGAACTGCCGAACCAATCACGGTAGCCATCGCCGCCGCCCAATCAACCCTTACCGAGCTGTTGCTGTACTTGGCGAACAGACTTCGACAGCGTTTTCCTGCCCGTCAAGGCCCGTTCGGCATGACGTTGACCGCTGCTAATCTGGCACTGCTAGAGCGGATGAAGGATGATTTCCTTAAACAAAGCGTTGTTTCTATCACCGGGGCAACCACCAATGGCGAAACGTTTGATTCTCCAGAACATCAGGCCCTAATTCGCAGCAGCCGAATGTGGGCGTTACATATTATCGAAACGCCTACTGCCTGGGTAATCCATGCCCTTTACATTCTGATCACCGTCGGGCTGAGCGCACCATTGCTACAAACGCTTTTTCGCTGGATAGTTGCGATCGCCTCTCTACCCACATCTCTGCTGGCACTCATGCCACTAGTCACCCTCGCCGATATTCTCCTCTATATCTTCGGCCCCTGGCTCTGGACGTTAGGACTGCGATACTTCCAAGGCAGATCTTTGCTGGCGCGCACTGGCAATCGCACGCTGGTCATCGGCGATGTCCGCTGGGTTCATAAACTGCTAAAAGCCTATGTCAGCAAGCTATTCTCGCTCAGCTACGGCATTGCCTCATTAGATGTCCACAGCGCTAACCCCCAAGATCATATGCTGCACCACTATGGCCATCGCGTGGTGAGAGGCACGCTCGTATTTTTGGGCGTGCCTGACGGGCGGCGTCATCCCATGCGAAAAGACGATGAGAATGCTGTCATCATGTCAGGCAAGCAGGCCAGCGGTGTGCATAATGTTCGATCGGGCGCGGAAATTATTGCCTTGGGGCATAATCCTGCGATCGCGCATCAAGGCTTTCAAGACGCAATTGTTCTAGCTAGCGATACCAATATTTCTGCCTCAAACAACAACCTTACTGACCCCTCACAAGCTCTAGAGAAATTACGAGAATCTCGATTCAGCGCCTATGAGCGATTGTTAGCAAGCTATGTATTTTTCTGGGCATTGGCAAAACGAGTATCTTGCCTTCCTCTGCTGCGCTACCAGCATTGGAAATCTCAAAGCCGCACCCGCATTATGACCACGGCTGCCCCCGTGTCACGCAGTCATATTTGAGGTTCATTTTTTAGCAATCACTTAGTATAGAAGTATTCTTATCAGCTTTTCAGGCACAGCGATCGATGGCTGCATTCATCAATCCCAAAACCGATTTCGCCTTCAAAAAAATCTTTGGTTCGCCGCAGAGCCATGATATTTTAGTGAGCTTTTTGAACGCAATTCTCTATGAAGGTGAACCGGTCATTCAGTCGCTAACGATTATCGATCCCTACCAGGCACCTCGCATTGAAGGCATCAAAGACTCGTACCTGGATGTAAAAGCAGTCCTTGCAGGCGGCAAAAGCGTCATTATTGAAATGCAGGTGCTGAATGTGGTCGGCTTCAAAAAACGAGTTCTTTACAATGCGGCTAAAGCCTTTTCAACTCAGCTAGAAGTCGGTGACGACTACGCTCTACTGAACCCAGTTATTGCCTTGACGATTACCGACTTTGAAATGTTTGAGCACAGCAGCCAGGTCATCTCACGCTACAGGCTAAAAGAAAAGGACAACTTGGCTGATTACAGCGACGACATTGAACTGGTGTTTGCGGAGCTGCCAAAATTCAGCAAGCAGGCTGATGATTTAGAAACGCTGAGTGATAAATGGCTTTATTTTCTGAAAGAAGCCGAGCGTTTAGCCGCTGTCCCTACTAGCCTGGAGCAAGAGCCTGCCATTCAAAGCGCCTTTGAAGTTGCCCGCCAAAGCCGCCTCACCCGCGCAGAAATGGACATTTTGGAAGACCAGGCAAGGGTGATTCACGATAGTCGAAATGCTGCCTTGTTTAGTCGTGCTGAGGGCCGTGCTGAGGGCCGGGCTGAGGGCCGGGCTGAGGGTGTAAAGGCGGGTGAGAAAAAGGCAAAAATCGCGATCGCCCGCTCTCTTTTAGGTCGGCTGTCAACGGCAGAGATTTCTCAGATCACCGATCTCGATATTGACGAAATTGCGCAGCTTCAAGCGCCTGATGTGTCTGATTAGTAGGGCTGGTCTACCGGCCTAAAAGTCTTGAGAACGATCTCAAAAGGCGCTTTAAAAACCTGATAATCGGGTTATGAACGATTTTTGCTTGTGAAGGCGCTAGTGCTGTCTCAGCAGACTTGCGAGCAGAAGGCATAGCTTGCAAAGAATCTACAGACTGGGCGACGAAAGCCCCGCTCGTGACTGAACTGTTTGTCAGTAAGCTGTCTGTTAGTGAACCGCCTATAAAAGCGAGTGAATCGATTGCCGCTAGAGCAGGCTGGAAGCTTGGGTTTAGATCTAAAGCTTTGGTGTAGCTGACTCTGGCTTTCGCTGGTTCACTGCGCTGAGCGTGGAGAGTGCCTAAACAATAGTGAAACCGAACGTTTTTAGGATTGAGCGCGATCGCCTCTTCATACCAACGATATGCCCTTTCTAAATCACCCTGTTCTTGAGCAATCTGGCCCAGGCTAAAGCGAACCGCAGGCACTTTGCTGCCCAATGCCAGGGCCCTTTGGTAGCTATGCTTGGCAGCCTGTAGTTGCTTTTGCGCGAACTGCGTTGCCCCTAAAGATTGATGAGCCATTGCGAGGTTGGGGTTTAGTGCGATCGCCTGCTGGTAAGCAGCCATAGCCTCGGCAACCCACTTCAGCTTCAAGCAGCTATCCCCATAGGCCATCTGAAAAGAAACATTTTTAGCATTTAGGCTAACGGCTTCAGTAAAGCGATCAATCGCCTCCCTATGTTTGTTCTGCTGTTGGGCAATTCGGCCCAGCTTAAATCGTACCCAGGGGGCCGGGCTACCGAGTGCGATCGCTTTTTCATAACTATCCTTGGCCAGATCGAACCGAGCTTGTGAAAACTGCGCTTCACCCAGCTTTTGGTAGGGTTCAGGCGCATTAGGCGCGAGCACAATTGCCTGTTCGTAAGCCGCGATCGCCGCCGCCAGCCTTTTCTGCTTGAAGTAGCTGTCTCCGCAAGCTTGATGAAAAGCTAGATTTTGATGATCAAGCTTGATTGCCTGCTGAAAATAATTAACTGCTTCATTATGCCTATCTTGCTGTTGGGCAATCCGACCTAATCTAAAACGTATCCAAGGCAGCGAACTGCCTCTCTCTATAGATTTTTGGTAGCTGGTTTTGGCACGCTCGTAATCCTGTTGCGAAAAATAGAAATCCCCTTTAACTTTATAGGTGTCTGCATTGGTGTCATCTATCTCTGTTGCTTTTTCGTAAAGCAGTGAGGCTTTTTGTGCCAGACCATTCTCTTCGAGTTCTTTAGCCCGTTTCAAGCAACCTGCCACCGTTTCAACATTCGCTGATTCCATTAAGCTTGGCTCCTATCGATTGAACCTGTCCGAAGTCTATTATGTAAACACGCTTCAAAAGCAGTACCCAAACCTCTCAATATCTTCAGAAAATGACGTGCTTACAACGCTTTTACTCTTGTCTGTAAAATAATTTCTGTAGCTCAAATTCTTACTGAGAGTGGGATTTAGATAGGGAATGTCTTTTTCGCATTCTATGCCTATCTCAGAAAAGTAAGAAACAAGATCTAGCTGTAAATCTTCCAAACGCAGCACCTTTACTTGCTTGATAGTATCGAATCCAGTTGTGTAATGTTTATGTACGCTGAAAGGTGCTCCTGCAAAGGAATTAATCACATAATCTTCAAAAGGCACGCTAGCAATACTCTTAAATCTTTCCAGCCCCTGCAATATCCAGCCTGGAGCAGTTTCCCCCTCAGACTCATATTGCTTATAACACTTTACAGCGAACAGATAATTTGAAAGCACCCAGGAGAAAGGATTCCTCGTTGTAGAAAAAATATTGAGTTTGTGAATGTCTTTTATATCTAGCAAATTATTCTCTACTAACTCACGCAAGGTTGAATGCTTGTAGTCAATCAGCGACCCCGATCGACTCATTCTGTTCTCATCCGGAATCCACTCTCCTTTAAAATGTTCAATTAGAAAACTAGATACAGATGTGCTGCCTGTCTTAGCGGTACATAAGTACAATAAATCATGCTCTTTGCAGATGATAGCCATATAAATATTTTCTCCTGACCAAGCTTATTTCAATATGGATAGTGTTCAATAAATCTGTACAGAGTAGCTACATATTGAGCCAGCTAATATCTTCTACATTGAACATTGGAGAAAGAAGATCCTTTGTCTTTTTAATGTTTTTTGAAAAAAATGCTTCGCACTGACGCCTGGTTAAAGCATCCATTTCCGGCTTTTCCTTCCCGTTCAACCAATTTTCGGCGCTGTTCAGTTGCTTCTCAGTAGATACTTCAAAGCTGCTATCGACACCTATAAACTGATAGATGTCCTTCATCAGGCTATCGGAATTATTTTTCAAGTTTTCAAAAAATACGATTAATACGTTGTCTCTTCCAAAAGTCTCCATGTATTGCTTAATGGGTAAATAGTAAAGCCCCAGCTTCAGATAATGCATCCCAGAAGGGATTCCCTCTAGCTTGCCAGATATCTCTTCTGCTACCGCCTGTGAAAATGTTCTTTTCTCTAAATCTGCCGAGCTGTACATCACATAGGCTGAGAAAGCTCTTTCGACAGGATTTCTAAGGCAGGCAATAATCTTCATATCTGGTTGCGCCTGCCAGATTCTAGGAATTGCGACTTCGGGCTCTGCTAAGTAAGACGTGGAACTCTCTCCTCTGGCAATAGTTTGTTTATTCACGTTAAACAAGCTCTGATAAGCACTGAGGGAGTTCACAAATTTTGGATGAGCCAGCAAGTCTATTTGCGGATCGCCTTTGTTCTCTTTCTCTTCATACGACCAGCTACGAGCAGCCGTAAAGAACATCGGTTCTTTTACCGCAGACATAGAGACCTGCGGGTGCTGCTGACAATAGTTGTGAATTGAAGTCGTGCCTGCTTTGTTAGCACCCACGATTAAAAAATTAGGAAACCGCGTAAAATCTATGTCCGTCATACCTGCCTTAGAAATTTAATAGAGATATTTATACTGCTATGGCTATAAATAGCGCGCTTCTTCATATAGTCTGCTCTGATTGAATAGGCCAAGGAAAAGCCGAAAATAATGAGGCCAATTCACATCAGAAGGTGCCAGCGGGTTTTCGCATGGTCTGATTTTTGACATATTGAAGTAGTTTTTTAAGATACGTGCGCTCTCGAATACAGCTAGATCCTTCACGCTTTCAAAAGTGTTTTTTCCATGAAACCGATAGTAATAAAGTGCTTCGTCTATATAGAGCGGCTCAACATAAATTAAAGCTCTCAACAAAAAGTCCCAATCATGGCAGTATCGATAGCTTTGAAACTCACCGACTTGATCATAAAGCCTTCTGGAAAAAACAAAATTTCCCGTAGACAGCGAAGAGTTCCAGGGCAAACATGAAAAGCCTACCGTCGGAAACTGGGCTATTTTAGCCTGCATTTCTTGAAAGCTGGCTGCTACTTCGTGAGATTCTGTAATTTCCGCATTGTCTGCATCGATATAGCCTACCCGACTGAATGCGAACTCAGCCTCTTGATTGAGCATTTCTCCAACCATTCGTTGCAGACGCTCTCGATGATACCTATCATCCGAGTTGATAATTGCGATTAGTTCGCCTGACGCTAGACCAATGCCATGATTAATCGCTGCGTGAGCGCCTGAGTTTTCTTGGAGTTGCTTAAATATCACGCCACCGTGAAACCTATCTTTGTATGCTTGCGAAGCGACGAGTTCTTCTACATATGCGCCAGAGCCGTCTGGCGAGCAATCATCAATCACAACTAGCTGAATATTCTCATAGCGCTGAGCCGCAACAGAGTCTATGCAGCTTTTTACGAATAGCTTGTGCTGGTAGTATGGAATTACAACGGTCACGACGGGTTTATCTGAAGTATAAATGCCCATACTTATAACGGTAGCTCCCTAATAGTCGTTTTTTAGCAGTCGTTTTTTAGCGGTCGTTCCCTAGAATAAGTCTCCAATCTGTCCTGATAGAATGAAATTGCTCAACCGAGTGATCGTGCGATCACCATGCTGAACGATAAAATCCAGTTCCTCCAAAGCTTCATAGAAATTCTCCTTTATCGGAAAAGAGCGCATCTGCTCGAAGATCGTGCTGATTTCTTGCCGATGGGCTATGTCCCACTTGACTGCTTTTCTTATTTTCATGGGCACAGCAATAGATTCTTCAACTACGTCAAAGTGAATACTCCCGATCTCGTAGGTGCTGCCATCAGCGAACACTGCTTTTAAGTCAAATGGGTGTGGGCTAATTGTACGAATGTCGTAAACAACATAGTAACCAGACGTTTTGTGATCAAAACTCGGATACGCTTTAAACACATCTGGCCGAGAGAAGTTGACAGCAGTCGTGCTAATCACCTTGCCTTGAGAAAGCATTTCGACTGTCGATGCTTGAACATTTTCCCCCAGTACCCATCCAGATACAATCATTTGGCTCCCTACAGCATAAGTCTGCTGAGCAGTCGGTGCCTCAATGTATGAAAGTACCGAGTCATTTGCGCTGTTGACTATCTTCTGAATAGTCACACATTTATGCGTAAGCCGTTCACTTAGCTGAACGGTTGAGTCCATAGCGCGATTAAAGGATGCAATCTTACGCTGCGTTTCATCCAACAGCTCATTTAAGTGCTCCGCGCTCTCAATGGGCAGGTGACGTAACAAATTAACGAGCGAATTGAGACTATTGTTACCCGACAGGGCTTTGCTAGTTGCCTCCAGGTATTGGTGTTTATATCTTGTATCTGGTTCTAAATGAGTCCCTTCAGCCCACTCATTCCAGGCATTAATAAACACAATTCTTTCGTCTGAACGATACCTGCGTTTTGTTTTCTCTATTAGGCCGCGAAGCCACCATTCGTAAGTCTCTGGGCTGGAGTTGAGGAAGACATTGCCAGCTTTGCCTTTGCGGGCTGTATTATCCCAGCCCGCCATCGCCGTGAGAAACTTTGTCTCGTTTTCAGGCATACTAGCGGCTAGCGAATGCGAGACAACATCACCGAACTCGTAGATATTACCCTGATAGTTATTTGCCCCTAGCTGGTTCGGATCGAGCAATCTAGCGCTGACCCCATGCGGTGGAAACTCAACCGATGCATCAAATCCCATCTCGGCAGTTTGCTCAACCGTTTGCCCGAAGGTTAAGGCTCCACAGAGATAAACTTCCCCGATGCCATTTTCTCTGAAGACGCTTCGCCAGCGTGATATAGCTTCTGAGATACCGGGAATCAAATTAGCTCGGTAGATAACGAGTAGCGGTTTATCTTCGACGCAAATATAGCGCTTGTCTCGCAGGTAGGGCAGTAAACTCTCGGCAAAAGATTTGTCGTTGTCAGCAGAGTGATCTTGGGCCATTAAGATGTCGTTTTCGGCACCATCCCATCGGCGACTCCAATTTTCGTTAGCCCAGCATAGGCAAAATGGAAAGTCAGGCTTGCCGCTGGCTAACATTTCATCTAGAGGTCTTTCCAATAGCCGTTTACCAGAAAACCAATAGTAGTAGTAACAAAAGCCGTATACACCATATTTTTTGGCTAGCTTGGCTTGCGCTTCTCTGGTTTCAGGCAAGCGCAGGTCGTAAAAGCCTAAGTCGGCGGGTAAATGCGGCTGATAATGCCCATCAAAAAGCGGTTGCGCTTTTGATACATTAGTCCACTCGGTAAATCCTTTCCCCCACCATTCATCGTTTTCAGGAATGGGATGGAACTGAGGTAGGTAATAGGCAATTAATCGAATATCGGACTCGGATATATTGACCTGCGGATAGCCAGTGGAGTTTTGTTCCTTTAAAGGGGCTGAGGTCGAGCCTTTGACCTCAGCGGTACTGTGCCTCTTCCAATTCAAGAATGCTAAATGGTGTTTCGTGACGAGAGGAATATGTCTGTTTTCGTCCCAGAAACTTGGCTTTATATTTGCAAGTGTTTGATAGCATTCGTTAGCATCTTCCCATCTTCCCAAGGCTCCAAAGGCTACTGCCAAATTGTGCCAACCCCAGTCAAAATCTTGCTTTATACTGAGTGCTTTTTTGTAAGCTGCCGCTGCTGCTGCCCATCTTTCTAAATTAAGCAGCGCATCTCCCATAGAAACGTGATTTTGCCAGTCATCCGGCGCTGACTCTGAAATCTTTTCAGAAATGAGTAGGACTTCAGTCCATTGGCCTTGATCTTGATAGTGCTTTACTTTCGTTTTACAGCTTTTTACACTCATAGCTTTAATAATGGGTAGTCCTAAACCTTTTAGACAAGCAAACTATGTAGCTTTTTTATGTTTATCTTTTCCGCTAAAGCTTTGGAGTCAACTAGCCGCGCTTCTAAGTTGCTGTTACTCGCTGTTTTGTCCATAAATAAATTTTCCTCATTGTAAATGTTCTTCGTTTGTTTTTTATGTATCATCAGAAACCTTTCGGAAATCTCAGAAAAAGTTTTTTTTAAAGGCGCTAAGTCAATAGAATCAGCACTTTCAGCATAAGTATTTTGTAAATATTTTCTAAGCCTTTGTCCTTCGGAGGAATCTTTTAGAAAGGTCATGTAAGAACCAGCTATTTGTTCTTTTTTGCCGAGTGATACTTGCATTTCATTGAGCTGTCGAAGCAATTCAATCACACCCATATTGCTAGAAGGATTGACTCTTCTTTCAGGCATGATTAAATGCTGAGATTCTACCGCTATTCCTAGCACTTTGTTCAAAAAATAAAGCGCGATGTCTAGGCCGTCAGCGACTAGATTTTCGTAGATAACAAAGCTCATCGCTTCTTGCCCCAAGATATCTGACCAAGTATTCGCAATCCGGCAGTAGTCTAGCGGTCTGGGATGAGCCAAGATTTGCTCACAATAGTCTTTAAAGGGTCTGATGTCGCCGTGTTTTATACCTTCTTGCCAGTGAGAATAGACTGCGTTTACGGGATTGCGTACATACATCACAATCTGTACGTCGTAATCAATTAGCAGATGGCGCAACTCAGCAACTTGAGATGGTTGTAAAAAGTCAAAATCTTCGGAAGAGATTAAAAAACGATCGCGTTCACTTTTTTCCAAATAGTTTAATAGCTGCGCCAAAGAAAAGTCATTGGTGTTTTTAAGCGGATGGCCGGGCATCAAGCTCCAGGCGACGTTGTGATGGCCAAACAAAAATTCTGCGCCTAATTTTGGATAGTCAATGCCAAACGCTTGTAAGACGGCGCGATTTTCGGAAAAAACCTTTTGAATGTAGGTAGATCCGGTTTTGTGTAGCCCAATATGGATATAAATTTGTTTCATGTAAAATTGAGCATAAGACTAACCTATCGGCAGTTCTAGCCAGGGATGTAGCTGCATCATTTCCTGGTGTAGACGATCGATGTTGCCAAGCTGATTGCTGACGCTATTGAGCATAGAGGTTTTGTGAGTGCGGTAACGCGCCAAAATTTCTGGTACGGGGACGCCGTACAAGTTTTGGTCGATAAATTTACACCATAGTTCGTAATCTTCCCAACCTAGTTTACCGACGGCTTCGAGTTCTGAGTATCCTCCTACGGTGGTTAAAGCTTGTTTGCGAATGAGGCTCATTGCATCAATGCAGTTGTTGCGCTTGAAGCGATCGCGCCACCAAACCACATTCCCTATCAGCCCTTGCGCTTCTCCAAATTTTTCAATGATCGGATAGGCCATCGCTGCCTGCGGATCGGCTGCTAACGCCTCTAAACACCGTTCAATGCAGCGAGGATATAAGAGATTATCAGCATCTAAAATAAATAAGGTGAGCGTGGCACTGATCTCAATCGCCGTATTGCGAGCCGCAGAGAGCCCCTGATTTTGCTCGTGCTGGACTAAATGAACGGTGTTAAACCGCTGGGCGTGCTGGCTGAGCCAAGCTTTCGCAACCGCCAAAGAGTCATCCGTTGAGCGGTCTTCGACGATAATTAGATCCAAGTCTGCTTGGGTTTGCCGATAAACAGACTCTAGCGTCTCGGTAATATGTTGTTGATAGTTGTATAAACTAATGCAAACGCTGACCGGGCTGGGTTCAGTAGCGCGGCCCGCCTGCGAAAAAACAAACTGATAGGGATGAGCCTTTAGCATTGTTCATTTCTCCCTAACGTTTTTCGGAAAGTTTTTTGATGCCAATGCCTGGTTAGCAATTCTCAGCGCATTTGCAGCGATCGCCCGCCCATCAAACCGCTCTTTTAGCGCCAAATGCCCGGCCCGCCGAATCCGCTCGGCGATCGCCTGCCCCTGGGCATCGCTCAACAGCCACTCAATTTTACTGGCCATGTCCGCCAGTGGGCATTCAATAAAATGTTCGCCTGCCACAAGACCCGGAATATCGTGGCAGGGTTCGGTGACCACTAGCGTGCTTTGCCAAAGGCCGTGAAACATGATTCGGTGCCATTCAAAGTAGGGTAAGTCATCGCGGTGAACGTTCAACAAAATTTTGCTGCGGCGGCTCAAGCCTACCACCGCAGACGTATCCAAAGCCTGATCTTGCCCTTCAATCAGCGGTACGCCCATGGGGGGAATGTGCAGAAAACAGCGGTACTGGCTCAGCCAATGGGCGCTAGTCGCAAAAAACTGTTCGCGGCGCGGGTTTAAGGTGCCAATGAAGTGAAGATCGATTGGGCGATCGCCCAAAGGCGCATCCATCTCGGGTAGCTGCTGAGCCACCTGGGGCGATAGGCTTTTTAGCGCGCGCAAGTCAGGTAGCTGGGTGGGGGCGATCGCCTTGGCATATTGCGGCAAATAGCCCAGCGGTAGCCAGTAGGCAGGCAGCTTTAACGCCTGCATAATCGCCGCAGATTTAACGTTGATGTCAAAAATGATTTTGGTATGGCGTAAAAAGTGAAACGCCTTAGAAAACCAGGTCGTTTGCGGCTGCTCGACATTGACAATTATCGCTTGAGATAGCCACTGCTGGCGCTGCGCCCACTGCGGGCCATCGCCCAGATAGAAAAACTCGTGAGGGGCAATTACCCAGTGGCCATCGAGATTGTCGGGCGGCGGATCGTTTTCGCTGAGCCGCATTACCTGATGCCCCGCCTGGCTGAAGGCCGCTGCGATAAAATCGGCAATTTCGGTAATAAAGTAATTGCCCAGCGAATTACAGTAAATCCCCAGTCGCTGTTGCGTAGGCATTGTGTTTTCAGCCCCTTCAGCCGCGCCTTCAGCAACCCTGAGCGGAGCCAAATAGTCGGCATCCGGCGGCGTGGGTCGATCGATAATGTGTGAAAACTGCTCGGCAGAAAAAGCCACCCGCCCTTCTTTGGCTCCATAGGCGAGATAGTGCTCTAGCGGGTTGATGCCAGCGGCGGCGACGTCGGGGTGAGCGTCCTGATAAAAAGCCGTCTTGAAAAAGGGGTGCGGATCGTGGCCCGCCTGGTGGCCAAAGCGATGGAAGTGGGCCAGCGGATTGGCCCCCGTTTTGGCAATTTCGGGATGGCGATCGCGGTAAAACTGCTCGTCGAATAGGGGATTTGGGTTGCGTCCGGCAGCGCTGCCCGAGCTGAGATAATGCCGCAGTAGCGCCTGGTCATCGACAATGTCAAGATCCGGGTTAGTTGCCCGGTAGTAGCGAGCGTCGAACAATCGCGTCGGCGTCAGTAGCGCCGCTGCCGTTTCATGTGCGCCCAGCTCCTCGGGTGATTGAATATCTCGATTTGTGACTGTGTTAGAAAGGGCGCGATCTATCAGCGCATGTGCCCGCTGCGGATCTTGCTGGGCGATGAGTTTGGCCAGGGCCAGGGCCATGGCAGACTCGTCCGGGCGAATTTGCAAGGCCATCTGGTAGGTGGCGATCGCCTCATCCAAATCCGCTTGGCTCACCAGTTGCTCCGCCAGCTCCTGGTAATAGGCAATATTGCGCGGCTCCTCTACCAGTAGCTGCCGCAGCACCGCCACCAGTCGCGGCCCGGCCTGGGCATTCTCGGGCTCTAAGGTCAGCACCTGGCGGTAATGTTGAGCCGCCGTCGGCCAGGCTGCTAGCTTTTCGGCCACCTCCGCCAAACTATAGTAAGACCAAACAAAATCGGGATTCAGCTTCAGCGCTTTACGATAGGCTGCCGCCGCCGCCTGCCAGTCACCCGTTTTTTTGTAACAGTCGCCGAGGCGATGATGCGACCAGGAAAAGTTTGCGTTTAGTTGAATGGCCTGGCTGTAGGCGGCGATCGCTTTTTTCCACTGCCCTTTTTCCTGGTGGGCCTCGCCCTGCTTGTGGACAGCCAATGCTCGCTGCTGCGGCTCATTCGCGATCGCCCCGGCCTCGGCTTCGGTGCCCTGGGCCGATTTAATCGTGGCTAACCGCCGCAAAACCGCCGCTGCCGCGTCCGGGCTACCCTGCGATCGCAGTAGTTTCGCTAACTGTTGATAGGCCGCTGCCAAGCTGGGCTGTCGGCGAATCGCCTGCCGGTAGCAGTGAATCGCGGCCTCCAGCTTACCTTGCTCAAACAGCGCATCACCCACCTGCAAGCACTGTTTGGCATTGGGCCAATCGGGCTCTAGCGTAAAGGCCCGGTACCAGGCGATCGCGGCCTGCTGCGGCTGATGATTGCGAGCCAGCGTTGCGGCAATCTGCCGGTAGAGCGCCGCCGACTGCGGATTTTGCTGAATGGCTTGTTGGAGATGTTGAATCGCGCGAGGCCAGTCTTTGGCCTTGGCGTAACGCTGGCCGAGCTGGGCCGCAGAGAGTTGGGTTGGAGAAGGTGCAGCCTGAGGAGCCTGAGGAGCCGCTGACGTGGCGATAGGAGGCCGCAGCACTTGCTTTTGAGAAGACGCTTGAAGCAGCTTATGAACCAGATGCTGGTCGCGCTTAGAAACGTTTATCGGGGCGCTAGCCTGTCCCTGGACTGCCTCCTTAGCCAGTGATGCCGATCGCACAGTATTTTTCTCAGCCGATAGCGTTACCACCTGCCGGTAGCAGGTCACCGCTGCTTGCCAGTCGCCCTGATCTTCTAACAGATCAGCCAGACGCTGATAGGCAGGCAAAAAATTGGCTTCTCGCTGAATGGCCTGCCGGTAAAAAGCAACGGCGGCTTCCGGCTGATCAGCGGCCTCTAAAGCCTGTCCGACTCGATAGTGGCTTTGGGCCGTGCCCATCTCTGGCTGTAGCTTCAGGGCGGTTTGTAAACAGTCGGTTTCTTTGTCGGTATGGCCTAGCTGCTTCCATACTTTGGCCAGGTTTGCATAGGCGATCGCAAAGCCAGGATCTTTTTCGATGGCCTTTTGGTAATAGGCGATCGCGCTGTCCCACACCTGCTTGCGCGCATACAGACTGCCCAAATTACTATATATTTCGGCAGCGTTGGGCTGTAGGGTTAACGCCTTTGCATAAAATCCCATGGCATCGGTTAGCTTGCCCTGACGCTGCAAAATGTTGCCCAGCAGCTTATAAGCTTGGGCCGTTTTGGGTGCGAGCCGCAACGCCTTTTTACAGGCTCCCGTGGCTTTTTCCCACTGAGCCTCATTGCAGTAGGACTCTGCCTGTTGTAAATAAATGGCAACAACATCGGCCAGCGGCTCGGGTGGCTCCGCTGATGCCTTTAACGCTTTTAATGGCGGCAAGGGTTTAACTGCGCTTAGATTAAGACTGATACCACTCGAAAAATGCATCTGCACCCCTAAGCCTAGCGACTCAAATTTAGTTTAGAACAGCGATTCAGTAGAGCCTGACTGCATGACGAGGAACCTGTTAAACAAACTACCTGTTTGTACCCAGAACAAGCTGTATAAAAGTTGTTGTTAAAGTTCTTTGCATACTGAGATTAGTTTACGAGTGACGGCCAAGTGCATTTCAGGAGAAGGATAATAGTTGTTGTGGCTAAGGCGAGAAGGCGTGAGCTGGATTTTGCCTTTTTGGTAGTCGCGCGATCGCTCAATCGAAACCGGCGCTTGGGTTCGCCGACTGATCAGCGGCTGAGGTAACCCCGTCGTATCGACATGCTCTACGTAGGCGTCGCAGTATGATTGCAACCTATTTACCATCGGTCGGTTTACCAAATGAGGAAAGCCACCAAACAACTTAAACAAACTATCACAAGATTCTTCATAATCGGGCGATCGCTTAGAAAACCACAGCAGGATTTTAGGCACCGTTATTTTCTCTAAGAGCTGAATAAATTCGCTCAGGTAGCGCGATCTGGTTTCTTGTACAAGGGCCATGACTGCGGGGCGATCGCAACTTTCCAATAGCTGCTGATAGGCATAGTCGGCAGGCACCACCTTACCACTTTCTAAAATGTACTGCTCTTGAGAATAAGCAGCCGTCGTAAATCGGGAATTCGTTTGAGAGCGGCCAGACAGCAGCGACACCGTAACAAATTTAGAGCGATTGATCAGCTCAATTAACGCGCCGTTACGCGCCTGATTAAAAAAAGACGGCCCCACGCCCGAAAATCCTAAATTTAGCGATGCCATGTTCAACATCTGACCGAGTAAATAGGGGTAAGGCTGCGGTGCAAATCGGCCAAATGTATAGGCTGCACCGATGGAGGTGCAATATTCTCCGGCTTTGAGGCTGTTGGGGCGAGGCCCACGCAGGCAAAAGCCAACTTGAGGTGTCCATAGCTTCCAGACGTGGTAGTCGATAATTTCAATGTCTCTTTTTTGGTAGCCGAAGGCACTGCCCATGTCGCTGAGGGCGGGTTTGGTGGGGGGGATAGGGGGGATGGGGAGGGTCATGGCGCGGTGTCTGTGGGGCTGGTGGGGATATTCCAGTTGAATGACTGGCCGAGGAGGGTTTCTAGCTGGCGGTTGTGAGGGGCAAAAAAGTCGGCAAGCTGTTGGCGAATGTCGGCGTCAGCCGATGGGTATTTTCCGGCATTGTGCTGGGGATAGGATTGTTCAGGAAGGTCGGCGGTGAGGCCAAGCTGATGGCAAAACTGCTGTAGGGTTTGCTGTGGCCGGGCAAACAAATCTTCGCTTTTGAGGACTAAAAGCTGGGCGGGCGAAAATAGCGCTAGCCAGCGTTTTAGATGGTGATAGTAAAGGCTATTGCCTACATGGCGGCAGCGGTTGAGGATGGGCCAGGGAATATCCTCACCGGTGATCGCCTGCTGAATTTGCGTGATTTCTGCGGTAATCGCGGTTTTTAGACTGCGCTTTTCTGCGCCGTTACGCACCATCATGCTGTATCTGGAAAGGGTTCTATCGATTGGGTTGCGCAAAATAACGGCGAGCTTGATAGTCGGGAAATGCTTGAACACTCGCGCTGGGGCAACGTCGCTGTACAGATAGTTGGCAGAGGTTTCACCTGTGATCCAGGCAGTCTGTGATGATGCAGTCTGTAAGGCATCTGCTGACGATGCGCTAGCCGGAAAATGGGCTAAATACCAATCTAAACCGCAGCTATATTCCAAATCAAAAAAGTCAATTTCCTTTTCAATCGGTGGGATCACTGCCGGATGCTGGCGTAAGTACTGGTGTAGCGATGTGGTGCCGCATTTTTCGGCCCCGATGATTATAAAGTCGGGGGCGCGGCGTTGGGGCGATCGCGCTGCCGCCGATTCCAAACGCTGCGGATCTAGATGCTGCCGATCTAGACGCCGAGAGCGCTGGGTAAGATCGCTTAGCGCTCGATAGCAGTCAATTGCTGCTGACAGCATTCCTAGCCGGGTGAAGGCATAGCCTAACGTCAGGCGAGCGGGCGAGATATCTGGATGCTGCGCCAAAATCGTTTGGCAAGTTCCAACCACCTCTTTTAGCAGCGGATCGCCCCGAGGGATGTCGTAGCGCATCAGGTTGTAGCGCAGCCGACTGTAGGCGGTAAACAAGCGCGGCTGGTGGCGTAAGGCTTTGAGATAAGCTTGGGTTGCGGCTAGGGCATGACCCGATTGCTGTAGCGACTGGGCCTGCTGACAATAGATCTCGCCGAGCGCTGTTTGCAGATCAGATCGCTCTGGAACCGTTAGATCTGACGCTACTTTGGGGCTCAGTGCTAACGCCCGTTCGTACGACGCGATCGCAGCCGACAGTTCACCCTGGCTTTTGAACAAATCACCTTTGGCCTGGTGTAGAGCGGCAGCGGCCTGATTAGGGCCGGGCTGGGCGTCGCTAGTCTGATTGGACAGGCACTGGCGGCACTGGGCGATCGCCGCTTCACAGGCCGTCACTACCGCTGCCCAATCACCCACCTGGCAGTCTAGCTGGGCCTGATGCAGCGCTGATTCAATCGATTTTTTGAGGGCCTCCATGGGCATGGTGCTTATCTCCCTTTCTTTAAAATGACCTGATGAGACCGACACAACACTTGGGCGCAGTCGGACACAGAGGCGATAAAAGCGTCGATACCCACTTGAGCAGACTGACTTGGATCAAGATGACGCCAATGATAGTCTTTAAAGAACATCAGTCCCGACATTTTGAGCGCCGTCCAAATTTGAGCCGATACCGACTGAAGATAGTCGGCTTGCTTGCAATCGCTTTGAATGTAAGCCAGGTCGAACGCATTCTGGGGCAGTGCGGCGAGCTGGGGCGCGATCGCCTCGGTTTTCAACATCAGCCGATTGCCATAAGGCCGCTGCGCAAGCGATCGCTGAAGCGGTTCGCTCATGCCCTCGCCTATGCAGGTAAGCCGGTCTTCGGGCTGGTTCAAAACGGTATCCATCAGCCACAGTAAGCCGCTGCCGTCTTGAGTGCCCACCGCCAGGGCGTGAATGGGCGATCGCCCCCCAGGCGACTGGTTCAAAGCCGCCAGTTGTTGCTCCCACACAGGTATATTTTCACTGAACCAGGTATAGCCAAAGCGATCGTCTCGCTCGGTGGGCTGCGGCCATCCTCTCAGGGCAAACGAGCGCTGATGACTGCGAGCGGCCTGCTTTAGCGCTCCTTTTTTCGCCAGCGCATTCCCCATAAAGCAATAGGCAAATGGAAATTCTTCAACCGTTTCAACCATCTGCTGACAAGCTGCAATCACTTGATCCCACTGGCGCTGCTGCATCAGGGTATTGAGCAGCCCCATATAGGCCCAATGCAGACGGTTATCTAGGTCTAACGCCCGGCGAAAGGCGGCTAGCGCCCGGTCGGTTTGCTGGGTTTGGCGGTAGGCTCGGCCTAGCCGGTATTGCGCGATCGCCTCCTCAGGCAACTGCGCCACCAGCCGCTCAAACAGCTCAACCGTCTGCGCCTGCTGGCCCTGCTGTGACCACACATCGCCGAGCGCATAGTACGCCGCTGCGTAGCTGGCATCTTGCGCGATCGCCCTTTGATAGCAATCGATTGCCGCCTGCGATTGATTCAGCGCCCGCAGCACTTGGCCGAGCTGATGGTGACCAGCAGCGTCGGCCTTGTCGGGGCAGCGGCTCAAAAGGCTGTACAGCGTTTGGCTTTCGGCTGTGCGATCGCCCAGTCGAGCATAGACCTTTGCCAGACGGCGATGAGCCGCCGCACTGTCTGGCTCGTACTCAAGCGTGCGCTGACAAAAATAGATGGCCCGATCCCAGTCTTCGCACTGACTGCAAACCCGCCCCGATTCTGCATAAAACTTGGCGCTGTTGGGCACCAGGTCAAAAGCCATAGAGCGCCAGGGATAGGCTTCTTCGATAAAGCCCATGCTGGTGAGAATGTTGCCGACGGTGTGGCAGGCTTCTGTCCAGGGTTGTTCTGGTTGCTGGGGTTGTTCGGACTGCTGGGGGCGAAGTAGGGTTTCGCAGGTGGCGAGGGCTTCGTTTAGGTATTGCTTCATCATGGCAATGCTGGGGGATGGGGGATGGGGAGCAGCGATGGCTGAGCGAAGTCGAAGCCAGAACCGGTTAGTCGATGACGTGGGCGGTTCGTAGCAGGGCGCGGAGGGCGGCGATATCGACTGAAAAGTCTTCGGTGAGGGCGCTGGGATACATGAGCTGTCGCAGCGGGCCGCAGGCAATACTTTCGCCGACTAAATAGTAGTGCTTTAGCTGCAAGTACTGGCTAATCATCCAGTAGTCGGTGCGCAGATAATGGGGCGAAAAGCATTCAATAACGGTCGTGTTAGGACTGCAAAATGTCAGGTTTGCCAGCCCTGAACCGTGAGGCGAAACGATTACTTCAGCATTCGCAAACAGCCGGGCCTGCTGGGCTACTGTTAGCGTTTCTAATAGGACTGAAGAAAAGCCAAATGGCTTTAGTCTCTCAATCACCGCTGATTCATTCAAGATGTGGCGATACTTGGCGTTAGCCCGGCTAATGTATAGCTTTTTGGGGAGCTGTTCAGAAATCTGTTCTTCAAAGGCTCGATCGCTTTGCAGGAAAGTGCGTCTGAGAAAGTCAATGCTGCTGGGCGGTACCCAGTCGAAATCGCCTGCAAAGCTGGGGACGATCAGCTCGTCAGCTTGGATGTGAGGGATGCGATCGCTAGCCACCACTTTCTCGTCAGGAATACCTAGCGCTCTCAAGGTCTCTATCTGATAGGCTTTTTCAAAATTATTCACTACAAAAAAGTCAATGTCGCTCAAGCTCAGTCCTCGCTGCTGCAAATCCTGTTGCAAAATGGGGAGGCGGGGCAGCACGTCAAATAGCCAGTGGTAGTAAATATGGCCCGACAGCCCAGAGAGAATGGCGACCCGGCCTGACAGCGACTGCGGCGCGGGTAGGGGCGTAGTCCGCTGAAAAATAGTATGGTTGGCCGCGTCATGCCGCTGACAGCCGGGCAAATACCAGGGATAGCAGCGGGATAGATCACCCAGCAAAAAATGATCGGGCGTAAAGACAGCAATTTCATTACAAACGGCCCAGGCGTTCTTTTTGGGTGCTATCCAGGCCCGCCCGTGCGGAATCGTGGCTGTGAAAGTAGGGAAGCCTTCAGCCATAGGAGCCGGGTTGCAGCGAAAGGAACGCTTGCTGACCTGCGTGGGTGAAAATCGACGAATCAGACCGCTCATACAATGTTGACAGGTCACGCCCCCACACTGAGCATTGGGCGGCGTGAGGGTGGAGGTCGCCACCGCCGCCTCGGCATTCTCTCTTTTGTCGGCTAAACCATAAGCGGCTTGCCAGTCTTGGGTGTAGCGATAGACGCCTTTAATGTCGGTTTTTATGTCAGCGCACGATGGGGTGCGCCTGGAAACAGCGCGTAGCGCCAGGGTTTTTTGAAGCTGGTTTTGCAGTTGCGATCGCAATTCCTCTCTACTATTTAATTCAGTTTCTGATTGCGCCACTTGCGCCGCTTGCAATTGCAACAGACCTGCCTGGTAGATGGCGATCGCCGCCGCCTGCCGCCCCTGGCCGATTAAACAATCTCCTAAACGACCATAAATCTCTAGGGCATTTGGCATCAGCGTCAGGGCGAGCTGATAAAACTTCTCTGCCTGGGTAGGGGCATCACAGGCCACCGAAAGCTCGCCCAGGTACTGGTATAGCTGACCCAGTCGCTCGCAGAGTATGCTGTAAGCGATTTCAGCATCTGCATATCGCAACCCCATCAAAAACCGGCCACAGGCGCGCTGTAAGCGAAACAACAAATCTTCGTCGCACAGATGAATTGTGCGATCGCAATAGGCTGCTACAAACTCGGGCTGATGGCTAATCGCCAGCCTAAAACAGTCAAATAAATCTCGCCATTGCCCCTGCGCGCTCAGCGTGCGAGCACAGTCGCTTAGCGCCGCGTTGTTGTGGGGGGCTTGCTGAATGGCCTGTTGAAAATGACTCAGTGCCCGGTCGAGATCTTGGTGGTTTCGCCAGAGCCGCCCCAAGCCGTGATGGGCTATAGCCAATGTTGGATCTAGCGTTAGCGCCTGTTGATAAGCGGCCATTGCCTGCGATACGTCCCCTTGCGCTAGCTTTGACTGGCCTAGCTGGGTATGCAGCGCGGCGTCGCCTGGTTGCAGTGCGATCGCCTGACTATAAATCTCCGCCGCCGCCACTGGTTGTTCCATCTGTTCTAGGGCCGATCCCAAACAGCGATAGGCCGTGACGCGATGACGTTGTTTTGATAAGCGAGCATCGCTTTGTAAAAGGGTAGATTGTGAAAGGGTAGATTGTGAAAGGGTAGGTTGTGAAAGGGTAGGTTTTGAACAATCGGACACAAAAGCAGCCCGGCGATACTGTCTAATGGCTAGCCTGAAGTCTCCTTTTTGCTCGTGCAATCGGCCCAGTGCGAGATGCGCCTTTAGATAGGTGGGATCGCGCTCTAAGATAGATTGATAAGTGGCAAGCGCCTGGTCATGACAACCCACCCGGTAGAACAACCGACCCAAATTAAACGCTGCCTTTGACCAGTCAGGCCGCAGGCGCAACGCCCATTGATAATGACAAATCGCCCGAGCATCTCTTTGTTTTCTAGAATACAAAAAGCCCAGCGCATAGTGACTTTGGGGCTGTTCTAAACACAAGTTTATCCCCTTCAAATAAGCCGAAATTGCAGCGTCATCATCTCCTTGATGAACAAAGGCTTTCCCCATCAAAGTATAGATATTTTTGTAGACATCTATGCTGTTGCTCTCTGATGACGATAGCCCTGACAACAATAGATTTTGGCAAAGGCGAAGCACCTGTTCCCACTCGCCACGGGCAACGCAATGGTTGAGATCGTGGTGAGTGACAGCGGTGCGCTCTAATGGCTGCCCAAGGGCACTGGCTATCATAACCGCCTCGGCAATGGGTAAAAGACAGTAAAAACTGGACTCTCTCAACCGTTAGAAGTCGAGAAAGCCCTTAAAGCTTATAAACCGATGGCTCCAAACTATCTACGTAATGAAGTAGTCATCGTCACTAATTGACAGCCCAATGTCTAGCTTAATAAAGGCTTGACCATTGACCGACAAAATGCCGGTTTGCGGGTCGTATTCTACCGTAGACTGAGAGCCCGCCCCTTGAATCAAGATTTTGTCTTCACCCGAGGTAAAGTCGGTGACTTCATCGACCAGACCCGCGTCAGCAAAATCAAATATGAAGAGGTCGCTATCGGCACCGCCCGTGAGCGTATCTGCGCCCGCTCCACCGAAAAGCTGATCGTCTCCTGCCCCACCGATGATAACGTCGTTGCCGCCTTCACCTTTCAAAACATCGTCGCCAGGATCACCGCTGATGATGTCGTTGCCATCACCCCCAAAAACAACATCGTCACCGCCGCCCGCCTCAATGGTATCGTTGCCGCCCAGTCCAAAAATAGAGTCCGACTCATCGCTTGCAATGATGCGATCGCCTAAATCATTGTTGCCTATTAAAACCGACATATGTAGTAGATCTCCTGTAAAAAATCACGTTTACGAAGCAATCAAAAACGAAAAAGTAGAGACTTTAAAGCGGTCGTCTGCCCTGGGAGACCAAATTGCTTTAAAGGTCTCAAAGCATTGCCTGAAATTTCCTTTGGACGACTTGATGTTAGCTTGATCTTTCGCTTAGTTATATGAAGATAAGGCAAAGAAGCAAATTTAATGCATTCTTGTGTAGTAAAACTAGCCAGTAGCTAGTAGTTTCACAGGCTTGCGCGGTTTTGCTGGTGCCTTTTGCAACAACTAACTTGAACAATACTTAGCTTCAACACTATCCAGCTTCAACAACGCTTAAAACGTCACTATAGGCAAATGCAATCTATTGAGATAACGCAATAGTTGAAATAACGCTTTTTAGCCTGTTTATTCAGTATCAGCAGGTACCGTATTTCAGGTTTTACTCGACTGCCACTCAACAGATATAGAAAGTGCGCCCGCCTCGTCTATTATTTATAGCTAATATCTATAGCTAAGAAATCTGTTTCTTTGCCCATCTTCCTAGCGCCCGAACACTGCGCTCGAACTCTCTGTGCCAACGGTTAGCGTTATCATCCCTGCGTATAATTGCCAGCAGTATATTGCTGAAGCGATTGAGAGCGCACTTACACAAGCGGCATTAGAAGTCATTGTGATTGATGACGGCTCTACGGATAGCACGCATGAGATAATTAAAGCGATCGCTTCACCGCATTTGCATTACGTATATCAGCCTAATCTGGGTGTTTGTTCGGCCCGCAACCACGGCATTCGACTGGCCAAAGGCGAGCTGATTGCTTTTTTAGATGCTGACGATTGGTATTTGCCGCACAAGCTGGCTCGGCAGGCGGCGCTATTTGCCGCAGATGCTGGTTTGGGAATGGTTCAGAGCGGCTGGCAGCGGGTGGATGAGTCGGGGCAGCTACTGGCGGCTGTGGAGCCATGGCAAACGATTCCTGAGCTGTCGCTGGCCAATTGGCTGCGGTTCAAGCCGGTACTGCCAAGCGCCCTGATGATTCGCAAAGATTGGCTGGTGCGAGTGGGCGGCTTTGACCCGGCGTTTCAGGCCGCAGAAGATGTGGAGCTAGTCACGCGACTGGCGGCTAAAGGCTGTACGGCAGCCTGGCTGCCTGAAGTGGCGGTTAGCTACCGGCAGCGATCGCACAGCGCGATGGGTAACGGACTCGTACAGGCAAGAGACCTTGCCAAGTTTCTAGATAAATTTTTTGGGCAACCCGACCTGCCACAGACTGCTTGCCTACTAGAAAAATCAGTGCGCTATCACACTTTAGTATGGGCGGCCTGGTATTTGCAGCACACAGGCTATTTGCCACAGATGGCCCAGTACCTCAAGCGAGCTTGGCCCTACTCACCCTATTTGCCGGTAGAGACGCTGGTTCATTGGACAGAAAGCTTTACGAGCTTTGCTGACGACGCCGGTCAGCCGATCGATCTGGCGGGGTTGATGCGATCGCCCCACTGGCAAGCCCTCATTAGCTGGCTACTCTCTTCAGCAGCCCAGAGCCCAAAGCCATAAAGTCATTAGCCCCTGCCTCCTGCCTCCCGCCTCCCGATCCCCAGACAGCATAGAGTTGAACAGGCAGCCTAATATTTGGTAGCGTTACAAAAGTGACATTGGGGTTTGTAAGATGGCTTATTCTGCTGGCCAGCCTAAGATTATTGTGCTGGATGACGATCCCACCGGTTCCCAAACGGTGCATAGCTGTTTGCTGCTGCTGCAATGGGATGTGCCAACCCTGGTGCTGGGGCTAGAGGATGCCTCGCCAATTTTCTTTGTGCTGACGAATACGCGATCGCTCACGCCCCCAGCCGCCGCCGCCGTCACCGCCGAAGTTTCAGACAATCTCAAACGCGCCCTAGCCCAAACCAACGTCACTAATTTTTTGCTGGTCAGCCGTTCCGATTCGACCCTGCGCGGACATTACCCGATTGAGACGGATGCGATCGCCCAGCACCTCGGCCCCTTCGATGCTCACTTTCTCACCCCCCAGTTCTTTGAAGCGGGCAGAGTCACCGTCGATAGCACTCACTATATCGAAGCGGGCGGTCAGCGAACGCCTACCCACGACACCGAATTTGCCAAAGATTCTGTCTTTGGCTACAGCACTAGCTACCTGCCCGACTATGTTGAAGAAAAAACCAAGGGTAAAATTCCCGCCAGCGAGGTGGTTCGTTTTACCCTAGCTGATATTCGCCGGGGCACGCGCGATCAACTTTTAAAGTTAGAAGGCAATCAATGCGTCGCCGTCGATGGCGAACAACAAAGTGACCTCGACCAGTTTGCCAGCGATTTAAGCGCTGCCGCCGCCCAGGGCAAAAAGTTTCTCTTTCGCAGCGCCGCCAGTCTTCTCACTGCCCTAGCCGATCTTCCCCCTCAGCCCACTTCCCCCGAAGCAATGGGCCGCGCTGCCCGCTCCTCGGCTGGCGCAATTGTGATTGGCTCTCATGTCAAAAAGACCACCCAACAGCTTCAACAACTTTTGCAAGCGCCCAATATTGTAGGCATAGAAATTGACGTTAGCCGTATAAAAGAGAATCCCGATACCAGCCACGACAAGATTTTGACAGAAGTTCTCTCGCAAGTGCAACAGATTAACGCAGAAGGGAAAACGCCCGCTGTTTATACCAGCCGAGAGGAACTCACCTTTGCCGATACCGATGCCCGTCTGGCATTTGGCGAAGCCGTTTCAACCCTGCTGATGGATGTTGTCAAAGGGCTCCCTACCGATATCGGCTTTTTAATTAGTAAAGGCGGTATTACCTCAAACGATACCCTCAGCAAAGGGTTAGCGCTGACTTCCGCCCGGCTGCTGGGCCAGGTCATCGCTGGTGTTTCGGTCGTCACCACCGAAGCCGATCATCCTCAGTTTCCCACCCTGCCGGTTGTGCTCTTTCCTGGAAATGTCGGTGACAACGAGGCGCTTGCGCTCGCTTACAAACGGCTGGCGAATCTACCCACTTGATTGCGCTACCATTGTTAGTCTCGCTATCGTTGGGGACGCTGTGAAAGATACCGCTCAAAATCGTATTAAGCTCTCGCAGCTTCAAATCATGGTCGCTGTCGCGGAATGGCAAAGCTTTGGTGAGGCGGCGCTGAACTTAGGGATTTCGCAGTCGGCGGTCAGTCATGCGATCGCCTCCCTAGAAGATTACTTGGGCATCGTACTGTTCTCACGCGGGCGGCATGGCGCGAGGTTGACGCCCGCAGGCGAGCGGATCTTAGCCCATGCTAGTACGATTGTTGGCAGTACAGAAGCTATTTTGAAAGAGGCTGCGATCGCCAAAGGCACCGAAAAAGGCAAAGTCCGCGTCGCCACCTTCCGCAGCATTGCCACCCACATCTTACCAAAGGGCATGAAGCAGCTATCCGAGCGCTTCCCTGGCATCACCATCAACATCACCGAACATGACGACGACCATCAAGTCGAGCAGGCCCTCCAAGAAGGCCGCGCCGACATTGGCCTAATTACCTTGCCCGCCGCCAAAGGCATCACCGCCTGGGAGCTGCTGCAAGACGAATTTATTGTGTTGTTGCCACCCGATACCAAGCTTGAAGGGGACACCCTGAGCTGGGGGCAACTCGTCAAGCAGCCGCTGATTATGCCCCCGGTTGATTATGTGATGATGCGACCTGTGTACGAGCACATCAATCGTTTGGGCTACTGGCTAAACGTTGTTAATGAAGTAGAAACCGACGCCGCTACCGTAAATCTGGTTGCCCAGGGCTTAGGCGGCACTATTTTGCCCCGCCTAGCCGCCGAGCCCATCCCCGACACTGTGCAAGTCTATTCTTTACCAGAGCCGCTATACCGACCCATCGGCGTCGCCATCCTAGCCGACGCGCTACAGCCCCCAGCCGTATACGCCCTACTCGAAACTTTAAAAGCCTAGCTTTCTAGAGAGCCTACAACAATTTTGTCGAGCAGCACTTATTCGAGTTCGATAGCTCCATCAAGAATCTCTCGTGGATGCATAACTGTAATACCAGGAATACCTAAGAAATCTTTTTGGTTCAGCGTTAAAATTCGACCAATGCCAGAAACCAATACAACAGCAGCGATACGAGCATCGTGCGTCCTTATTTAGTATCCAGCATCGCCAGTTTCGCATCTTCCCCTGTCGTATGGCTACGGCTTCGGCTTCATAAGGTCACGAAAAAGCTTAAACGTCCGGGCTAACTCTCTAAGATGCCTACCAATATTCTAATTAAATCTTCGATGTCGTCAGGCACCTGATATCCACTGATGTCTTGCGTGATGTGTTGGGTTTGGCTATCAAGCGTGCCAAATATCCAAAAGCTGCCCATCGTGACAGCGCCGTAAATTTTATTGGGGGCACCTTCTATCATCGCTAGGGCGATCATTTGAACGGCTAGCTGAGTGAACCCACGGGTGAGATCATCGCGTTTTGCTTCCACTACCACCACCTGATGCTGAGCGCGAATCAGATAATCCAAACTTCCTTGCAGCCAATTGTTCACTTTCAACGGATATTCAAATCGCAACACTTGATCGCTAAAGATGGCAACTCGGGTCAAAATAGGCGCGACGAGGACTTCGCGCTTTGCACTTTCACTCGTAAGCTGCACGTGAGGCAAGGTCTCCTCAATTTGCGTTTTAAGCAGATCAAGTCCACTGAGCGGCTTGTCCGCCTTCGGTAGCTTCAACCGCGATTGAGCATAGCTATAGCCAAACTCAGCTAATATCTCGTCGGTATCATTAGGTAGCTCGAAGTACGAACGAAACGTATAGGTTGCATCTTGATCGAGAATTTTTAGCACGCGCTTAAACCCTTATACGATTTCGCCATAGTTCTAACAATGCCTAAAGGCTCGATGGGACTTTGTCTATTGTAGTTGCTGGCATAGAGAGATTCCATGAGCAAAAAGGACGCCTACGTTTTATTGATGCCCTTGACTTTACTAAACGGTTTAGCAATATAGAAGTGTAATGATTTTTCGATTAGGAAGGTAAAAAATGAAAACTGACGTATTACTTTCAGGCGTTGCTTTGCCGCGTGCGCTACAACGGCTCAGAGATTCTGCTAGGCGGTCGACGAGGTGGGCGACTTTTTAAGGCCGCGATCTCGAATGGCAGAAGTCGTGTGTCTAAGTGAGCGCAGGCAGAGATTTATAAAAGGAGCGAAGGAGCTGAAAGCCTTGTTCCAGGCTGCTTGAGAGATGAGAAAGGAGGGGGCGATCACATTGATGGCGATTCGGCTCAATTTGGCTGCCCAGATCTGACACTTTCAAATAGACATCTACCTTTCTTTGACTGTACTGTGTAGTTGACAAGCCTAAACCGCTTCTTCTGCAATTCTGTAACCAAAGCAAAAACGGCGTTAGCCTTATCAGACGTAACTGCTCTCAGCTGAGTTTTACTGCCTGCTAAAGGAATTAGCAAGTGTGTTCCATGGACTTCTTCCATCATCTGCTTAAAGGCTTGCTTGTCCATCTGTGAGTAGCTGTTACCAATGACATCGATAGCTGCATCATCGTGATCAATATATTCACAGCAAATGGTCATTAAGTCCCTGATGCTGAGCTGATGTTCGTTATCTTGCGTAGGCCGAAATAAGTTCGACAGAGTACGTCGTTGAAACTCTTGCCAAATGAGTTGCTCTTGCTCTGTTGTTAGGTTAACAAGTCGATTCAGATGTGCCATTGATGTGGGTTCTTTAGATCCATACAAACATACTATGCGATCAACCGAAAGTAGCTAGCACGGTTGATACCAACCTTCGCACAAATTTCTGCGATGCTTAGCTCACTGGCCTCGGCCAGACGCTGCGCCTCTAGCTTCTGCCCTTCAGTGATGCTCTTCTTCCTGCCGCCTTTGCGTTCTCGCGCCCTCGCTGCCGTGAGTCCTGCTAGGGTACGTTCTCTGATGATATTGCGCTCTAACTCGGCAATCGATGCCGTCAGATGCTTAGTCGAACGGCTGGCACGATCAGCTTCCAGATGACAAGCGTGTCGCCTTTCCTCAAATGAGTGAGACAGTTATCCCATTCAGGGCAACTACCCTTTGCGCCGCTCTCGCTCTGGTCGCAGAAGATGCGATCGCTCTCTCACAGTCAAAAAAACGGTTGTTAAGTTATCAGTCAAAACATATGCTACATGAGCTGCGTGAGCGCCGTCAATGCTTGAGTCTATGTGTTTGATCCATCAGAAAAAGGGACGTTAATTTAGCGATGTCAGCAGACTGGGTAGCGGGATCGCAAAAACAGTCAGCACCCTAAGAAGATGGATGGCTAAGAGGCAACCGACATCTGTTGCTGAAGCTTAGCCATCCAAGGCTCGCGACCATAGATACCGGCTTTGAGGTCAGAGATGCGAAAGTCCTGTCCTAGCTCGTCCCAGTAGACATGATCCCCGCCTAGCTCTACCGCTTCGAGCTGTTCTTCGGTCGCTTCGACCGGCACCCAAGCATCGCCATCGTATCGAACCATCTCCAGCAAACGCACTGGCCAGATACCGGCAGAGCCATCAATGAACTCCACCACTAACGCTTTCCGCTCACGGTCATAGTGAGCATTGATTGCTTTATTGCGCAGCATAGTATTTTTCGGTTCCTTCCCTCAGCATCTCTAGATTATCGCTGCAAAGCTGAATTGCCTGCTTGGTATGCTTTGCTGTCGTCTTCATCCGTTCATCTTTAGCCGGTCGCATCTCTACTGGCTTAGGGCCGGAGATATCTATCTTCACTTCTAAAGAGCGATCTTTCGTGACAACGTGGACGTGTATTGGTGGGTGGTCGCCAGGATACACCAGAATGCGAAGGTTACCGGTTTGTAAAAGAGTTGGCACTGTAGATTAGACGCCTGAGAAGCTCCACAACTGTGACTTCTACTATAAAGAAACTTGCCGTTAGTTTTACGGTACACCCGTGCTCTCTATCTTACTGATAGCAATATTTCTGTCCTCTATACGCTTTTTGTCTATTGTAGTTGCTGGCACAAAAAGATTTCATGAGCAAAAAAGACGCCTGCGTTTTATCGACACCCTTGACTTTACTAAACCGTTTAGTAATATAGAAGTGTAATGATTTTTCGATTAGGAAGGTAAAAAGTGAAAACTGACGTGTTAATTATCGGCGCAGGGCCAACGGGCCTTTCCCTCGCTTGTCAATTAGACTTTATCGGTAATAGTGTGAATAACAGAAATAGGCATCCCTTATCCTGAGCTTTTCCTTTTAAGCGATCGCTTCCAGCTTATTGACTTGTCCTCGACGATGACTCATCCGAAAGTTATGC
>JBAQZP010000012.1:0-150955 GCA_049791095.1 Phormidesmis sp.
ACTCGCCAACACTTCGCTCAGAGTCTCGCACCATTAGCGATTGCGACCACAACTATCCGCCAGCGGCTGTTTGCTCACCTGCTTAAAGCGGTCGCTTCAGACTTACTCCCAATTCGGCCTGACCGACATGAACCCAGAGTGGTGAAACGCAGACCAAAACCTTTTCCCCGAATGCGTCAACCTCGTGATGTACTCAAAGCCAAGCTGGCTGCTTAATTCAGCTTAAGTCAGTGCCATTGATGTAAAGATATACATCTTTAGCGCCACTTTTGCAAGTTCTGACACTTGTAATTGGAGTAGCAACTTTTAAGCCATTAATAAATAATGATAAGTAAACTACAGAAGTTGTAGTGCAAGGTCTAACGTTCTGGTTGAGCGGCTGTTAGTAAACTTTTCCACATCACCGACCACTTTTATCAGTCCGCTCCAACCGGGTTGTTGTACCACTTCTTTTGCAATCCTTTGTTCATTTCCCTAAATACTCTTATTCCAGTACTCTAAACCAGTCAAAATTACTTCCTCCAGCCACTGTTTGTATCGTTCTACTAGGTTTTCTTTCTCATCTGCATAGGAAAACTGAAATGGAGAATCTGTTAAAGACTGAATGTCACTAATGTTCCGCTCACCCTCCTCGCTATCGTCTCTATGGTACGCACACGCATTGCATACCAGCAACCCTCGGTACTCATGTCCAAAAACATGAAATGAGATAAGAAGTGTTGTTGATGTTTCTACATTAATAACTAATTGAATCCAGGCATGGTAATTACGGAGATTGGCAAAGTAATCTAATTGCTTTGCAGTCTCTACGACTTGGTAGCGGTGGTAATATGAGCGGGGATCGCCAACCGGAGCGGAAATCATAAAAACTTCTGCGTCGCTTACGTAGTTCTGAATAGATAACTTAATTTCCTCAACTATGTCATGCGAACGATTGGAAGCAATATTGAACAAGATTGAGGCAAAGTCTTCAGCCTTCTTACATCGATCTTGAACAGATGCTGCTTGATTTTGTTTCAGCTTGTCAGCAATCGAGGAAATGATAACTTGAGTTCGTCGCGACTCTGCTAAAACTTGCTCTGATAAACCAAGGCTTCTCAGAAAAGCTTGCTTTTGGCTCTTGGCAAAAAGATTAATTAGATCGGACAGGTCACCCTGATCTGCTTTTTCTAGCGCAGCGATATAGATGGCTCGATCATCGCGGGTAAGAACCAAGGGAAACCAACTAGCTTGGATGAAGACCAGGCTGGCTAGACAACGTGCAACACGACCATTCCCATCTTGAAATGGGTGAATTTGTGTAAATCGGTGGTGTAACCACGCCGATTCGATTTCAGGAGGAACTTTTTGGTCACGGTGTTGATGATGTAATGCGATCAAAACATCCATCTCGGATGTAACCTGCTCAGGAGGGCAGTACTCATGAACAATACCATCTGGTCGCAGAGGATTGTTGGGTTGACGCTTCCAATCACCCTTTATCAAAGAGACACGAAATATTTTGTCTGTAGTTGGGTCTAGAGCTTCTGTACTATCCTGACTCTGCGTTAAGAGTTGATGTAACTGCTTGATATAAAAATTTGATAAAGTCCTTTGCCCACCTACAAAATCAAATAATCCCTCAATTGCAGTCTCTTGGTCTTTAATTAGAGAAACCACCTGTTTGATTGGGCGGTCAGTGGCTCCATGAGGGATCAGTGCTTCGTTAATTCCTTGTTCAATCAGTAAGCGAGTAATACCGCGATCTATCGTGTAGAGACGCTCAATTATTCCAGTCTCAATTGCTATTTCCCTACGCAACTTCTCGCTGAAAGATTTGAATTCACCAGATTGACGCAGACGGTCTGCCTGCTCGTTCCAAACAGTTACTAGAGGGGGCAACTCAGAACTTGCTAAATCTCTCCAGTTCAATGGTAAATCTTCTATCGGTTGCCACAACATAAACGGCTTTTCTCGCTGACTTTAAGCGCTTATTTTAAGGTAGTTTAGCACTTGCTGGTTCCTCAGTAGCGTTAAGTTCGCTGCGTTACAACACTTGGGCACCTACCACTGATATGTACGCCTGCCTCCTCTACTAATGATTAGGCGGTACAACGTCGAAGTTCAACGGCACTGCACTAAAGTGCTTTCCGTTAACGATCACTACGTTTTGCTTAAAGTCCTTTCTCTTTAATCTTGTTGGTTTAGTGTCCGTTGCAACGAAGTGTTGGAGATTTATCGGGCTAATTTTAGCATACGTCACCAAATTTCAATCCCCTTAAATCTTCAACTATACATTCAACGTCAAATCTGCTGCATAGCCTCCTTGAATTAGCATCTTAAGTGTCAAAACTGCTAGATAACTACCCCATTCATAGAAGTTATCTGGCAAATCTGCTGTATAAGTCCGTAGAAGCAGGGTGTTACGTGTCACATCCGAAGGTTTAAGTAGGATATACGGCACTTATACGGCAAGTTTGCTGTGTAAGTACTGAGATATTCGCTTATCACCGTACCCAAAATACGTCACCCCAGCGACCACCGCACCTGCTCGACCGGGTTAAAAAAGCAATTAGGCTGAAGCACTTTAGCTAAGTATCCAAACGCGCATAAGGAGTGGAAATGGCAATTTGTGTTTCCCTCTTGGAAGCGATCGCTTGACCCAAGATCCAGAGTTGTCCGCAGGCATCCTCTGTATGAGCAATCTGTTCAACGCGCCGCTATTACAAGACATGGGCTATCAAGGTTATCGGCCAATCGATGAAGCGATGGAAACGGTCTGTGTGTTGAACAACTTCCGTCTAGCATATCGCCGATAGAGAGCACAGAACCGGGACGACTATTTGCCCAAACGAATCAGTTCCCAGCCGTTGTCAACTCCAACAATGGTCTCGTAGGGGCGATCTTCAAAAAGCGCTGGGTCAAAGTCGGGCGATCGCCAAGCATACGCGCCAGCCGGAATCTCTGCAATCGGCGGATCGAGCTGACCTAACTTGGGCGTGTAAAAGCTCAATAGCGTGAATGTTTTATGCGCCTCTGATTGCAAATTGTCGCCGACGATAAAGTCAATCGGCTGGCCCTCGATGGGGGGGCTAATTTGCGGCAGCCAGCCGATGACTTCCTTTAGATGAGGGGTGTAATTGCCCATCAGGCCAATCAGGCCCGCTGTGCTAAAAGTTAGCCAGGCAGGCAACAGCAAAACGGCCAGCCAGCGTTTGGGCTGAGCCATACAGACTGGTAAAAAGGCCCAGCCACCTCCCAGGATCATGGCCAAAAGTCCATATGCACTCGCTTGAGAACCTAGCGCGATTCCTTCTGACAGAGCATTGTGGAACATAATGACAATCAGGCCCAGCCCTGCGGCAACAATGCCGACGGCAGCAAAGCTGTAGCTGATCAGGCGGCGGGGCCAGCGGCGTGGTTGAGTGGCGATTTGGTAAAGGGCGATCGCGCTAAACATCGCCATAAAAGGATGCAGTTGCAGCGTGTAATAAGGCGTTTTGGTGGAGAAGGTCGTCAGCATCCCGGCCAAAATAAACGGATACAGCAGCAGCCAGCGATGCGGATAGGATCGCTGCTTTGAGTGCGATCGCAAGCCAGTTACAAACCCTGGCGCACAAAACATCAGGCCCGCCCCAATCAGTGAAAACAGCGACCAGGGCATTGCATTCACCGGAATATTCCACAGGTAATACAGCGGCCCAGCATCGGCATGAAACGGCTGCGCACTTAACTCAGTTAGCTTGCCAAACATCGAGGCCCAGACGAAATCGCCATATTCCGCCACGCTCAAGCCCAGCCACAGGGCCACCGCGCCTGCCCCGGTCAGCAAGCCCACATACAGCCCCCAGTTGGTTAAATGCCGATGGCGGCGATTTTGCATCACCAGGTAGGGCAATAGGGCGATCGCAGGCAAGGCAATCATAAAGGTTTTAATCAAAAAGCCCAGACCTAGCCCCAGCCCTGCAAAAAAACCAAACGCGAGCCGCGCTTGAGGATGAATTTCTGCTTTTAGCAAACACCATATGCCCAACAGCTCTACGCTCACCAGCAGCATGTCTTGGGTTGCCAAATGGCCATACTGCGCCCACAGCGAAATCAACATCAGCAGCAAGCCCGACAGCAAGCCAATCTGGCGAGCAGACTTCGCATAGGGCCAGGGCTGGCTAGCGCAGAGAATTTTGGCAATGTCGTAGGTGAGAACCACTGAGGCCATGCAGGCAAAAATGCTGGGGAGACGGGCGACGCGATCGCTCACCCCAAACAGCGCATAGCCCACCATCATCAGCCAGTTCAGCAAAATGCCATGGCTATAAGTGGGCGTGCCCCACCACTGCCGCGCCAGCCAAGATCCTGAGTCCAACATGAACCGGCTTTCTGCCGCATAGTTGCCCTCATCATGGGCCATCAGACTGGTATGCGTCAGGCTGCAAACCAGCAAAATGCCCGCCCAGGCCAGCAGCCACAAAATGTCCTTCTGACTGGTGTTAAAAGCAATATGTTTCATTCAAGACTCCTATCACTTAGCCTTGATTTTGCGGAACCCACTGCGCCGCAAAATTCGCTTTTGCCTTTGCCGGGCAAACGCCTGTAAATCCACATTGCGATCCGTCTCATCCACAATCTCGCCCGTCAGCACCTCTAGCGTATCTTCCAGCGTCACCACGCCCGACACTCCGCCATACTCGTCCACTACCACCATTAAATGCTCCCGCAGCGACTGAAACGTTTTGATCAGCCGATCTGTCCGCTCAGTATCCGGCACATAATGCACCTGCCGCATCAGCGTTTTAATCGGCGCATCGCCTTTCCCTTGCACCAGGGCCGTCAGCAGCTCTGCCTTTAGCGCCACCCCAATCACATGGTCAAGATCTTCATCAATCACCAATATGCGGGTGTGCTGAGACTTAATGATTTCATCTTGAATATCTCGCAAAATGGCGTCGCCTGGCAAAAAGGTAATTGCCACCCGAGGCGTCATAATATCAGCCGCCTTCAGGTCATTTAACCGAAATACCCGGTCGATCATTTCCACTTCGTCATCTTCAATCAAGCCTTCCTGATAGCCCAAAACGGTCAGCAGCTTAATTTCTGACTCGTCAGTAATTGGCCTGCGGTTGCCCTTCGTCAGCGGCGCAGTAATATGTTCTAGCAGCCAAATCAGCGGCGTACAAAAAAAGGTCATGCCCCGCACCGGAATCGCTACCGTCAGGCCAATTTGCTCGGCATAGCGCTCGCCAATGGTCTTTGGTAAAATTTCGGCAAAGAGGATAATAAAGAAGGTCAGCACGGCTGAGAAGATGCCGAGGCCCGTATTGTCGAACGAAGCAGCGGCAATACGACCGACGACGATGCTGCCCACAATGTTAAAAACGTTGTTGAAAATAACGATGGTGGCAATCGGGCGGCTGACATGCTGACGAATGGCCAACAGCGCGATCGCGGCAGGCGTGGGTTTGCTTTGAGTCAACTGCCTGACCCGCAGCACCGGAATAGACAGCAGCGCCGCTTCTGTACCAGAACATAAAGCTGAGCCAATGATGACGATGAAAACGGCGATCGCAAGTTGAATCATTGTAGTAGTGAGCAGCAGAACCTATATAAAAATGTCATCTCGTAGCATCGCTGATATGATGCTTGCTAATTGTGATCGCTTTGCCCACCGGTTTGCATTCCCCTTATGAGTGACACCATATTAGATGTTCAAGGACTCACTGTTGAGTTTGACATTGCCGACAGCGCTGCCCAATCAAATGGCCAGTCTAATGGCGATGGTCAAAACAGCATTCGCGCCGTAGACAACATCTCTTTTCAGCTTCAGCGGGGACAAACCATCGGTATTGTCGGCGAATCAGGCTCGGGCAAGTCGGTTACCTCCCTCGCGATTATGGGCCTAGTGCCCAGCCCGCCGGGAGAAATCACCCAGGGCCGCGTGCTGTTTACCACTGAAGGTAGCAAGGTGCCGGTAGACCTGCGGCAGGTGCCCAGGCGCAGAATGCGGAACTACCGGGGCGGGCAAATCGCAATGATTTTTCAAGAGCCGATGAGTTCGCTAAATCCGGTGTACACCTGCGGATTTCAGCTCATAGAAGCCATTCGCCTGCATCAAAAAATCTCCAAAAGAGCCGCCGCCGATCTGGCGATTTCTCAGTTGCAAGAAGTCAAATTGCTGGCCAATGACAGTGACCTCTATAACCAAATTGCCGATGAGCTAGACACCGATAATACCAACCTGATTAACCGAGAGGTCAAGCGACGCAAGCGCTCTATGCTCGATCGCTATCCGCATCAGCTTTCGGGCGGACAAATTCAGCGGCTGATGATCGCCATGGCCCTGTCCTCTAATCCTTCTTTGCTGATCGCCGACGAGCCCACCACCGCGTTAGATGTGACGGTACAGGCGACTATTTTGGATTTGCTGCGAGAGCTGCGCGATCGCCGGGGCATGTCGATGGTTTTTATTACTCATGACTTAGGCATTATCGCCGAAATTGCCGATCACGTGGCAGTGATGTATCAGGGCAAAATTGTCGAAACCGGTTCAGTGCTAGAAATTTTTGAGCATCCCAGCCATCCTTACACACGCGGGCTACTGGCCTGCCGCCCCCAGCCAGACCGTCGCCTCCGGCAGCTTTCAACCGTCTCGGACTATATGGAAGAGGTGATTGGCCCGGACGGCGAGCGGGTGATTCGAGCAAAACCTGAGCATGACTATGGAGCCGGTCTGCCGCCAATTCGAGAGGTCACCCCGCGCGAAATGCAAATTCGGCTGGAAGAATTAGAAGACAAAGGCCCTCTGTTGACGGTAGAAAACTTGAAGGTGGGCTACCCCGTGCAGGGCGTGTTTGGTGGGGTAGAGCGCTATGTGATGGCCGTCAATGACGTGTCGTTTCAGGTATACCAGGGCGAGACCTTTGGCCTTGTGGGTGAGTCGGGCTGTGGTAAAACCACCCTGGGGCGATCGCTGCTACAGCTCATCAGACCCATGGACGGGCGCGTTTGGTTCGAGGGGCGAGATCTGACACAAATGAGGGGCACACGATTGCGCAAACGTCGCCGCGAAATGCAAATTATTTTCCAAGATCCCTACAGTTCGCTTAACCCTCGCATGAGCATTGGCGCGGCGATCGCCGAACCGCTGAAAATTCACGGCACCCTCCGGGGCAAACGCAACCGTAGAGAGCGGATCGAATATTTGCTAGAAAGAGTCGATCTGCCGCCATCGGCGATTAACCGCTATCCCCACGAATTTTCTGGTGGTCAACGGCAGCGGGTCTGCATCGCCCGAGCGCTTGCGCTCAATCCTAAATTCATTGTGTGTGATGAGTCAGTATCGGCCTTAGATGTCTCGGTGCAGGCCCAGGTGCTCAATTTGCTCAAGGAGCTGCAAGCAGAGTTTAAGCTCACCTATATTTTTATTTCGCACGATTTGGGCGTGGTTAAGTTTATGAGCGATCGCATCATGGTAATGAACGCTGGCCAAATTGAAGAAATTGGCCCCGCCGAAGATATCTATCGCCATCCCCGCCGCGAATACACCCAGCAGCTCATTTCCGCCATTCCAGCAGGCACGCTCGAACGCATTCAAACCCTGCAAACCGAACGCGAACTTGCCCAAATCCGAGCCGAAGTATAACCCTCCCCATGTCGCATCCATTTATCCAGCTAGCTCACCAAGGCAAAAATCAGGCATGGCGCTACTGGCTAGGCTCGCTCATTGCCCTGTTTTCTCTCTTAATGATTGGTAGTTTTGTCAGTCTGGGTCTGCTGATGGCCTACGTAACTTATGACGGCAACCCCGAAACGGCGATCGCCACTTTAGAGACGCTAGAGCCTGGCAGTCTTCCCGTCAGCGGCGTCAGTGCTTCGGCAATATACTTCTTTTTAAATCTAGCTTTTCCGGTCTTTTTGCTGAGCATTTATCTATCCCTACGCCTTCTACACCATCGGCCCTTCCGCACGCTGATTACGCCGGGCGATCGCATTAGCTGGCGCAGAATCGGTCAGGGCTTCAGCGTGTTTTTCATCCTTAAAGTTGTTGAAGTTCTCGTCAGCTACCTGATTGCTCCACAAGACTTTACTTTCAGCTTCGAGCCCAGATCTTTTGCGCTGTTTGTCCCAATTGTTTTTTTAGTCACGCCCTTGCAAACCACCGCCGAAGAACTCTTTTTCCGAGGCTATTTGCTCCAGGGCATCGGCAGCAAGCTTGGCAAGTGGATGGCCATTGTGCTGCCTAGTCTGTTGTTCATGTTGCTGCATACCTCTAACCCCGAAGTTCTCACTCAGCAAAGCTGGCAGGGCACAACCAGCGTTGTTCTGTACTACTTCATCATCGGTGCATTCCTCGCCTGGCTCACCCTCAAAGACAAAACGCTAGAGCTAGCCATCGGTGTCCATGCCGCCAACAATATTGCCACCTTTTTAATGGTCACCAGCGACAACAGCGTGCTGCCCTCCCCCGCTATCTTCAAAATAGAGACAATGGAGGCCAGTTTTGCTTTAATATTTTTCACGCTTGTCTTCTTGTTGATATTCTCCTTTATTGTCTTTAAACTGCTAAAACGGCCCTTCGTAATCGAGTCGTAGGGGTGTTAGATATCCAAAGCTTTACGCCCTTACAGAATGCTGAATTCGATAGATTGTGCCCTGTACTAATCGTCCTTCTGGGCCAGATGCACTGACCGCCTGCCGAACAACCTTTAGTCCTGATTGGCTCAGCGCATAGCGAAATCCACCTTTCGTAGAGCGATCTGGATCGCTCAGCAAGCACAGCCCCCCCGGCGCTAATACGGCTTGGATAAAGGCAATCAACGGCGCAATATTTCTCTCTTCGTAGATTACATCTGCTGCCAAGATCAAAGGAACCTGGAAAGCGGGCGGCACGCGCCAGTCCAGCGGTCGCTTGTCAAAGTTATCGAATCCGTTGGCGATCGCATTGCGAGCCGCAAACTCCACCGCTGTCACATCGTAATCACTAAAAATTACGTGCATCCCCAAAGAAAGCGCCACAACGCCAGCCAGTCCTACACCACAGCCAATCTCTAACGCTGTATGGTTCACGGGCCAATCTGCTTGCAGCAATGCCTCGCCCAGCATTTGCGACGAAGGCCAAAGCTCGGCCCAGTAAGGCATATACTCGTCCGAGTTAAAAGCGCTGTGGGTACTGGGATGATCTAATAGCTGGTCGGCATTGCCCGGATAGGTGATTTCAAACGTCTTGTGGCCGACCTTAACTGTCCGATGCGTGAGTTCGCTAACTGCCTCTGCTGGGGTTGCGTGGATGAAGGCTGAAGGCGGGATAACCGGCTGGTTGTTTGCAGAAGGCATAGGCTAGGATCAAAGCAGTTGTGACTTAGTTTCTCACAAGGCCGTTCTGAGAGGGCCGTTTTGAGAGAGACGCCGGGAGGATAGTATGCTCAAATTTCTGCGAGTGATTGGCCTTGCCCTCATCCTTGCGGCTCCTCCTTTCATAAGCGGCTGTCAGCCGGAAACCAACCTCTCTGAAACCAGCACGCTGCCCACTGAAAAGTCTCCGGCAAAAGGGGCGAAGTCGCCTATTCAGCAATCGGCTGCTACCCGTAAAGTCACCTTCCGTCAGCCTGGCGGTGCGCCTCAGTTTTCGCTTCAGTTCAAGCCGACGGGTGGCAAACTGGTGGATGAGTCGGGAAAGGCGATCGCAAACTTGATCTTACAAAGCGACGGCGCTATCAGGCTCACTGATACCAACAATCAAACCGTTGGCTACATTGTGCGCGGCAATACCTGGCAGATAGAAAGTCCCAAACGCACCAAAACGCTGTTCACCTTTGTGCAAGATGGCAGCGGCAATGCGACCTTGTTACGCGGTGACGGCTCGGTGGTCTACCAGCTAAATGCAAAAGGCAATGGCTATGTGGTAGAGGCAGACAAAACCGATCGCTATACGGTGAATGCCAGCAAGGGCACGGGACAGTTGCAAACGACAGCAGGGGAGACCCTGTTGATAAGTGATAGTGCGATCGCGCCCATTGCCCTCGCCAGCTTCGGCTTTACCAAACTCACCCAAGCCCAGCAGGCAGGCTTAGCCTACGCCCTCTCCGCTGAAACCCCATAAACCTCTAGCTATGGAATAGCGCAAGTTGCTGATTTTGATGAGAGAAGTCAGTCCCTGACTCAATGCAGATCAATGCTTCACGGATGTTTTCAGCCAATCGGCGCGAAAATTCAACAGGAACAGCATTACCTATTTGCTTATGGATATCTCTTTTATTTGAGCCTAAAAACTCCCAACTATCCGGAAACGTTTGCAATCGAGCATATTCGCGATGAGTAAAAGATCTGAGCCTAGAAGCCGATATTCGCCATAGTGTAACGTTTGCCCTTGGGTTGCAGATGTGCTTTCCAGTTTCTCTATTTTTAGCCTGACAGCTTGCCTTCAAATTTCCCTGAGCCCAGCCCCATACAGTTGCCGTATCTATGGCTGGGAAAGGCTCGTCATAATCTCTGACGGGGTTACCATCAGAAGCTGTTCTAGAAAACCTAACGGGTTTGATTTTGTTAGATAAATCAAACGGCTTGCCTGTTTCAACATGAACTGAACTTTGAAAACCCCATTTGGGATCATGATTTGGCAGAGAACAGCACCCGTTGTCATGCGCTAAGTTGAATAGAAAAGGTCGTATCGTAGTTACCTTTGTATCCGGTTGAGGCAGCGTATAGCCTTTTGGTGGTGACTCACGAAAAGCAACAAAGACAACCCGCCGTCTAGTTTGCGGAACACCGTAGTAGCACATCTTAAAGATGTCATGAAAAACCGTATAGCCGCAATCATTTAAGTCCTGAGCTATCTGAGTCGCAAAGGATTTTCCCGTTTCAGGAGATCTCATCTTGCGTAAGTTGAGCACGTTCTCAATGACGATCACCCGAGGTTTAGCAACAGTGGCTATCCGCAAAACACGTTTATAAAGCTGGTTTCGTGGATCGGCGTCTTCTCGATTACCGCCAAGCGAAAATCCTTGACAGGGAACACCGGCCAATAAGACATCCGGAGAATCTTCAGCACCCAGCTTGAATGTGCGAATATCGTCATGCAGTACCGACCAATGCGGGCGGTTGCGGCGCAAGGTCTCTGTTGCCCAAAACTCGTTATCGATAGCACACTCATGGCGGAATCCAGCTAGCTCGAACCCTAGGTCTAGACCGCCTGCTCCCGAACAGAGGCTAACAACAGAAAAGGTAGAGGATAACGGTTTAACCATCCTGTCGAAGACTCACTCGTGGGCCGGGAGCATGAACTGAACGGTAGGCAATGAAGGTATGTTGATGACCGGCAGAGGGGTTGTTAATGTATGTTGCGGTCAGCTCATTAGTTGCCAGATCGAATGAATAGCCTGTCATAATGCGCAAAGACTCAGTTCTTGTAATGTTGCCTACCACTGTAGTTGCCTCAGGACTTGGCCAATGCGAAGGCAATATCAAAGTTATCTGACGCTCAACGCCTTTTAGCAAACCGAATGGTGTAGGCGCAACATGCATTTTACGATCCCGTAGCAAAATATCGCCGTAGCTGCCCATTCCACGAGTACTTTTGTTTTTGTGGATATAGCTATCATCAGCATTTAGAAAAGACCCATGGCACAAAATGAGGTCGCTTACGCTGTATTCCTCCGATGAGGGTTTAGCAGGATAGCGGCCAAAAATATAGAAAATGTGACGCCCTCGGTAAATTCCGTGAGGCATCTGACTGTTACAGTCGTAGTCGTTCACTCTACCAGGATCTGCAAGTCCTTTGACTTCATACCCTACAGGCTGATGAACCAGCCGAAAGTCAGAATACGTATTTCTTCCAGGTTCATCAAAGTCTATTGACTGTGACTCTAGCCAAGATTGAACCCAGTTCTGAAAGTGAAACTCTTTGTCCTTTTTAGACTGACGTCTGATCAAAATTCCGCTGGCAATGGCTTCATTGCATTCGTTCAGCATTATGCCAAGGCTTTGACTCAGAGCGTTTAGGTCAGGAGCATCGTTCATCAATTCGCGAGGGCTTCTGCTGCGGGTTCTTCTACGGGGTCTTTAGGCGCGACGGGCAGCACTTCTTTGAGGCGCACAATTTCCTGGCGGGGGTCGGCGTAGTCAAGCTTTAACAGAATGCGATCGCCCACCGGCACATGGCGATCAAAGCGCATCACAAACTCCAGCCCCGTATCTTCAAATATCACCAACCCTAAGCCTTCATGCTCGCGAATCCAGCGCACCATGATCGCCTCCCAGGTTTGGTCGCGGTTTTCTTCGCTCAGACGGCGGAGATACTCAGTCGCCCAATAGCGCTTGGTTTGCCGCTCTACTTGAATCGCATCGTAGGCCGCACTGCTCGCACTCATAATCATCTCGCCTAGCTCAGCCTCGGTGAAAGGTAAGTCGTCACCGCGCAAATGGGCCTTAATTTGGAAGTGGCTCATCAAATCGGTATAGCGGCGGATAGGGGAAGTTGCCTGGCTGTAACGGTCGAGTCCCAGGGTGGCGTGACGGACGGGGTTTGTGCCCATTTCGCTACGGGTCATGCAGCGGCGAATGGCAGAGTCACGCACCCAGCCTGCCTCTAGCTGCATGAGTTCTTCTTCGGGCGGCAGTTCGGGCTGGGGCTGGCCGCGATAGGGGATGGGCAATGAATGTGCTTCGCCGTAGCGAGCCGCGACTTCGCCCGTGAGAATCATCATTTCGGCTACCATGTCGCGGGCGGTGGAGGCTTCTAAAATATCCACGGTAATGGTGTCATCTGCGACTCTGATGACGGATTCGGGAAGCTGAATGCTAATGGCACCCTGGGACTTTCGCCAGGTGAGGCGCTGTTTGGCTTGGGCGGCGATCGCTAACAATTCCGCCTCTGCCTCAATCCCCAACTCAATCATTTCATCGGCATCTTCATACGTCAGCCGGTAAGTCGGCTTCACCCGGCTAGGCTGAATGCTGTATTCTGCAATCTCCCCGGCTGCATCTAGCACCACCCCAAAGCTTAGCGCGTTGCAAATTTCCCCTTGCACCAAGCTCATCGGCCCAGCGGCTAGCTCGAATGGAAACATCGGAATGACGCCAGTGGGCAAATACACCGTCGTGCAGCGCTTACGGGCTTCGGTATCTAGCGTGTCGCCGGGCGATAGCCAGCGAGTCGGATCAGCAATATGAATCCAAAGCTTATGGCGACCATCTGGTAAAGTTTCGCAACTCAGGCCATCGTCAATTTCTCGGGTGCTTTCGTCGTCAATCGTGTACAGCTTTAAATGGGTGAGATCGATGCGATCGCCCTTATCCTCAGGTGGATTAGCCAGCACCGCAGCCACCGCAGCCTCAATCTCTTCAGAGAACTGTGTCGGAATTTGACGACGGCGCAAAGCCAGGTTCTCATGCGCGTCCCATAGACCCATCTCGACCAGTACCTGAAAGGCAGACTCAGGGGATTTTTCTTGATCCAACGCAGATAAAATATCGTGAGCGGCTGCTTTTTGGCTGGTCTCGTCGCCTTGCAGGGCGTAGCGTTCTAATACTTCTAAGCGGGGGCGATCGCTCTTATCAAACTCAACCGCTTCCCCCTCTTCCGACTTATCCAAGCGAGCCTTTGCCCGCGACAAAAAGCCCTCCCACTCTTGCTCGCGCGCGGCCTCACGCTCAATCTTAAGCCGAAGTTCTTCTACCTGCGAGGCCGGACGAGGCTCGTAACTATCACCCTTTTGCTTGAAGTACAGCTTGTCATCGCTCAGCAGTCGATGCGCCGCATAGCACAGTGGGGGGCTCTGGTCAGAAAATAATAGCTGTGCCAAAGAAGCCGGGGTTGCCGACTCTTCTAGCTCGCTCAGCAGTTCCCAGGCAACCTCTAAATTGTCAGGGTCAATGTAGCCCTGTGCCTCAGTGACAAAGCCCTCAATCTCGCTGGCCTCATAAGTCGCCTGTGGAATTTCGTAAATTACCTGGCGGGGATGAATCGTGTGCGACTGGCCGCGCTGGTCGATGAGCACCCAGTTCTTCTTGCCTTCTGGGCGATCGGCCACCGCCAAATAAGGCTCACCTTTTAGCTTAAATTCAACGAGCCGTCCCTTTTCCACCGATCCTTACCTGTGTCTTTACGCGGATAAAAGCGCCACCCACAAAAAAGCTATCGGCGCTCCCCCTACATAAAGTAGCAGTCTAAAGTAGCAGTTTTCTGCCAGGCGCTGATAGCTAGTGCTTATTCATTTGTCATGGCTAATTGAAGCTAGTCCTAATGAGAGCAGGCGTCTAGCCGTCTTCGTTGACGTAAGGCAATAGCGCCACAATCCGAGCCCGCTTAATGGCTTTGGTCAAGTCACGCTGCTGTTTGGACGTTAGACCAGTAATGCGGCGGGGCAGAATTTTGCCGCGCTCAGTGACAAATTTGCGGAGCAAGTCCACATCTTTATAGTCGATTTTCTCATCCGGTTGAATGGGCGAGACCCGACGACGGAAGTAAGCCATAATCCTTGATTCTCTAAACTATTATTTTCTAGACTGCTTAATCTATCTGTTTAAGCTCTCTACTTAATCTCTTTATGCACGGTGTGCTTGTTGCAGTGGGTGCAAAACTTTTTTAGCTCCAAGCGAGCCGTCGTATTGCGACGATTCTTTTGGGTGCTATAGCGAGAAACCCCATTGGAGCGCTTATCGGGGTTAGTGCGACACTCGGTACACTCTAGCGTAATTACAAGACGAACGCCTTTAGCCATGATCTTTCAAAATTTACGTCAATGCAGTCTCTAATTATGCCACAAGAATGCCAATCTTCAACGAGATCGCAACCGCCTTAGCCTGCTACTTTTTGCTCTACGCCAAAGCCGACTAAGGACAAGTCTTGCAGCGGCTGGCCTTCGGGGGGACGCATGTAGTTAAAGATGCGGCGGATGCGGACTTTTGGGTTGATGAGAGTGATGGAATCTACCGAGACGATGTAGGTGTAGCGGGTAGTCATGAGCAGCTCGCGGGTGCGGCTGTTGAAGCGAAAGTGGGCGATGATGGGGCGATCTTCTTCGTAGGCGCGATCTCTCAGGTAGTCGCCTTCGATGATGTAATCATGCTCGGTGGGTTTGTCACCGGGAACGAAGGCCAGGTTGACAGACTGATCGACGACTTCGCCTTTTTCGGAGACGGTGTGAAAGACGAGGTGAAAGCCGGGACAGACGCTAATGCGCTCAGGTTCAGCGGTGTAGCTATTATCGGTGAGGACTTTGTTTTTTTGCTCGGGAGCAAGCGGGGAAACGCCGAAGGTGGTGTGCGATCGCTCTACCGATGACTTACTCAGGTAGTGATAGGTACGTTCAGAACTCCAGCTACCAACGCAGGTATCAAAAAAGCGATAAAAAGTATTGAGTGCCGATGACATGGGATCGAGTGGTTTGAATCCAATTTTCACCTCATCATAAAGCGACTCGCGCCGCATAGAACAAAAAAGCCGAGCTAATCAGTCACGATTAACCCGGCTAGGATGCTTATCTAGTTTGACGTTCAATGGATATTCGTGCCCTGTAAAGGGATTGGGCACCAACTCAACTAAAGCAAAGGCATTCAGGCGTTTTTGAGTAAATGCTTGACCAAATTGTCTTTTACCATCATCTGGCGCATGACTTCAACTACATACTCCTGTGCCTGCTCAAGGCTCAGCCCTCGGACTTGGTCTTGAACAATCTTCAGCTTGAACTGCTGTTCCATGCTGAGACTGCCGGGCAACGTATCTTTGCGTTGGTTACTCATAAGGATCACTCCTAGCTCAAAAGGTTATATAAACGATTGACCAATGATACCGACCACAAGTGATCGATGTCTCTGAGCCCGAAGGCTCTAAACCTGAAAGACAGGTTTTGAAGTTTGCGACTCCATCTAGACAGGCCAGTTAGCGATTGGTTATGCCCCTGCTAGAAGATCCAGTAAAGGTAGAACCAACTTTGCTTAGTGGAATCTTAGCTTCGCAAGCACACTATCGTCAAATTGTAAACAGATTCGGTAGCAGGCGTTACTTAAATTATTTATTGAACGGTGCCTTGATATTTCATCCGGTTTACTTATGCGATAGCCATAAAGCTACCCAAAACACTATGAACTCAAGTCTCCTGGGGCTTTTCTGCTCTGCATGTAGGTGATTCTAACGATCTCGATAGGAGGCTGGGTCATCCGGAAGACAGTTTTGATGGTCGTCTTGGCATCTAACTAAAGAGTGATCTGATTGTGAACTATTAATAAGCAGATGTTGGGTGTGTGGGCTGTCTGACTGCCGCTATCTGCTAGCGCTATAGTACTGATAGAAATATGAGCCAACCTTGACTTGGCTAGCATTATCCAAGAGTTAATTAAAGAGTGAAGGCAACTTAGCACCATGAACGTAATGGAATTTTTCCAGCAGAGTGCTGGACAGTGGCAGTCACAGCGCACTACGCATCACCTGCCTTTTCGCCGAGCCGAGTTAGGAGGTTCGCGAATTACGGTAGAAGCGCTGAGCGCTGAGCATGAAAAGATTGTCGAGATCTGCAAGATGCACGAGGTGGATCCAAATACGGCGGTAGGCGGCGCGTATGTGCAGTGGGATGGCGAAATGGCCTGGGATAAAGAAGGTGAAAACCACAAGGGCACGACTGTATTTGCGCTGGTGCCTGACGAGGACAATCCGCAAACGGGAAACTTGCTTAGAGAGCGCGGCTATGCAGAGATTGTGCCCGTGATTGGCCGCTATGAGATGGATGCGGAAAACGGTTTGGTGCTGACGACTGAGTACGAAACGATGAGTTCTGAAGAGCGCTTTTGGTTTCCCAATCCTGATTTGCGAATGCGCACGAGTGTGGTGAAGCGGTTCGGTGGCCTCAGCACCGCGTCGTTTTGCGCTGAGTCACGAGTAGAAACGGTCTCGCAGCAGGAGAAGGACGATCGGGCGGCACGCGAAGCCTTTGAAGTCGGATCTCAGTATTCTTCTTTTGGTTGGTAGCAGATAGATCGAGGCTAAGCCTTAGTCAATTGAGCCTTAAAGGTAATCTCAGAGCCGGAGAGCGCTGTAGGTCGCGATCCGGCTTTTGCTATGGATAGCCACACGCAACATGCTTGTACTAATATATACATACGTACATGTAGTAGTCTCGCTCTCTAAAAGTCGGGGCGAATCGCTACAGTCAGCATCAGGGACGCATTCATTTACTGGTAAAACACAGCAAAACCTACTGTTTTGCAATCGCCTACCTCTGTAATGACTTGTAGAGGAAAGACGCTGTGCGTACTCTCAAAAAAATCTCTCGACTCTTGCTAACGCCGATCGTCGCTACTGGCTTTGGCCTTTCGCTAACCGCCGCCGTTACGGCGCACGATGTTCGACCTCGCCCTATCTGTGAAGAGATGCGGGACAATCCTCGCGTCAGACCCAATCGCAGGGCGCGACTCTTTAACGCTTCTGACTTGCGAATTGGGGTTTACAGTGACGCTTCCTTTGACGCCGAGCTTCGCCGCTATGGCGCTTCAGGAGATTCTGTCTGGGTGGTAGATATGACGCGGGGGTTGCGCGATTGCTACCACTGGTATTTGGTTGATTTTGACAATATTGGCGAAGGCGGCTGGGTGCGGAGCGATTTGGTTCATACCTGGTACTCCAATCGCTAGTGCCGTTAGATGGCGGCGCACTACACCTCTACCTCGTTGGCAAAGCGTTCGACTTTATCGAATTCAAACGGCCCGGCGACTGAGCCCCATTTCAGCTCGTCGGTGTCGGGGTCGCGGCCTCGGTCGTAGCTGGTCATGTGGTCTTCGGTGACGATAAATTCGTTGTCGAGGTAGGTGGTCATGCCGTTACGGATGACGGTGCATTGTTTGCCGGGTTCTACCTGGCCGCGAAAGCTGTTGCCTGTCCATTGCACAAACATGTCGCAGCCGGGCATTTTTTCGATGTCTTGGGCGGTGAGGGTGAGAAGTTTGTTGCGATCGCGCGCTGCCCCACAGAACTTCTCCTCATCCTTGAGCTTATAATTTTCTAGCAAGATGTCGTGTTCACGCGGGGTAAAGTGCAGCACCCGCAGCCGGTAAGGCTTATCGAGCTGAAAGAAATATGCCTGCTCTAAATACAGGCTCACACCCGACTGAAACCCTTTGGGCAAAGGCCGCATACACACCTTAATATGGGCAAAGAAAGGCGGATTTTCAAACGCCTGTGCCTGGTTGCTAAAGTCAGCGGCCATCCAGCGGGTCAGCGTCGCTATGTCGGTAGAATGGGTCATGGGTCTGAAGATAGAGAAGTCGGTGAGGGAGTCTGTTTTAAGCTTAGAGAGCTGTTTAGTGAACTATACCGTTTGGCGCGATCGCCCGCGTCTTTCCTTAGGCGCTCCTTGGGAGAATCGCCCCCATCAGGCAAAATAAGAAAGGTTACTGAGCGCCGCAGTCTCGCAGCTAGCACCCCACACTATATACCTATATACCTAAAGGCTTTTTCACCAAGATGGTTCAAGAAGTGCGCCACAGCTCCTTACGTGAACACCAATATCCCACCATCCGCACGCTGGCAAGCACGATTGAAAGCCTGTGGCAAGAGCATTTGGCGCTGTCACCGTACGAAACGCCCGCTGATTTGGGCTATGTGGAAGGGGCGCTAGAAGGTGAGCGGCTAACGATTGAAAACCGCTGCTATCAAACGCCGCAGTTTCGCAAGCTGCATTTGGAGCTGGCCAAAATTGGTAAGAATCTGGACATTCTTCACTGTGTGATGTTCCCGCGTCCAGAGTTTAATTTGCCAATTTTTGGGGTGGATATTGTGGCGGGCCGAGGGCAAATTAGCGCGGCCATTGTGGATTTGTCGCCGGTTTCGCTGACGCGATCGCTCCCCCCTCAATACGAGCAGCGGCTGAGCGAACTGCCAGAAGTAGACTTTAGCGAGCCGCGCGATTTGCCAGAATGGGGCAAAATTTTCTCAGACTTTTGTCTCTTTATTCGCCCTGCCCCCGAAGAAGAGGGCGCTTTTATCCGGCGAGTTTCTCAATATTTATCGATTCACGCTCAGATCGCCAGTGAGGCGGCCCCTACGAGCGATCTTTCACAGCAGGCGGCGATTTTGGCCGGTCAGCGCAATTATTGTTTGCAGCAGCAGAAAAACGATAAGACGCGGCGAGTGCTAGAAAATGCCTTTGGCGTAGAGTGGGCCGATCGCTACGTGAAGACGATGCTGTTTGATATGGTCTAATCCGCATAAGATCTGATCCGCATCAGATCTTATGCGGATTAGAGCGATTCGAGTTTAGCTTGCACTAGCCAATCGGCTGCGGCTCCGTTCAGATCCCGGTTGAATGCCGCCGTGATCTCGGCAATGTTCAATTCGCCTAGCTGAACTAGGGCCAAAATAGCGGCGTATTGTAAGTCCCAAATGGGGACAGATAGGGCTTTTTTGAGTTCTGCGATCGCGCTTCCATCCCCTAATTCACCGAGTGCGATCGCCGCCGCCACCCGAGACTTCTGAAACTGCGGCGATCGATTATGCAGCGCCTCTAGTAGCAAATCACTCGCCTCACTCACTTTTAGCCAGCCAAGCAGCCGCACAATGTGATAGTGCGCCCCATAGTCGTTATAGCCCTCTGTTTTATAACTTTCTATCAGCGCCGCCGGAGCCGCCGAGGCATGGCAATCTATCAAGGTTTTACTCGCTAAATAGCAGCGCCCAAAGTCGGTGCCATACAGATCTTGAATCAGGTCTGGGATTTCAGGCACTTGCTCGTATCGATGTACCAAAGCCACATCATTGGGATGATCGCGCAGCGTTTTTTCCAAATCAGGTTGAATGTCTGCAAAGGTGCGATCGCCCGCTTCAATCGCCCCTGCTGCCAGTAGCTTGATCCCTCGCAAGCGGAATACCATCGACACCGGGCATTGGGCGATCGCCGGAATCGCCTTAAAATAGCGCGCATCAATTAGGTCTTGAATGCTGCCCCGGCGAGCATTCACATTGGTATTTTGCAAAAACTTCAGCACTTGCGGCATCACCTGTTCGTCGCCCTTGAGCCGGTAGATGGCCGACAGCGCCGCACTGGCAATCGGTGCTTGATCGCTGGTTGTAAACTGCTCAATTCGCTCAGTCGCCGGTTCGTAACCCAAGCTCGCTAGCGTATGAATGAGGGTGCGATAGCTCTGGTCAGGTCGCGCTAGCTGCTCGGCTAGCTTCTCTAAGGTAGCGGCATTCGTCGTGCCGATTTCGCCGATTGCCCAGGCTGCGTTCTCTACCAAATAGTTGTCTTCATCGTCCAAACAGCCTTTCAACACGGGCAAAGCCGCCTTCACCTTGAGCCGACCCAGGCTCTCCGCCGCCTTGCGCCGCACAATCCGATTATCCAAATCAGGATCGGCATTATTCACTGCTCGCATCAGCGCTGCGACAGCGGGCTCTGTGTCAAAATTCGCCAAATGAGACGCGGCAATATATCGGCTAGACGCTTCATCCGAATCGTTCGCAGGCCCATCTAATATTTCAATGGCCTGTGCTTCACTCAGGTTGAACAGACCTGAAAAACGATTGTCCATAAGATCGCTGTGTAGGAAGTCCTCACGCTCTGCTGTAGGTGTATTTATTAGGATCGCACTAGAAGGGATAGAAAATCAAAGAAATCTCTTTTGCGTTGTCTAAGGGGGAAAGTATCATGATGCTTGGAGTTGAGAGTAAACAGTATGATGAGCCCTGCCAGCAAACCCACCGCCCTTTCTCAGCCGGAAGCCGATGCGCTGCTAAAGTCGGTGCAGACTCAACTGGCCGAAGGGACTTTTGACGCGACTAACGAACGGCTGATTGTACAGCTAGTGGAAGGATTTAACGATCCACGCGGCCTGACGCGATTGGGCTTTGCAGAAGCCCTGGGTAAAATTGGCAAGCCCGCTACGCCTGCATTAATAGATGGGCTAGCCAATCATGAAAATGAGGTGGTGCGCCGGGCTGCGGCTAAGACGATGACGTTAATTGCCGATCCCGTGACGATTCCAACCCTGGTACATTCACTGCTGCATGACGACGATACGGTAGTACGCGGCTCTGTTGTCGGCGCACTCGCCGTTATGGGTGAAGCGGCAGCCCCCGTGCTGATAGAGATTATCGCTGCGCCCGAATATCCAGATAGCTCTAAAGGCTTGGCAACCTGGGGCCTTTCTTTTGTCGGGGCAGCGGGCGCAGCGCATTTGTATGAAGCGGTAGATGCCGAGCAAAAAGAAGTACGGAGTGCGGTAGTGGGCGCGCTCACCAGCGTCGTGCAAGAAGAGGACGATCCCAGAGCAATGGATGCAATTTTGAGGGCGTTGGGCGATTCTGATGCCATGGTGCGATCTGAAGCGGCGGCGGCGTTGGGTAAATTGCACGAGGCGGCGGTGGTGCCTCAGCTAGTCGTGTTGTTAAGCGATTCGGAAAGTGATGTACGTAAAACGGCGGCGATGGCGTTGATGAAGATTGGGGATGTCGGGGCGATCGCGCCTATCCAAACCGCCTTAAACCATGAACCCGATGACGCGCTTAAGCCTGTATTTAGACTTGCGATCGCTCAACTTCAGAAGAACCAAGCTGAGGAAGACGACAACTGGGACTGACATGGCAATGTGAAAATTGCATAGCTGGAATCCGCCAATGGTTTTCTACAAATCATTTGGTACCAAACCCTACAAAATCGCCTTGAACTTCTCTATAAGCTCGTCTAATCCCACTTAAAGAGGAATTTGCCCTGGTGATTGGAAAGACAGAGAAAGTGACCATAATCGGAGACAGTATTTCGGCAGACAAAGACCAGCCAAACACAGATAAACCCGAACTGAACAACGCTCACACAAAGAATGAATCAGCCGCTAAAGAGGGCGAGTCAGAAGGCAAACGACAGCTCACCTACCTTCAGCTAATGATGTGCGCGGCGCTAATTGGCATCGTCGGTGGGCTCGTTGCCACTGTTTATTACATTGTGCTAGAAAGCATGATGCATGGCGTTTGGACAACGCTTCCCGAGCGCATAACCCCCTACTTTCCGAGCTGGCTCCCTACTAACAACTATGTTTGGATAGCCACAACCATCGGCGGCTTTTTCGTGGGCATTATTCTTTACTTCATGGGCCTGCCCGGTGAAATGGCTAAGGTGGTCGATAGCATTCACAGCCCTGGCCGCATTGACATCAGTAAAACGCCCGCGATGGTGATCGCCTCCTTGGTGGCGATTACCTCAGGAGGCAGCGCGGGGCCAGAGGCACCTTTGGTTCAAGTTAACGGCAGCTTTGGCAGTTGGCTTGGCGACAAGCTCAATCTCGATACCGTCTCTGTTCGAGTTCTGACTTTTTGCGGCATGAGCGCAGCCCTTGGCGCATTTTTTGGCGCTCCCATTGGCGCGGCCCTGTTTGCTCTCGAAATTCCGCATCGGCGCGGCTTAGAATACTACGAAGCCGTGGCCCCAGCCGTGGTTGCTGCCATTCTCTCTTTTGCCACTTTCCGAATTAACACTGGCATTACCATCGGCGGATTTTATCACTTTGAAGCCATCCCCGAATTACAGCCGATCAATCTACTTGAAGGTCTGTTGCTAGGCGCGGTGGGCGCAGCCGTTGCCACTCTTTTTATCGTTATTTTTAAGGCCGTTGGCAAGCTGCTGGCTCCGCTAGAGCACAATCTTGTTTTGCTGGCGACTTTGGGCGGTCTCAGCATTGGCCTGATTGCTTTTGTTTATCCACAAACGCTGTTCTTTAGTGAAGAACAAATTCACACTGTGATCGAAACGGGGGCAGCGTTAGGCGCACTCTCCTTGTTATTGATTGCCTTCGCTAAAATGTTCGCCATCAGCTTCACGCTACACTCCGGCTTTTTAGGCGGCTTCATTTTTCCATTGTTCTTTATTGGCGCGAATACAGGGCTGGCGATCGCACTCCTTGTTCCTGGTCTGCATCCCACCGTAGCGATGGTCTGCCTGATGGCCGCCGTCAATGTAGCAGTCACCAAAACGCCTGTGAGCACCAGCATTATTCTCAGCGTCCTGTCGGGTACGGCAATGCTGCCAGTGATTGTGATTGCGAGTTTTGTTAGCTTTGTGCTGACCAGCAATGTGACAATGATTGGTACGCAGCGATCGCGCCAGGCTGCCCCCGTCCAGCATCACCTCTTCCCCCAAGAAAACCCAGTCGGCAAAGTGCTTCAGCAGGTCGCTGGGTAATCACTCAGCACGCAATTAAACAAGTCGAAATTAAATAAGTCGAAAACCGTCCAGCTATCTGTTAGGGCGGTTTTTGTTCTATTGATTTTTGTTTTATTGAACTGTTTGATGGCCCGCTATGCTCAACTCATAATATCCTGGCCCTATTTGATAGGTTGCAGTCACGAACTATTCCGTGAACTACCTTTAGCTTCCTTCAGCGACATCACCTGCTCTAATCGAGGTAATGCACTTTCAGCAGTTTCGCGCACGTAGCTATCGACCGATTCGTCTTTGATGAGATCGCGTAAGACTTCAACCGCGCGGGGGTCACCAATGGAGCCCAGGGTGTTGGCAATGGTGAGGGCGATCGCCACATTATCTGTCGTCTTCAGCACCTCTAGCAGCGTATCTACCGCAGGCGTGCCAATCTCGCCTAACGACATCACCGCAGCAATCTGCACCACCGGATACGGATCTTCTAATGCTTTACGCAAACCTTCGAGCCCCGCTGGTGGAAATGCCTTATCAGGATGATTCACGGCAATTTGCGCCATTGCCTTCGTGCAGCTCGCCCGCACCGTGTCATTCTCACTATTCAGCATTTGCTCTACGACTGCCGGGATTGCATCCATGCCAATCACGCCCAGCGTTTTTACAGAAGCCCGGCGATATACCGTGTCCGCCTCACCCAGAGCAGACATTAGCTGAGGAATGGTGTTCTCATCGCGGGTTTCGGCTATCTCTAGCATGGCCCGGCGGCGCATTTGTGGATTGGGATGCTTAAGCTGTTGGAACAAAGAATCTACGGTCATAGCGCTAAAGATCGGTGGATATAGCTATTCAACAAAAAAAGAACCCCTAGAGAAGCCCTATCAATAGGGTATCAGCCAGAAGTTCTTTCATTTTTATCTACGCTTAGGCTAGCTTACTAGCCTCAACTCTGGTCAATTAAGACCGCTCAATTAAGAGAGGGAGTTGATTACATAGTCGAGCAGAGCGCGGAACTCGGTGAGTGCCTGAGGAGACATGTCACGAGGTGCGCAAGCGCGATCGCGAGTGAACTGCATAGCCGTTACATAAGGAGCGGTAGGCAAGTTCAAAGAGCGGTATACTTCACGTGCGCCGGCAATACCCCACTCATCCAAGGGGCCAGTGCCGCCTACAACTAGGCAGTAGTTGATCAAGCGCAGGTAGTGCTTGATGTCGCGCAAGCACTTCTCTTGCTTGCCCTGGTTGCCGCCAGCTTCACCGTCGTTCTTGAGGTAAGGATACTTCTTGAACGCAGCGTCATAAGCTTCTTGAGCAACTTTGTCGATGCCAGCATTGAGCTTTTCAGCCGCTTCGAGGCGAGCAGCAGCGCGCTGCAATCCACCTTGAACAGCCTGCAAGTCAGAAGCAGCAGGGAAACGGCCAGCCGCATCAGCAGAAGCGATGGCAGCAGTTACAACTGATTTCATGATTTATTTCTCCAAGTGATGTTTGATCTTTTAATTGTCAGTATCTGAATCTTAAGCGATTAGTTTGGTGGAGCTGTTAAACCCCCAGAAACTAGCTAAGAGCAGAGACAACGCGATCAAAGTAACCGGCAGCTTCGGAAGCCAAAGCAGAGCAGTCGCCTTCAGCGGTCTCCATTTTGTTGTAGCGAGAACCACCAGCAGCTTCTGAGTTAGTCTCAGTGATGTGAGCTGTGCTAGAAGCCTTCATGATATTAACTGCGCGAGCAGCAGAACCCGTAGGGACGCCCAAAGCAGCATAAGTTTCTTTCAGACCGTTCAAGCAACGATCGTCAAGTACGGAAGCATCACCTGCGAGCAAAGCGTAGGAGACGTAACGCAAAATAATTTCGCCATCGCGAAGGCAAGCAGCCATGCGACGAGTGGGGTAGCAGTTGCCACCAGCTTGAATCAAGCCAGTGTTCTCACAAATCATGCCGGAAACAGCGTCAGAAACGATGCAGCTAGCGTTGGAAGAAATAGCGTTTACCGCGTCCAAGCGCTTGTTGCCTTCAGCAACAAAACCCTTCAGAGCATCAAGTTCACCACCACCGATGGTAGAGGTTTTAGTATCGGCCGTGACAACGGCTCTAGAGAAAGCGTCAAGCATCAAGCTCTCCTTCTTCGTAATACAGCAGCTAGTTACTTGTTTTGTAACCAGTGAAACCAGAATAAAAGATGACAGGCGGCTCAGTCTTCTTTATTAAAAACAAAGCAACAATCCGTTACATTCATGCAGAGATATTGCGGGGGATCCGCTGACATAAAGGCATTGAGGCTTATCATAAAAGCCGATCCCACATTGCGAATTCTTAACACCTCGTAATAAATCCCCTTTCACGACTGTCGTTAGCATGACTGTCGTTAGCACGACTGTTGTTTAGTAAGAACGGCGACGCCATTTGTTGAGTTTGTACTCGGCAATGGAAGATTGCGACTGGGCAGACATCAATTCACCCTGCAAGCGCTTAATCGTATCTGCCTGCTGCTCTAGAGTGGATGTCTCCCCAGCGCCTGGCTTGGCTGCATAGGGATCGACTTCTACCGCAGCCAGGCGCTGGCCTTTGCGCAGTATAAATGAACCCATATCAGAGAGCGATCGCAGCTCATTAAGCTGCTGGCGGAGCTGTTCAATTTGGGCCGCCTGCGATTGAGCTTTTTTTGCCTGCTCAGAAATGCCTGATCTCGCAGAATCTGAAGCCTGTGCGTCAGTTGCCGGACGGGAGGCAGCCGGTGTGTTGAAGAGCGATCGCAGCATATCTTCGGTCGATTGAGACGCGCCACTGCCCTGACGATTGGTCGCGCCTGACGGCGGCACGATTTGACTTGCTCGATCCGAAAATAAGGTTCGATTCAGCCGGGCAGGATTGTTCGCCATCACATTTTTGTCGCTGCTAGAGGCTCCCCTCAGCAACGGAAAAATATGGGTAAAGCCCACTAGCTTAGTGCCTGCCTCTGTCTTGTAACCCCGATGATAAGGCACTGTATCGGAACCAAATGCTTCCGTATATTCGTTGCTGTCGAGGTAGGCATCAATCTCCGCCTCATAGCCTGCCCCGTCCAAAATAGCGCTATGGGCAGCAATTTCGGCCACGCTCTCGGGCGCACGCCCCAAAAAATGCTTAAAGTTAAGTTCAATAAACCGATTGCGCGAACCGTTTTCAAAAAAGCGGCTGCGATACAAATCAGACTTAGCCACCTGCCGAATAAACTCAGCTACGCTTAACTGCCCCTGGCGAAACTGGGATTCTGGAATCTGCTGCCGCTCGCTCTCCATCACATAGGCATTTCCTAGCACTTGCTTGTAAATCGCTCGAATCACCACGTCTGTTTCATCAACTGAGGCCGCTGGCCAATGACGAACAGGCGCAGTCTCATCGAGCGTCGCTACCCCTAGCGCGATATCTGGATTGACGACGGGGTTTACAAAAGTACTGGGCATGACAGAAATCCTCTTAGCGTATGTGCATTTGCTATGCCTCCATAGTAAGAAGATTGATCCCCATCAAATTATAGGAATTGTGAAGTGCGCCCGATTCAAAGCTTGTTTCTACCTCACTCGCGCTCATCAAAGCGGGTACGAAAGCTACCGTACTTAATCCAGTACTGATTGAGGTGATGGTGAGGCGTATGTAAGCTTGCCTTGGCCCGATACAGCACCACCCGGCGATGCTGACCAATCCAAATTTTCTTTAGCGGCTCGACTGAAATTAGCGTACCGCCCAAGGCTTCCACGCAGTCTTGAAATTTATCGACTGTAGAATATTCAACCGTTTCAAAAATGAAAAAGTTGCCTGAGCAAATCAGGTGACGGCTGCGGATCCAAGCCTGCATTTTCTTTTGGGCGGGAGGTGGCAGCATTTGAAGGCGTTTTTATGTATCTTTTTAAGGGGATTTTTAAGAGGCTTTTAAGGCAGTCGATCGAGTGGCAGTTCATTTGCAAAGCTTTCACACTTTTCAAATCGCAGTGCGCCTTCTGTCGATCCCCACACATGTTCATGGGTTTCTACATCCATTCCCTGATCTAGGCTGACCCAGGTCTTTTCTGTTAGCTCTACACGGCTTACCAAATAAGTCTTTTTACCTTTGCGAGGGATCAGGCAGTGATTGCCGGGTTCTACGCCGCCAATAAATAAATTGTGATTATCCAGATCGCGCTGAAATACCATAGAGCAGCCTGGTCGTCGGATGGCGCACTCGGGTGGGATCGTCTCCAACACGTCCCGGTTGTGGCCCGATCCTGCATAGGGTACGCCGTCTTTGAAGCCGTAGTTTTCGATGGTGATGCGATCGCCCCCGTCCATCACCCGGTGCAGCCCTTGGCGATAAGGCTTCCACAGGTCATAGTCATACACCTGCTCAGAATAAAATCCGACGCCGCCTGGAAAGCCTAACGCTTCAAAAAACTCGAAAGGCAAGGGGCGAAAAAAAATGCGGATATGAGCAAAATCAGTGGGGTGCGCCTGTGACTGCTTAAAGTTGCTGAAATCTCCAGCCATCCATTGGATCAGTGTGATGAAATCCTGGCTGGTGGAAGTGGCGGTAGTAGGCGCGGTCATGCTGATCTATCAAAAGGGTATATAGATTGTATAAAAATATTTTATGGAGAAACGCGAATTTCAGAAGAAAGTGAGGCTGTCGTTACGCCTTTGCCGTCGCTGGTTTTAATTAGCGATACGCGAAAGCGCAGGCGATCGCTAGCAAACCAAATTTTCTCTTCGGCGGCAGCACGGTCATAGCCGGTCGTCAGCACAAAGGTACCGTCTGGATGAATGACATACTGTCCAGCGGCTGGAATCGTCTCGGCATAGCCCTGATCGCGCAGCAGCTTGCCGCTATTTTTTGCGGATAGATCAGGCACAGGCACCAAAATGGTTTGTCCTTTTAAGACGTCGTCTTCATTCCAATCCGTTTCGCCCTCCCAGCTCATTTTAAAAGGCGTCGCAATTTTAGCCCCTGCCACGCCCTGGCTTTCACACAGCGCCAGCACTGCCGGATCTTCTTTTTCCAACTGTTCAATTGTGATCAGTGAGCGAATTTCTTCAAAGTGAGCAAATGCTAAATGATGGGCGCTGCGCTGCGACTTCCACTGACCCAAAGAACGCGCTACAAAAGTATCAATGTCCATCTCTACCGAAACTCAACCCTCTTTGGCAACTCAATAATCATGCCTTATTTTGTCTGGCCCTTTTGTTTTTTGCGCTTTCGTTTTGGCTAAGGAAATGAAAGAGGTCGAAGCCACTGGTGATAAAACCCGACTTCGACCTCTCAATAATCCCTCAGAAATCTACTCAGAATCGGCCTCAGAATCGGCGCTCTGAGCTTCGAGCACCTTGACGCCTGCTGGCGCTTGGTTCATCAGTTGAACCGAAGCCACCTTACCGCCCTGGCGGTTAATAGATTGCAGGGCTTGAGACATTTGGCTATAGGGCACTCGCACTTGATAGCGACCAGATTTCAGCACCGACTGCTGACGCACGCCAGTCACTTCAATAGTCACCGAGCGGTTTTGATAATCGCTGGTACCTGTGCTGCCTAAAGTTGTCATACCAGGCATTGTTTTAATCTCCAAACTTACGATGGGGCTTGTCTTGCGCTGCTATACCGGGTCGATACTGACGATTTTGCCACCGGTTTTTTGAATGGAGCGAATTTTGCTCTGTAGCTGGTTGTAGCCGACTTCATAGCTAGCGCTGCTGCGAGGGGTACGGCTACCGCCTGTGTTTGCCCCAGAAACCACAATCCGGAAGCGTCCGGCTGTGCCTGTTTTACCCAAGCCAACGCCCTTGGGAGAGCGAATTTTGGTGCTCCGATTACCCGCTAAGTCACTGGTGAGTTTAGACTTGGAGCCCGACTTGTTAGAGGCGTTACCGCCCGCAAGTACCAAGGTGCGGTTAAAGCGCACATTCTTAGCCCCTGCTTCGGTGTTCTGGCCGCGCAAGTAAGGCACGGTGTTTTCACCAAAGCTTTGCCAGTACTCATCACTATCAATATAGGAGTCAATTTCGCCTTCATAGCCGCGCTCTGCGTAAATGGCGGTATGGGCCGAAACCTCACTTTGATCGTCGGGAGCGCGTCCGAGCAGGTTTTGAAAGTTCTTTTCGATAAAGGTGTAGGCGGAAGATGCCTCGAAGAAGAGGCTTTGGTACAGGTCGGACTTGGCGATCGCCCGCACGAACCCCCGTACGCTAATATCGCCATTACGCAGCAGCGACTCGGCACTCTCTAGGCGTTGAGATTCCATCACATGATGATTACCCAGCACTTGCTTATAGGCGGCAGCAATTACCGCTTCCAACTCATCTTCTGATGCATTTTTTCGTAGCTCTACAGGCTCAGGATTAGCAACCCAAATAGACATAAAAATTCTCCGTTACTAGCAGTTAAGTAGGCGTCTGTTTCCAGATAACCGGAGTACGAACCGGTAAATGAGAAAACGTTTACTTTCTCAATGCAACTTAATGAATCCATAGCAAAAAAGAGCTGAAAACTATTCACAAAGGACGATACGAGCGTTTTCTTGACTCATAAGAAAACGCTCGTATCCCGCTGTAAACAATTTCAGCTCCTGATGGCCTTGTAATCAGAGCGCCATCTTCAAAGAACTATGCTGACAATCTACACTTCGGTGATGCTGACGATGGTGGCACCGCTGCGCTGAATCCGCTGAATTTGAGGCGTCATTTTACGCGCAGAGACGATGTACTCGTTAAAGCTGACGCGGCGAGGTGAATCGAACTTAGCGCCCGTTGTGCGAATTTTGAAGCGCTTCTCAGTGGTAGAGCCGGGCTTTGCTTTGCTAGACGTAATTTTATTGGCGCTGTTGGTGGCAATGTCGTACACCAACTGAGACGAGGTGACCGCGCTGCTGACCTGAGCAGGCCCACGATCTACGGCAAAGTTGCGATTGTAAACGACTTGCTTGCGGCCCGTTTCACTCTTCTCGCGGGTGGAGGGCACCATGTTTTCGCCAAAGGCTTGCTGATACTCTTCGCTGTCTACATAAGAGTCAATTTCAGCGTCGTAGCCTTCTTCGTTGCAGCGGCGGATATGCTCGCTCACTTCGGCCTGGGAGGCAGGCGCACGGCCCAGAATGTGCTGAAAGTTCAGCTCGACAAAGCGGTAGGGTGAGCAGCTTTCAAAGTAGCGATCGCGATAAAAATCAGACTTGGCCACCGCCCGCACAAACTCGCGCACCGACATCGAGCCATCGCTAAGCTGAGACTCAGCCGTCACCAGGCGCTCGCTTTCCATCACGTGGGGGTTGCCCAGCACCTGCTTATACACAGCGCGAATGATGGATTGCAATTCATCGGGTGAGCTAGTGGGCCACAGCTCATAAGTATAGGCATCTGCCATGGGGATTCTCCTAAATAAAAACTCTCAACAGTATTTTTCTTGGAATTTTTCTCAAGTCAGAAAAACTCAGCACAAACTCAAAAAGAACATAGCAAAGGCGAGCGATTGTCAAAGGAACCTATCGCTTTTGACAGGAACTTCTTTTGACACGCTCGCCCCAAATGACCGCAAGCTTAATCGACAGCCGTAATGCTGGCAATCACGCCGCCCTGCTGGTGAATGCGCTGGTACTCTTGCGACAGCTTTTCGTAAGGCACCAAATATACCTGGTTGGCCCGACGGAATCTGGAAGAGGCTTTGCGCACGGTGTTAGCGCGAATCGAAGTCACCTCAATGCGGTAGACCTTACCCCGCTCACCAATGCTGGCACCCACACGAGTTGGCGCTGCGGTTGGCGGCTCGCTAAAGGCCCAACCGTCAGAACCACCCGACGGCGCTTTAACCGCAGTGGGAATGGCGTTGATGACGAACTTGTTCAAACGAGGCTCGGTGCCCGAGATGCTGCCCTTGAGTGAGCTGCTAGAAGCGCCGCGCACCAGTTCAAACAGATGAGTGAACTCAACCATGCTCTCTGAAGCTTCGCTCTTATAGCCGCGAATGTAAGGCACAAGATCCTCACCAAAGGTGTTTTGATATTCGTCGCTATCGAGGTAAGAATCGATGTCAGCTTCAAATCCCCCCTCGTCGAGCACATTGCTATGAAACTTCATTTCGTCGTAGTTGTTGGGCGCGCGGCCTAGCAAATGACGGAAGTTAAGCTCTGTATAGCGGTAGCGGGGGCAGCTCTCAAAGAAACGGGTGCGATAAAGGTCGGACTTGGCGACCGCTCGCACGAATTCGCGTACGCTGTATTCGCCTAGCTTGAACTGAGATTCCGCGATGGGAAGCCGCTCGCTTTCCATTACGTAGGCGTTTCCTAGTACCTGCCGGTAGACGGCGTTGATAATCGCCTCACGGTCGTCAGCCGAGAGACCGGGAAACCACTGAATAGGCGGAGTTTCTTCAAAAAGACTGACGCCCAATCGCGATGCTGGTCCGAAAGCCATGGATGCTATCTCCTAGTTGACAACAGTTTTTATCTTTTATGTAAGGTGTGAGAGCTGTCTCAAAATGCTATTAAGGGACAAATAAAACGACGATGGCGACCTGAGGCCAGCCCTGGCTTTGTTAAGCAATGTCGCCTCAACCAGAAAGCCTACTTACCCAAATTTAGGCGCAAGCTGATGAAACAAATCTCTGTAAGCGTGATTGGATATCGCTTACGCCTTCTCATTTTGGCTGCAAAGGGGCCGTATTTTTATCAAGTTTTGTGAACTAGCAGGTGACGGTTTGGCTTTCTAAAAAATTGCTAATATCCTTTAATGGTGGGTGTTACAGCTTGTTTAATAAGCTGACGTCAGCCGGATATTTCAGCAGATATACAGCCGCTATCTGGACTGTTTTTGTTACTTTACTTTACAAAAGTTCTGGCGGCAGCGGTTGTCTTGCGGTTTTCTACAGCAGTTATTCAATGGCCCCGGCTTGGATCAGCAGCGCGATCGCCGCCTTCGCCCGAAAAGACTGCTTTGCTTCAGCCAGGGCCGTTTTACCCCAGCGATTGACCCGCGTCACATCGGCACCATGCGCTAGCAGTAGCGCAATCGTATCAATATCGCCCCGCGCTGACGCCATCATTAGCGGTGTCCAGCCACCGATATTAGCCGTATTGACTGCTGCACCCGCGCGAATCAGGCTACCCACCGTGTAGGCATGGCCATTGTCTACTGCTAAATATAAAGCGGTATCGCCAATTTTATTGGTCGCAGCCACATCAGCGCCCCTGTTGACCAGCCGCTCAACGATATCAGTCTCGCCGTTTCTGGCCATCATCATCAGCACGGTTTCGCCATAGGCATTGCGCCCAGTGATATCAGCCGCTTGCTCTAGCAAAGTCAGCACGATTTCTCGACGGTCAGACTCGGCGGCATACATCAGCGCACTATAGCCCGCATCGTTTCGCAAGTTAATATCGGCCTTGCTAGACAGCAGCCGCTGAACCACGTCAGGATGATTTTCCATGGCGGCCCACATCAGTCCGGTGCTGCTTTGCCAGCGGGCATTGACGTCTACAGACTGAGCCAGCAGCGTTTCCACTAAGGGCAAATCGCCGCTGATGCAGGCTCGAATGAGTGTTTCGGCAGGGCTCATAAGAAGTTGGAAAGTCGGTCGATCAGACGGTCAAAATAAGGGGCGATCGCACTCTGCTGCGGCTCAGGCAATCGGCTCAGGCTAGCTTTTTTAAGTCCTTTCAAGCCCGCTACCATAGCTGGCAGCGGTACCTGTATTTCCTCGTATAGCTGTTCCATTGCCACAAGTCCGTCGGGGCTCGTGTAGCCAGGCTGCTGAGCAGCAACGCCATAGGTGATACAGCGCAGAAAATGCCAGAAGTCGCGCCAGCAGGCATCAGCTCGCAGCGGTGGATAGAGGCCACCTCCCGGTTCTAAGATGCCGGGGAACTGCTGAAGAACGCCTGCGCGGGCCTCGTCAACGATATCAGCCGCCTGATCGCGCAGCCGTTTGACGATCGCAGCGGGATTGATCTCGGCTGCTTCGAGCGTCGGATTAGATTGGGCCATGTCGAATTGGGCCGCGTTGGTAGATTGAGCCGTTGCTGCTGTGACCGCCTGTAGCTCAGCGTCGCTCAGGTAAGTCTTTTGATCGTCAGCAGCCTGCAAAATGGTGATTGCCTCTGCGCTCACGCCCTGCCATTCGCCAAAGCCCATAATTCGCGCTTTGGGAATGAGCTGCTTGGCCCGTGTACTGAGTTCAGCCATCGAATTCTTTGTCCTTAATCACTTTTTACTAGAGGCTTCAGCGCCAGATTTATCGCCAGCGGTATCGCGTAATGCCTTGAGCTGGGCGATCATCAGCGTGGCGATTCGCCGCACAGAAGCTTCGGCATCGCGCTCTAGCAGGGCGATCGCCTCAATCGCCGCCGGATTGCCCAGCTTTGCCAGCGCCATTGCCGCCGCCTTGCGCACCTCCGCGTCCGAATCCTTCAGGCAAGCCACCAGGGGCTGATAGGCCGTTTGGCACTTTAGCCGAGCCAGGTTAGCCGCCGCTTCAATTCTCACTTCTGGGGAGTGATCGCTCAGCGCCTCGGTCATGATGCTCAGCGCTTTTTTGACATTTTCTGGGCGAGCCTTTGGAGAAGGCTGACCCGTCTGCGGTTGTTTTGGGGGCTGCTTAGACAAAGGTTCTTTGGCCGTTTGCTCGCACAAGTGCGCCATTTGCTTTTGGGCAAGTTGGGCGATCGCGCCAATCACGGCTGTGCGCACCGAGGCCGCCGGATGACTCATATTGCGGTACAGCTTTTCGCCCACTTCACTACTCATTGACGCGATCGCCCAAGCCGCGTGCCCTTTACTGCTTTCACTCACCTCAGTGTCAGCTAGCACATCTCGTAATGAGTCAAAAGCGGGCACACCTACCGTTGCCAGTGCCCCTGCTGCCGCACTCTTGACGCTGATATCAGCATCATGGGTCAGCGCCTCAATCAGCGCTGACACCGCCGCCGGGTCACCGATATTCGTCAACGCATTGCAACAAGCTCGCCGCACGACGGGCTGGTCATGATGTTCAAGCCCTTCTAACAAAAAGGGCGTAGCGGGTTCGCCAATCTGGCTGAGTGCATCTACCAGGCTAAGCCGAGTTGCCCGCCGAGGATCCACCAGGCACTGAACCATCTGCCGCAGCAAAAACGAATCCGGCTCATCAAACGCCAGAAGTTCTATTTGCTCATTGACATAGTCCACCAGTTGATCGACTTGAGCTTGAGCTGCTGGCGACGCTGGCGAACTGGCATCGCCGACATAAATTGGCTCTGAAAGAAATGAGGACAATGGCTATGTCTCCTGAGTGACCGACGGCTCCTGCCCCCGCAGTTTTGCTAGTGAAGTGTCTATTTTGACAATTTCGGGGTGGGTTTCGAGCTGGGCCATCACCATCTTTTTAGGTAGCTTGGCCTTTTTAGCAGTAGTCGTAATATCTTCAACCAGGCGCACCCGATAGTCTTCTAGCTGGGCTATAACCTCGGCTACCTCTTGCTCAGACGGCTGGGTGGCTGATTGGGCGGACTCTCGCATGACAAATACCTCTGAATTCTTAGTCGATTTCTCTTAAAGTCATACCCTTAGGGTAAGACAAATGGGGATACGACCTACAAAAGTAGTTAAGAATATGCTCGCTAGTTTGCCTGTGTAAATTCGCTTAATAAAACAGCCTGATGGATATCTCTGAGATTAAAGATTTGCTCGCTAGTGACAACCCTCAATTACGCCTGCGAGGGCTTACTGCACTAAGAGACTACGACAGCGAAACGGCTGTCCCTTTGCTGGTCGATCAGCGGCAAGACTCGGCTTTTTTGGTGCGCTCGTTTGTCGCTATGGGGCTAGGACGCAAACGCAACGATGCGGCCTATGCGACGCTATTAGACATGCTTGGCACTGAGACGGACAGTAACGTTCAAGCCGAGATTGCCAACTCGTTAGGGCTATACGGCAAAGTTTCGGTAGACCGGCTGGTAGCCCTATTTTACGACAACGACAACTGGCTGGTGCGCCGCAGCATTTTGGCGATTATGCCCGAGCTAGAGAGCCCAGAGCAGTTACTAGAAATTGCCCTAGAAGCGCTCAAAGATGGCGATCAAACCACCGCTCAGGCTGGGATATCTACGTTAGGAATGCTAGCTGAAACGCCTCAGGCCGCCACCGCGCTCGATCGACTCATGCCCTTTCTAGGAGATGACAATTGGCGATCGCGCTTAACCCTTGCCTATGCGCTCAAACCATTTAGAGGCGCTGCTGTTAACCCCGAGCTGTCAAACCGCGCCGAAACCGCCCTCGCCACCCTTCGCCAAGACAGCCACCATAAAGTCGTTGCCGCTGCCTTGGAGGCGCTGCTGCCTACCTGAAGTAAATGGGTGAAGTAAATGGGTAATTGTCGCTAGCAAGCAAATAAGATACCTTATGGTGTAAAGAAATGTTTCTTTGTATGCAGTGTGCCTTGCCAAAGCGCAAACCATGCGTTGAAGAAATATAAACCCTAGAGGAATGAGTGAAATGGCCCTGTCTGAAAGCTTGAATAATCAGCCCTACCCCCGCCTAGATATTGCTGTTGCCGACCGCGAGGCAACGACAGAAGCTCGGGCGATCGCCTTCTTTCAACATTCCACTGGCAACTGGCAATCGCGCCGCCGCTACTACACCTTAGCCAGCGACGACACCCAGGAAGTCGTGAGTGACCTCACTATTCAGTTCCTGGCGGAAGGTCACGAGGATTTGGTTGAACTGGCCGCCCGCCACGCGCTAGCGCAACCTCTGATCTGTGGTGCAAAGGTCACCTGGGAAAGCCAGTACGTCACCCCAAGCCGCAAGCCTTCTGTGGGTTCTACCGTCTTTGGCATTCGCGGCACTGTGATGTATCGCGATCGCGGCTTTGCCACCCCCAAGCCCGTCACCGCCGACTATCGTTTTACCAGCGATAAAACGATGATTTTACATACCGAGTACAACGGCTCTTCGTTTGAAGAAGAACTTAAGCTCGTTGGCGAGAACTATCGCACCCGCCAAACCATCATTTCGCGCGCAGGCGAAGAAATCATGATTGGTCAGTATTTGGAGAAGCGTGTTTAGACCGCTCTTACGCTTCCAGACTTTGGCGGGTCGTTTTACGAGTAAAGGCGTTCCACTCTTCTAGTTCGGCGGCTGGGTGGCTGAGTAATTTGGCGCGGCCTTCATCGCTCAGCCCCACCGCATCTGTAAAGTCAGCCCCCGCAATACTGCCCACTGCCGAAAAATCCACATCACTCAGATTGGCCGCCCGAAAATCCGCTCGCTGAAGCTCGGCCCCTGCTAGGTTGACCCCTTGCAAATTAGCCCCGATTAAAAAAGCCTTTTGCAAGTTCGCCCCGCTGAGCATAGCCTCTTTAAGATTGGCCGCCTGCAAATTAGCACCGCTCAAATACGCGCCAAACATCATCGCACCGCTCAAATCAGCGCCTTTTAAGTTAGCAGTATTAAGGTAGGCCCCATTCAAAGCAGCGCCCGGCCCGACAGCACCACTACTTTTATAGCGAAAGCCCTCCGGCCACTGGGTTTCGCGGTCGTAAAGCGCAAGCTTTAGTTCAGTATTCTTAAGATTCGCACTAGAAAAATTACAGCCCTGCACATCAGCTCGGAAAAGATAGGCGCTAGTCAAGTCAGCGCCAGTAAAATTTACCTTTCGCAGGCTAGCGCCCCTTAAGTCTGCTTTTTTCAAATCTGCATTAGACAGATTTGCGCCCGACAGATCAGCGCCTATCAAAGCTATGGCCTGAAGGTTAGCCCCCGACAGATTAGCGCTTGATAGATCGGCTCGATAGAGATCCCTGCCTGAAAGGTCAGCGCTCAATAGGTTGTGGCTAGAGAGATTTGCATGGGGAGCGATAGTAGTAGAGTTCGCGTCAGCATCGTTGAAAGCTATCATGTGCAGTTTGTAAAAGACACTATCCAAATTTTAGAGCTGCCTGTTTTCAATACAACCTGTTTTCAATACAACAAGTGAGCATAACTAAACCGACCGCTAATTTCAGATAGCCAGCGAGAAACGACTATTATAGTTAAGATATAATCTTCGTTTTTGACCTTGACTAATGACTACAACAGTTAGCCTTACAATACCATTGGAGTCATTGATCGCAGCAGTTAGCGCTCTTGAGCATAAAGATAAGCAGCTACTGTTGGATATTCTTGATCAGCAAATTTTTGAAGCAGAAGAGTCTGATTACGAGGCAACCAGCGAGACCGCCGCTGAGGTAGCAGAAGCTAAGGCTGCGTACGATGCTGGCGACTACACTACCTTTGATGACTATCTAGCGAGCCAATCGCGACCGTCTTAGTGAAGTACACAGTTATAATTTCTAAGCCTGCTGCAAAGCAGATTGATAAGCTTCCTAAAACTGTCAAGTTTCGTGTAGCCACTCAGATCAAGTCTTTGGCGACTACGCCCCGACCTAGCGGCGTGGTTAAGATGAAAAGCTATGTAAACCAGTATCGTGTTCGAATAGGTGTATACCGAGTGCTGTACGAAATTGATGACGATCAGACGGCTATTAAGATTTTGCAGTGCAGGCATCGCAGAGATGCCTATAAGGACAAAGGTTGACTTAAGCTGAAAAGCTGCTTCATTACAGACGTTCTCAAATGCTTCTAAATCCCCCCATGACGATGATGGCGTTCTTTCGCAAAAGCGAGGGGACTTGGTTCACTCAGCGAACGGTGCATCATTTTGATGTGGTGGCCGATGAGTCGGGCGAATCAAACCTGATTGTGGGGCTAGTGGAGGCAGGCGACCAGCGGGTGATTGATATTTGTAAGTCTCAAGGCATTGATCCGAGCTTGGCAAAGGGGGGGGCGTCTTTTGCCTGGCAGGCGAATCTGTCAGAAAGTGCGCCACCTTCGTCAGCGGCGGTGCTGGTGGATGTGCCGGATGATGAGACCGGGCGTTCGGGAAAATTGGTGCGCGATCGCGGCTACGTAGAAAGCATTGCAGTCGTCAGCCGCTACTGGTTTGGTCAAGACGGCGTGCTTACCATCGACACCGATTATGAGACCAATCAGGGCCAAGAGCGCTGCTGGTTTCTCACCGACGATTTTCGCGTGCGCGTCAGCACCGCCCGGATGATGGGCGGGGTAAACCTGATGACCTACTGCTCAGAAAAGCGATTTTTGACCCCTGATGCGATCGCCCAACTAGCCAGCCAACACACCCAATCCCTTTAACCCTTCCCCCTTCCCCTTCCTCACCAATTTTCCCTGATTCATCAACTTTTCTTCAGCGTTAAGGAATGTATCTTTGTCATTCATAATTTAGACGCCCGTCTGCTCAATCTCGTATTCTGGTGTAGCTCACCCCCTTTAAATTCCTCGGATGGCCAATGTATCGCCCCTTCCTAGAGCACTTAGAAAACTCGCTTAAACAAAGATTTGACCTGGCCCCGCGCCCGATTCCAGCCGGTCTGGAGTGCAATATTAGTGAGCGAGGCCGTCATCCAGCAACCATTCAAAGCTGGTGCTACGAATGTAAAGAATTGCGTAAAGCTCGCTACACCTATATAGACGCGGGCAAAAGCGCTCAGATATTTAACAGCGTCATCTATCCTGGCCACCAGTACGAACTGCCGCTGCTAGGTATCGACTTTCTTTCCTTTGGCGCGGTCAAAAACCTAATCGTGATGGATTTTCAGCCGCTTTTTCAAGACGAGGCATATAAGCAAAAGTACATTGCCCCGCTCAAAGCCCTGCATGACAAATACCCTGACTTGGCTCAGAACCTTGAAATGAAGTTCTACGACGCCAATCAATACTTCTCTCAGTACCTATTGTTTGCCAAGACCGATCCTGAAACGGTGAAAACCAGAGTGCTCGAAGCCTTTAAAGATTACCTGCGGCTCTATTGGGAAATGATGGACGCCGCAACGCCCGATACCAGTAGCGCTGCTATAAAGCGGATCGCCCAGGCCCAGCGCGACTACGACCAGTACAGCGCCGAACGCGACCCTGCCTCTGGCCTATTTAGCAGCTACTTCGGCCACGAATGGTCAGAAAAATTTCTTTATGGCTTTTTGTTTGAAGATGCTGTTCCCCTGGCTGTCGGCGCGAGCAAGTAGATGATTGCCCTTCAACCTTCAACCTTTAAGTCATGACGTCATTTTCTTCAGTAGCGCCAGAATCTACGGATAAAACCACTATATATGAACCGTTTTTAGCAAAGGCGATCGCCCTTTTAAAAAGCAGCTTAGACATCAGCGCCTACCCCATCCCAGCCGGGTTTGAAAGCAAAAGCGCCCTCACTGGCAAAGGCAAGCGGCAGGCCACCGTCACCACCACCAGCTACGGCGCTGCGGCCCCCAAGCTGCGGCAAATTCGCGCAGCCCATGTTCAAGGCGGCACCGCCCTTCAGGTGCTTAACTTTGTGATTTTTCCCGAGCTAAACTACGATCTGCCCTTCTTCGGCGCAGATTTGGTCACGCTGCCCGGTGGCCACCTAATCGCCATCGACATGCAGCCCCTCTTCCAGACCGAAAGCTACCGAGCGAAATATAGCCAGCCCGTCATGGATATGTTCCACCGCTACCAGGAACATTTACCCTGGGGCGGCGACTTCCCCGAAGAAGCCCAAGCCTTTTTCTCACCGGCCTTTCTCTGGACTCGTCCAGCCGATACTGCCGATGTCGAAACCCACGTATTCGATGCATTTCAGGACTACTTAAAAGCCTATATTCGCTTCGTACAGCAGGCTGACCCCGTCACCGACCCTGAGCGGCTAGAAGCCATCAAACAGTCTCAACTGAGTTACGCCCGCTATCGAGCCGAAAAAGATCCTGCTAGGGGAATGCTCACCCGCTTCTACGGCCCCGAGTGGACAGAAGAATACATTCATGGCTTTCTGTTCGACCTAGAGAAAGATCCTCGAATAGCGGCGTAAGGCATAGCTTTCAAACCGTTTCGGAAACACCCAGGGAGCGTCATAGTGTTTTGTAACAAGGCTTTCCTTCAAAGGCTCAAAATGGTTAAGGATGTCTGTGAGACATCCACTCGCAAATAAGGTGAAAACGCTTGACCTGTCTACGGTTGAAGATGTTAACTAATTTATGAACTTTCTTAAACTTTCTTAGATACGAGCCGTATACGCTTTACTCTTTTAATGTGGGAGCAGTAGGCTTTGACCCCTGTTCCAATGATCAAATACTAGGAGAATTCGGATCTATGTTAGATGCGTTCGCTAAAGTGGTCTCCCAAGCTGATGCACGGGGTGAGTATATCAGCTCTTCGCAGCTAGATGCTCTTGACAAAATGGTTGCCGATGGCAACAAGCGTATGGATGCCGTTAACGGTATCACCAGCAATGCTTCTGCCATTGTTGCTAACGCTGCTCGCTCACTGTTTGCCGAGCAGCCTCAGCTTATTCAGCCCGGTGGTAACGCCTACACTTCTCGTCGCATGGCTGCTTGCCTCCGCGACATGGAAATCATCTTGCGCTACATCACTTACGCTGCGTTCTCTGGCGATGCCAGTGCGCTTGACGATCGTTGCCTAAACGGTCTGCGTGAGACTTATGTTGCTTTGGGTACGCCTGGTGCTTCGGTTGCCGCTGGTGTCCAAAAGATGAAAGAAGCTGCCTTGGCAATTGTCAATGACAACAGCAGCGTCACCAATGGTGATTGCAGCAACATCGCCGCTGAAATCGGTGGTTACTTTGACCGTGCCGCTGCCGCTGTTGCATAGGCGCTCATTAGTTTTAAGCTCATTGCTTTAACCGTCAAGACAATTTTTTTTGAACACTCAATTGGGAGATCGTAAAAGATGAAAACTCCTCTGACCGAAGCAGTTTCTGCTGCTGATTCTCAGGGCCGTTTCCTTAGCTCGACTGAAATGCAAGTTGCCTTCGGTCGTTTTAAGCAAGCTGGAGCTAGCCTTGAAGCTGCTCGCAAGCTGACTCAAAACGCTGACAGCCTTGCTAACGGCGCTGCTCAAGCTGTTTACAACAAGTTCCCTTACACCACTCAGATGCAGGGGCCTCAGTACGCTGCTGATCAGCGTGGTAAGGACAAGTGCGTTCGCGACATTGGCTACTATGTGCGGATGATCACTTATTGCTTGATTGTGGGCGGCACTGGCCCGATGGATGACTATTTGGTTTCGGGTCTTGCTGAAATCAACAAGACGTTTGACCTATCGCCTAGCTGGTATGTAGAAGCGCTTAAGCACATCCGTTCTAACCACGGTTTGAGTGGTGATGCGGCGACTGAAGCGAACACTTACATCAACTACGCAATTAACGTCCTCAGCTAACTAAATTGGCGTATTAGCTCCTCATTTATAAGGTAGCTTTTAGGGCAGCTTTATAGATCAGGCGGTTAGACCTCAATTTTTACCCAGAGAGATATGCGATTACTGGAAGCGTCTAGTGGTTGTTTGTTTCTCTGGGTTTGTTATTGGCAGTTTGTTATTGGCGGTTGTTGACGGCGGAAGTTTTAGAGCGATGACTACAAATTTGCAATCACAAAATCAAGCGGGTGCGCCGCAACTGACGGTGGCCCAGGCGATCGCGAACCTTCAGCAAACCCAAGATAAGGGCGATCGCTACTATGCAGCCTGGTGGCTAGGGCGGTTTCAAGTCAATCAACTGGCGGCAGTTGAAGCGTTGCTGGTGGCGCTTACAGACGAAGGCGATCGCGACACCGACGGCGGCTTTCCCCTCAGGCGCAATGCCGCTAGAGCCCTGGGCAAGCTGGGCGATCCGCAGGTGATTCCCGCGTTGATTGACTGCCTCGATTGCAGCGACTACTATGTCCGCGAGGCAGCCGCTCAATCTTTAGAATCATTAGATGCCAAAGCTGGCGTAGAGCCTTTGATCGGTCTGTTAAACGGTGGGGTTGCAGCAGCAGTAGAAGTTCCTGGCAAACCCCATTTGATACAGCCTTACAACGCGATTTTAGAAGCGCTCGGCAGCTTGAGAAGCAGTGGCACAGTTTCATCAGCAGAAAAGCAGCGCACCATAGCGGTGGTAGAGCCTTTCTTGGCGCACGACCTGCCTCAGGTAAAAAACGCGGCGGCGCGGGCAATGTATCAGCTTACCGAGAAAGCACATTACGCCCAGATATTAGTAGAAGCGTTGCGCTGTGATGATTTGCAACTGCGCCGTTCAATTCTGTTGGATTTAGGAGAGGTGGGGTATTTGCCCGCAGCGGAGGCGATCGCCAACACCCTTGCCGAGAATAGCATCAAGCTGATTGCGCTCAAGGGATTGTTGGAAAGGCAAATTCGAGAGACGAACGAGCTGGTTTCTGACAAAGCCTGTAGAGTCATGTCGCTGATGGATTCGTTGTTATGAGGGTAGGACTATGTCAGAATCTGACCTGTTGGAAACCCGGCTTCGGGCAGTTGAGGCGGCTGATTCTGCCCAGGGAATGTTGGATGCGGTAGAAGCCCTGGCAGACTTGCAGGACGAAGGCGCAACCGATATGTTGATTCGCGTATTAGGATACAACAATCCGGGGGCGGCAGTTGCGGCGGTTGAGGGCTTGATAAAAATTGGTACGCCTGCGGCTTCGGCGCTGCTTAATCAGATAGACGGTTACAACTACGGGGCTAGAGCCTGGGCCTTGCGCGTATTGGCAGGCATTGGCGATCCGCGCGGGTTGAATTTGGTGCTAGAAACGGCGGCTGAAGATTTTTCGCTGAGCGTGCGGCGGGCGGCGGCGCGTGGGCTGGGGGCAATTCAATGGGAGAAAATGGCTGAAGGTGAGCGGCATGAAGCGCAGGCTCGGGCAAGAGATACGCTGCTGAAAGTAACTGAAGACCCTGAGTGGGTAGTGCGCTATGGAGCAGTGGTGGGTTTGCAAGGGCTGGCGGGGGCCGCGAGTGAGTATGGATTTGGTGATTTAATAGGAGAGATTAAAAAGGGGTTGCGTGATCGCATGACTCAAGACGATACGCTAAGCGTCCAAGCGCGTGCCAGATGGGCATTGTCTACACTACCTTAAGTAGAGCGCAGGCGGTGACGCTCCTACCTACTATGCCTGAACTACTATGCCTGAACTACTATGTCTGAACTGAGCTACGCGATTATCGGAACCGGGGCCATTGGCGGCTACTATGGCGCGCGCTTGCAGCAAGCGGGCTGCGACGTTCATTTTCTGTTGCGCAGCGATTACGAACAGGTCAAGCAAGAAGGCTTAGTTGTTGAATCTAAGGACGGTGACTTTGAGCTACCAGCGGTGAATGCTTATTGCGATCCGGCCAAAATGCCGCCAGTGGATGTGGCAATTGTTGCCTTAAAAACAACCCAAAATCATCAGCTAGCCGATCTGTTGCCGCCATTGAAACCAGGCGGAGCTGTGCTCTCCTTGCAGAATGGGTGGGGGGTGGAAGGTGCGATCGCCCAACAGCTAAAAGAGAAAAAAGGACTATCACCGACGATCTTAGGATGTCTCTGTTTTATCTGTGCAAATAAAGTCGGCCTAGGGCACATTCGTCATTTAGATTATGGCCATTTACTGCTGGGTGCGCATCATAAAACTTACCAGCTATGTGCAGAAACGCCTTTGATGAATGCGATCGCCACCGACTTTAAGCGCGCCAACGTTCAAATAGAAACAACAGAAGATTTGCCAATGGCCCGCTGGCAAAAGCTAGTATGGAACGTGCCTTATAACGGGCTGTCGGTAGTGTTGGATGCAACCACTGAGGAGATGATGGCCGATGAGGGCGTGCGTCAGCTCATCACTACGCTTATGCAAGAAGTCATCACCGTTGCCAACGCATGGGGCGAGCAAACATCACCCGGTGCTAACCGACAGCTTTCTTTTGACTTAGTGAGCAATATGCTGGCACATACTGAAGCGATGGCACCCTATCGCACCAGCATGAAAATTGACTATGACGAGGCGCGTCCTCTAGAAATAGATGCTATTTTAGGTAATCCTATTCGCACTGCCAAAGCAATGGATCTGCCTACGCCTGCGATGACTGTGCTCTACTGGCAGCTTGCTTTTTTGAATGTTAGACACGCTGGCAGCCAAGTAGTCGAGACTAAGATTTAGGGCGATAAAATTAGTGCTACAAGTAGTTGCTAATGTTCAAGCGCCCGCGAAAACTCATTGACGGCATCAAACTGATCGTGATAAGTCACGAACCGACAGAACAAATCAACCGGGAAATCAGGAAGTAGCTTGCTCTGTTCAGTTTCAACGTAGCCGTTTGCTGTCAGCGCGAAAAGGTTCAAGATGCCATCTTCCCAAAACCATACTTCACTGACCCCCATCCGCTGATAGCCTTCTAGCTTATCTAAACCACCACTGGTAAAAACGACTTCGATGACTAAGTCAGGATAAGGCTTGCGTGAGCCAATATTATAAGACTCATCTGGCTCGCTGCGAGCCCCTAAATTAGCATCTCCCAAAGTCGGCCCGCCTCGGCCATAGAATCTGATTTGCTTGGTTCTCAGATAAGCCTCAACTAGCATCCTAATAATTGTCTTAAACTCTTCATGCTCCGAACTAATCGGCATAAGTTCTAAAGCACCGTCCAGATAGCGGAATTTGACCCCAGGGATTGACTCAAAGGCTTGATCAATCTTTTCGTACTGCTGCCAGCTAACGCGAGGAAATACTTGCGCATCTCTTGTCTGTATGGGTGGAAGGGCCTCTAAGGTCATACTAGCAGCCTCTGACGATCAATCAATTGTCTAAGGTTTAGGTATGCAGGTATTGTAGCCTTTTTGAAGTGTCAGCTAGATTTAATTCGGCCATAGTCCATTTTGATGATGCGATCGCCCAAATGAAAGTACCGATCGTCATGGCTAATCACTAATATTGTCTTCCTACGCTGCTTGAGTTCGCTCAGTAGCTAGGTACAAAAGATTTCTCGAAAGATCGGGTCTTGGTCAGCGGCCTATTTGTCAAACAGATAAATTGAACGATCTTCTAAATAGGCTGATAGTAAGGCTATCGCAAGTGCAGCAAAAGGTAGAACCAATGGCTGAGGTGAGCCCTGTTGAATCGCATCGTTAAAATGCCAAGTTTTGTCTATTGACACATCTTTAAAGCATTGATATCTGCGGTTGTTATTGTCTCTAAGTTTCGCGTAATTTTGTCGATATCCCAGTTCCACCAGGCAATTTCGATGAGCGATCGCACCACCTCATCCTCAAATTTCTGCCGTATACATTTCGCCGGGTTGCCCCCTACAATCGTATAGGGCAAAACATCTTTTACCACTACTGACTTGGCTGCAATCACTGCCCCGTCTCCTACCTGCACTCCCGGCATAATCGTCGCTTCATACCCCATCCATACATCATTGCCAATGACGGTATCTCCTTTGTAGGGCAACTCTCCTGCTTTGGGCGTTACTTTCTCCCAGCCATTGCCAAAGATATTAAAGGGATAGGTTGAGAAGCCATCTAGTTTGTGGTTTGCGCCGTTCATGATGAATGTTGGATTGCGGGCGATCGCACAAAACTTGCCAATTATCAGCTTGTCACCAATAAACGGAAAGTGATAAAGAACATTCCGCTCAAAATCTTCAGAATCTATCGGATCGTCGTAATAGGTATAGTCACCCACAACAATATTAGGATTCGAGATCGTGTTCTGGATAAAGCAGATTTGAGGAAAGCCTGCCATTGGGTGTTTACTGCGTGGATCTGCGCCGTCTATAGAAATCATTGACTTCAAAGGCAGCAGAATTGCTACCTGGGCTATGATGTGTGCATTGATATTTTGACTATTGCTATGCCAAAGGGAAAGCTAAACATACCGTTTTTTGAGAAAAATCAAGTGGGTAAAGTGACTGCGACGATCACTATCACCAACAACATCGATATGATCCTGGCAGAAAGAGGATTTATTGAACCCGAAGAGATCCGATCGATCACGCTTGAGGATGTCTTAGTCGATACAGGGGCAACCATGCTGAGCCTGCCTACAGCTATGGCCGAACAGCTAGGACTGCCCACTAAAGGAAAAACGTCAGTTCGGACATCAGCCGGGTCGATTCCGGCTCGTATCTTTAGTCAAACCCATTTAGAGATTAACGGGCGGAGCAGTATATTTGAATGCTTAGAACTCACTGAGCTAGATGTTCCCTTACTGGGCGTTTTGCCGATGGAAACGCTAGGCATGGAGCCCGATTTACGCAATCAAAAGCTACGACTGTTGGCAGAAGAAGAAGGTGAAACCTACATTTATGCGCTGTAAAGTAAATGCCTTATTAGCAGATACCCAAAAGCCCTAAACTTCAGCAAAGTTTAGGGCTTTCTACGTTGACTAACTGCAATTAGCAGCGTCGATCAACTTTTACTGACTGCCTAGCGACGCTCGCGGGGCTTGGCTTTGTTAACGCGCAAATCGCGACCCATCCACTCAGCGCCGTCGAGGGCTTCGATGGCGGCCTGCTCTTCATCATCAGAACCTAGATCGACAAAGGCAAAGCCGCGCACGCGGCCCGTCTCACGATCGGTAGGTAGGGTGACGCGCTTGACGGTGCCGTACTCGGCAAAGACGCTGTTCAAGTCAGCCTCTGTTACGTCATAGGAAAGGTTCCCTATATAAACGCCCATATGTAGTCTCCAAAAATTAAACAGGGTTATTGAGAATGATAAGTCGGACGGAAGCCTGTAAAACTAAGGGAAACCCTTTGAAACAGAAAAGCAAACCTGTAACCGATATCGATTTCTTCTTCTACATCTTATAGCCAATTAGAGGTTTGATCGCAAACTATCTAAAAATTATCGTCACAATTCAATGATTTATGCCTATCGGATAGACATGATGACAACGCCGCTCACCATGATGGCGGCCCCTAGTAGCCGCTCTTTGAGCTTTTTTTCACCAAAGAAAAAATGACCGAATAAAACCGATAGCAAGGCGCTCATGCGTTTGACGGCAATCACCTGGGCCACGGGTGCCAGCGTGAGCGCTAGCATTTGAAAGGTAATGGCGATCGCATTAAACCCACCCGTTACCCCCAGCAACCGCCAGTCTGCTAGCAATGGCTGAAAGCCTCGGCTGGCCGAACGAAAGAAAACAAAGGGAATCATGCCGCCCGCAATGGTCATGAACAAAGAAATCGCCCAAAACAGAGGAGAAGAGCTAATCACACCAATTTTGTCAAAATTAGACGTAATGCTCCAGATAAAAGCCACACAGAGCATCAGCCGACTGCCAGGATTGCCAATCATGGCGAGTAAAGGAGCCCAAAAACCAGCCGCCGATTCCCCTGCCTTTAGATTCAATACATAAGACCCCACCACCAGCATCACCACCCCTATCCCATCGGCTGAAGTCGGCCATTCCTGCACAATTAACGGCGACGTCGCCAGCAGAAACAGCGGCGTCAGCGTTACCAAAGGAACCGTCAGCGACAAGTCCGCCAGCTTCAGCGCCCGCACATAAAGCGTAAAAGCTAAAATATTCAGCCCACCCCCAATCAACAGCGCCCACCAAAAGTCTGGCTGAATCGGCGGCACCCCACCCGTCAGCCAGAGCACTGGCAGCATCAGCACCACGCCCACGGCCATAAAGCTAAACAATACCGAATATTCGTCTAGATTTTTGAGACTTTGCTTACCGGTAGCGTCTTTGCAGGCTTCAAACAGAGCAGTCAACGAAGCAAAAAAGAGCCACATATATAGGGAAGTAAATTAGATGTTAAAAACGACAGATACTGCCATTCCTGCTAACAGAATGAAGCCAATAGTGACATTTTGCCGAAAGATATGGCCAAATACCTTGGGTGACTTTGGCCCGCGCGCGAGCTGTCGATATTGGCGATACCAAAAGTAAGCCGCCACTGCTAGCGAAAGCCAATAGAAAATACCGAGCGGCATTGAAATGCCGAGCCAGGCCAGCATGAACGCTGCCCCTATAAAAAAGAAACCCACCGCCTGAGGTGCCCGACGGCCAAAAAAGAGCGCACTGGAGTTAATCCCCAAATTCCGGTCGAATTCTCTGTCAGGAATAGCGTATACCGTGTCAAAGCCCAGCGTCCATAGCACCGTGGCCGTCCACAACAGCCAGGTAGCAGGCTCTAGCGAACCCGTGACCGCGCTCCAGCTAATCAGCACCGCGAACCCCCAGGCAATAGAAAGGACTAGCTGCGGTACAGGAAAAACGCGCTTGGCTAAAGGGTACAGAATGATGACCGGTACCGCTGCTACGCATAGCCAAAAGCTGAGGGGGGTGAGGTAAAAAGAGAGGCCCCAGGCGCAAAAGAAGGCGACGAGCGCGATCGCAATCCCCACTTTCACAGACAGCGCCTTTGCCGCCAAAGGTCGATTGCGCGTACGCTCTACTTTATCGTCAATATCTCTGTCCCACAGGTCATTCACCACGCAGCCGCCGCCGCTGGTCGCCAGCGTGCCTAGCACGATCACGCCAATCAGCGGTAGTTCCGGCAAGCCTCTCGCCGCCAAAAATACAGCCCACAGCGCTGGGATCATCAAAATCAGTCTGCCAGCAGGCTTATCCCAGCGCAGCAGACGCACTACCGTCATCCAAGTAGGTTCAACAGACTGGCTATCAGTAGGGGATCTCATACAATATCAGGCGTGAAACAAGAAGGCAGCAGACCTAAAGTAGGCCATTCTACGGTCGCCTTTCACCATACTTCAGATTTTTGCCTGTGTTTTCTCTTGAGCCCTGATTTCTTAGGGCTGAATGGATCTATGTTTTGGTTTTATTCACCAAATGAATTTGACATTATTAAGGGGTGAAGACATGAATTTTCGCAGCCTTCTATGTCAGAAGCTATTATCTTCGCTATAAGTTAGCGTTATGGGGATGACATTCGCTGCTCACTTATGGTTAAAATAACCATAAGTCGTCGAAGATAGTACTCACGCCACGGAAATCTCATGGTCTCTACTCGAAACAGTTCAAAGTCTGTAGATGCGCCAGCGCCAGCCTCAAATGCTTCGCAGATAGAATCGCGATCGCCTCAAAATTGGACGTCCCGCCCCCTTACCATCGCCCCAGCAGACTATGGCCTGCTGACAGACTTGTATCAGCTCACTATGGCCGCTTGCTACAACGGAGAAGCATTGCATCAAAAGGCAGCCAGCTTCGAGCTATTTACCCGGCGGCTGCCGGAAAGCTATGGCTACCTGATCGCCATGGGGCTAGAGCAGGCACTTGAGTATTTACAGACTTTGAGCTTTAGCCCCGAACAAATTGTTCATTTGCAAAAGACAGAGATTTTTGACCATGCGCCCGATAGCTTCTGGGGCCTGCTTGAAGATTTTCGATTTGAGGGAGATGTGTGGGCGGTGCCCGAAGGCACGCCGGTTTTTGCCAATGAGCCGATGCTGCGGATAGAAGCACCGCTGTGGCAGGCGCAGATTGTAGAAACGTATTTGCTGAATACTTTGAATTACCAAACCCTGATTGCGACCAGGGCAGCGCGGCTACGGCAGGCGGCAGGGCCAAAGGCAAAACTGTATGAATTTGGTACGCGGCGGGCATTTAGTCCGCAGGGGGCACTGTGGGCAGCCAGAGCGGCGATCGCAGGCGGACTTGATGCTACTTCAAATGTGCTAGCCGCACTACAGCTAGGCCGCAAGCCTGTGGGTACAATGGCTCATGCGCTGGTAATGGCGATTACAGCTTTAGAAGGCAGTGAAGATGAAGGCTTTGAGGCATTTCATCGCTATTTTCCGGGCGCACCTTTATTGATAGATACCTACGATACGGCGGCGGCGGCGGCGCGACTGGCTAAAAAGGTGGCAGCGGGAATGCCGTTAGGTGGGGTGCGGATTGATTCGGGAGAGCTAGCTGAGGTTTCAAAAGTTGTGCGATCGCATCTGCCCAACACCCCCATCTTTGCCAGCGGCGATTTAGACGAACAGGCTATAGAATCTTTGCAACAAAAGAACGCCTGCATCGACGGCTATGGCCTGGGTACCAAGCTCGTCACCGGCTCGCCGGTCAATGGCGTCTACAAGCTGGTTGATATCGACGGCATTCCGGTGATGAAAGAATCCAGCGGTAAAATGACCTATCCCGGTCGCAAGCAAATATTTCGTCGATACGAAGACGAGCAAATACGGGGCGATCGACTGGCGCTCAGCCTGGAAGCCTCTCTCCCTTCAGAAATCCCACTGCTCCAGCGGGTCATGCACAAAGGTGAGCGTCTCTCTCCTCGTGAGAGCTTGGACGATATTGCTCGGCGCACGGCGATGGCGGTCAGCACTTTACCCCCCCAAGTGCGACGCTTGCAAAATCCAGAGGCTTTGAGCATAGATGTCTCTCAGGGATTGAAAAGTCTGACAGAGGATACGAGAAAAAAAACGATGGAGGAGGGGTGAAGGATGAATGCTCTCTGGCGAAAGCCTAGCCGCGTTGCCTTGTTTGGCACTAGCGCCGATCCGCCGCATTTGGGCCATCAAAGTATTTTGACCTGGCTGGCTCACGAGTTTGACCAGGTCGCGGTATGGGCCGCAGAAAATCCCTTGAAGTCAAAACAGTCTCCTTTGGGCGATCGCGCTCAAATGCTACGACTGCTGATCGACACATTGCCCCAAAAAGACAAAGTAGAGGTGTATCAAAGTTTAAGCGATCGCTACAGCATTCACTCGATTGCCCGCGCGCGCAAAATCTGGCCCAAGGCAAAATTTAGTCTAGTCGTCGGTGCCGATTTGATTACTCAACTGCCGAAATGGTATCAGGCAAAAGAGATCTTTGAACAGGTGGAGATATTGGTTTTTCCTCGACCAGGGTATGCCATTGATACGCCTGCTCTATTGGCACTACAACAGATGGCAGCGGTTGCCATAGCCCATCCTCAAACCCAGCACGACATTGCCTCTAGCCGCTATCGCCAAAGCGACTGTGGTGATGTGCCCAACGATCTCCCGACTGTCATTCGTGACTATATTACTGAACACGGCCTGTATCCATGTCTACGACCCAAAGCGCAAACATCGACCCGCCCACCCTCACGCCTATCAGCACACCGCTAAAGCCAATGTCACCTAAACTAGCTGACTTTAAAGTAGGGGTAGACACCGTTATTTTTTCGGTGGACACCGAGCAAAATCGGCTGCTGGTGCTGTTGGTTATGCGGCATGAAGAGCCCTTTAATGGCTACTGGAGTTTACCAGGAACGCTGGTGCGCGTGGGTGAATCGCTAGAGGCCGCAGCCGATAGGGTGCTCGCCGAGAAGGTGCGGGTAAGTAATTTATATTTAGAGCAACTATTTACCTTTGGCGGGCCAAACCGAGACCCAAGAGAGTCGGAGAACGCCTACAATGTACGCTATCTGTCGGTCAGTCACTTTGCCCTGGTAAGGTTTGAAGATACGGCGCTGATTGCCGAGGGCGTAAGTGGCATTGCCTGGTATCCGCTCAGTCGCGTGCCAGAGCTGGCGTTTGACCACAATGAGATTCTCTCTTATGGCTACAGGCGATTAAGGAACAAGCTAGAGTATAGCCCAGTCGCGTTTGACGTACTGCCAGAAACGTTTACGCTCAGCGATGTTTATCAACTATATGCAACCGTTTTAGGAGAAGATTTTGCAGATTACTCTAACTTTCGCGCCAGATTGTTAAAGCTGGGAATTTTGCAAGATACCGGCATCAAAACATCGCGGGGGGCAGGTCGCCCGGCCAGCCTATATCGGTTTGATGCAGAGGCGTTCGAGCCGCTTAAAGACAGGCCCATGGTCTTCCTGTAGGAACATTCTTTACCCACTATTTTTGCTATGAGATTTTTGCTATGAGAATTGCGATCGCCCAAATCAATCCAACCGTCGGTGACTTAGTCGGCAACGCCGAACGCATTTTGTCGGTGGCAAACCAGGCCGCCGTACTAGGCGCAGACCTGCTCCTGACGCCAGAACTCTCCTTATGTGGCTATCCCCCTCGTGATTTACTAATGCGCCCTAGCTTCATTCAACAAATGAAGCAACAACTCATAGAACTCGCCAAGGATATTCCGTCCTGTCTTACCGCCCTGATTGGCATTGCCGAAGATAACCGTGCAGCCGCCAGCCAAGGAGAAAAACCCATTTTCAACAGTATGGCGCTCGTCCAAGCAGGTGAAATCAAGCAGGTGTTTCATAAGCGCCTGCTGCCCACCTACGACGTTTTTGATGAGGATCGCTATTTTGAGTCAGGCACAGAAGCCCATAGCTTTCTCTACGAGCAGGCAGGAAATTCTGTTCATATCGGCGTTACCATTTGCGAAGACCTGTGGAATGACGAAGCCTTTTGGGGGAAACGCGCTTATCCGGTAGACCCGACTCAAGAGCTAGTGGCCAAGGGTGTAGATTTGGTTGTCAATCTCTCGGCTTCTCCATTTGTGAATGGCAAGCAAACGCTCAGAGAGCGCATGATCGCCCATGCCGCGCGGCAAAATCGCTGTCCCATTGTTTATGTCAATCAGGTAGGCGGCAATGACGATCTGATCTTTGACGGCCAAAGTTTAGTGGTCAACAAAGAGGGTGAGTTGATCAGCAGGGCCAATGCATTTGCGACGGATTTACAAATCGTCGAGTTTGATCCTATCCACAAAAAAATCAAGGGCGGAGAGTTGAAGGCGATGCCACCGACGGCTGACGCCGAGATTTGGCAGGCGTTGGTGCTAGGGGTAAGAGACTATGCGCAAAAGTGTGGGTTTACAAAAGCGGTGATTGGGCTCAGTGGTGGGGTAGATTCGGCAATGGTGAGTGCGATCGCCGCCGCCGCCCTTGGCCCCCAAAACGTGCTTGGCATCCTCATGCCCTCCCCCTACAGCTCCGACCATTCCATTAGCGACGCCCAGCAGCTTGCCGACAACTTAGGCATTATGACTAAAACTATCCCCATCGGCACGCTAATGCATGGTTACGATGAAACGCTAGATGAACTATTTACCGGTACAGAAAGCGGCGTGACCGAAGAGAACTTACAGTCTCGCATTCGTGGCAACTTACTGATGGCAGTTTCCAACAAGTTTGGCTATTTGCTGCTGTCCACCGGCAACAAGTCAGAAATAGCCGTAGGCTATTGCACCCTATACGGCGATATGAATGGCGGTTTGGCCGTAATTGCCGATGTCCCAAAAACTCGCGTGTATTCCATCTGCCGATGGCTAAATAAAGAGAGCGAAGTGATTCCTAATCACATTATCACCAAGCCCCCCAGCGCCGAACTCAAGCCAGGTCAGGTCGATCAGGACTCACTGCCCGACTATGACACTTTGGATGACATTCTAGAGAGATTGGTGCAAAAGCAACAGTCTGCCGATGACATGATTGCCGCTGGTCATTCAGCCGCAGTTGTAGAAAGGGTGATTCGGCTAGTCACTCGCGCCGAGTTCAAGCGCAGGCAGGCCCCTCCGGTTTTAAAGGTGACGGATCGCGCCTTTGGTATGGGTTGGCGAATGCCGATTGCCAGCCGCTGGTCGCTAGATATTTCTAACCCTGTGGCGGGTATGTCTCCGATGCCCGCCACCCCCGAACAGGTCGCGCCATGAATTGATAGGCCATGAATTGGTAGGCTAGAGAAAGTAGTTACTACTGGGCCAAACCATCGGGCCAGAATATTCTATGACCGTCAGCCGCAAAACCGCTAAAAAGCTCCTCTATGACTTTATGTTTGAAAGCGAGAACGCCCAAGCGTGGGTAGAGGACGTTTGGGGCCTGAGTCCATTTTTGGGTCAGGGTGCGGCCAATGCGGCAGAAGTACTGGGAGCCCTGATAGAAACCTGCTCGGAAAGGCAGCTCAATGCCGTTATCGCTAGCTTACATGCGGCGCATAAAGACGCTATTGGCGAACTGTCGTCGGCTAGTGAGTGGCGGATTTCGATTGATCCTGAGGAAGGGAGATAGGGGAAAAGAAAAGGGAAAAGAAGAATTATTTGGTTTTTTCTAAAAATGATTGGGGCTTAAATCCTAATGCACCGGAGATTAAGACGGTTGGGAAGCTTTCGATAGAGCGGTTATAGCTTTCGACTGCTTGGTTGTAGCGCATTCGTTCGGTCGCAATTCTGTTCTCGGTTCCGGCTATTTCGTATTGCAGGTTGATGAATAGCTGATTGGATTGAAGCTGTTGGCTGTTGGCTGCAAAGGTTTGAAAATTTGCGATCGCACTTCTCACCTCTATATCCGCTGCACTCCGCTCAGCCACCGTAGTCGCTGTCAAAAATGACGATCGCGCCGCATTCATTGATTCAATCACTGCACTTTCACGATCTGCAAAAGACTCGGCTACCTGCGTTAGGGGCAAGATCAAATCAGCTCGTCGTTGCATTTGATTTTCTACCTGTGCCCATTGCCCGCTCACTGTAGCTTCAGCGGCATTTAGCGAGTTGTAGGTTTTACCCGTCCATAGGGCAAGCATGAGAACAGAGGTGGCTGCGATCGCCCCGCCTACCTTCAAATTCCTCTGGCGCTGCTGCTGTTGCTGTACCTGCGCTGCCTGTTCTTGCTGGAGCTGTTGATATGCCTGCTGCATAAACTCGGGCGGAATCTGCGCTTCCGAGCCTGCCGCCGTCAGTTGCTCTAGCGAATAGGTGTTCTCTTGCTGCTGCTGTTGGTAAAGGCGGGCGGCTCTTTCTAAAACAATCGGCACTGAGTCTTCAGGGATAGCATTATAAGGAGTCATGGTTCTTGAGAAAGTGTTCTTTAAAAAGTATTCTTTAGAAAACATTCTGAAAGTCGCTACCAGCTAGAACCTGCGCCGCCCCCACCGCTAGAGCCACCGCCAAAGCTGCCGCTGCTAGAACCACTAGACGAGCTGCTGCTAGACGAACTGCTGCTAGATGAGCTGCTGCTATAGCTATTAGACGAGCTGCTATATGAACTACTGCTAGAGGTAGAAGGTTTTAGAACAATTTTGGGAATGACTTCATGCTTCTTGCTATGCCCACCGCAGCAGTGACATAGCTTCATTACAACTCTTTTTCCAGTCTTAACAGTTGTGGCGGGTGTACGAACTTTTGAAGCCACCTCAAGCGTTAGGGCATCGCAGGCCGTGCATAGCGAATAGCCTTTTTTATTGACGAGGTGAGAGACGAGATGAATGCTCAATTCGTCAGTCGCTGCTAGTACCCCACAGGTCGAGCAGCACCACCCTTCGTAGAGCTTGCTTTTTAGCTTGATTTCGGTTTTATCTGGTTTGCTGATGTGTTTGGCTAACGCTTGGGTGCTAAGGCGGTGCATTGAATGGTGGCATACTTCACAGGTAACTGCGGGCTCATTGGGAAGCGATCGCACCACCCCCAAGAGCGATGCACAGGTGCTGAAATATGCCGTTAAAACTAACCAGCTAGCCCACATTGTCGCCAGCGCCTCACCGGCCAAAAGGGCGGGCACCAAACCTATCAGGCTAATAATTCCTAACCGAATCCCTATCGCCAGCCAAGGGTTACTGATCGACGCCTTATTTTGCTGCGCATTGGCTTGTTGAACATTGGCTTGTTGAACATTGGCTTGTTGAACATTGGCCCAAGTTTCATAGCCCAGCCATAGCCAAGCTGCCAGAGGCACTATAAACATCTGTTGCTGTAGGAGCATAGTCAGCAAGGTCGCAAGCACTAGCATTACCACAAACAGTCGCCGGGCAATTTTAATCAGTTGCTCGCGCTGACGACAGGCGACTAACCAGCTCCCTTTAGGCTCGGCCTCATTGTATTGTTCCAGCAGCGCTGAGCGGTCGAAATACAATCCCTTTAACCGAGAAACGCGATCGCCGACAAGCATCCGTATCCCAATGATATCAAGAGACGTATTTTCACTCGCATCCACGCTAGATCGTCCTGTTGGCAAAATCTTAATATCAATCGACCGAGGCTGTATCAGCTTCAGCCGTATGGCTAGGAAAGCAAGCGCTGCCAAAAGGCACAGCCAAATAAAGTCCATAATGCCAACAGCCGGACTGCCTGGGCTTTGTACAGCCTCTGACGAAGTGGTTGCAAACGTTTCTCCCTTTAGGCTGCTGACCATCGCCTCAGCACCCGCCAAAATGCCCGCGTCAAAGTTGCCTGCTTTGAACTGCGGCGTCACCCGGCTATCTAATATTTGGCCGACCTTTGCATCTGGCAAAAAGCCTTCTACGCCATAGCCCGTTTCTACTTCTGTGCGGCGATCGCCCTTAGAAACCAAAAGCAACACCCCATTATCCACCCCCTCTTTACCAATTCCCCAACTGTTAAACAACTCAGTAGCAAAGGCTTTTGGTGAGGTAGAGGACTGGGTATCAGGCACCGTCACCACAGCCATTTCTGTGCCGTTGATCGCCTCTAGCTCTGAAATCATCACATTCAACTTCAGCTCGCTATCGTCGCTGAGCATGTCTGCCATGTCGGTTACCCAAGCGCCCCGAGTCTGCTGGGGATTAGGGACATCAGCGACTGAAATCGCGCTGGCACGAAGCGATAGGCTCAGCACTAGCAAACAACTGAACCCAAAGCATAAAAAGGGTAATAACGCTTGACAACGCTGTTTTAGCTGGATGGCAGGAGAAATCTGCATAGTGGCGTTCTTGGAAAATACTTGAATAAGTAAATTCGCGGCAGGAATAGAGATCATCCGAGTGCGATGCTTATTCTCTTTCAAGTTTCCCAAGTTTTCGTTCTAGCGCCTGCGGAAATTCACGGGAGCTTATGCAACTCTCATAAAGCGAGCATACAGGCCATCCGCAAATGTTCTCGCCTGGCCAGTTGCCAATTTATCTATAAAACAGAAAATACCGCCACAGCACTAACTCAACAGCACTGTGACGGTATAGGAGCTATCAAAACACTACTCAAACAGACAAATCAAACAGATAAAAGCTAGCCTGACGCTGGCTCACTAGCCTATTAGCTTATTAACTTTGGGCAGGCAGCGGTGCGGGCCGCAAAGAAATCGATTGCGCTTCTCCATTACGCTCTAGCTGTAGACGCAAGTCGCGATCCAGGCCATTGGCTTCTACCGCTTTTTGCACCTCTTGACCGGATGTGATCGCCGCTCCATTCACCTGTTGCAATACATCGCCAGCGCGAACCCCAGCCCTAGCCGCTGGCGAACCCGGCACCACTTCAGCGACCAGCACACCGCTGTCAGCTTCTACCGTAAAACCCCCATTAGGATTTTGGTTGATAGAATCACGCACCTCAGGGGAAAGGTTGACCATTTGAATGCCAATAAACGGATGGTCTACTTTGCCATTGGCGACCAACTGGTCGGAAATGCGCTGTACCGCCTCCATTGGAATCGCAAATCCCAAACCCTGTGCGCCGCTGATAATAGCCGTGTTCATACCGACAACTTCGCCCCTGGCATTGAGCAATGGGCCACCCGAGTTACCAGGATTAATAGCCGCGTCCGTTTGGATAAAGTCCACGCGCTTGTCAGAAATGCCTACCTGACCGCTGGTGCGTCCGGTGGCGCTGATGATGCCGACAGTTACTGTGTTGTCCAGGCCGAGGGGGTTGCCGATGGCGATCGCAACTTCTCCTGGCAGCAGTTCCGCTTCACTGACCGCCACCGTCGGCAAATCATTCGCATCCAGGTCAATCACCGCCACATCCGTCACCGGATCGCTACCTAGCACTTTCCCTTCAAACGTGCGGCCATCTTTCAGCGTCACCTGTACGGTATCGGCCCCTTCAACCACATGGGCGTTCGTAATCACGCGCCCGTCCTCGCTTACGATAAAGCCAGAGCCAACGCCGCTTTCTGTCCTTTCTTGAGGGACTTGGGAAGGGAGGCGATTACCGAAAAATTGACGGAACTCTTCGGGAATAGCAGGCGATTGCCCAGACACTACTGTACGCGATGCATTGATGCGAACGACTGCCGGGCCAACAGATTGAACCACTTCAGCGATAGAACTGCCTGCTTCGGGTAGGGCCAGGCTGACGGGTGTGGTGGTATAGGCCGGTTGAGCAGCGGCTGTCGGTACGGGCTCGGGGGTGCGATCGCCCCAAGCATAATAGGCTCCTGTCGTGGCGGTGCCTGCTCCCAGCATCACCAGCGCCAGAGAAGTCGCCAAGCGCTTACCAGGGAAAATACGTTTAGACGCTGCTTTAGGGGTTGAAAAATCGGAGTGATTAGCTGCCATAAAACCTGTACATACTGGAAGGATATTCCCAATATAGACCGCAGGTTTGACAGCGACATGACGAGGGTATGTCGGTTATATGATTACGTGCCCCGATGGGTTTGGTCTGGGGTTTAATCCGGGGTTTAATCCGGTACGTCCTGGAAGATAGGAATGACGATGGTAAATTGAGTACCTTTTGAAGGAGCTGACTCACAGGTCAATGTGCCATGATGCCTTTCGGTCACAATTTCATGACTAATAGACATGCCTAAGCCAGTCCCTTTGCCGACCGGCTTAGTGGTAAAAAAGGGATCAAAAATCTTTTCTCTAATCGCCTCTGGAATGCCTGGGCCGTTGTCAGAGATGCAGATACTGACGCGATCGCTACCCTGCAACTCAGTGTGAATTCTAATTTCAGGCACCCAAGAAAGATCGTCAACTTTCTCAAGTTTTTCGTTCAGCGCATCAATAGCATTGCTCAAAATATTCATAAAGACCTGATTCAGATGCCCCGGATAACACTTCACCTTGATCAGGTCGCCATAGCTTTTTACCACTGAAATTTCAGTCCGATTTGACTGTGCTTTTAGCCGACTGCCCAAAATCAACAAGGTGCTGTCGATACCCTCATGGATATTCACATCCTTGACTTCAGCCTCATCTAACCGAGAAAAAATTCGCAGGCTTAGGACAATACTGCGAATGCGGTCTGTTCCTACATGCATAGAATTCAGCAGATTTGGCAAATCCTCTAGCAAAAAGTCAAGGTCAATATCCTCTATTTTATGTCGAATATCGGCTTCGGGCTCAGGGTAACGCTGACTATATAAATTGAGTAGTTCGAGCAGATCACGAGCATATTGACTGGCATGATCAATATTGGCATGAACAAAGTTGACCGGATTGTTAATCTCATGAGCAATCCCTGCCACTAACTGCCCAAGTGCTGATAGCTTCTCTTGCTGGATCAGCTTGACCTGAGCTTGTTTAATCTGCTCAAGGGCATCAGAAAGTTCTTGAGTACGCTCGGCTACGCGCACCTCTAGCTGCTGATTGAGATCTGCTAAGGCCCGGTTGGCGACCTGCAATTGTGATTCAGCCTGTTGCCGCTGCTCAACTTCTTCCTTTAGCTGTTGATTTTGACGCTGTAGCCTTTGATTTAGCGATTGCACCTCCAGGTGAACTCGCACCCGTGCTATCACTTCTTCATGTTGGAAGGGCTTAGTAACATAGTCAATTGCGCCTAGCAACAGCCCACGCACCTTGTGCTGGGTATCCGATAACGCCGTCATAAAAATCACCGGAATGCTATGGGTGTCCGGGTTCTCCTTTAGCCGCTGACAAGTCTCAAACCCATCGATGCCCGGCATCATGACGTCCAACAAAATTAGCGATGGCCGATGATAATTTACCTGCTCTAGGGCGCTTTCTCCATCAATCGCAACCGCAACTTGAAAACCCTCCTCGCTGAGAGATTCAGATAGGACTTCTAAATTAGTCGGATTGTCATCGACGATCAAAATACTTTGATTGTCTTTATCTACGGGCATTACGACAGTTCCTCACCTTAAGTTAGGCAGATAGCTAAACCTAAATACTTTTATGACCCACTAGCGTTTGAGAGTTAAAACATCGGGCTATCTGATTGTTGAACAGTGAATCGGCAAAGGGCATTCAGCCATCGCTTTCAACAAGACTTGCGTTAACTTCTTCTAAATCTAGAGAAAATTGCGTACATTAGGATATATCAACTCTAGAAGTAATATGCCCAGGATATTACGGCAGAAATCTTTAAAAACAAGAAAAATCTGTCTAATGTCCTACAATACGGACACAAGCCACAAAAAGCTATTAAAAGCAACTGAATATAGAAGCTTTCGGCAATGAATCTGCTGTCGATAAATTCTTCTGAGCTTTTCAACAGCAGCCCTTGACTGTTGAACTCTTTGTACGAGCTGGGCAGTGTAATAAGGTGTCGTTGCGATCTGCCTTGCTTTGTCTATGCCGAAGAAACTTAAGCTTTTCGAGCTGTGGACAAAGTAACTTATCCACTCATTGCCACCTCTCAACAAAGTCTCTCAACCCCAGAGAAAACTAGCGATGCACCGTTAGTTTTTTGTGCAAGTGTTTTTTGCGCAAACAAGTGAGTTTTTACCATAGCTTTTCAAAGATATGACTTCATCTGAAGGCAGCAATCAGTATCAGGGCATCCATACCTGGATTGAACAACGCGCTGTGAATAATCCGCAGGCGATCGCGCTTGTCCATAACGAACAACAATGCAGCTATCAACAGCTAAATGCTGAGGCCAACCAATTAGCACGCTACCTACGAAAGCAAGGTGTGAGTTCAGAAACACGGGTGGGTATTTGCACGGCTCGCTCACCTCGGATGGTCATCGCCATATTAGCAGTGCTAAAAGCAGGCGGTGCCTACGTTCCAATTGACCCTGACTACCCCCAAGAAAGAGTCGCGGTGATGATGGAAGACGCTCGCGTGTCTGTGCTTATAGCCGATGAACCAGCAACCGCTAGCCTGTTTACGCAGTACACCAGCGTTATCTGCCTCGCTGTTCCCCAATGGCTCGATCTTTGGCAGCAGTACGCGCAGCCTCACGTGCGACTGGTCAATACCTACGGCCCTACCGAAGCAACGGTGGTTACTACGCTGTGCGATTTAGCCGGGCCAAAGGCTGTGGCGCTGGGTGACAGCCGCATATTGCCGATTGGTAAACCGCTGAGTAACGTAACTACCTACATCCTTGACGCTGAGTTGAACCCGGTTGGCGATGGGGTCAGCGGCGAGCTTTATATCGCCGGTAGTGGGCTCGCTCGCGGCTATTTGAACCGCCCTGATTTAACGGCTAAAAGCTATGTGTATAGCACTTTTGACGGTGTGAACGTGCGGCTGTATAAGACGGGCGATCGCGTTCGTCAGCGCGCCGATGGCCAGATGGAATTTTTAGGCCGCGTAGATAATCAAGAGAAAATTCGAGGCTTTAGAGTAGAGCTGAGTGAAGTTGAAGCAGTCTTAGAGCAGCACGCTCATGTGCAACAGGCAATTGTGCTGGCCAGAGAAGACTTGCCTGGGAACAAACGCCTGGTTGCGTATGTGGTACTTGACGAACATATTCGAGCCGCCCATACATTACCGCAATTGTTTTCGGGCGAAGTTCCTAGCTTGCGAGCACATCTACAGAGGAAGCTGCCTGGCTATATGGTGCCTGGCAGCTTTGTGCTACTCGATGCGCTGCCGCTCAGTGCCAATGGCAAAGTCAACCGGCGAGCATTGCCTGCCCCTACCCTACAGCGGCCCGCTTTGGCAGAGGCATACATCGCCCCGCGCACCGATTTAGAAAAAGAACTGGCTCAAGTCTGGTCAAAAACGCTAGGCATTGTTGATATCGGCATCAATGACAACTTCTTTGAACTGGGTGGAAACTCTCTTCAAACAATGGCGTTAATTTCTCACATCGAGAAAAAGCACAAAGTCAATATTCCCCTCAAAGACTTTTTGGCAGTGCCCTCTATTGTAGGGATGGCAACGCTTACGCAGCAGAACAGAGCTGATAGAGCAAGGCCGAGTGAACATATGAGCTTGCCGCAAATGCAGGCGGAAGTGGCGGCCTGTGAGGTCAGCCGATTTCAAACAGGGGGGCATGGCCTTTCTGCTCATTCAGATATTTTCATGACTGGCGCGACAGGATTTTTGGGAGCCTTCTTGCTGCAAGCGCTTTTACAGCAAACCTCCTCGAAGATTTACTGTCTGGTGAGGGCAAACAATGCCTCTGAAGCACAGCAAAAAATTCGCACAGTTTTAGGTCAGTACTTTTCTACAGCAAAGATTGACTACCACCGCCTCGTGCCCGTTGTAGGTAATTTGATGCGGCCAAATTTGGGTATGGAGGCAGATCAGTTTGAGGCGATCGCACGATCTACAGGCGCGATTTACCACTGCGGTGCCAACGTTAACATGTTCTATCCCTACACCGCGCTCAAAAGCGCCAACGTTCTGGGAACCCAGGCCGTGATTCGGCTCGCGACCACTGGGCCGCTCAAAGTCCTTCACTATATCTCAACGCTAGATGTTTTAGAATCACTGGCCAGAATGGGCCAAGACATTTTTTATGAACAAGATGACATTGCTCAGGGTGAAGGCATCTCGGGGGGATATGCTCAAAGTAAATGGATTGCAGAGCAGCTTGTGCAGCAGGCAGCCGCTAAGGGACTGCCCGTTTGCATCTATCGTCCGGGGATGGTGAGCGGGCACAGCCAAACCGGGCAGGCCAACACCAATGACGTGCTGTGCCGGTTTATCAAAAGCTTGATTCAATTACAAGCCGCGCCTGAGGTGGAACTGAATGTTGACATGACGCCCGTAGACTATGTCAGTCAGGCGATCGCTCAGCTCTCTTTGCAGCCTTCTTTACAGCCCAGTTCACCCATCTACGAACGGCCCCAGGTATTCCATATTGTCAATGCTGCGCCCATTACGCTCAATGAAATAATCACCACCCTAAACGCAAGCGGCTACCCCATTAACCGCCTCGATGAGTCGCGATGGCTCAACCGGCTTTATACAGAACCATCCGCCTTGAGCGAACTTGCCGCCTTCACAGCGAGTGCCACCGCCGAAGAACAGCGCACTTGTTTGGAGCTTTGGCTGGGGGGTCACTATATCTTTGACTGCGCAAACACAACCCAAGGTCTCGCTGGTCACGCCATCCACTGCCCACCCGCCAATGGCAAGCTCTTAGGCACCTACCTCAACTACTTCAGTCAAACCGGATTTATTGCCTCGTCATCGGTCGATTCATCTGCTCGCCATATGCTCACGTCTTTCTAGGTAGCTTTCATGATTACAGAACTCGCCAAAATCGCAGGCATCATTGGCCTTTTGGGCTATATTCCCTACGCTTTAGCCATTGTTAAAGGCAAAACCATACCTAATCCGGCAACCTGGTGGATTTGGAGCGTTGTGGGCTGGGCTGCGTTTGCCAGCTACTTTGCCGCTGGAGAACAAGAAACCTTTTGGCTGATGTTAAGCTACGCGGTCGGGCCTTCTACGATTGGCCTGCTCTCTTTTAAGTATGGCAAAGTAGATGCTTTAGAGAAGTTCGATATCGGTTGTTTGGCGATCTCTTTTATTAGCTTAATTTTGTGGAAAGTCACCGATAATCCTCTGCTGGCGCTCAGCATTAATTTGGGCATTGACATTACCGGTGCGCTGCCCACCCTTCGCAAAACCTACTTTGAGCCCCACACCGAAGACGCGATCGCCTGGTCAGTTTTTTGGGTCGGCAACACCCTCAACTTTGCCACCATCTTATTTTCTAGATCATGGAACTTCGCATCTATTCCCTACCCTTTCTATCTATTTTTGCTGGCCTCTACCATGATGTTTTTAATCTTCAGGAAGCGAGCAGATTCTGCAAGAACCCATGCCGGTAGCTAGTCCTTTTGTTGCTAATTCCGTTAAAAATTCACGTCCTCTCCTCATCTAGGCGCTATAGATTATGCAGCTATCTACAACCCAGGATGCTATCTCTAAAGTCCGCAAAGCGCTCCCTCTGAAGCTAATATTGCTGTTTCCTTTTGCGCTGCAAATATTTGCGGCGGTCGGGATTACGGGCTATCTATCACTGCGAAATGGTCGAGAGGCGATTGAAGATTTGGTCGGTCGGCTTGAGGGAGAAGCTAGCGAGCGGATTGCGCTGCACTTGGATCGCTATATGTCTGAACCGGCTACCCTGGTGCAAAACAATGTCAACCTGTTTCGCATGGGCTTGATAGAGCCAGAGAACGTTGAGCAGATAGGCGATCTCTTTTGGCTAAACCGGCAGAATCACGATGTCGGGTTTGTGATGTTTGGCACAGAGTCGGGTTATTATGCCGATTCGGGATATGACCCTAGTGTCGATAGCGTGGTGATTAGTGAGATTGCGCCCGCACAGAACGGGAACGTCAATCAATATGTTTATGAGGCGGATATTGAGGGCGATCGCATAGAGCTAGCCTTTCCTCCTGACGCCTACGATTTTCAATCAGAAAGCTGGTATCCTGAGGCGATCGCAGCGGGCAAACCGATTTGGAGTTCGGTATATTCTTGGGAGATTAATCCTTTTCCGCTGGCGATCGCCCATGCTAGCCCCATTTATGACGCCGATGGTACCTTAGTGGGCGCGATTGGGGTCGAACAACTTCTCCTACAAATCAGCGATTTTCTGAAAACTCTATCGATCAGTCCCAATAGCCGAACATTCGTAATCGAACGAGATGGCATGCTGATCGCAAACTCTGGCAAACAGCTACCGTTTGAAATAGTTGATGACCTACCGGTGCGGCTAAACGTTTTACAAAGCGAGCAGCCGATCATACACACCGCCGCTAGTCAGTTAATCGAGTCCTTCGGCGAATTCAACAACATTGATACATCCGCGCATCTTGCCTTTATGGTGGACGGTGAGCGTCATTTTTTGCGAGTCGCACCCTGGGGTAACCAAGTTGGCCTAGATTGGCTGGTCGTTGTCGTCTTGCCAGAGGCCGACTTTATGGCACAAATCAACAAAAATACTCGCACCACTATTATCTTGTGCCTGATGTCCCTATTCATTGCCCTGGGTTTAGGGTACCTGACCTCTCGCCTCATTTCTAACCCTATTCGTCGGCTCAGTTTGGCATCGGCTGCGATCGCCAACGGCAACCTAGATCAAACCGTAGGCGACTCTGCCATCGGCGAATTAAACAGGCTGTCCCGCTCCTTCAACCAAATGGCTCAGCAGCTACGAGAGTCATTCACGGCCCTTGCCAACAGCAATGAAGCATTAGAGCACCGGGTTGAACAGCGCACCACAGAACTGAAAGATGCCAAGGAATTAGCAGAGGTTGCGAACAAGGCCAAAAGCGATTTTTTGGCGAACATGAGCCACGAGCTGCGAACCCCGCTAAACGGCATTTTGGGCTATGCACAAATACTACTGCGCTCAAAAGGACTGTCAGAGAAAGAACAAAAAGGAGCTAGCATTATCAACCAGTGTGGTGTCCATCTGCTGACTTTAATTAACGACATTCTAGATTTGTCTAAAATTGAAGCCCAAAAGATGGAACTGCATCCCGAAGCATTTCACCTGCCTGCCTTTCTGCAAGGTGTCACCGAAATTTGCCGAATCAAAGCAGAACAAAAGCACATCGACTTCATTTACGAGGCCGAAAACGACTTACCTACCGGCATTTGCGCTGACGAAAAGCGACTGCGCCAGGTTTTAATTAACCTGATAGGCAATGCTATAAAGTTTACCGATATGGGCCATGTCAAGTTCGTAGTCAAAGCCCAAAAGCTAATCGCGCCCGCTGATGCACTCTCTGTAGAAAAGTCCGCAGAAAAGCCTGTAGAAAAGCCTGTAGAAAAAACCACACTCACCTACCGCTTGCGCTTTCAAATTGAAGATACGGGCGTCGGGATGACCGCAAATCAGCTAGAAAAAATATTTCTGCCCTTCGAGCAGGTAGGCAGCACCACCAAACAATCTGAAGGAACTGGATTAGGGCTAGCTATCACCCACAAGATTGTGGCTCTCATGGGCACTACTTTAGAAGTACAAAGTGAAATCGGCAAAGGCAGTCTGTTCTGGTTCGACAAGAAGCCCCTGAAGCTCGCGAATGGGCTACTGCTTCGGCATCGACATCTTCTAGAACAATTTTAGGCTTCAAAGGGCCGCAGCGAAGGGTGTTGGTGATTGACGATCATTGGGAGAACCGATCGGTCATCAGCAATTTAATTGAGCCCCTTGGCTTTGAAGTGATAGAAGCGATCAATGGTCAGGAAGGATTAGAGAAAGCGAAGTCGCACAATCCAGATGTGATCATCACAGATATCAACATGCCAGTGATGAATGGCTACGAAATGATGCAGCACCTGCGAGCTTTGACCACGCCCTTAAAAGCAGTGCCTATTATTGTTTCTTCTGCTAGCGTTTTCGCCACCGATCAGTACAAAAGCTTTGAAGCCGGTGCGAACGAATTTGTCTCTAAACCGATTCAAGCCGAAAGCTTATTTCTGGCGATTCAACAACAGCTTGGCTTGGAATGGACGTACGAAGAGGCCAATATACAAGCTGAAAGCAATGATTCTTCATTAATGCTCTCAGCAGATATTGTGCTGCCGCCTGCCGAAGATCTCCAAGCGCTGTATGACTTGAGCCGTCGGGGGCTGGTAAAAGATTTGGTAGAAAAAGCAAAAAGCATTCAAATCAATCAGCCTGAGTGTAGTGGATTCATTCAGCCACTATTAGGGTTTGCTCAAGGATTTCAGCTCAAGCAAATGCGGGACTTTATAGAAAAGCATCTATAAAAAAGTTTCTATGCCAGCAATGTATCCTGACGAGAGGGTTTCGATAATTTCCTTCTAGCGACATCGTCTAGTTTGCAGAAGGTCGGTCGGATGAGGGATCACAGACGACCCACAAGTTGTTCAAATGTAAGCGATGTTATAAATCAACTTACGTTGTAGAGGAACTCTATATGGACAGTAAATCAACCGTTGTTTGGCAAGGAAGCCTGAAAGCAGGCGAGGGTAAAATCACTACCGAAAGCGGTGCCCTAAAAGATTCGGTCTATACCTTTGGCACCCGTTTTGAAAATAACCCCGGCACTAACCCCGAGGAGTTAATCGCCGCCGCCCATGCCGGATGCTTTACGATGGCGCTCACTGACGAGCTAGGCAGCGCTGGCATTACGCCCGATCGCGTGCAAACAGTGGCCAAGGTAACGCTCAGCACAGAAGGCAATGAGCCGGAAGTGACTCAAATTCATTTGGATGTGACGGCTAAGCTGCCAGGTAATAATAAGGAAGCCTTTGAGAAGGCGGCGAAGACAGCGAAGGAAAATTGCCCGATTTCGAGGCTGCTAAATGCGGATATTGTGATGGATACGCATTTGGAGAGTTAGGAATAGAAGGCAGGAGTCAGGAGTCAGGAGTCAACTTGCTTTGCTTTCTGCCTTCTTGTCTCCTGCTCCCTGCCTCACGGTAGCGCTCTGGTTTACACTAAATGCGCCTCCTGAAATCGCGGCGTAATGAGCAAAAACTGGGCTATTTGCATTGGCATTGATAATTATAGGTTTGTTGGCAAGCTGCAATATGCCGGGCGAGACGCACGGGAGATGGGCAAGTTTTGTCAGGAAGACTTGCGGTTTGACAAGGTTTTTTACTTTGCTGAAGGTGCGCCAGATGTTGAGATAGGTCAGGCGTCTGGGAATTTGATAGAGGCTTTGCCGACGATTGGGAATTTGGGCAGATTCTTGAATGTTCAGTTCAAGCAGCGGAACTTTCTGAATCCTCAGGACAATCTTTGGTTCTTTTTTGCGGGGCATGGTGTCAGGCGTGAGGGCATTGACTATCTGCTGCCGATTGATGGCGATCCCGATCGCGTTATCCAAACGGGGTTGCCGATTCATGAGGTGGCGGAACGGCTGCGGCGCTGTGGGGCGGGCAATATTGTGCTGATGTTGGATGCCTGTCGTAGTGGCGATGCTCGCGATATTGACTTCGTGGGGATTGGGATGGAGCCGCAGCAGGGCGTGGTGACGTTGTTTTCTTGCACGGCGAATGAAAAGTCTTATGAAATAGAGGCGCTAGAGCATGGTGCGTTTACTTGGGCACTGCTAGATTCCTTGAGGCTGCCTGGCAGTGAGTGCGCTACGGTAGATCGCCTGAGTCGGCGATTGAAGCAGCGGGTTGGTGAACTGAACCGAGAGCATGGCAAAGCGTCGCAAACGCCGCTGGTGAGGGCAGAGCCGATTGATAAGCTGCATTTGGTGCTGTTGCCAGACAAGGCGACCGTACATGATGTAGCGCCTTTGAGGGTAGATGCCTACAGAGCGGAGACTTTGGGTGATTTAGACTTAGCCCGGCAGCTTTGGATTCGGGTGCTGGCGGTGATTCGCGCTGACTTAGACGCAATAGAAAATATAGAGCGAATTGCGGTGAAGCGGGCAGCGCTTCCACAAACAGCCCAGACCTTGGACTTGACTGGTAACAGAACACCTGAGCTAGATGAGTCGGTTCGTGAAGTGTTAGCGGTATCTACACCTACCTTTGAGTTTGCGGTGGTTACGGTTGATAGCCAGGGGAACGAGGTACAGCGCGAACAGCGGAGTGCTGAATATCGCCGGGAGGAAATCGCCCAAGGTGTTGCCCTAGAGATGGTCTCGATTCCGGGCGGTACCTTTTTGATGGGGTCGCCTAGTGGTGAAGGTTTCGACTATGAAAAGCCGCAGCATAAAGTTACTCTTCAGTCGTTTTGGATGGGTCGATACCCTGTTATGCAAGCGCAGTGGAAGGCCGTTGCCGCTTTGCCCAAGATTGACCAGGACTTGAATCCTAGCCCTTCTAAGTTTGTAGGCGATCGCCTCCCAGTAGAGCAGGTTAGGTGGGATGATGCTATCGAGTTCTGTAAGCGCTTATCAAAGCAAACGGGCCGCGAGTATCGCTTACCTAGCGAAGCGGAATGGGAATATGCTTGTAGGGCAGGCACTACTACGCCTTTTCATTTCGGCCCGACGATGAATACTAGCCTGGCCGATTACTGCGGGCAGGATCGAGAAATTAGCGGTACGACCTATTCTGGTTCATACGGATCGGGGCCTAAAGGGGAGTATCGCGAGCAGACAACGAACGTAGGAAGCTTTTTGGTAGCTAACGCCTTTGGCCTGTATGACATGCACGGCAATGTGTGGGAATGGTGCTCAGACCATTGGCACGAAAATTATGCGGGTGCTCCGACCGAGGGGAGTGCTTGGTTATTCAACAATGAAAATGCCTATAGACTGCTGCGGGGCGGTTCTTGGTACAACGATCCTGACGACTGCCGCTCGGTCAATCGCGTCAGGATCGCGCGCTATCTTAGGCACCGCAACTTCGGTTTTCGGGCTGTGTGCGCCTCCTCGTGGACTCTTCCGTAACCCTATGCTCTTCTGCTTTTTTGCCCTCTGCCCTCTATCCTCTTCTTTTTTCCGCACGAAGCGCCCCAATTCTTTTGAGGTATTTAAGCGATGGAAGAGCTACCAATCATCCAAAAAGCTTACAACCTTATCAAGTGATGTGCCTGTTCTTCGTCGTCTATCATGTGACTATCGCTTCATCCTGGGCTCAGTATTAGTAGCTTTGGTTTTTAGTTCATTTTGATTATGTAAAAATTCGGCTGACCCCAGATTGAATGGGTGCATATTCCTCTTCAGTCAGTTTGCCTATGTATTGCAACAGTCGTCGGCCATCAATAGCCCTCACCTGATCTAGTAGCACGATTGAATCTTGTTTTAAGTCACCCATACCTGCGGCTAAAACTGGATAGACGATAGGGTTTAGGTCAAACCACTTTCCGCTTTTGGTGGTGAGTGGCGCGATCATCGCTAGCTGATAGCGTGTCCTGCCGGGTAGTACGCCAACCACTACAGCCGGACGAGTACCTTGCTGTTCGTGCATAGAAGGCACTTGCTCAGGCAGGGCTGCAAGGACGACATCCCCTTTCTCTAACCTACGTTCCAACCTTGTCTGCCTCTGAGATAAAGATGCCCTCATCGGTGCAAACGATGGGAATGCCCTCTGGAACGCCTTCTGGCCCCCAATCATATTCGGGCAGTTCACCAGCCAGATCTGCTTCTAGCCAGGTTCTCGATTCTTCGTCCATATCTGAGTTTGGCGATTCTTCAGACATGTTTTGGCGTAAGGCTTCAAAAACAGATCGCTTGCTCTCCGCTGGAAGCTGCTGAATCAGGTCTAAAATTTGCTCGACATTTACTTTAAGAAGCGCCATGGCTGTATACCCTTCAGTCTTTTCAAGCTTTTTCTTATTTTAACCTGAGTTTGGGATAAGCGCTGAGGCCAAACGTCCACCTGGCGGATGCTTTGACCGCATCGACCGAGGTCAATCCCCTCCTCGGAGGGGCGCAGGGGTGGGTTTCGGCTTGTCGCGCTACTGGCCGACCCACCCCGTCGCTACGCGCCACCCCTCCGAGGAGGGGATCTACTTCAGGCTGGGGTTTTTGGAGTTATTCTTATCCAAAACTGACGTTATTTTAGCAGCCCAATTAGCACCGCATAAGCTAGCGAGCTATTGTATGGTTACTAGCAAATTATTCGTATTCTGCTCATGACTTCAGAACAGTTGCTTTTGGAAAAGTGGCATAACCTTGCTGAGCCGCAGCAGAAGATTGTGCTGGAGTTTGTGAATATGCTTCACGATAGAAAGCCTTTGCCGCCTAAGACCTCGAAGGCGAAACCGAGTGTTGGGCTAGTTCAACGCGAGCCGAGGCCGATTCCAGAGTCGGAATGTCGGCGGGTGATGGCGCTGGTGAAGGCGGCAAAGGCAGAGCGACCGCAGCTACTGGAGCGGATGAAAGTTCGTCAAAAGGAAGGTTGGGAGGCGGCGCGTAAGGTTGCGCAGATGCTGAAGGCTGACTTTGGGGTAGAGCGGGCTGTTTTGTTTGGCTCGTTGCTTGATCATGAGCGGATGCACGATAATTCTGATATCGATTTGGCGGTTTGGAATTTGCCCGATGATCAGTTTTTTGAAGCTTGGGCAGCGGCGAACGATGTGCTTGGGCCGTATGACTTTCCGCCGATTGATCTGGTACCTATTGAGAAAGCATATCTGGAAGTTAGAGAGCGCATTGAGAAAGACGGTGTCGAGCTGTGAGTCGTTATCAGGAGCTTTTCGGTCAGATTCAGGCTGAACTAGGAAAAATTGAAAGTGCTGTTTGGACAATTATAAAAGCGTAGGGGCGATCGCACCCTTACCAAACAACGACCGCCCCCAACCCTACAGACTGCGCCGCAATAAACTCATCGCCTCCCCTTGCGCGGGCGTGATAATGAGCTGCTCACCCACCGCCATCACCGGACTCCACAGTATCGGCTCTGCGTAGTTGAGGGTATGCAACAGATAAATCGTTTGTCGAATAGCCTCGGGGCTACCTAGCAAAATATGACGTAACGCTTCCTTGGGAGTGCGATCACAACCACCAAGCGGGCTCAGCGGGGTCGAAAGTTGTTGTGCAAAGGGTGCGCTCTGCCCAGTAACAAGCAGGTCGCTAGCAAGATATGCAGTTGTTTTCATGGTTTCTTCAAAGGGGTAGGTGGGAAGAAACCCAAAAACTTAGCCACCCCAAACTTGCCAAAAGTCAGGGTGGCTATGATCATAATCATAACCGCCTTGCTGCCTTGTTCAGCGAGGGGGCGAGCTGTCGGTGATTGGTTCCAGCAATCATCGGCGGCGCTGCTAAATTTTTGGGCGTTGGGCGATCGCACAGGCAACCACCATACAAACCAGCCTATCAGTGTTCTTTTAAAGGCGTCAACTATTTTTGACAGGGAATCTTGGTAAATGCGTAGAGGGTAAATGCGTAGAGGGTAAATGCGCAGAGGTGCCTTCTAGTTGAGTGCGATCGCCTAGAATAAGAATGCTGTATTCCTCGGCCTTGCGCCATCTTTTACCCTAGCTGGCACAATAGAGAGGTTCATCTATAATCAGATACCTTTGTGTTAGCGCCCGAAACCCTCTTCCCTTTTCAGCTTGACGACTTTCAGTTAGAGGCGATCGCCGCCCTCAATCAGGGCGAGTCGGTGATTGTATGTGCGCCGACCGGTTCTGGTAAAACCCTCGTAGGCGAATATGCCATTCACCGGGCGCTGGCAATGGGCAAGCGCGTATTCTACACCACGCCGCTCAAAGCCCTTTCAAACCAGAAGCTGCGGGACTTTAAACGACTGTTTGGCGATGAAAATGTCGGCCTGCTGACCGGCGATAGCTCCGTCAATCGCGATGCCCCGGTGGTGGTGATGACCACCGAAATTTTTCGCAATATGCTCTACGGCACGACCATTGGCGAAGTCGGTACCTCCTTGCAAGATGTGCAGGCCGTCGTGCTAGATGAATGCCACTATATGAACGACCGGCAGCGCGGCACCGTCTGGGAAGAATCAGTGATTTACTGTCCGCCAGAAGTGCAGCTCGTGGGCCTTTCTGCCACTGTGGCCAATGGCGGTCAGCTCACTGACTGGATCGCCGAAGTGCATGGCCCCACCCGGCTGATTTACTCTGACTACCGCCCGGTGCCGCTCAACTTCCACTTTGCCACAGAAAAGGGCATTTTCCCGCTGCTGAATCCGCAGCAGAGCGGCATCCATCCCAGGCTAAAAAACTATCGCAAGCCGCCGCGTCGCCAGCGCGGACAAAAGAAGCCCCCCGCAGGCGCAACGCTGCCGGGCATCGTCAGTAAATTGCAGCAAAAAGACATGCTGCCCGCGATTTACTTTATATTCAGCCGTAAGGGCTGCGATAGCTCTGTGCAGGCCGTTGCCCATATGAGCCTGGTGAATCAGGCCGAGTCTGAATTGCTGAAGCGCCGGATTGACAGCTATTTGGAGCGCAATCCAGAGGCGGTGCGGGCCAATCAGCTAGAGCCTTTGTACAGAGGAATTGCGGCGCATCATGCGGGCATTTTACCCGCGTGGAAAGGGCTGGTAGAGCAGCTATTTCAGGCGGGCCTGATCAAAGTGGTGTTTGCCACCGAGACGCTGGCAGCAGGAATCAATATGCCTGCTCGGACAACGGTGATTGCCAGCCTTTCTAAACGGACGGATGACGGGCATCGGTTGCTACACGCTTCAGAGTTTTTGCAGATGTCGGGCCGGGCCGGGCGGCGGGGGATGGATAAAGAAGGTCATGTCGTGACCGTAGAATCGCCGTTTGAAGGGGCTAAGGAAGCCGCGAAGTTAGCCCTATCGCCGCCGGATCCGTTAGTGAGTCAGTTTACGCCAAGCTATGGCATGGTTTTAAATCTGTTGCAGATTCATCCGGCGGAAGAGGCACAGGAGCTGATTGAGCGCAGCTTTGGGCAGTATTTGGCAACGTTGCATTTAGCGCCGCAGCGGCAGGCGATCGCCCAGGTAGAGCGTGAAATTTCAGTTTTGCGAGATCAGCTTGCGCATGTGGATGATGGGGCGATCGCAGAATATGAAAAACTACGCGGCTGGCAAAGGGAAGAAGAGCGGCTGCTAAAAATATTGCAACAGCAGGCAGAAGAGACATTGGGTGGGGGTGACCCGGTAGCGGCATCGTTTGCGATGTCGGGTACGATGCTGTCGCTAAAAGGAAAGAACGTGAAGGTGGCCGCGCCTTTGCCTGCGGTATTGGTCAGCAAGGTGCCAGGGCCAGGGCAATTTCCGTTTTTAGTCTGTTTAGGGCAGGACAACCGCTGGTATGTCGCAACCGTAAAAGATGTTGTGCTATTACATAGCGACATTGCGCGCGTGCGAGAAGCCGATACGCTTCAGCCGCCAACCTGGACGCCTGCGCCAGGGAAAACGCGCAAAGGGGACGATGCCACAGCCGCCGTCGTGGCCAAAATGCCGCCAATTCCCGATTTTGAAGCGCTGGCCCCTGAGGTGAAAGCGCAGCGGCAAAAGGTGGTGGCGGTGGCTGAAAAGCTTGCGGAAAATCCGTTGGGACAGATGGAGAATCCGAAAGGGGTGGTGAAGCAGCGCAAGCGGTTGCAGAAGTTAGAAAAGGAAATGCGCGATCGCCATCAAAAATACGAAAATCAAACCCACCATTACTGGCAAGAGTTTGTCAGCTTGATGCAGGTGCTAGAGACTTTTGAATGCCTAGAAGACGATGCGCCGACTGACCTGGGCCAACTGTGCGCTGCCATTCGTGGAGACAATGAGCTTTGGTTAGGGCTAGCTCTAGCTTCTGGAGAGTTTGACGCGCTAGAACCCCAGCAGTTTGCCGCTGCCTGCGCCGGCATTTTGATGGAGAATTCTCGCCCCGACACCTGGATTCGCTATCAGCCAACCAGCCCGGTGATAGAAGCGTTGGAGGGGTTGCGATCGCTTCGCCGTCGTATTTTCCAGGCACAGAGACGGCAAGATATTCACATTCCAGTTTGGTTAGATTGGGATTTGATTGCGATTGTAGAGCAGTGGGCATTGGAAACAGAATGGACGGAGCTATGTGACAACACCAGCCTGGATGAAGGAGACATTGTGCGCATCTTACGACGAACGCTAGACTTTCTTTCTCAGATTCCTCACGTGCCCTACTTGCCAGCAGCAGTCAGAACCACCGCTCGCCAGGCTGCTTTTTTAATCAACAGATTCCCCGTAAACGAGTCTGTAGAATAGGATGGCTAAAATGGACTAAAAATCTATTCTGTGAACAGTTGGGTGCAGCACAAAAAAATACCGCTTACGCTGAGTCTTTTGGAGCTGTTTTTATGAATGTTTTTATGAATGTTTCTATAAAATCTATGCGTCGTCGCCTGCTTTGGGCGTTTTTGACTATCATCGCCTGTGTAATTTATACAGCCAGTCCGCTAAGAGCATCAGACCCGCCAGCGCTGATATCTCAGAGCGTTCCCGCTCAGGGCATTCGTCTAGAGCAAACAGAAACACCGGAAGTTTATTTCTCTTATCACGGTGCGCCGCTGCTCTCTTTCGGCGGCATGTCAGATTTTATTTTCTATACTGACCAGGATGCTTTCGACTACAAGCGGTGGGCCGATTGGCAGGCAGAGCACGGCATGAACCATGTGCGGGCCTATCCGCCGTTTAGCTGGCAGTATATTGAATATTTTTCACGAGATAATGGCGGCGCGAAAGAAAATCTGTTGTTGCCCTACGAAGAGACTCAGCCGGGTAGCCGTCAGTTTGACCTAACTCGCTTTAATCAAGCCTATTGGAATCGTTTTCATCAGCAGTGCGAATATTTACAACAAAAGGGCATTATCATCCATTTGCTAATGATTAATGGATGGCAAATGAGGGACGACGAGGATAGCTGGAACTGGCCGGGCCATTTCTTTAATCCTGAGAACAACATTAACGAATTTACCGATCATCTTGCAGATAACCGCCTGGACTTTTACAAGTCGGTAGCTGATCAAAAAACTCAGCTTGCGGCAGCTCAGCGAGCCTGGTTTGAAAAGGTGGTAGAAACGACGGCTGATTTAGACAATGTTTATTACGATCTGGTTCATGAAATTGCCGAGAATTATGATGACTGGCCAAAGACACAGGTGTGGATAGAAGAGATGGCGCAGGCGGTGCGATCGCGCTACGCCCAACAACAAACGGAAGAACAGGCAAACGAAAGCTCACGACCGATTATTCTAGGCATGGATACGGGCGGTCTAGAAGACAAACAGCGCGATTGGATTTTTAGCAGGCCCTATTTCGATATTTTAGTTTACGGTAAAGTGCATGAGATTGATCGGGCGATGAAATGGCGATCGCGCTACAAAAAGCCCTACATTCCCCAAGAAACCTGGGATGAAGATGGCACCAAATACACCTATCGTGAGCCTTCTCATCGGGTTCATCTACGCAAATACTTTTGGAAGATGATGATGGCCAGGTTCCAGCAAATGGATTTGTATATCAAACCCTTCGACAATGTGGAACGGCCAGAATTTCGTCACAATTACAATCCAAACGGTTGGAATCCTTTTGAGGACGATGCGCTCGTGCTGCGACAAACCTGGAATCAGCTCACAGATTATCCGAATTTGTGGTTCCAAGGTGAGGTGCAATCGGGGCCGGGCGATCGCCAGAACCTGCTCTCTTCTGAGCAAGAAGGGTTAGTGTATCTCTCTTCTAATCCTAGTAAAGAGAATGTAGATTACGACGCTCAATCGCTACAGCTAAAATCGCTGGCATTACAGGACGGAACCTATATGGCTGATATCATCTCGCCAGAAGAAGGCACTTTGACAACAACAAACGTCACGGTAGAGCGGGGCCGGACAGCGCTGGATTTACCCGCCTTCACAGATGACATAGCAGTTCACATATTCAAAGATGGTGACGCTGTTGCCCAAAGCTTAGAGTCATCGGACTCGGATGCTACAGAGGAGGGCGAGCAAAACGCTCGAACATCTGATGGATGGTTTTATTCTCTCTTAGCGTTGCTCTTAACTGGATTGCTTGGCATATTTTTGGTTAGGAGAGTTGTTGCCAGGTGATGTTCTGCGATTACCAGATTTTGCTCATCTGTAGCGTGAAACCCGGCAGCTCTGGATCGCAGATCACTTGCTCTGGGTTCTCTAATATTTCAGGTGTGCTATCGGGCCGGTAGATATGAACCATGCGCTGTTTGCGATCGATCAGTAAACCGAGTCTCGCGCCATTTTCGATATATTCCTGCATTTTCTCTTGCAGACCTGACAGCGTATCGCTAGCGGATCTTAACTCGATCACAAAATCGGGACAAATTGGAGCAAAGGAAGCTTTTTGCTGGTTTGAAAGCGCGTTCCAACGGTCAAGCTTGATCCAAGCGGTGTCGGGCGATCGCGTTGCCCCATTCGGCAAAGTAAACCCAGCGCTAGAGTCAAACCCTTTACCAGTGCCATCTTGCCTTGCCCAGATGCCCACTTCTACAGAAATTTCAAAATTCCGATTGCCAGTATCTGAAAACGCTGGTGGCATCACGATCACCTCACCTGCTGCGGTTCGCTCAATACGTAATTCTGGATTAGCCCCACAAAAGGCATAAAATTGCGCCGTGGTCATTTTCGCTTGCGACAGAATTGCTGAAATATCAACCGCCAGCGACGTCGGCTCACTTTTGATTAGTAGGTTAGTCATTCTAGCACTGGCTCTTTTAGAGAGTGAATTAGGCTCATTCTACCAAATCCCTTGATTTTCAGAACGCACAGCCGCTGGGCTGAGGGTCGGCGTCGGCGAGGGCGATCGCAAAGTCAGCCGGTAGTGCAGTCGGCTCAAAACCACTACTGGCAGTTCCTTTCATGGCTTGGGTGCTATAGCCGGTTGGGTTGAAGTGCGATCGCACAATCACTTCCTGGTCAGCCGCTATTTCCACCGGGCCACCCGAGCGCGTAAAGGGTTGTTCATCCACATGGCTGTGCGCCAAAATGCGTCGGTACAGCAGTTCACCTTCTGGCGTAATCACTTCCCACCAGTTGGCATATTGGTCGCAGCCTGTGTCGTCACTTTGCAGAGTGACCGAGAAGTTGTACGTGCCTGGGTTGGGTGCGATCGCCTCTACGGCAATCACTCCCGAACTTCCCGCATCAGTAGCTTCAGGCGTAGACACCGCAGCAGATTGTGGATTCTCTGAAGATGTAGATGGCGGGGTACAGCCGACCAGAACAAAGCTTAAAACAGAACTTAGAACAATCCCTTTTTTAGCGAACATAACAATCCTTTTAGTGAGCATCTCGCCAGTCTTGTGCCCTTTGTCTGATCTCCTGACGCTCTTCATCAGACATCTTATCTAAATTCTTCAAAATAAAGCTCATTCTCCCCTGACTGCTGAGCTTTTCTCGATGGTGAGTCAAAAAATCCCAGTAAAAGAAGTTAAACGGACAGGCGTCTTCGCCAGTACGGGCTTTTTTGTTGTACTGACAACCCTTGCAGTAATCGCTCATCTTGTTGATATAATTTGCGCTAGCCGCATAGGGCTTCGTTGCCAGCAAACCGCCATCGGCGAACAACCCCATGCCAATCACGTTAGTTTGCATTACCCAGTCGTAGCCATCAACAAAAGCCGCATGAAACCAGTCTTCCACTTCCTGCGGAGAAAGCCCGGCAATGAGAGAAAAATTGGCTAAAATCATCAGCCGCTGAATGTGATGGACATAGCCAGTACGCTTGAGGGTATCAAGGGTTTGGTGCAGGCAGTTCATTGGCGTGTCGCCATCCCAAAAGAAATCGGGCAGGGGCTGAATATGCTCGAAATAATTGCGAGAAGGATAGTCGGCATCAACATGGTTATACACGCCGCGCATATATTCTCGCCAGCCCATCACCTGCCGGATAAAGCCTTCGACGCAGTTGAGCGGAATGTTGTCTTTTTCATAGGCTTGTTCTACGGCCTCAATCACTTCCATGGGCTGCAACAGGCCGATGTTGAGATAGGGCGAAAGCAGGGCGTGCCACATCGTGTCTTCGCCCGAGACCATGGCGTCTTGGTAGGGGCCAAAGGTATTGAGGCGATCACGCACAAAATAATCCAACACTGCCAGCGCCTGCCGCCGCGTCACCGCCCAGCCAAACCCTTCAGCATCCCCAAAGGTAGGATAGTCAGCCGCTTCTACCACAGCGATCGCATCTTTGGTAATGTCATCCGGTTCAAACCTTAAGGGCGCTGGAGGAGAAATCTTTCCCTTCGGCGGCTTGCGGTTTTCTTTATCGAAGTTCCACTTCTCACCTGTGGGCTTTTTTCCCTTCATCAAAATGTTGAATCGCCTGCGCCCCTCCCGGTAGAACGTCTCCATTAACAGGCTTTTGCGAGTCGCCGCCCACTCTTCAAATGCTTCAGTAGACCAAAGAAAATGATTATTTGGCACCTGCGTGAGTTCGCAGTCGAGCGTCAAACCGTTTAAAAAATCAGCAAAGGGGCGATCGGCAGGCTCCATCACCCGCAGTTCAGTAATATTATGCTTCGCTATCCATTTAGCTAGCGGCGCTTCAAACTCATCGGCACTTTCGTACGTAACAGACCAGCCTTCAGCCCTAAGTTCTTCTGCAAAGTGGCGCATTGCCGACCAGATCAAAATCAGCTTCTGCTTGTGATAGCGCCGCTTTTGAACATGATTCAAAGACTCGATCAAAATAACCGGCGTCTTTGCCCGATCAGCCGCGCAGCTCTCTATCGCAGACTGCCCTTGCCAAAGCTGATCGCCCAAAACCCAAATGCCAACGCTCATGTATTCCCTGAGATCTACCTAGCTGTGATTCCGCCTTAGTGTAGACGCTCTCACCGCTAAAAACAGGAATCTACCGGGTGATTTTGACCGCGTTACTCCGACCGCACTTATCCTTATCCCACTCGGTTCTTATCCCATCTGGCAAAATGAGCGCATAGCCACCGGATGTCTTGAGGGCTGCCGGCAATGCGCAGCAATCTGCGGTTACGAGAGGTCTTTTCGTTGAGAATGAGGCTCACTTGACTGCCGAAAAAGCCGGTTTTAACAGTCAGCGATCGCAATGGCAACTGCACGAAATGAGGCGTCCCTTCTGCTATGGCGTGGCCCAGAGCGTGACTTTCTTTACGATTGCGTGCCACCAGAACAGTGGTTAGGCTCACCCACGTACCGCCGTCAGGCCCTCTAGTCAGCTTCAGCGTAGCTGTTTCAGGCCGCTCTTTCGCTTTTGATGACTTGATTAACTTAAAGACCATCGGCAGTAATGCCGCGACAATCACACCCGCAATTATCGAGCTAGCCACAATCACGGCACCTCCTACAAAAATCACAGTCGATAGCGCCGCTGCTATGGCCAGCAAGCCTTCTTCTGAGGGCGAAGTGTTGTCGGGGATGCCGGTACGGATGCGATCGCGAGAAAACCTCACTTCTAAAAAATGATAGGTAGAACGCACTTTAAAGTCACCGCGCAGGGTTCGTGGCTTAGCGGCTAAACCAGAACGAACTGTCGATATACTTTGCGGCGATAGCTCCAACGGGGCAAAAGCGGGAGACCGGGCTAGCACTGAGCGATCGCTGCGCACTTCAACATAAGGGCGAACCAGGGCAAAACCCTGACCGATTGGTGTGTCTACCGTAAAGAAATCGGTATAGGGCGGAATCGTAGAGGCTGCCAAAGATCTCAGTTTTTCTGCTGCCTGCTTGAACATATTAAGATCTGAACGGCAGACACCAGGCTTAAACAGTTGCAGTTCAACAACAACTTTCGTACAGGTATCGGTATCAATTGCCAGAAATGTTCTTTGGCTCTCTTGCTGGGCGAGCAATTGTTCTAGCCTGTAGCCCGACGCATCAGCCTCAGACGAACCCTCAGACATACCCTCAGACATACCCTTTGAACTAGATAAATGTCCGGCCACGGATTTAACGACATGGCCAATCATTAGGGTCGTATCTTCGTAACGCATCATAAATGAATCTTCGTACGTATTGTGCTCTCTAATGGGAGGAATTTCACATATCAATGACGCCCTCTCCCATAAAATAATTCAGGAGCCGATCGCCTGATCCGTATAGATACGCAGAGAAACACAATCAATAGATACACGGACTTAATATAAAGAGTAGATATGTCTAATAAAAATCGGGGAACCTGCCAAACGCTGGTGGACTGCATCGATCAAACCTTCATCATTGCCTATAAAGAAGCCACCGAGCAGTTGACGGATGCACTGACAGCGGCTGGATGCAACTGTACGGTACTTCGCCAGGTACACCAGCCCGGCTACGAGACCTATTCGCCTAGTTTTTTGTGTTTGTTGAACCATCGCAGCGCTTGGGAGCTAGCCTTACGCGCTACAAAGCCAACGCTGATAGTAGAGGCTGACTTTGTCCCTGTGAAAAATTTTGCAGCGTTACCGCCCCCTTTTAACCCTGATGATTCAGCAATGGGGATTGCCTGGCTGTATACCTGCGCAGCGCAAATTTATAACGTATCAACAACTCAATCGGGTACGTTTGCCCAGGGGTATTCCACTTCGATGGTGGCCTATGTTATCACCCCTAACAGTGCGCGATTGTTAATTGATTTGGCTGCGCAGGTAGAGAAAGATCCGGGGCCCAGAGCATATTCGGTGTGGGATTCAGGAATTGAGTATTATTTGCGCGATCGCCACCTACACAACTATGTTCCTTTTCGCAATTATGGAGAGCATGGCGGCTTGCCAAACCCCGAACATAAACAGAACAAATTGAGCAAAGCGCACCGGGCTGATGTGCTGTACGGTGCGCTGGCCTTTGCGCCGATGTATGCCTGTGCGAGCGGCAGCGTAAATCGGGGACTGTGGGTGAAAGAGAGAGTGTACGGGCGAATTAAGGGTCTCGGCAGATTGTTGTTGCTGAAGTATTTACGGAGAGAAGTGGTGAAGAAGTCGGCGCAGGGTGGAAAATTGGTGAGGTATGCGATCGCCCGTCACCTCACCTTTTAGCCAACTCTACCAAAGCATCTCCCGTGACGCGGCAACCTGTCCACTCATCCATCAAAATTGCGCCTATGCGTTTGTAAAAGGTAATGGCGCTTTCATTCCAGTCCAACACACTCCACTCCAACCGCCCGCAGCCTTGACTGACCGCATGAGCTGCCAAATGCTTTAGCAAATCCGTCGCAATTCCTCGCCTTCGGTAGTCAGGCGAGACAAATAAATCTTCTAAATAAATGCCGGGCTTCATCAAAAAAGTGGAAAAATTGTAGAAGTAAAGCGCCATGCCGACTGCCTTACCGTCTATCTCAGCCATCATCACTTCTGCGTAAGGCCGCTCTCCAAAAAGTCCTTGATATAAATCGGCTTCGGTGCCGACCATTTCGTGAGCGAGTTTTTCGTATTCGCTCAGGGCTTGAATCAGTGAGAAAATGTCGGAGACATCGTCGGGGGTAGCAGGTCTGATCTGGGTAGGCATGTGCGATCGCGATTCTAAACGGTAAAGTCCAATTACAAATTCTCACGAATCCACCCACAAGACCATAGTTTATCGTCGTGTTTTTTCTTCAAAGCTAAAGGGCATTACTCAGGTTCAGCCTATTAAAAGAATCGACTGGTGACTCGACCGATTACTTGCTGTCTACTGACTACGCCAAAAGAGCGGCTGTCGCTACCTTCAGCGGCGTTGTCACTCAGCACATAGCAGCTCCCATCATAAAAAGTCTCGCTTACGCGCTTGATTATTCTCAAGTTCGGTTTCAACGGATGCAAACACACAATCACATCGCCCGGAGAAAGCTGAGCGGACTCACTAACGGGAACAACCAAGACCTCTTCACCCGGTTGTAGCGTTGGCAGCATCGAGTTTCCGGCAACGCAAAATCGCCATCGTTTGCCCATTATCCATAGGCCAATCTCTCGCCAGTTGCGATCTAGCTTCATGGACAACGTTAGCCAGGAGACGCCAAATGAAAACATCATAGGATGTCTCAGCTTGACAATACCGTTAGAGATGTTGATTAGCTAGCATTTGTTGGCTGACGCCGACTAGAGCGGGCGCGATCGCCATGATCTTAAACAGCGCTTACCAAAACTTAACCGTTGTCCGCTGTACTGTAAAGCTTTTGTAAAGACTGTTATCAAAGTGAATCCATCGCTTTGGGCTTCACCGTACTGAGTACGTACAACCGCAGCTAAGTAGATCATTATTATTTGCAATTGAGTGAAGAAAACCGGGCCAATAATCTTTGAAGGTCATAGCAGCACCTCCCTTCTGGCTATCTACTTATACGGAAGTACAAATATGTATTATGGGTCTTTTGATGAAGACAATTTCAATTAGATGGCTGCTTGCGCTATCGGGGCTGGGCGTTCTGCTAGCTGTCGGGCCTGCGCAAGCCATCAGCTTTACCGAATCTGGCGATGCGGGCGAAAGCCTCACCGATGCGATTTCGGTGACCGCCGATCAGCCGACGCCTTTAGACTCTATCTCAGGCGTGCTTTCGGGCGATGCCGACTTGTTCAAAATTTTCCTTACTGGCGGGCAGACATTTTCAGCGACAACACTCAGCAGTACAACAGCCGAAATTCCTGTCAATCAGGCTATAGGGATTCCCATTGAGGTCGTGATTGACCCCAAAATATTCTTGTTTGACGCCCTTGGCAACGGCGTCTATGCCAATGACGACGCTTTTGGCTCAACCCAGTCAACGTTACTCTCTGGCCCTAGCGGATTCTCGCCACCTGAGCCGGGTAATTATTTTCTGGGCATTTCTGGGTCGGGCTATGAAGCATTCAGTGCCAACGGACAAATTTTTCCGACTGAGCCGTTTGACCAGCAGGCAGGGCCAACCGGGCCAGGTGGAGGTGCGCCTTTGACGGAGTTTGCGGGCGATCGCACCCTCTCATTTGGCAAATACACCCTTTCTTTGACGGGCGCTCAAACTGTTGCTACCGCCAATTCACCCGTCAGCGTACCCGATCCCTCAATGACGCTAAGCCTACTCGCTTTAGGAGCTGTAGCCGTCACTTCAAAAATCAAAAAATTAGGAGATACCCAAAATGAAACGCTCAAATAAATCTTTCACTTTAAATTGGAAAAAAGCGATCGGCCTCGGTAGTTTGCTGTTGGGGCTCATGGCAGTTGCCGGAACCGCCACCTTTGTAGAAGCATCTGACCACGACGATGGCGAAACAGAACTCAAGGGACGTAATTTAAACCTGACAGATCTGTACGTGTTTCGTGAAGGCGATCAAAATCCCAACGCCTCGTCCGACAATCTGGTGTTTATTATGAACACCAATCCGCGATCGGTCGCCCGCCAGCAATACTATTTCAGCACCAAGGCTCGGTATGAGTTTATGGTTTCTCGCGTGGCGGACAATGACGCATCGCCTACCGGAATGCCCGATGTCACGCTGCAATTTACGTTTGCCGCGCCCAACGCAGAAGGCGAGCAACCCTACACAATGACCGTGATCGAAGGCGGAAACACCAGCACGGTTACCGGGCAAACCACTGCTTTGGGCGATGAGCCTATGGTGACTTCAGGCAACGTCGGTAACTCAATGGTCAAGGTATTTGCGGGCCTGCGAGAAGATCCGTTTTACTTTGACGTAGAGCAGTTTTTCCGGGTTCGCGCGGGTGCATTGGGCATTGGGCCAGCGGTCGGCTTTCGCGAAGCTAGTCAGGCAGTAGATTTTGCAGCGGGCTATAACGTTAATGCGATCGCCGTGCAAATTCCGACTGCCCTGCTCGCTGGTGATAGCGGAGCCACCACCTTTGACGTGTGGCAAACGATCTCTACCGGCAGCGGTAAAACGTTCAATCAGGTTGAGCGACTCGCTCGCCCAGCGGTCAACGAAGGGCTGGTGGTCACCAACGACTTTCTGAATACGCTCAACGCCGTCACGCCCGCCTTTGAAGCCTCTGCCTTAGCTGGAGAAGAGCCCGCAGCGAGTGCCGCTGGCCCCATTGTCGGTGAAGTTACACGCACGCTCAAGGCGCTCGGCAATGACGACGCCAGAACCAACGCCCTGATCGGTGCATTCTTGCCAGACGTGATGCGAATTGACACCACTGCCCCCACTGGCTATGGCAGTGCGCTGAATGCCAAAGGTAGCCCCATTGGCGGACGACTGCTTAAGGATGACGTGGTTGATATCACGCTTTCTGTGCTGACCAATGGTGCGATCGCCAGCGACAACGTTTCCTACGAAGGCACACCCGGCAATCCTGCCCAGGGCCACGATCCGCTAATTTCGGACTTTCCCTATCTAGCACCCGCAAACTAGGAGATTCTCTCACGATCCTTCTTCCTCTTCTGGGAGAAGGATCAGCGTAGAACGTGGCGTGGCGTTGCTTTTTTGATTTCTTAAACCTCTTAGTCGCCCTAATTGCAGCTATTTCTAATGCAGCTTACTGATTTAAAAAAACCTATATTCAAGTGGCAGATCTCTGGCGTTCTGTTGCTAAGCCTGTTATCAGGAGCCGCTTTACTGACCACACCGGTTGGACAACGCCTGGTTGCGGGGCCAGACCCCTTGTATGACTATCCCTTCTCGATTTCTTTAAAGAGTGGCAATCAACAGACTATAGAAAGCTCTATTTCTCTCTATCAGGGGCGGGTTCAGCAGCGACCAGAAGACGGCTTAGATCGCGCTGCGCTGGCGGGGGCTTACCTGAAAATGGCCCGCGTCACCGGGGCGGCGAACTGGTATTTGTTAGCAGAACAAGAGGCGCGGCAGTCGCTGGCTAATTTGCCTTTTAGCAATGACGGGGCGGTGATGGTTTTAGCTGAAATTGCCCAGGCCAAGCATGAATTTGCCGAAGCCGTCCGCCTGGCAAATCAGGTGTCGGGGGCCAAATCGCTGACAGTCGTGGTGACTTCAAAGCTCGCGATGGGCCAGCTTGCCGAGGCGGAAACGGCAGCAGAGGCGATGGTAGATTTTGTGCCCTCTTTAGGGAGCTTGAGCTTTCGGGGGCTGGTGCGAATGGCGCGAGGAGACCAAGCCGGGGCGCTAAGTGATTTTCAGCAGGCGATCGCGGCTGAAGAACCCGGTGAACAAAGGGGGTCTGCTCAGGTGAGAACCTTTTTGGGGCGACTGTACGCCCAGCAGGGTAAAAGCGAGCAGGCAGAGAAGCTGTACCGTGAGGCCCTAGAGATTGTGCCTGACTACCCGCTGGCACTTCAGCACTTAGCTCAGCTAGAGACTCGCCAGGGCCATTACCGGGCGGCTCGTCATCACTATTCGCGCCTGGGCAGATCGGTGGCCTCTCAGGGCGTAGCGCTCCAGGGAATAGCTCGCCTAAGAGCCTTGCAGGGAAAATCTGCTGAGGCGGAGTGGCAAGAAGCTGAAAGGGTGCTGCGATCGCAAATTGATCAAAATGCCTTGGGACATCGACGCGATCTGGCACATTTACTGTTGGAGCGAGGCCGCGATCACGATATCAGTGAGGCGATCACCCTCATGCAAACCGAAAGCCAAAACCGGCGCGACGCTGAAACACTTGATATTTTAGCTTGGGCGCTATGGCGTGGGGAGCGTCTGCAAGAGGCAAGCACCGCCATTCGCGAAGCGCTCGATCAGGGCGTTCAAGATGTGGGCATCTTTTACCGGGCTGCTGACATTGAAACCGCGCTTAACCACTCGCAGCAGGCTGAAGAATACATTCGCTCAGCTCGGGCGATCGATCCCACTTTCGATCAGCAGACCCGTCAAAGGCTAGGACTTGTTACCCAAAATTGATCCCCAACCGTAGGTTGCTGCTATGATTCCCAAACGACTGACTCAAAAATTAGGTCGATATGGCCTGCTAACGCTGCTGAGTGCCAGTTGCTTTTGGCTAGCGATCGCGGCCCCTAGCCAGGCTCACTGGGCTGATTTAGCAACTGCCGAAATTACGATTCCTGCGATCGCCCCAGCAGACAGCCCGTCAAATAACTCGCCAAATAGCCCGACCAAGGCAGAAGTTGCCCTAATCTACCCTACAAATCTAACCGCGTTTGCCGATGACGACGCCAGTGGCCGACTTTCAGATGCAGAAATCAGTCGCCACCGCCCGCAGCTTCAAGCCTTCTTTCAAGATCGCATCCAGTTAAAAGATGGCTCAAACCAGCCAGCCGCTGTAAGTGTCAACTCTCACAGCAGCGTTTCGCCAACTAGCGGGCAGGTAGCGCCTGACACCCACACCAGTTTGCAGCTCAGCTATAGCTGGCCAGCCGCTGTTGAAAATATCGAAATTGACTACAACTTATTTGTTCTAGAAGCACCCCGAGCCACCTGTTTGGCAACAATTTCTCAGGCGGGGGAGTTCACAAGCCATGTGTTTACACCTAAAAAGACAACCTTGCGGCTGACGCCAGGCGGATCGGTAGGCGGATCTTTAGGTGGATCTTTATTTGGCAGCAGTAAATGGGCGCTAACGCTAATTGGCGTCTTTGCCTGGGGAGCCGCGCATTCAATGTCGCCAGGGCATGGCAAAACGCTAGTAGCTGCCTATTTAGTAGGCGAGCGGGCAACGCCACTTCACGCTGTTTTTTTGGCGACTGTTACGACAATTACGCACACGGTGGGCGTCTTTGCTTTGGGGCTAGTAACGCTATTTGCCGCTCGCTACATTTTGCCAGAGCAGCTTTATCCGTGGCTCAGCCTGGCGTCGGGGTGCATGGTGATCGCGATTGGTGGGAACTTGCTGTGGCAGCGCTGGCGGCGGTATGCTGCTAAAAAAGGCGACAGCCATACGGCTCACGGGCATGATCATGGGCAGATTCACCAGCATGAGTCAGCTCATAGTCATCCGCACGAACCAGCTCATAGCCATAATCACGGTCATACTCAAAGTCATCATCACGAACCCGCTCATAGTCACGATCGCGGTCATACTCATAGCCACAATCACGGTCAACACTCACACCACGACCACTCACATCATGACCATTCACACGGTGGGCATTCTCATTCTCACCTGCCTGCTGCGGGAGAGCCGGTTACTTGGCGAAGTTTATTGTTCTTAGGATTTTCGGCGGGTCTGGTGCCTTGTCCGGCTGCGCTGGTGTTGTTATTGAGTGCGATCGCCCTCGGCAATCCACTCTCTGGCTTAATTCTGGTAGTTGTTTTCAGCTTGGGGCTATCCCTGGTGCTGACGGTACTGGGACTGCTGTTAGTGTATGCCAAGCAGCTATTCAAGCATCTACCAACAACTCAGCTATCTTGGGCGCGGTGGCTACCAATAGCAAGCGCTGTTGGAATTGTGGTGATTGGCGTAGGAATTTCTACCCGGTCACTGCTGCAAGTTTTTTGATACCCGTTTCACAACGAACTAATCCACAACAAATAATCCACAACAAATAATCCACAACAAACCAAAGCTCATTGACCTGCCCGCGCATGAAATGAAACCGATGAAGCTAGTGAAACGTACTGGTTAAGTAGCGTCTGCCAGCCGACCGTTACTTAACCTACCTATAAAGGCCGTTCCATGGAAAACGTTACACTATTTACTGAAAGCAATGATGCAGGCGAAAGCTTAGCCACCGCAACTTCGATCATCACCGAGCAGATGATGCCTTTGGAATCAATCTCAGGCAACCTTTCTGGAGATGCTGATCTATACAAGATTTTTCTAGCAGGCGGACAGACATTCGCGGCAACCACCATCAGCCGCAAAACGATGGACATCCCTGTAGACCAGGCTTTGGGCCTGCCGATTGCGGTTGTCATCGACCCCAAGATATTTCTATTTGACGAACAGGGCAATGGCGTTTACGCCAACGATGATCTCTTTGGCTCTGCTCAGTCCACCTTACCCTCGGGCGCTGGTGGATTTTCACCAGAAGCGTCGGGCATCTACTATTTAGGAATCTCGGGCACTGGCTACGACGCCGTTAGCGCAGACGGACAAATTTTCCCTGGAGCGCCGTTTGACCAAGTGGTCGGGCCAACCGGGTTGGGGGGAGGTTCACCTCTAACTGGGTTTGCAGGGGATACCAGCGAGTCGTCTGGCGAATATACGATTTCTCTAACCGGCGCTCAGACCATTATGGCAGTATTCGAGCCTGGTGACGGCGACTTCACGCCTAACGAAGCTAGGGATAAATTGACCCTTACAAGCCTCAATGGAGCAAGTGCGGTGCGGTTCTCACTCGATCAGGTGGCTGTCGGTAACGCTAGCGCCATAGAAATTTTCAAGGTAAACGGTAACGGCGTCCTGACTAAAGTAGACGAGTTTTCGCTGTTGCAGTCTGGTAAATTGGCCGCAGGCTTTGCACCTACGTTCTCTTTAAATGTAGACCAGGGCGATACGCTACAGTTCCGACTCATTGAGAATGGAAAGGAGCGCACTGCGACAATATCCGCTTTGGGAAATGGGGGTGCGAAGCTAGACTTTGGCGGCGGCACGAAGCTCTCACTCAAAGCCGACTTGGCCATGAATGCACCCAATTTAGTTGCGGCAGGAGTCCTACAGGGGAATGATGGCCAGAGAGATGACGGCGCGGCCATCGACTTCAGCACTCAAGCAGGGACTACTTCAGAAGTTAAGTTTACGCTTTATCGAGAGGCTGCTTACGATAGCACAGTGGGTCTCTATGTAATAGATGACTTGACCGGTACAGTGACGGTTAACGGTAACACGTTCATGGTAGGCGATGAAGGCTACGAAGCCGCCGCCCTACAGCGGTCAATCGACGTCACCCTCCAGGCAGAAAATGGTGGCGTTAGCACCTTCACAGCAACTGTGGATAATCTTCTGTACGGCACGTTCATCAGCGTAGAAAATTCAAATCTCAACTCGACTGAAACCTATTTCTCTTATCTCGGTGCAAACAGCGGCGACGACCATGTGAAGCTTTTGGGCAACAACGCTCTGGGCTTTGAAGACTTGCCCAGTCTGGGAGATGCCGACTACAACGACCTTGTTGTTACCTTTGAGGTAGTGTAGTTTCTTTCGTCAATCACTCAGAATGATGAGCTGAGGGTTAGGGCTCCGTAGGAGAATCGCGCTCACACCATCTACCATAGAGACAATTATGGGGCTCTAAACTTACAGAAAAGATCCCACAATACTGCCGAAACAGATTGCAGGATCTTTCTACCATCCCTAAGCCAGGATGATTAGACTAGCTAGCGGTGTACCAGGATACATCGCGGCTCTTAGTCTCCCAGAAGATATTGTGAATCTTTTGTACCGCGTCCATCAGTTCTTTGCAGTGCTGGGTGCTGACTTCTACTTTGCAAGCAGAGCAGGTTTTGGCCGCTTTCCAAAAAGTGTCGTGGAGGTCAGGATACTGCTCTAAGTGGGTTGGCTTAAAGTAGTCAGTCCATAGAATTAATAGCTCATCTTTGGCGATTTGGGCCTGCTCTTCTTTAATAGCGACAAAGCGAGACATGGTGTTTTGGTAGGACGCCATGGCCTGGGTGTCGCTATCGTCAGGGTGCTGCAAGTCCAAGATCTTTTTGGTCATAGAGACGACGGCTTCGGCGGCAATGCGGGCCGAGGAAGGATCATATACGCCACAAGGGCCGTCACAGTGGGCTTGGGCTTCGGGGGCAGGGAAGCGCTCTTTCAACTGGGAAACAACTAACTGAAAAAGGGGGCTAAACATAGGTTGCATGTTGTCTGTAAACGTCTATAGCTCTGAGCGTTCAAAACTAACCTGGAACGCATCAAAGGGGTTAGGGCTTTAGTATACCGCTCATGCTTTTAGCCGGGCGAACTATTAAGAAGGCTGTGATGCGATCGCCCCTCTCAAACAAACTCCTGTAGCCTATAGAACGGACGTATCAAGCCATCCCAAACACCCCCATGCACCGCCCAATCCCAAGGCTCCGAAAGCTTCGCTCACAAGCTGCCAAACGCTCTACTTTATTGGCCTTGGCAACTATGCTTTTAGGGCTCTGCGGTGGTCTTGGTGGCTGCGGTATCTTTTCAAATGCCGATCTTTACGCTAGCCTGCCGCCCTGCGCCGATAGCGATTGCGATTGCGGCGACTTTGCCAGCCAGGAACTGGCCCAGCTAGTGTTAGATTCGTTTAACGAAGACGTTTATAGCCTGGATCGCGATGGCAATGGCGCGGCTTGTGAAAGTGTACCGCAGGCTGATTTGAGCCTGGAGCAGGCAACCTATTTTTCTAATAGTGAGCATCTGACGTTTGGCAATCCCAGTCATGCTGGCAAGGAAAATCTAGATAATTTCTTAATCGAGCGGCCTCAGTACGCTTTGTCTTATAGCCAGGCGCGCAACGGATTGAACTGGGCAAGCTGGCGGGTAGATAGCCGCTGGCTGGGTAGTACCGAGCGGCAGGATGATTTTCGCCCGGATGGGGGGCTGCCGAAGGGCGTTTATCAGGTGACGCCGGGGGAGTACAGGCGCAGCGGATATGATCGCGGGCATATGGTGCCGTCGGGCGATCGCACCCTGTCTCCTGCCGACAATTCCATCACCTTTTTAATGAGCAATATTTTTCCGCAAGCGCCCGAAAATAACCGTGGCCCTTGGAAAGACCTGGAGCAGTATGGCCGCGATCTGGTGTATGAGCAGGGCAAGGCGCTGTACGTAATTGGCGGGGCTTATGGCAATAAAGGGAGCGTCGGCAGGGTTACAGTGCCAGGGCGGGTATGGAAAGTGATGGTCGTGCTAGATGAGTTAGAGGATGGTATTAGCCGAGGGACAGAAGTGATTGCGGTGGATATGCCGAATAGCGATCGCATCAACGAAGACTGGCAAACCTACCGCACCACCATAGATCGCATTGAAATCGCCACTGGCTACGACCTACTTTCAGAAGTGTCTGAAGATATTCAGGCCGTGATTGAAAGCCGTTAGTGCAGACATTGGCAGGCCAGCTATAACGCTCCCTTGGATAAGGAGAAACCCCAAAGCGATAGGCTCTGTGAGTACTCCAATCACGTTGACCGCTGCGCCAACGGATCTTTATGATTAGAGGACTTCTTCAGCTAGAAGTTGACCCTCTACTCGTTCATATTCATCTTCGAGAAGCCATGCTTGGGCTGATTGATAGCTGGAGTGAGTGACTACAAGTTTATAGTCAGATGCAGGTGTAAAAATACAGCAAGTACCGTCTTGATCACCTACTAGCATGAGGATCTTAGGTGGGAAAAGAACTGGATCAACCCAGAGTTCCAGAAACTGCCAGGTTTTAGCTTGTTTTACGAGGGCCGGTGCGTGGGATTGCATGGTACTCACCTGTCGTTTTCACAATTTTGATTTCACCGTAGTGAAGAGGAGTTTGGCTCCCATCTACTCTAATTATGTATCCGATTGGCTCGGAAAAGTAGAGTCCATATCGTTCATAATCATCGTCTTCATCTTCTGTTCCAGTTCGCTCTCCGCCTGCAATGATAGCCTGCGTGACTTGTTTTAGGGTTTCAAGATCACTGAATACATGCGCTCTACCTTCTCTTCGGAGCAATCGTTGGACTTGAGAGGTATTAGGCAAATGGCGATCAATCAGGCTTGGTCGGGGATCATGGATGACATTTCGGTCAATTCCGCTCATGAGCTGGGCGATCGCACATTAATTTTAGGATAAGCGTTGTAAGCGATCGTGCTAATTGCTAGACCATTTATTTTACGCAAGCTCAGGGGCTTGCGCTCAGATCACGCTAGTTCCAAAGGAAAAATTGATACTGCCGTTGCCCCCTGCACATAATGTAGTTCGCTATACTCTGGGTTCTGATTTAGGCATGATTTAAGGGGAGCGGCAAAAATGGGTAGGGCTCGGATGAAATGGCTTTCGCAGGCGATCGCACCTTTGGGCACAGCTCGCCTGATTGTGAGCGCGATCGCCCTTCTCGGCTTCATCATCCTTTCGGCCCTCACCAAAGCCCAAATCGGCTTTACCTTTGAAACAGACCTGATTGTCTGGCTCCAAACGAACGTGACTGGGTCCTGGGGCTGGCTGCTTTCACTGGCCTATTACGCTGGCGACACCGAATCGGCTGGGGTGGTCACGGCGATCGTTCTAATCTACTTACTTTTCAAAAAATGGTGGCAAGAAGGACTGTGGTTTGCGGTGGCTACTGCTGGGGCCTTGATTTGGGTAGGGGAAGTCTTTAAGCCACTGTTTGACAAACCTCGTCCGCCTTTCAGCGAAAGCACCTCCATTCATGGCGCAGCTTTTCCCAGCGGCCATGCCACCGGCAATACTATCCTTTACTTCTTTATTGCCTACTTGCTGGCCTATCAGTTTCCGCAGTGGAGCCACCGTCTTCACGTTACGGTCGTTGGCTTTTTGATACTGATGGGCTTTGGCAGTATGCGCGTCGGTGCCCACTGGCTGACGGATATTTTAGGCGGGTACTGTCTGGGCTTTTTGTGGCTGATGGTGTGCATGGCCTTGCTGAATGCATCGTCGCAAATTCCTTGGGTAAGAACCCTGCCGCACAGGCGCGCCCGCAAGGTTTAAGCCAATCCTGCCAGGCTAGCAAAACCTTGCGAATGCATAGAAACATGTGGGCGCTGTGCCATGTGTTCAGAGGGATGGTATTTTCTACCTAGTCCTCTACCTTTTTTGTACCGCGATGACTCGTAAGCTGTATGCCCTATTGGTCGGTATCAATCAGTACGATGAGCAATCCCATGTCCCTCATCTGCAAGGCTGCATCAACGATATTCACGGCATGCAGTCGTACTTAGAAGGGCGCGTGGCGCAAGCTGACTTTGCGCTGAACTTGCAAACGCTAACCAACGAGCAAGCCACTCGCCAAGGAATAATTGACGGCTTTCAACAGCATTTGGCGCAAGCTGGCCCCGAAGATGTGGTGCTGTTTTACTATGCCGGGCACGGCGCACAGGCGCTTGCACCTGAGGCTTTTTGGCCGGTTTCACCCGATCGCATGTTAGAAACGCTGGTGTGCTACGACAGCCGTACAGATAATGACCATTGGGATTTGGCCGATAAGGAACTGGCTCAGTTGATTGCAGACGTCGATCGTAACAACCCTCATATTGTTGTTGTTTTAGACTGCTGTCACTCGGGCTCAGGCACTAGGGAAATTGAGGCCCCGGTGGCAACCCGGCGGGCTGAGCCGGATATGCGTCAAAGGCCGCTAGAGAGCTTCATTGTTTCTCCGCTGGAGGCCGAGGCGCTAATTGGTGAAACGACTCGGAGCGTGAGTTCACCGATGGCGATGAAAATGCCTGCCGTCGGTCGCCATGTGGTGCTGTCGGCCTGCGCAGATATTGAAGAGGCCAAAGAGTATTTGGGTGCAAAGCAGCCGCAGGGAGCGTTTTCTTACTTTTTGCAGTCGTCGCTGGCAAAGGCCAATGGGCCGCTGAGCTATCGGGATTTGTTTAAGCGTACGAATGCCTTGATTCGCAATAGTGTACCAGCGCAGTCGCCGCAGCTAGATGCGACCCATATAGAAGATTTGGAGCAGCCTTTTTTGGGCGGGGCGATCGCCCAAAGTCCTGCCTATTTCACCGTCAGCTACCACCTCGATCATGGCTGGGTGATTGACGGCGGTGCCATCCACGGCCTGCAAGCACCAACCGGTTCAGAAACCACGGCGATCGCGCTGTTCCCCTTCGATGCGATCGCCGATCAGCTCAAGGATGTTTCAAGTGCGATCGCCCAAGTCACGATCACCCAAGTTCTACCGCAGCTCAGCAAGTTAGAAGATAGCGATCCGGCCCTTGCAGATACAACAAATACGTTTAAAGCTGTGGTGATCAGCTCACCCTTGCCGCCGCTTCAGGTGTTTCTAGAAGGAGAAGCGGCGGGGATTGCGGCACTGCAAAGGGCGATCGCGTCCGCCGGGCCAAATGGCGGGCCGTCACTCTATGTGCAAGCGACCGAACAAGCCAATGGTGCGGCCTATCGCGTGTTGGTCGCAGACAATGCTTATGTGATTACGGCATTATCGGGCGATCGCCCCCTCGTCGCCCCTGTCAGCGGCTACGATACCACCAGCGCCTTCAAAGTCGCCAAAGACCTAGAGCACATTGCTCGCTGGAAAACTATCGCCGAACTCGCCAGCCCAGCCAACAGTCAGATTCGTGGCGCGATCAAGCTTAAAATTTATACCGGGACAGAGCCCAACTGCGAAGACGCCACCGAAATCACCGATGCTCAAATGCGTCTCGACTATGTTTACAACAATGCAAAACAGTCTTGGGCACCGCCGCGTTTCCGCATCAAGCTGCACAACACCAGTGATCAAACGCTACATTGCGCCCTGTTCTACCTCACCGAGCGCTTCAAAGTCGATTCCATTAAGCTCGACGGGGTCGGCAGTACCGTTCGGCTATCGCCCAATGAAGAAACCTGGTACGGCAACGGCGCTGCGCTTGCGGGTACTGTCGCTGATGCCCTTACCGAATGTCGCGATATTCTCAAGCTGATTGCCTGCACCGATGAATTTGACCCAACGCTAATGACGCTCTCCGAACTCGGCGGCCCGCCCCCGGTGACGACTCGCTCTGTCGCGATTGGCGGCGGCAGCTTGAACCGGCTCATGCAGCGCGTCAACACCCGCGATATTGTATCCGCCGATGCTGCGCCCAGCTATGACGATTGGGTCGCCAACCAAATCGCGTTTACCTTTGTGCGGCCCCAGCTTTCCACCCCGCTCAACCCTGCCCAAACAGTGGCGGTCGGTGCCAACGTCCGCATCCATCCCCACAGCAATTTGGGCGCAAACGTTCGCCTCACCACCGTCTCACAATCCACCCGCGACTTGGGCAGCTTCATTTTGCCCCCCCTTTTGCAAAACGAAAGCGAGCCTTTCCAGTTCACCCAAAGCCGCGCCAGTGACCCTGGCTTGAGTGCGCTTGAACTCAGCAATGTCAGCAACCCAGAAGCGGTAACGCCCACGCAGCCACTGCGCATTGAAACAGCGATGACGCTGGATGAAGGGGAGTATGTGCTGCCAATTGCCTATGACGGTGAGTTTTATCTACCGCTGGGCTATGGCAAAACCAGCGGCAATAAAACAGAGATTGTGATTGAAAGACTGACAGAACCGGTGAGTGAAGGCACTCGCAGTATGCAGGGCTCTATTCGGATCTTCTTTCAGAAGATTGCGATAAAAAAGCTGGGTAACAGACTCAGTCAAAGGCTAGGCATTACCTTTGACTATCCGCTGTTGGCCGTCGCTGAGCTAGAGAATACGAGCGCTGCGAAGGCGAAGGTCACCTATCTGCACAACGCTGAGGAGGTTAAGGCCAAAGTAGCAAAGGCAAAGAACATTGCCCTCTATATTCACGGCATTTTTGGCGATACCGAGTCGATGTTGCCTAGCTTGGAAACTGCGATCGCGGCCATCGAAGACGAGTCCCGACCGATCGGCCAGCTCTATGATTTAGTCCTAACCTTCGACTATGAAAATCTGAACACAACCATCGATCAGAATGCTTGCCTACTCAAAAATCGGTTAGAAGCGGTCGGCCTAAGCGCAGGACATGACAAAAACCTGCATATTATCGCGCACTCTATGGGCGGGCTGGTGTCTCGCTGGTTTATTGAGAAAGAAGGCGGCAACCAGATGGTGAACCATTTGATTATGCTAGGGACGCCGAATGATGGCTCACCCTGGCCCCAAGTTCAAGCTGGGGTGACCGCTGCCGTTTCTTTTGCGCTCAATAGCCTGTCTGTGGTGGCAGCGCCGCTGACGATATTGGATGGGTTGCTCAAGCGAATTGAAACGCTGGACGTTTCGTTGGATCAAATGGAGCCGGGCTCGGAATTTTTGGCAGAGATGGCGATCGCCCCCGATCCGGGCATTCCCTACACGCTGGTGGTGGGCAATACGTCTTTGATTGAGCCCGATGAAAAGGCGAGCCTGAAGCAGCGGCTAATGCGCAAATTGGGCCAGACAATTGAAATGCCTTTTTTGCATCAGCCCAATGACATTGCAGTGCTGGTAGACAGCATCACGGCGGTGCCTGCGGGGCGATCGCCTGCCCCTATCGAACTGCCCGTAGCCTGCAATCACCTGGAATATTTCACCAATCCCATCGGTCTAGCGGCCCTCAGTGAAGCCGTGATCGGCGCAGGAATGTTGGCTGCTGAGGGGCGATCGCAACCTGCCCCAAAGCCTGAGCCGTCTTTGCCAATGGTAGGAGGAAGGACGGCAATACCGCCTCGAAGCGGCCCGGCGATCGCACCGGAACCCGTATTATCAGAGCCCATATTGCCAGCGCCTCTACAAGAAGAATCTATTCCAGCAGAAACACCTGCATTAGAAACACCTGTATTAGAAGTTCCTGAGCCATCGCAGGCAATACCATCTGAGCCGACTGACGCGATCGCCGCTGCCCCACCAACTGCTAGCGCTGCGGCCAATGAACCCACACTGCCACCCAAGTTTCAACCGCTAGCGACCGCCTCGCGTGAGACCGGGAGCACACACGATGGGGCCATGGATGATGAGCCCTCTCCGTTTATTTCAGAGCGATTACAGTCGAATGAATTTGAGACCGATCGCTCATCCTCTAACGCATGGATTTGGATATTGGGTGCGATCGCCGCCGCTCTCCTCATCTTTGGTTTAGCCCAACGTTCCAGCTCCCCACCACCAGAGCCCCAAATTGTAGAACCTGAATCTTAAAGCCCTTGTGCGCGATCGCCAGCAAGTCACTCAGCAGAGGTCTCAGACTCAGCGCTGTCTACCGGGCTATCTGTCGGCTCAGCCACTTGCTTAGCCGCCTCAGCCGCTTGCTTTTTTGCCCGCTCACTCTTTTCCTGCTCGCGCTTAGCCTTCTTCTTCTTCTCAGCCTCAATCATGTCTTTCATCACTTCTTGAGCCTGCGCCATCTTATCCAGATTGCTGCGATATAGCTCAATATCCTTAATCAGCAGCTCGCTGTTAAAGCCCAGCGTCTCTGCGAGTTCATTCAGCAGAGACTCGCGCTTGGTCTTATCATTCAGCACTTCAGGATCAATAGCCTCAATCACGGTGTACATCCCCGTCACAAACAGGCGGCTGTACTTAAACTTAGGATTGCTCGCAACTTTGTGCAAATTGCCCTGTAGCGCCCCGGCCCCCGGCCCGTTCTTGGCCTCCTCCAGCAAAGCCTTAAATTCATCTACCGAGCTAACCGACTGAGCCGCACTCAGCACTTCCTCTGCATCCCGGCGATACTGCTGCGGATCGCCCTTTACCGCTTCAATCACGGCTTTGTAAATAGATTGCTTGTCCGACTCAGGCTCGTAGCCAGTCATAAAGCGATCGTACACAGTGACGACGCCCAAAGCGTAGATAGAATCATAATTAAAGGTTGCATTCACCAACAGCAGATGCATCTCTACCATTAGCTCTTCAACGACCCGGCGGTACAGTGCATTGATGGGGCGAGTGTGCTGACCGTAGAAGGCTCGCTTTGTATCTGAAACCGTGCGGACGTTGTTCACTAGTAAGCGCTCTTTTAATACTCTTTGTAAACATATTGTTACGCTTTGCGGCTGCTTTGCCAAGCTGTTGAGGGTCAAATCGAACAAAAAGATACTGACAAAAGAGACAGGACTCGATCAATATGCCTAGCACCCCCTTGACCACGCTCGCTCGCTATCTGGCCGGTGAGTTTGAAAATGTCGCTCAAGCCGCCGCCGAGCCTTCCTGGTATGTGCGGCTACGCCTGTGGCAAAGGCCCGTGCTCAGTCTGTCCGACGCGCATACTTACACCCTATTTTTAGAGCAGGTCAATGTGATTGCTCAAAAGCCTCCCTACCGGCAGCGCATTCTACAGCTTACAGAAGCTGACGGGCGGCTTCGCGGTCAGTACTTCGCGCTATCGCAGCCGCTGAAGTGGCAGGGCGGCGGCGATAATGGCACTTTGCTAGATGAAATGTCGCCCGAAGATTTAATCAGTCTGCCAAATAGCGAGGCTCATATTCAGTATCAGGATCAGCCCCAGGCGTCAGGCTTGGCCAGTGGCTATCAGTTTCGCTCAGCGCTTCCAGATGGCCAGCTTTGCTCGTTTGAATATGCGGGCCAGAAGCGGTATGTGTATTTGGGATTCGACATCGCTCAGCAAGGAGACGCCATCGAACTATTGACCTATGACAAAGGCATAGACCCCGACAGTGGCCGAGGGCTATGGGGTGCCCTGATGGGGCCGTTTCGCATGATCAAGCAAAAAACCTATGACTGGTAGCAACGAGGTCTGACAAGTAGAAATGGCTGCGCAGAACGAGGGCTAAGCGGAGTCGAAGCCCACTATTTAGCAAGCTATCTAACAGCGCCGTCACTCAAGCAATCGTCGCGGCGTAAGGGGCTGCTAGCGCTTCGTCTTCAGTCTCATAAATTTCAAAGACTGAGTCCATCATGGTGACTTCAAACACAAGTTTGGCTTCGGGATGCACGTTACAAATGCGGAAGCTACCGTTGATTTTATCGGCGTCACGCATCCCGGCGACTAAGGACGTCAGCCCCGAACTATCAATGAAGTTAACTTCGCTAAGGTTCACCAGAATGTGGGGAGTTTCATTTGAGATTGCGGCTTGCAACTTGAGGCGAAATTGCCAGGCCGTGGTGATATCTAACCGTCCAGTGGGGGCCAAAATAATGATCTGCTCGCCCTGGTCAGTCGTAAAATTTCGCTGCTCCATACCGTTGTCGTCACTCCTCTAAAGGTCGCACCGTTTGTAAGCGCATGTGACCTCTAGAGTACCCAGGGGTGGAGATGATGAACGATTGAACGATGCGGTCTTAATTCATCGTTCATCGTTCATACTTCATACTTCATCACGCTCTTCCCTATTCGCCCAGTCTTTGGGTTGTAAGAAAACGTCGTACAGCTTGGCTTCGGGAGTGCCGGGTTCGGGGTGGTAGTTATATTCCCAGCGCACCATGGGGGGCATGGACATGAGAATGGATTCGGTGCGACCGTTGGTTTGCAGGCCGAACAGGGTGCCCCGGTCGAAGACGAGATTGAATTCTACGTAGCGGCCTCGGCGGTAGAGCTGGAAGTTGCGCTCGCGATCGCCATATTCAGTATGAGCCCGCTTTTCTACAATTGGCACATAGGCCGGTAAAAAGGCGTCACCACAATCGACGGCAAAGTTAAAAATTTCTTCCCAAGAACGTTTGGAGGCGCTGCCTGCTTTTTGACTATAAAGGGCAGCGGGGCCGTCTTGATTGTGGCCGCGATAGAGGTCGCCGCGCTGGCCGTTTTGATAGTCAAAGAAAATGCCACCCACGCCTCTAGGTTCGGCGCGATGCTTGAGGAAAAAGTACTCGTCGCACCAGCGCTTGAAGCTGGGGTAGTACTGCGGGTTGTGTTGATCGCAGGTATCCTTCAGCGTTTTATGAAAGTGGATGACGTCGGCTTCGGTGGTGTAGTAAGGAGTAAGGTCGATGCCGCCGCCAAACCACCAAACCGGGCCTGCTTCAAAGTAGCGATAGTTGAGGTGGACGGTGGGCACATATGGATTGCGCGGATGCAGCACCATCGAAGTGCCCGTAGCATAGAACTGGTGACCGGCTGCTTCGGGCCGCTTTACTAAAATAGAAGGAGGTAGTTTGTCACCCCATACTTCCGAGAAGCCGACGCCGCCCTGCTCAAAGACATCGCCTTCCTTCATCACCCGCGACCTGCCCCCGCCGCCTTCAGGGCGCTGCCAGGCATCCTCGATAAATTTGCCAGTGCCGTCAAGGGCTTCTAGCTTTTTGCAGATGCGATCTTGCAGTCCCTTGAAGGCGCTGCTAACTCGCTCGCGAGAGCCTTCTGGTGGCAAAACAGGAGCCGGGGCAGATGCCTGGGAAGATGCCGTAGCGGATGTCCCATTCGGCGAGTCGGGGCGAGCAGCCTTAGTAGAAGAGAGGGTCATAATGTTTTAAACAAAAACTCAAACATTCCTTCGTTTAGTCAAACATAATGTGGTGGCGTTTATTGCGGTTTGAAAAGAGAGCGTGACAATCTGTGACAAAAGCGGGGCAGGGCTGAAAACTGTGGCGATCGCCTAAAATAATAGAGAACGCTCATCAGGGAAACTACTGAATTTCGATCGATATCGCTACAGTGTCTTTAATAGACGGTGTTTTTATGACTTGGCTCCGGCAAATGCAGATACGGCGACTAAGAACGAACCTGAAGACGTGGCTAGCCCGCGTTTGGTTTTTGGTACGGCTGTTCGTCACGGCCTGCCTGGGAAATGGGCTGCGATCGCTCTTAGCTAGGGCAGCGGCTAGGGCTAGTAGTTTGTCGGCTAAGGCGTTTGAAGCAGAGCCATCGGTAACTGAGACGGACTTGTGGGAGCTGCGATCGCAAGGCTTGTGGGGCTCTCCGGGTGCCCGAGAAAGCAACTATTGGGCGCAGAGCACAGCCCCCGCCGAAATTCTGTGGCAGTTAGTGAGCGACCTGGCCGACATCGCCTCCTGGCACCCCCTGATTACCTCTACCAACGCTCCTCGTGGCCTGCATGTAAAGCCCGGCCTGATTTACCAGACGGTGAGCCGTTACTTTCCTCTGTCTTCTACCAAGGTATTTGTAGAGCGCGTACTGCCCGGTGAGCTGGTTAGCATTCGCCTTTTCCCTTTACCCGGACTGCAAGAGCGCGTCACCTATCGCATCGTCTCAACCCTGTGCGGCACCTGCGTTTTATATACCATTGCCCTCAGCGGCTGGCTGTCTCCCTTTGCCTGGCCAATGATGAAATCTCAGGCCACCCACGTGGCTGCGGCCTTAGTAGAAGCCGCCGAAGCCGCAGCTTTGCATCACAACGAGTCTCAGCAACGGCTGTATCCGGCTAATCCTGGCACAGATATCTTTGCCTGAATTGTCTTTGCCTGAATTGTCTTTGCTCGCATTATCTTTACTTGAATGGCGAGACATCTACTAAAGCCGATCGTTGAACGCTAGTATTTTTAGGTGCTCTCAAAAAATTAAAGTTCATTAAATAGAAATGATTAACACGCTCGACGTCGAATCCATCTTAGAAGTGCTCAAGCCCGTGCAAGATCCAGAGCTACAGAAGAGCCTGGTAGCGCTGAACATGATTCGCAATGTGACGGTGGACGACGGCGATGTGAGCTTTACCTTAGTGCTAACGACACCGGCCTGTCCCCTGCGCGAATTTATTGTGGAAGACTGCGAACGAGCAGTGCGATCGCTGCCTGGCGTCGAAAAAGTAGATATAGATGTGACCGCAGAAACGCCTCAGCAAAAGGCTTTGCCCGACCGTACCGGGATTGCTGGCGTAAAAAATATTTTTGCCGTTACCAGTGGCAAAGGCGGCGTTGGCAAAAGCACGGTAGCCATCAATATCGCTGTGGCGCTGGCCAAAACTGGCGCAACCGTTGGCCTGATCGACGCTGACATTTATGGCCCGAATGCACCGACGATGATGGGCCTAAGTGAGGCAACTGTCACCGTCCGCGACGCCCAAGGAAAAGCCGGTGGCGAGCAGGTGTTAGAGCCCGCCTTCAACCACGGCGTAAAGATGGTCTCTATGGGCTTTTTAATCGATAAAGATCAGCCCGTTGTCTGGCGCGGCCCAATGCTGAACGGCGTGATTCGTCAGTTTTTGTATCAGGTGCAGTGGGGCGAATTGGACTACATGGTCGTGGATATGCCGCCGGGTACAGGGGATGCGCAGCTTACCTTGGCGCAGGCCGTGCCGATGGCAGGCGCGATCATTGTGACGACGCCGCAGACGGTAGCGCTGGGGGATGCAAGGCGTGGACTTAAAATGTTTGAGCAGCTCAATGTGCCGATTTTAGGACTTGTCGAGAACATGAGTTATTTTATTCCGCCCGATATGCCCGATAAAAAATATGATATTTTCGGGTCGAATGGCGGAGAAAAGGCGGCGGCGGAGTTAGGGGTGACTTTTCTGGGGAAGATACCTTTGGAAATGCCGGTTAGAGAAGGGGGCGATCGCGGTCTACCAATCGTGCTGTCTGATCCTGAATGTGCCTCAGCAATAGCGCTCATGGACATCGCCAAAAAAGCGGCTGCTAAAATTTCTGTAGCTGCGTTAACTTAGAACCCTTTTTTAATACATACAGCTTTAATCCATACAGCAGCTATTCATGACTTCTTACTCGCTAGTACACAGACGCTGGAAAAAGCTGTTTCAAGGGTGGCAGGGCGTCGATTGGCTGCTATTTTTGCTGCCCATTGGCGTGACTATATTCGCTAGCATCTTAATCAGCAGTACCCAAAAATACACCGGTGAGACAGGATTTGCCGTTAACCACGCAATATTAGGGGCGATTGGTGCAGTCCTGGCCCTGTGGATTGCTCGTAGCCGCTACGAAGTTCTCCTACAGTGGCGGTGGATTATCTACGCGGCTACGGTGGCTTCGCTAATAGCTGTGATGGCCATCGGTACCGAAGGACTGGGCGCACAGCGGTGGATTACCGTATTCGGCTTTAACGTGCAGCCGTCAGAATTTGCCAAGCTAGGCGCGATTATCACGCTGGCGTCAACGCTGAAAGATCGAGACGCCGCTACGCTGTTTGGCATGATCAAGGCCATCGGGATCACGGCGGTGCCCTGGGCGCTGGTATTTTTGCAGCCAGATTTAGGCACGTCTTTAGTATTTGGGGCGATCACGCTTGGCATGTTGTATTGGAGCGGCGTCAACCCCGGCTGGCTAATTTTAATGATTTCGCCGCTGGTGTCGGCGATTGTCTTTAATGTGTCGCTGCCCGCATGGATTTTTTGGGTGCTGTTGATGGGCGTGGTGGCCTATCGCTCGCTGCCCTGGTCGCTGTACAGCGGCGTGATTGCGACAGTTATCAACCTGGTCTGCGGAAAGCTGGGCGAAGTGATGTGGAGCGTGCTGAAGGACTATCAGAAAGATCGTCTGATTCTATTTTTAGATCCTGATAAAGATCCTTTAGGCGGCGGCTATCACCTGATTCAGTCACGGATTGCCATCGGCGCGGGGGAGCTGTGGGGCCGAGGCTTATTTCAGGGCACCCAGACGCAGCTTAGCTTTATTCCCGAGCAGCATACCGACTTTATTTTCTCGGCGGTGGGTGAGGAATTGGGCTTTGTCGGCGGCATAGCCTTGCTGATTGCCTTCTGGCTAATTTGCTTACGGCTGGTCATGATCGCTCAAAATGCCAAGGATAATTTTGGTTCTTTGCTAGCCGTGGGCGTGCTATCGATGATTGTCTTTCAGGCGATTCTCAATATCTGTATGACCATCGGGCTCGCACCGATTACGGGCATTCCGCTACCGTGGATGAGCTACGGGCGCTCGGCGCTGCTGACGAACTTTATTGCAATTGGGCTAGTAGAGTCGGTGGCAAACTACCGGCAGCGGCTGAAATTTTGAGCGCAACGTCTTCTAGCTATCTCTTTAAATAGCTTTTTACTGACTGAATAAAAACGCTCGCTTGCGTTTCAACTTCGACGGCCTTTTCATATGTGACCTCTGACCGATCGGCATAGTCGGCTTCCAGTCTTTGCTCAAAAATGCTGTGCAACCAGCTCGAAAGTTCTTTTGGAAAGTGACCTGTTTTTACGAACTCTCTGTCGAACAAGGAAATAACGCCTTTGTGTTTTGATGTTCCTAGTTCCCGAGTAATTAGCAGTGCTAGAACTGCATAGAACATACTGTAGTAGAAACGATTTATGCAATCAGGATAAAAACTCTGTCCTAAGAGGAGTCGTCCGGCATTGAAAGCGTTATCTGCTTGCTTAAGCCTAGCGTTGAGCAGTATCTCAAGGTCATTCTGTTTGCTCACGCAAGTATGCCCTCTTGACGAATAGCACGAAGTAGAGGACTCGAAACGCGCGGGCTATTTTCAAATTGCTCTCGCGAGTATTTTAATGTTTGAAGGAATAGCTCGTTTTCAAAGCCTACTTCCCAAGCGGCATAGCTTACGATATTGCGATGTTTGGCGTTCATTTCGCCTGCGACAACACAAATATCCATGTCGGAGTCGGGCTGTGCATCCCCACGCGCCCGCGAGCCGAATACCCAGATTTGGGCATCAGGTATGTGCAGGCGCACTTTGTCTGCAAACTGCTGAAGAATGCTTTGATCGCGCTCAGTCATCATTTTTGCGGTGCTCTTCAGTCCTTAGCTATAGCCCTTAGCCATAGTGTATCGAGTTTATTTTAAGGAAGATCGCGCTTTAGTAGCTATCGTCGCCCGTGACGGCTTTGATGGCAAGGATGTGGTTGGCTTCGTGAAGGCGTTCGGCGATCGCATCTCGCCAGTTCAGACTAATTTTGGGATTGGCCAAAACCTGCTGCGCCCGCTCGCGACACTGTGCGCCCACCGCCAAATCCATCGCGTCGATATTGGCCAGATCTTCATAGAGCTTTTGCAGCGGAATTCTTTGCTTGGGCATTTGGACGGTATCTGAGATGACATCGGGGGTTGGGTTTGGCATGGTCTAATCCTTTTGCTGACGCTTACGGCATTGTGGCTTGCTGCTTACTCAGAATAGCTGTGCCGCTAAAAAGGTTTACAGAGCACTACAATAGTGGGCGGTTTCTTTGTACTTCTTAAAAGAAAAATCGAAAGATTAGAGTGAGAATGCAAGGATGCGCAAGCGTTTTGAGGAAAATCTTTAAAAAAAAACGATCTTCTTTGAAGCCTGTTGACCAGTTTAAGGAAACCCCATGCTGTTATCGCCCCAAGAAAAAGACAAGCTGCTAATTTTTACGGCGGCGCTAGTGGCTGAAAGAAGAAAAGACAGAGGGTTAAAGCTCAACTATCCTGAAGCCGTGGCCTATATTTCGGCGGCGATTATGGAAGGGGCCAGGGAGGGCAAAACGGTGAGTGAGCTAATGAGCGAGGGCACGACTTTGCTAAAGCGAGCGGATGTAATGGAAGGTATTCCTGAAATGGTGCATGAGGTGCAAGTAGAAGCCACCTTTCCCGACGGCACCAAGCTTGTCACCGTTCACGACCCCATTATGGACTAGGCTTTGACGCTTAAGAATAAGGAAGCAATGTACAAAGACAATCCAGCCGACCCTATCCCCTTGATCCCAGGGCAAATCATTACGGGTGGCGCTGAGCCAATTGAGCTGAATGCATCCCGCGAGTCGATTACGCTAGTGGTCAGGAACGTCGGCGATCGCCCTATTCAAGTCGGCTCGCACTTTCACTTTTATGAGGTGAATGAAGGATTGCAGTTTGAGCGCGATCGCACCCATAAAATGCGGCTAAACATCACCGCAGGCACCGCCGTCCGCTTCGAGCCCGGCGACGAAAAAGAAGTAGAGCTAGTGCCCTATGGCGGCAGCCAGGAGATATACGGATTCAATGGCAAATACAACGGCGCGGAGCTGACATCATGAGTAAGGCAGCCAGGTTAGGCATTGGTGGGCCAGTAGGCAGCGGCAAAACGGCGCTGATAGAAGGCATTGTGCCTTTACTGATGGCGCAGGGCGTCGAAGTTGCCGTGGTCACAAATGACCTGTTGACCACAGAAGACGCTGACCGGCTGAAGCGAAAGGGCTTTTTACCTGCCGAGCGGGTGGTAGGTGTAGAGACTGGAAGCTGTCCGCACACCGCGATCCGAGAAGATCCCACCATGAATCAGCTCGCGATCCAAGATTTAGAGCGGCAGTTTCCTCAATTGAATTTAATTTTGATCGAGAGCGGCGGCGACAATCTCGCGTCTACCTTTAGCTACGACTTAGTAGATGCCTATATGTTTGTAATTGACGTGGGCGCAGGCGACGACATTCCTCGCAAGAACGGCCCTGGGTTTGTACAGTCTGATTTGGCAGTGGTGAACAAAATAGATATTGCGCCCTATGTGGGGGCGGATCTGGATTTGATGCGATCGCAGTCGGCCCAGTACCGGCAGGGTAAACCGGTGGTATACACCAACTGCAAAACGTCGGAGGGTTTGAGCGAAGTCGTGGCGTTTATCCAGAGGGCGTTGTTGTTTGATGCTGCATCAGAAAAATCTCACGAAAAGACCAGCGTCTCGGGCGCAGCTAGCGTTAAAGTTAGCGTGTAATTCTCTTGGAAAAACAATTGTAAGTCATCGCTATATGGCTTATCCGCTGAGCGTTTCGCCGGTTTTCAGGTTAGAAGAAGATGGAACGGCCAGCTCGACAAACCGGGCCTATCTATACCGGATGAATACCTCGCCGGGGCTGTTGGCAGGCGACGCGCTGGAAATTTCTCTTCAACTAGATAAAGGCAGTCAGCTTTACCTGATCGATCAGGCGGCAACCAAGGTTCATACCATGACTGAAGCGACGGCTCAAGCGCGGGTCAGCTACCAGATCGATGTAGGTACTGATGCCAGTCTGGAGTTCCTGCCAGAACCCTTGATTCTTTTCGCCGGTTCAACCTTGACTCAAAAAACTGACATCACTTTGCATTCTACAGCGGGGCTGAGCTGGGGCGAGATTGTTTTACCAGGGCGCTTAGCGAGAGGCGAGGTGTATCAGTTTCGGCAATACCTGAGCCGCCTGCGGGTGCAGTCACCAGATGGGCAAATGTGGTTTGCCGAGTCGATGAAGCTGCTGGGGAAGGAGAATCGCTTTAGCCAACAGGCGCTGTTTGCCAGCGGGGCCGTGTTGGGGACTTTGGTGTTGGTGCTGCCGGGTGCGATCGCCACGCCTCAGAACCTTTCCGCTTTGAGCATTGAAATAGAAGCCCTTGCCAAAGGATCGGTTGATTTGGCCAGTTCGGTTTTGCCGGGGGATAGAGGATTGTTTATCCGGGCGATGGCGAACACGACTCGGGAAATGCAAGCTTGCTTTAGGCAGGCGGTAAACTGTGTGCGGATTTTGCAAGGGCAGGCATTGTTACCCTATTCGTTGTAAGCAGGTGACGTTGTAAGCAGGTGAGCAGGTATGGATAAGACTGAACGGGCTGAGACATATTTAGGCAATGTAGGTGAGAGCGTAGAGTTGGCCGCTCGGGTGTCGAGAGCCAGGCAAAATGATAGTTGTTTGGAGGTGTCGATTGGGCGAGGCGATCGCGCCAAAGGCCGCATCCTAACGCAAAGTGCTTCGGGCCAATCGGTCGGAATTGCCAAGACGCGCGACTGGCTGCTGCGCGATGGAGATGTGCTAGCAACCGATCGAGATCGGTTGGTGCTGGTTAGCCTTGCGGCGCAGCAGTTAATGGTGCTGAGATTTGAGGAAGGGGTTCGCAATCAGGCGATCGCCCTGGTTCACCTGGGCCATACGCTGGGCAATCAGCACTGGCCAATTACGGTACAGGGTGAGGCTTTGTATGTAGAGTTAGTGGCAGAAGCCGCGCTGGTAGAGTCAACAATTCGCAAGGTAGCCAAAAGACTAAGTATAGAAGGTTTACAGATTGACTATGAGATGAAATCGCCGGGTGAGTTTGTAGAATTTCTTAGCCTGCACAGCCATGCTCACTAATTCCCTCGACCAACAGTTTGTGCTAATGCAGTTGGCAGATTCTTTCTTCCCTTCTGGCGCTTATACGCTTTCTCATGGATTAGAGAGTTTAGCACAGGCCAAACGTATCATCACCGCTGAAGATTTAGAAGTGTTTTTGCGGCTGTTGTTATGCAACAAAGTCGGCGGCACCGATTTGGTGGCGCTGGCCCATACTTATCGCGCTAGCCAGCAAAATAATCTGTCAGCTATCGCAGAAATAGACGCGCGTTTATTTGCTCAGACGCCAATAGAGAAAACTCGCATAGCCCAGCGTCAAAGTGGACGGGCTTTGCTGATGGTTGCGGGTCAAACCTGGCCCCATGCGCAGTTGGATGAATTGAGCGATCGCACCACAAAAGGAGAAATTAACTGTCTGCATCCCGTAGTGTTTGCCGTAGTGGCTCAAGTGGCACAACTCACAGAATCATCAGCGCTAGTGGCCTTTGTGCATGGGTTTGTCACGGGGGTATTGGGCGCAGCGATTCGGTTGGGAACCGTAGGGCATTTGCAGGCGCAGCAGGTGAGGTGTGCGATCGCGCCCGACATGGCCGACATTTGCGCATCAGCGGCTGAGCAATCTCTCGACGATATGTGGTCATGCACACCGCTGATTGACCTGGCACAAATGCGGCAGGCGAAGCTATCTAGACGTTTATTTGCCAGCTAAGTTTTCAAGTGGCTTTTGCTTCATGGCCTGTGGCGATCGCAAACAACCCACCCAGCACAAATAAGCTGCCAATGCCAAACCACAACGACGGTATTTCTTTAAGCGCTACCGATGCAAACAAGACTGCGAATATGGGTTCTGTCAGTAAAATGGCCGCTGATAAAAGTGCAGGTAATCGCTGCGCTGCGATTGTGTAGAAGAGTGTAGAGGTAGCGGTGGAAAGAATGCCCAACCCTAGCAGGACTAAGAAGGACACTTGGCTTAACCCGGTTGAACCTGTGGGCTGAGTAGAAAAAGCGGTGCAAAAGAAAGAGAGCAGGCACCCTAGCAAACAGGTGACGAAAACAAGATTAACAGATCTGAATGTTTTACCCCGACGGGCCAATGCTTCCAAGCAGACTGTGTAAACAGCAAGCAGCCCGGCAGCCGTCAGGGCAAAGGCATAGCCTGTGATGGCCTGCCACGACGCGCCCTGACTTACAGATATTTGAGGCAGCAAAATGAGACTAATGCCAGCGGTCGCCAATGCCGTTCCTGTGCCTTCGCTTCTGTGTACTCGAATTTTAGCGAGGAGCTTGTAGGCAACCACAAATAGAGGCGAGGTACTGATAAGCAACGTGACTTCTCCGACAGGGGCCATCTGAAAAGCTGTTGTGCCTAGCAGGTAACCGCCAATCATCGGAAGGCTGAGTGCCCAAATGAAGGGCGATCGCACCGAGTCAAAAAGTTGGTGACGAAGGTTAGGCGACAGGACGATGGGCAGCAGGGCCAACATGGCAATCAGGAAGCGGCCTGCCAAAATAGCAAAAGGAGACCAGCCGGGCAGCCAGCGGATAAAAATGCCTGCGGTGGCCCAGGTAGCGGTGGAAGTGAGGGCGATCGCAATCCCTTTCGCATAAAAATTTTGGGCATTTCCCACAAACTTACTGCCTGATGATAGACGTAGCATTGCCTTTATCAACTCGAACTTGCGAACAAAGAGCAATACTAGAGAATGGCTGGAATTCGACGGTAGTCCTCTTCATTCTCTCTTTGAGCTTCTCGTAGGTCGTACTGGATTTGCAAATTCATCCAGAACTGAGCGCTGTTGCCAAAGTATTGAGAAAGCCTCAATGCTGTATCTGCTGTGATGCCCCGCTTTTCGGCCAAAATCTCGCTGATGCGCGTTTGGGTTACCCCAATATCTTTACTGAGTCGGTAGGGGGTTATATTTAAAGGCTCTATGAATTCTATTCTCAGAATTTCGCCTGGATGAATATTGGGTAGCCGTTCGTTATCCACAGTAAGGTTCCCTTAGTGATAGTCTACAATTTCAACTTGAGCAGCATTACTTTCTTCCGTCCAAATAAAGCAGATTCGCCATTGGTTATTAACGCGGATACTATACTGACTTTTTCGATTTCCAGATAGCTTCTCTAACCGGTTACCGGGCGGTGTACGCAAGTCATTAACTGACCCGGCTGCGTTAATCAAAAAGAGCTTTCGCAGTGCTGTTTTTTGGATGCTAGATGGATATGAGCGGGATACAAAACCTTCAAAAATGCGTTCTGTCTCACTAGACTTGAAGCTTACAATCACAACATAATACTATCGCAGTTCGTTACTATCGCTTAACGATAGCATACTGTCTCACCTAAGCTGTGCCACTGCTGACCAACCGTAAGAGAGGTTTCGCTTTCAATGAAAGTTTCTCTATCACGGCATTCCTTTCATCAGTAAGAATGTTTACTCTAACTTAATGACACCGCAGGCCAACCGAGCGCCACCGCCACCCAAAGCAGCCGGTTCGTCAGAAAAGTTGTCTCCGTCCAGATGAATCATCAGGGCTCGGTTAGAGACATCCGCGACGGTAAGACGAGGGGCAAGGGTTGGCGTTGTGGCATTGCCGTCTGCATCTATATAAAGCGGGGGCAGATCGCCCAAGTGCCCGTCGCCGTAGGGGCCTTCGTGACTGCCGGTTTCTGCTGGATCATAGTGACCGCCTGCGGCTAGACCGGGTACAACTTTGCCATCTTTTTCGCCGGGGCCACAGGCAGCGTTTGCATGAACGTGAAAGCCATGGATGCCAGGTGATAGATCGGTTAGGTTGGGCGTGATCATAAGACCATATTCGGCATCTTTCAAGGTAACGGTGCCGACTGCTTCACCGACGCCAGTTTCGTCGGTGAGGTTCATGGTGACGATGGTTTCTGCGGCAGGAGTTGCCACGGGAGTTACGACAGGAGCTGGTTCAATCGGGCTTTGCGCGACCGTAGCGCCATTTCCCATAGCCGTACAGCTTTGGATAGCGACCAGGCTAAAGATCGCAAGTGCTAAGAGACTTATTGTATCAAGGGTAAATTTTCGGTTCAGTTGAGCAATGTTCATAAAGAGCGTTCCTTACAATTTGCCGGTAGAGTTGTTAGAAAGTATACCGCTATGTTTCTAAGCTATGTTTTTAGATGGTTGAGCTGGCTTACTTTTATCGAGCTTGGTGCCATATAGTGTTGCGTAATCGGCAGTATGCTGACAATACCTGTTTGCTGAAGCGCTGTTGTGACCATTTTTTGTGTGAGTGATGAGTAATTACATTAGCCGCCGCGACTACGCCGATACGTTTGGGCCAACGGTGGGCGATCGCATTCGCCTGGCCGACACAGAATTATTTATTGAAGTAGAACAAGACCTGACCACCTACGGCGGCACTTACTACGGCGACGAAGTCAAGTTTGGCGGTGGTAAAGTGATCCGCGATGGCATGGGGCAGTCGCCGGTTTCTAGAGCCGATGGCGCAGTCGATGTGGTGATTACCAATGCGCTGATTCTAGACTGGTGGGGCGTGGTCAAGGCCGATGTGGGGATCAAAGACGGCAAGATTGCCAAGCTAGGAAAGGCGGGTAACCCCTATACGCAAGACAACATTGACATTATTATTGGGCCCAGTACGGAGATTATTGCCGGTGAGGGCAAGATCCTGACAGCAGGGGCGATTGATTCGCATATTCACTTTATTTGTCCGCAGCAGATAGAAGTGGCGATCGCATCCGGCGTCACTACCATGCTCGGCGGCGGCACTGGCCCCGCCACAGGCACCCTTGCCACCACCTGCACCCCCGGCGCGTGGAACATTCACCGAATGCTAGAAGCCGCCGAAGCCTTCCCGATGAACCTGGGGTTTATGGGCAAAGGCAACTCCAGCCAGCCCGAAGAATTAATTGCGCAAATCCAAGCCGGGGCAATGGGGCTAAAGCTGCATGAGGACTGGGGCACAACAGCAGCGGCGATTGACACCTGCTTGACAGTGGCAGATGAATATGACGTACAAGTCGCAATCCATACCGACTCTTTGAACGAATCCGGGTTTGTTGAAACCACCATTGCCGCCTTCAAAGATCGCGTCATTCACACTTTCCACACCGAAGGTGCAGGTGGCGGACATTCTCCTGACATTCTTACGGTTTGTCGCTACAACAATGTGCTGCCCGCCTCGACCAATCCCACCCGGCCCTACACCATCAACACCTTTGATGAGCACAAAGACATGCTAATGGTGTGCCATCACCTGGACAAAAACATTCCTGAAGATGTGAAATTTGCAGAGTCTCGGATTCGGCGAGAAACCATTGCAGCGGAAGACTTGCTGCATGATATGGGCGCAATGAGCATTATGGCCTCTGACTCGCAGGCGATGGGGCGCGTGGGCGAGGTGATTATGCGTACCTGGCAAACGGCGCACAAGATGAAGGTGCAAAAGGGACTACTGCCTGACCCGCAAAATCAAAGCGGGACTCATGACAACTATCGGGCAAAGCGGTACGTGGCAAAGTACACCATTAATCCCGCCCTGGCCCACGGCATTTCTCAGCATGTGGGCTCGGTTGAAGCGGGGAAACTGGCGGATTTGTGTCTGTGGAGCCCAGCATTCTTTGGCGTAAAACCAGAGACGGTGGTGAAGGGGGGGCTGATTGCCTACGCGCAGATGGGAGATGCCAATGCGAGTATTTCTACGCCGGGGCCAGTCCATGCACGGCCCATGTTTGGCAGCTTTGGCGGGGCTGTAGCGAGCACGGCCTACACTTTTGTCTCCCAAGCGGCTATGGATAGAGACATTGCCAGTGAAATTGGGCTAAACGCCAAGCGATTGCGGCCTGTCATCGATACGCGGCAGGTGAAAAAAACAGACCTGAAGCTGAACAGCGCCCTACCCAACATTGAAGTCACCCCTGAGACCTTTGAAGTGCGAGTAGACGGCAAGCTGCTGACCTGTGAGCCCGCTGCCGTCTTGCCAATGGCGCAGCGCTATTTCTTGTTTTAGCTTTGAGCGCCCAATTTTGAAGCTTTCATTTCTGTATCGCAAGATACAACTTGGGCGTTGCCAGCGCCATAGGATACCTTACAAAATCAGTGGAATTACCAAATCTTTTGTTTGTTTGACCTCTTTCTAAAGTTGCAAATGCAGAAAGGAACTTCAAAGAAAAGCTAATGATGATGCTGAGACTATATAAGTGTGAGTTAGGGAGATAAAGGATCAGCTAATGACAAGAATTGGCAGACGTAAATTTTTGGGATATGGCACCGCCGCTGCGGGTGCTAGCGTATTTTTAAAGGCTTGTGCTTCTGATAGTGGTAGCGACACCGCTAGTGATGATACCGCCGCAGAAGATTCGGGAACCGAGGTGGCCGCTGGCGGTGACGATGTCATTAAAGTGGGTATTTTGCACTCTTTGAGCGGCACGATGGCAATTAGTGAGACCACGGTCGTCGATGCGGAAGAGCTAGCGATTGAAGAGATTAACGCCGCTGGTGGTGTGCTAGGTAAACAGATTGTTGCGGTCAAAGAAGACGGCGCTTCTGACTGGCCTACTTTTGCTGAAAAAGCAGAGAAGCTGATAGACCAGGACGAAGTAGCTGTGGTCTTTGGCTGCTGGACATCGGCGAGTCGTAAGGCCGTATTGCCTGTGTTTGAAGAAAAGAAACACATGCTTTGGTACCCTGTCCAGTATGAAGGGCAAGAATGTTCTCAAAACATCTTTTACACAGGCGCTGCGCCTAACCAGCAAATCGAGCCCGCTGTAGACTGGCTGCTAGAGAACAAAGGGACAGAGTTTTTCTTAGTCGGATCTGACTATGTATTCCCCCGTACGGCGAACAACATCATCAAAGAGCAGCTCAAAGCAAAGGGCGGCACGACCGTTGGCGAAGACTATTTGCCGCTAGGCAACTCGGAAGTCACACCGATTATCAACAAGATCAAGCAGGCGCTACCGGACGGCGGCGTGATTTTCAACAGCTTGAACGGAGACAGCAACGTCGCCCTCTTTAAGCAGATGAAGAGTGCGGGCATGGGGCCAGACAAGTACCCTGTGATGTCGGTGAGTATTGCGGAAGAAGAAGTGCGTCAAATTGGGCCTGAGTTTTTGACCGGGCACTACGCTGCATGGAACTATTTCCAGACGGTTGAGAGCCCCGAGAATGAAAAGTGGGTCAGCGACTTTAAGGCGAAGTATGGCGAAGATCGGGTGACGAATGACCCGATGGAAGCGGCTTACATTATGGTGTATCTGTGGGCGCAGGCGGTCGAAAAGGCCGGTACGACTGACATTCCGGCTGTGCGCGAGGCAGCTTATGGTCAAACCTTTGACGCACCTGAAGGCACGGTGACGATGCAGCCTAACCACCATATTTCTAAGACAGTGCGGATTGGTGAAGTGCGTGAAGATGGCCTGTTTGAGATTGTTTCTTCGACCGATGGGCCTTTGGATCCGATTCCTTGGAATCAGTATGTCGCAGATACGAAGGGCTTTGCCTGTGACTGGTCTGACCCGGAGAAGGGCGGCAAGTACAAAAGTGAAGGGGCCTAGCAACTGACGCCTGCTGAAGGGGTGGTTTAGTAAAGTGGCTGGATGGTGGGGCCGAAGGTTATTGAGACTTTCGGCCCCTTTTGCTTACAAAAGGTGGGAGCTACTGAGATGGATGTCAATGGATTAATTACGACTGTCTTTAATGGACTCAGTATTGGAACGGTGCTGTTGATTGTGGCGCTGGGGCTGGCGATTGTGTTCGGCCTGATGGGCGTGATCAATTTGGCCCATGGTGAGCTGATGATGCTGGGGGCCTATACCACTTATGTGGTGCAAGGCGGCTTTAAGCAGTTAGGCGAGGGTTGGCAGGGGGCTTACATTTGGGTAGCAATTCCGCTTTCTTTTTTGGTAGCGGCGCTGGTGGGTCTAGCTTTGGAACGAGGCGTGATTCGCTTTTTGTATGGCAGGCCGCTGGAAACGCTGCTGGCAACCTGGGGCGTGAGCTTGATTTTGCGGCAGTTTGTGCGCAGTGTGAGCTGGTCGATGGTGGTGGGCTTGCTGATTTTTTGCGGATTGTTTTTTGGCGGCAAGTGGCTGCTAGATCGCTTTGCTCGGCTGGCTCAGGCCAGGCAGAACTTTGCGAGAGCGGTGTTGTTTATTTTGTCGGGTGCGATCGCCTGGACAATCGGCGGTAGCCTTAACGACAATTCACAGCTTGCCAGGCCCTGGTTCAGCACGCGAAACGTCGATGTGACTGCCCCGCGCTGGCTACAAGGCAGCTTTGCGGTGACAGATACGCTACAGTTTCCAATTTCCAGATTGTTTATCATTGCGCTAACGCTGCTCTGTTTATTAGGCGTCTACTGGTTTTTGCAAAAGTCGGCCTGGGGCTTGCGCATTCGTTCGGTCACCCAAAACCGAAATATGAGTGCCTGCCTGGGCATTCCAACCGCTCAGGTTGATGCGATGACCTTTGCATTGGGTTCTGGCCTGGCAGGGATTGCCGGGTTTGCAGTGACGCTGCTGGGCTCTGTGGGGCCAAACCTGGGGGTGAACTACATTGTGGATGCCTTTATGGTGGTGGTCGTCGGCGGCGTCGGTAATTTGCTAGGCAGCGTGATTGCCGCGCTGGCAATTGGTGTTTTGACCTATCTGCTGGGCTCGGGCACCTTGCCACTATTGCTGAGTTCTTACGAAGGCTTGCAGCCAGTCACCGATTTCTTTAACTTTTTTGCGACGACAAGTATGGCAAAGGTAATGGTATTTGCCTTGATTATTGTGTTCTTACAGGTTCGTCCGGCGGGATTGTTTCCGCCCAAAGGCCGCTCGGCAGAGGTGTAAAAAATGTCAGGTGTTTTAAGCAAGCCACAGGCAGATGCGAAGAAGCCCGGATCGCTGCGGTGGGAAGCGATCGCGGTGGGTGCGATCGCCCTTCTCTTAATCTTCATTGCCCCGCTCGTCCTCTCCGGCTTTCGACTAGGCCTGCTCAGTCGCTTTTTGTCACTGGCAATTGTCGCGCTCGGGATCGATTTAATTTGGGGCTTCACCGGGCTGTTGAGCTTGGGTCACGGCATCTTCTTTGCCTTGGGCGGCTATGCCCTGGCGATGTTTTTGCAATTGCAAGGAATCGGAGATGCTATTCCCGATTTTTTCAGCCTGTATGGCGTTTCGGAGCTGCCCTGGTTCTGGAAGCCGTTTTACTCGTTTCCGTTTACGCTGATAGCTATTTTCTTAATTCCCACGCTGATTGCCGGAGCGCTGGGCTATCTGGTCTTTCGCAATCGCATTCGCGGGGTGTATTTCTCGATTCTCACCCAGGCGGCGCTGGTGGTGTTTTTCAACTTTTTTAACGGTCAGCAAGAGCTGATTAACGGCACAAACGGGTTGAAGACGAATACGGCCCAGATGTTTGGGCAGTCGGTGGGGGGCGATCGCATGCAGTTCATTTTCTACTGCACCACCGTCATCATGCTAGCGCTGTCGTATGCGCTGTGCCGGTGGTTAACCAGCGGGCGATTTGGCCGAATGCTGATTGCCATTCGCGATGACGAAAACCGGGTGCGCTTTTCGGGCTACGATCCCACCGCGTTTAAGGTGCTGGTGTTTGCCGTTTCGGGCGGGATCGCCGGGATTGCCGGGGCGCTGTACACGGTACAGTCGGGGATTGTTTCGCCGCAGTACATGGACATTGCCTTTTCGATTGAGATGGTGATTTGGGTGGCCGTGGGCGGTCGGGGCACGTTGATTGGCGCAATTATCGGGGCGCTGGCCGTGAACTGGGGCCGGGCGCTGCTGAGTGAAAGCTACCCGGAAATTTGGCTCTTTTTCCAGGGGGCGTTGTTCTTGATTGTGGTGACGGTATTACCGGATGGGGTTGTGGGCTGGCTGCGATATCGAGCGGCAGATCAGGTGCGATCGCTCCTCGGCAAACCCAAGCAAACGGCGACCTATCCCCGGCTAGAAGTGGACGAAACCCTAAAGCAGGAAGCTGAAATGTATGGCAACGGGCCGCATCAGCCGCCGGGCGAGATTGTCCCCAAACCAGCTTCTACTCAACGCCCGAATGGATAGTCTCAGAAGTTATAAACCCACCTCAATTAACAGTCATAACTGCCATGTCAACAGATGTATTAGCCAATCCTCAGGCTGCCAGCGCAGGCAACACTAACGCCCTATTAGACATCCAGGATGTCACCGTCAGCTTTGACGGCTTTAAAGCCATTAACGGGCTGAACTTTTCGATTGGCGCGCAGGAATTGCGGGTGATTATTGGCCCGAATGGCGCAGGGAAAACCACCTTTTTGGATGTGATTACCGGTAAAGTGCAGCCGACAACGGGGCGAGCGCTGTTTAAGGGCAAAGATATTAAATCACTGCCCGAACATGCGATCTCGCGGTTGGGCGTTGGCCGCAAGTTTCAGACCCCTCGGGTGTACTTGAACCTGACGCCCCGAGAGAATTTAGAACTCTCGTGCAATTGGGTAAAGACGGTTTGGAATACGCTATTTAAGCCGACGCCCAGAGCAGAGTATCGGACGGTGGACGGGCTGTTGCAAACGATTGGCCTGACGGCTAAGGCGGATGTGCCAGCGGCGCTGCTGTCGCATGGTGAAAAGCAGTGGTTGGAGATCGGCATGTTGGTGGCGCAGTCGCCAGATTTGCTACTAGTAGATGAGCCAGTGGCGGGGCTGACCGACGAAGAAACTGAGCGAACGGGCGATTTATTGATATCGCTGGCCGAAAGTCATGGGGTAATTGTAATTGAGCATGATATGGAATTTGTGCGGCAGATTGCCCAGCAGAATCAGGTGACCGTGCTGCATGAGGGCAGCGTTTTGTGCCAAGGCACTATGGATGAAATTCAAAGCGATCCCCGAGTTATCAAAGTGTACTTAGGCGATCCTGATGCTTGAGTCTAAAAATTTTGGTGGAATGGGCCGCTAGCCTGTCTAAATTGCATACCTGGAACTTCTTGTGGGATGGGACTTTTAGCCTGTCCAAATTGCATACAAACATATTTTGTTATGACTCAAACCTCTACGCTCCCCGCCATTTCGACCGCCGCAATCGCACCGACGCTCAAAGTCTCTGGGCTCAACGTTTACTACGGTGAAAGCCATATTTTGCGCGACGTTGATATGACCGTTCCGGCTGGCAAAATGGTCTGCCTGATTGGCCGCAATGGCGTCGGCAAAACCACCTTGCTAAAAACGATCATGGGCCTGCTGGCACCGCGCACCGGTCAAATTGACTATGAGGGGCGATCGCTGCTGCCCTTGCCCACTAACAAACGCGCCAAACGCGGCATTGGCTATGTGCCTCAGGGCCGCGAGATTATCCCTCGGCTGACCGTGAAAGAGAACTTAATTATTGGGTTAGAAGCCAAAGCCAAACATGAGGGCAAGCGCGACGAAATTCCAGAAGATATTTTGCAGCTATTTCCGGTGCTAAAGCAGATGCTTTCGCGCATGGGCGGCGATTTGAGCGGCGGGCAGCAGCAGCAGTTGGCGATCGCCCGCGCCCTGATGGGTCGCCCCCGCCTGCTCGTACTTGACGAACCCACCGAAGGCATTCAACCTTCGATCATTCTGGACATTGAAAACGCCGTCCGTCAAATTGTCGAAACCTCTGGCATGTCCGTTTTACTGGTCGAGCAGCATCTGCACTTTGCCCAGCAGTCCGACTATTACTACGCCATGCAAAAAGGTGGCATTGTCGCCTCCGGCGAAGCCAGCGGCCTGAGCAGCGACGTCATTCAAAAATTCTTGGCCGTATAGGCCGTAGACCACAGAACGTAGTGTAGGTAACAGAATGGCGGCTAGAATGTCAGCACAAGGAAATATTTTGTAATATTTTCAGTCCTTTTATTAAGGCATCTGTTGTTTTTGTTAAGCAAGCTTTCACGATACTCTCTCTTGCGAGAGAATAAGGACTCGCATATTTTATACCTACAGACACCTACCAATAGGGTTGCCTTGTCAGTGGCTCTATGGCTTCGAATCTTTTGTTCGGCAGCTAACTGGGTGTTTTTTCGTCCGCTGCGATATTTTTACTATTTCTCTCTTTAGGATTCTGCGATGGCTCCTTTCCAGCAATCTATCAACAGCCCCTCAACCTCTCATATGGCCCATCATCCTCAGCTTTCACCGCCAGCCCAGGGTCTATATGACCCTCAGCACGAACATGACGCTTGCGGCGTAGGGTTTGTCGTGCAAATGAAAGGAAAAGCCTCTCATGACATAGTGCAGCAGGGGCTGACGATTTTGCTGAACCTGGATCACAGAGGGGCGGTGGGAGCAGAGCCCAATACCGGCGACGGGGCGGGCATTTTGATGCAGATTCCGCATCGGTTTATGGCTAAGGTGGCTGCGGCAGAAGGCATTGAGCTGCCAGCGGTGGGGCGCTATGGGGTGGCGATGATTTTTGCCAGCCCGGATGAAGAATCGCGATCGCGTGGCCGCAAAGCCTTTGAAAAGCTAGTAGATGAATCGGGCTTAACCGTGCTGGGTTGGCGGGACGTGCCGACGAATGATTCTAGCTTGGGGCCAACGGCAATCAATAGTGAACCCTTTATGCAGCAGGCGTTTATCGCCGCTAAAGCAGACGCTGGGATCGATGACGAGCTGACGTTGGAGCGCAAGCTGTATGTGGTGCGCAAGCGATCGCACCGCGCCATCAAAGGCATGGGCTTAGACCTGTACTGGTATGTGGCCAGTGTTTCCTGTCGCACGATTGTCTATAAAGGTATGTTAATGCCCGAACAGGTGGCGAAGTACTACCTGGACTTGAACGATCCCGACATGGAAAGCGCGCTGTCGCTGGTGCATTCGCGCTTTAGTACCAATACCTTTCCGAGCTGGGAGCGATCGCACCCCTACCGCTACATTGCGCACAACGGCGAAATCAACACCCTGCGCGGCAACATTAACTGGATGACCGCCCGCCAGTCCATGTTCAGCTCTGAGGTGTTTGGCAAAGACCTTGACCGCGCCAGACCTTTGATCAATATGGAGGGCAGTGACTCCACCATTTTTGATAACACATTGGAACTATTGGCATTGAGTGGGCGATCGCTGCCCCATGCGCTGATGATGATGGTGCCCGAGCCCTGGTCAGGCCATGAGACCATGGACGCACAAAAGAAAGCGTTTTACGAGTACCATGCCTGCCTGATAGAACCCTGGGATGGCCCCGCTTCAATTGCCTTTACCGATGGCACGCAAATGGGCGCAGTGCTAGATAGAAATGGCCTGCGGCCCGGTCGCTATTACGTGACAAAAGACGACCGGGTGATTATGGCCTCGGAGGCGGGTGTGCTGCCGGTTGCGCCTGAAGATGTCGTGCGCAAAGGTCGGCTAGAGCCCGGCAAGATGTTTTTAGTCGATACCAAAGCAGGGCGAATTATTCCTGATGAAGAGATTAAGCAACAGATTACGTCGGCTGAACCCTATCAGAAGTGGCTCGACGAAAATTTGGTAGCTTTGAGTGAGTTAGCCGATGCGCCAGCAGAAAAAGCGCCAGATACCAGCCCGGCTGCGATTACCCAGCGGCAGATGGCCTTTGGCTATACCTTTGAAGAGCTACGAATGCTGCTGTCGCCCATGGGCCAAAATGGGGTAGAAGCGATTGGGGCAATGGGCACAGATACGCCTTTGCCAGTGCTTTCCGATCGTCCTAAGCTGCTTTACAACTATTTTCAACAGCTTTTTGCTCAGGTGACGAATCCGCCGATTGACTCTATTCGTGAAGCGATTATCACGTCTGCCACGACCACCATCGGCGCTGAGCGTAATTTGTTAGAACCCACGCCCGAAAGCTGTCATTTGCTTCAGCTAAAGACGCCTTTCTTAACGAATGCTGAGCTAGCAAAAATTAAGCACAATACCGAGTTCAAGACGGCTGTGCTGCCGATTTTGTTTGATCCCGATACGGGTGAGGCCGGTCTGGCCGGGGCAATGGAGGCGCTGTGTATGGCAGCAGATGATGCGATCGCCGCTAACCACGAGCTGCTGATTCTCTCCGATCGTGACATTTCTCAAAGCCGTGCGCCTATCCCCGCCCTACTCGCAGTAGCTGGCCTGCACCATCACCTGATTCGCAACGGCACTCGTACCAGAGTCGGCATTGTGCTGGAATCTGGTGAACCCAGAGAAGTCCATCACTTTGCGGTTTTGCTGGGCTACGGCTGTGGGGCAATCAACCCGTACATGGCCTTTGAAACATTCCAGCGCATGATCGACGAAAAGCTGTTGCGCGATATAGAGTACAAAACAGCTTGCAAGAACTACATCAAAGCGGCGACAAAAGGTGTCGTCAAGATTGCGGCAAAAATTGGGATTTCTACTATTCAGAGCTACCGGGGCGCGCAGATTTTTGAAGCGATTGGCCTGAATGAGTCAGTGACTGAAAAATACTTTACCTGGACGGCTTCTCGCATTCAGGGCGTGGGGCTAGATGTGCTGGCCCAAGAGGCGGTGATTCGCCATCGCCATGCATTCCCCGATCGCCCCACCTCCGAGACTAAAAATGCGGCGACGCTAGAAGCGGGCGGCGAATATCAGTGGCGCAAAGATGGCGAAGCTCATTTGCTGAGCCCACAGAGCATTCACCTGTTGCAAAAAGCGACCAGAGAAGGCGACTATGCGCTGTATCAACAGTATGCGGCGCTGGTCAACGAGCAAGGCAAGCACTTCTTCCGCCTGCGCGATCTGTTGGACTTTCAGCCACAGGCGTCGATCCCGATTGAAGAAGTCGAATCTGTTGAAGCGATTATGAGCCGGTTCAAGACGGGCGCGATGAGCTATGGATCGATTTCGCAAGAAGCGCATGAGACTTTAGCGATCGCAATGAATCGTATCGGCGGCAAGTCCAACACGGGCGAAGGCGGCGAAGATCCGGCTCGCTACACCTGGACAAACGAAAAAGGTGACTCTAAAAACAGCGCCATTAAGCAGGTAGCCTCAGGTCGATTTGGCGTTACTAGCCTGTACCTGTCTAAAGCCAACGAAATTCAAATCAAAATGGCCCAAGGCGCAAAGCCAGGCGAAGGCGGGCAACTGCCGGGCAAAAAGGTGTATCCGTGGATTGCCAAGGTGAGAAACTCTACCCCTGGCGTGGGTTTAATTTCGCCGCCGCCGCACCATGATATTTACTCGATTGAAGATCTCGCTGAGCTAATTCACGATCTAAAGAATGCCAACCGAGAAGCGCGGGTAAGCGTGAAGCTGGTTTCTGAAGTTGGCGTTGGCACAATTGCAGCAGGTGTGGCCAAAGCTCATGCAGATGTTGTGCTGATCTCTGGCTTCGACGGTGGCACGGGCGCTTCGCCGCAGACTTCGATTAAGCACGCGGGTTTACCCTGGGAGTTAGGACTGGCAGAGACGCATCAGACGCTGGTATTGAATAACTTGCGCTCTCGGATTGTGATTGAGACGGACGGGCAGATGAAGACGGGGAGGGATGTTGCGATCGCAGCTCTCCTCGGCGCAGAAGAATTTGGCTTTTCCACCGCGCCCCTAGTCAGCCTGGGCTGCATCATGATGCGCGTCTGCCACCTCAACACCTGCCCGGTGGGTGTAGCGACGCAGAATCCAGAACTCAGAAAACAGTTCAAAGGTGACCCCGAACATGCCGTCAACTTCATGAAGTTTATCGCCCAAGAAACCCGTGAAATCATGGCCGAGCTAGGCTTCCGCACACTCAACGAAATGGTGGGCCGCACCGATGTCCTGGCGGCAAAGACCGCAATTGACCACTGGAAAGCAAAAGGCATCGACCTGTCTGCTTTACTCCACAAGCCCGATGTCGGCCCAGAGATTGGCCGCTATTGCACCCAGGCCCAAGATCATGGCCTGGATAAATCGTTGGATATGACCCAGTTATTAGACCTGTGCAGACCCGCAATCGAGAAAGGTGAAAAGGTGAAAGCAACCCTGCCTATCCGCAACATTCACCGCGTCGTCGGTACGATTGTCGGCAATGAAATCACCAAAATCCACGAAGCAGGTCTGCCAGAAGACACCGTGCAGCTTCACTTTGAGGGCACAGCCGGTCAAAGCTTTGGGGCCTTTATGCCCAAGGGTATGACGCTAACGCTAGAAGGCGATGCCAACGACTATTTGGGTAAAGGTCTCAGTGGCGGCAAGATTGTGCTTTATCCGGCTAAAGCTTCTACGCTGGTTGCCGAAGAGAACATTATTGCGGGCAATGTGGCTCTGTACGGGGCGACCGGCGGTGAAGCCTACATTAATGGCATGGCTGGAGAGCGCTTCTGTGTTCGCAACTCTGGCGCAGCGGCAGTTGTCGAAGGCGTCGGTGACCACGGCTGTGAATATATGACAGGCGGCAAAGTCATTATCTTGGGCTTAACCGGTCGTAATTTTGCCGCTGGAATGAGCGGCGGCGTTGCCTATGTACTTGACGAGGCCGGTGATTTTGCCTCTCGTTGCAATACTGAAATGGTCGGCTTAGAGCGTATTGATACAACCGGCGAAAGCCAGGAATTGCGAGACATCATTCAGCGCCATATTGACTATACGGGCAGTCATAAAGCCAAGTCTCTTTTAGAAGACTGGGAGGCGACTTTGCCAAAGTTCGTCAAAGTAATGCCGCGTGATTACAAGCGGGTATTGCAACATATTCAGAAGGCACTGGCGGACGGGCTGAGCAACGATGAAGCCATGTCTGCGGCCTTTGAAGAAAATGCAAGAGATATTGCCCGCATTAGTGGAGGATAACCTCTCATTGCCTAGCCTGAAGTAAATCCCCTCTTGGGAGGGGAGTCCCTTATCTCTTACATTTCACTCACATATCTCTAGACGCAAACCCATGGGAAAACCAACTGGCTTTATCGATTATCTGCGCGAAGCACCTGCCGAAACTTCGCCTAAAGACCGCATTCGCAATTGGGACGAGTTCCACTTGCCCATGCCCACAGAAAACCTGCAAACCCAGGGTTCTCGCTGCATGGATTGCGGCACGCCCTTTTGCCATACCGGCTCTTTGATCAGTGGCATGGCTAGCGGCTGCCCGGTCAATAATCTCATTCCCGAATGGAATGACCTGGTTTATCGTGGGCTCTGGCGCGAAGCCCTAGATCGTCTGCACAAAACCAACAACTTTCCCGAATTCACTGGCCGGGTTTGTCCCGCACCTTGTGAAGGCTCTTGCGTATTGGGCATTACCAGTCCGCCCGTGACCATCAAAAATATTGAATATTCCATCATCGAAAAAGGATGGGAAGAAGGCTGGATTACACCCCAGCTACCGGCTAAGCGCACGGGCAAAAAAGTCGCTGTTGTGGGCTCTGGCCCGGCTGGACTGGCCGCTGCCGACCAGCTCAATAAAGCGGGCCACTGGGTCACCGTCTTTGAACGGGCTAACCGTCCGGGCGGGTTGCTCACCTATGGCATCCCCAACATGAAGCTCGACAAAAACGACATTGTGCGGCGGCGGCTAGATGTGTTGGAAGCAGAGGGCATCACCTTTGTGTGTAATACCGAAGTAGGTAAAGACTTACCCGCCGAAAAGCTGTTGAATGACTACGATTCGGTGATTTTATGTACCGGGTCTACGCGGCCTCGTGATTTGCCCATTGAAGGTAGAGACCTGAAGGGTATTCACTTCGCGATGGATTTTTTGACCGCGAATACGCAAGCTGTGCTCGATGGTACACCTGGTGACAACTACATTTCAGCCGCTGGCAAAGATGTGGTGATTATTGGCGGCGGCGACACGGGTACAGATTGTGTGGCGACTTCTGTGCGTCATGGTTGCAAAAGCATCAATCAGTTAGAGATTATGCCTAAGCCGCCAGAGGTAAGAGCAGCTAGCAATCCCTGGCCCGAATGGCCCAAGATCTATCGCTTGGACTATGGGCAAGAAGAGGCTAAAGCGCTGTTTGGTGAAGATCCTCGGGGCTATGTGACCACGGCAACTAAGTTTGAAGATGATGGCGATGGCAATGTGGCGGCTGTGCATACGGTAGAAGTGCAGTGGGAGCGCGATGAGACGGGCCGCTTTACGCCAATTCATGTACCAGGTAGTGAAAAGAGAATTCCAGCGCAAGTTGTTCTATTGGCAATGGGCTTTTTGGGGCCAGAATCGCCTTTGCTAGATGCGTTGGGTTTGGAGAAGACTGAGCGCAGTAATGTGAAGGCTGAGCATGAGGTCTTTACGACGAATAAGCCTGGTGTGTTTGCGGCGGGTGATTGTCGTCGGGGGCAAAGTTTGATTGTGTGGGCGATTAATGAAGGTAGAGGGGTGGCCAGGGAGTGCGATCGCTACCTGATGGGCACCAGTGAACTGCCATAATTAAAAACATATGCCGAGGTAGATGGCGGAAAACAAGACAGTAAAAAACAAATATGACAAATACCGTGCGGCTAACGATGGACTGGCGCGAGGCTGATAGCGATATGCCTGAAGCGCGGCAGGAGATGCTGACTCAGGTAATTTTTCGAGAGCTGCGGCAGTCAGATGCGGTGGAAACGGTGGATCGGGTGGCTGAGACGGATGTGCCAGCAGGTGGTATGGGCGCGGGCGGCTGGCTGATGAATGTGCTAACCGCAGAGATTCCTGGAGACGGGATCAAGCTGGCATTGCAGGAGGTGTTTGAGCGATTGCCGGGGAAGCCGATAGATGTGGTTGTGGAGATGGGCGATCGCAAGATAGAAATCAAGCAAATTCGCCCCGATGATCTCGATAGCGTCAAGCAGACGGTGATAGAAATGGCTAAAGACCTGAAGAATATGTGATTTGGAAAGTCTTTTTCAGACAAATCAAAACGGGCAGATTATTTTACGAAGGCTGCTATTCGCCTCATTATAGTGAGCCATCAGGCGTAGTCGATCGGGTGATGAAAAGTTACCAGTTAAATAAACGCCGCTTTATAATTGCCAAATGTCTCACTACTCTTGAGTTTCAGGTTGTTTTATTCGTTTAAATAAGGGTTGGGCGATCGCAGACCAAATGAATATTTAACGAAGCTGATCGCATTTACAACACTTCGCTTTCAAAATCAAACAGAATTGATATAGCTAATAAACCAATGCATTGGGGCGTTAGTTGCAGAATCGTCACTGTCAAAATCGTCACTGTCAAAATCGTCACTGTCAAAATCGTCATTTATCGGTACGCATCTACAACATGCACGTTATGCGTGCATCGTTACATGGTCAGAAAAATTGCATTACTGATTGGGGTCGGTGACTATGGCACAGGGCTTAAGCCGCTGCGTTGCCCTGCCAATGGGGTGGCGGCGGTCTGCGAAGTGCTAAAGAACCCTGAGATTGGTGGGTTTGATGAAGTAGTGGCGTTGGTGAATCCGGGGGTGGGGGAGATGCGATCGCGCATTTGCGAAGTCTTCGCCGCCACCACCCGACAAGACCTTGTGCTCTTTTACTTCACTGGCCACGGCATCAAAGATATGACCGGTGACTTTTACCTGACCACTACCCAAACCCAGCTCTTTGAAAACGGTCGGCCCAATGCGGGGACGGCAGTAGAGGCCAGTTTTCTGAAAAGAGAGGTCAGCAATTCGATGGCAGCGCGGAAGGTGGTGATTTTGGACTGCTGCTTTGGGGCAGCCTTTGCCGACGGCTTTTTGGCCATGAATGACAGCAGCATAGATGTGGAAGCGCAGCTCGGCGGCAAAGGCTGGTGCGTGCTGACGGCCTCTACCTCCATACGCTATGCCCTAGAGCAGGAGGGAGAGACGCTTTCGGTTTATACCCGCTATCTGGTAGAAGGGCTAAAGACCGGCGGGGCAGCGCCCGACGCGCAGGCGTTTATTTCTGCGCGGAATTTGCATGAGTATATAGAAGCAAAGGTAAAAGTGGCCGCTCCGGCGATGGAACCAGCTATTTTTAACCGGCAGCAGGGCTATGACATTGTGATTGCCCAGGCACAGGTAGACAATGGCCAGCAATATCGCCAGCAGGTACAGGCCAGAATTCACGACGGCAGTATTGGGCCAGCCGGAAGAGCCGCTTTAGAACAATGGCGGCAGCGGCTGAGGCTATCAGCAGAACATGCGGCCACTATTGAAAATGAGATATTGCATCCCTATCGAGAAAAACGCAGGCATTTAGCCGTCTATACCGCAGCTTTGGAGGCTGAGAAGATCTGCGGCTATCCGCTCAACCCGCGAGCCGTTCGCGATCTCAAAGATCTACAGCGGCTGTTGAGCTTACGCGATGAAGACGTGCAATTAGTAGAAGAACAAATTCTAGGCAGCCCCATCGCGCCTTGTGCGACGGCTCAAATTCAGATGTCGGTATGGCATTCGAGCGCCAAAGCGCCACCGATCGAACTTGGTGCATACCCAACTTTTTGCTTTGAGACGGTGAAAGTGAATCGCCAAGGTGAAGTGATTCAAAGGATGCTGGCCGAGGCGACGACGTTTAGTGAAGACCTCGGTGAGGGGGTAGCGCTAGAGATGGTTCGCATTCCGGGCGGCAAGTTTGTCATGGGGGCCAGCCACGGGGAGGCGGATTCGACTGCCGGGGAAGGCCCTCAGCATGAAGTGACGGTGCCTGAATTCTGGATGGGGAAGTATGCCATCACGCAGGCGCAATGGCAAGCGGCAACAGTATCGTTGAGAGAAATTCAAGATTCGTCGGTGCCAACCTGTCTTCGCGGCCCTAATCGACCGGTCGAGAATGTGTTTTGGACAAATGCGGTGGAGTTTTGCCAGTGGCTATCGCAGCGGTCGGGCCGGGCCTATCAATTGCCGAGTGGGGCGCAGTGGGAGTACGCCTGTCGGGCGGGGACAACCACCCCGTTTTACTTTGGGGAAACGATTACACCAGCGCTAGCAAATTATAACGGTAGCTATGCCTACGGCGATGGGCCAAGGGGCAAGTACCGGCAGGAAACTACGGAAGTTGGAAGCTTTCCGCCGAATCTTTTTGGCCTGTATGATATGCATGGAAATGTGTGGGAATGGTGCTTAGATGATTGGCATGACTTCTATAAAGATGTTTCTGTCGAAGGCAGCGCCTGGCGACTGTCGGGGCAAAAGAAGTTTTTGCGAGGGGGATCTTGGTCTTATTTACCTACGAACTGTCGGTCGGCTTATCGGCTGAATTACCCGTTTCACAACAGAATTGATGATATTGGTTTTCGGGTTGTGTGTCAGGCATTCTAAGCGGTGCTAGGAAGGGTTTACCGCCACGGCTAAATATTTTGAGATAGGCTTCGCTTTTGGCTAGGCTGAGTCACTTCTGCAACTTTTGGCTCAGTGAGGGCAGGCGGTAAATAGCGACGCCACAGATCTGAGTAAATCACGCGATTCTCCTGCGGAGAGATGCCGCGATCGCCCTGCCAGGGCTTGTGATGACCGCCGCTCCAGTGAATAATGCTCATTTTCTCAGGATCTCGCCTGAGCAAGGCTGCTATCCAATGAGGCTGGCCATAGCCACAGCTATTCCATCGCCTGGCCAAAGGCAGGTAGGTGCCTTTAAACATCAAGTTAAAGACGGTTTCATCGCCCAGATGATACAGCCGGTAGTGATGCTTTGCATCGAGTGCGAGATAATGCCGGAGTAAGCTGTAGGTTTGTTGATTCCAGTAATCAAGGTCAATGAGCAACACGCCGCTGTTAAAGGAGCTTTTGAACTGGCGCAGATCGGCCCACATTTTGCAGGGATTGCTGAAATAAAAGATGGCTGGAAAAAATTGGGGAACGGCGGCGAGATAGCGCTGAGGGGTCAGTTGTTCGCCCTGAGCAAAGAGCGATCGCACATCCCCCAGTACCAACACATCGCCATCTAGATAAATCACCCGTCCCACGTCTGGAAAAATTTCTTTGAGAAACAGACGAGCGTACTGCATGTAGCGCGACAAACGACGCTCTGCCTTTTTTTCCTTAAATTTGCTGTCCAGGTAATGCTTTAGATAGGCAGGTGGGGTGAAGGGTTGCACCCGGAAAATGACCGTCTGTGGATCGCAGTCAGCGGCGAATGTATCGTGGAGCTGTTGGGCGAAAAAGGCGCGATCGCCCGGCGGCACCACCACATTAAACCGCAAAGGCTGATCTGCCAGAGGGCGGGTATTGCGTAAAATAGAATTGATTACAACCAGCAAAGGCACCTGGAGCGCCCGGTTAAGTGAAAAAGCAATATCGATATACATAACGACTCACCGCCAAGTAGAGGCTCAGTGTTTACCGCAGCTACCATAGCCGAGCAAAGTTAAGAAATTGACAAGATATTTTGCCGGATGATCTCGATTGATACAGACGGCTACGAAGCAATCAAGGGATAATCAAGGGCGAGATCAAAAGCCATCGAGAAAGCGAGATGGTCAACCATCCTGACCCTTTTCTAGTACGGCTGAAGACTTTATCCAGTTCCGGCAAATCTCCGAGCAATTAAACGGAGAATATTCACATTTACAAGGTCGTTTTCATGTATCGTTCAACCCTCAGCGAAATTTGGTGCAACATCCTGTTCAAAGCAGTCTCTGTCCCCTTCGTCGTGCTTTTAGCCGTGCTCGTCGCCAAGCAAACCATTTCGTTACGGCACTATTCGGCGACGCTAGAGCCCACCGGCACCGGCAGCGCGGCTGAGCTAATGGGCGAAACTGTGTTCTAGCGGCCCTTGAGACTGGCACTTGAGACTGGCCCTTGAGACTGGCACTTGAGATTGGCACTTGAGACTGGCACTTGAGACTCTAGGGCTTGAGCGGCAGATCGGCAAACGTGCTATGAAATGCCTATATTTATAGGTCTATGTTCATGGGACGGTTTGATGGTCTTACCTTTTGATGCGGCGTCCACCCAAAAGCGAGTTGATACCTTCTGGCAGTTGCCCGCTAGCTTTGGCATGGAGCGCAATGCCTATCACAACTATCTCAATGAGATTGTGAGCGATCGCTATGCGCTCGTTCGGGGTTTGCAGCTACTGCGCGACGAACTTCAATTTGCCGCTGCTAGCCCGACTGCCGTCAGTGCTTGCGGCGCAGATATGAGCCTACCGAGCGCCGTAACGACGCTGGCCTATACCAACTGTGGCGATCGCATCCATCAAGGCGAAGCTACCAAGCGCTACCGCGACGTGGTCGCCTCCCGGTTTGCCACCCTTTCCGAAATTGGCGAACTCAAGCTCGAAGCCTTCTTCCCCGCAGGCGGCGGCACCGACAACGGCGCAACCCTGGCCCATGTCACCGTCGCCCACGAGCTGGACGAACCGCTCAAGCGCAAACTTTATGAAGGCAACCCCCAGTCGATCTCGCTGGTCGCCATCGACCTGAAAACCCACGTCGGTCGCCTGCGCGAAGGCGAACATGGCGAACATGTCGTGTATGGCAAAACCCGCGAAGCCCCCTGGCGCGAACCGCGCGCGGCCTGTGGAGCCATCGTCGGCGCACTCCACCACTACCATCCGCAAAACCTGATCCACCGCCGCATTCGCGATGACTTGGGCGAACAGAACTTTCAATACCTCGCCAATCACCAGATTCTGACGGACGATGGCGTCGATATCACCATGGCCGTCGCTGCCATTATTGTGGCCATTCGCGGCGTTCGGAACACTGCGATCGCCCTCTGTCAAGAAATGGACGAACGCGGCCTCGCCCACCTCACTGCCTGCACCACCGTCAACCGCCCGTCTAGAGACGATCTGGTGATCTACCTCGCCCGTGCAACTGTATTTAACGGCAAAATCAGAATTCAAAGCTTCGGCACCCATGCAGAGCGCTATAGCGGCCAGCTCGGCAAATATGCTGGCGAACAGCGATTGCAGCTACGCTACGACGATTGGGACAGCGAAGCCCTACCGATTGAGGAGATCGAATACAAGATTCGAGCCTCCGGACTATAAGCACAGGACATCTTTGATCTTGACCTGTACAAGACTGGCTGAGCCCATGATTCGCATAGCCGGTTCGGATACTGCGGATATTATAGTAGTGATACATACAAAGCCCTTCAAGAGGATGAAAGGTGTTCGAGTATGATCCAGAAGAAAGTGCCCAGAATAAACTCAAACATGGAATTGATTTTGAGCAGGCACAGCAAATCTGGCATGATGCTCAAAGAGCAGAGATATCGGCAAACTCTACGATTGAATCTCGCTTTATGGTGATTGGCCGGTTAGGAGGCAAACACTGGTCTGCCATCATCACTTACAGAGAAGACAATATCCGCATCATTTCTGTACGACGTTCTCGTAGCGAGGAAGTTGAAATTTATGGAAGCTGAAGAATTAGATAAAAAATTTGATGAAGCAGAACCTGTCCTTGAGTACTTCGATTTGGACGATGTGAGACGCCCAGGGCTTGAAACAAAACGTGTCAATGTAGATTTTCCGATATGGATGGTTGAAGCTCTAGACAAAGAGGCCAAAAGGCTAGGTGTTCACCGACAGGCCGTCATCAAAATATGGATAGCAAATTTGCTAGATCATAGGTCAGCTTAAAAACTCAATATTCCACGGTTACAGGCGTGTGGTCGCTGGGCCGTTCCAACCGGCGGGGCTCAAGGTCGATGGTGCAGCTTGTGGCCTGCTCATATAGTTCGGGCGATAGATAATGGTGGTCAATCCGCCAGCCCATATTGCGAGCAAAGGCATTGGTGCGATAGTCCCACCAGCTATAGTGGCCGCCTTCATCGGTAAACTTGCGAAAGGCGTCAGCCAGGCCAATAGAAAGAACGTCGCGCAGGGTTTCTTGCTCTAGCGGAGAAGCCATCACGTGATTGTCTCTATTTTTATTGCCGTGAATGTCTTTTGCTTCTAGGGCAATGTTGAAGTCGCCGCAGACGTTGAGCTGAGGATGGGCGGCAAGCTGCGCGGTTAAATATTGTTTTAATAGCGCTAGCCAGCTTAGCTTGTAATCGTACTTGTCGCTGCCGATAGAAGATCCGTTAGGCACATACAGGTTCACCACTCGCACATCGCCCAGCAAGCCGCTAATCACTCTTTTTTGATCGTCTAAATTGCCAACGGTTTCTGAATTAATCACTGCGCCAAAGCCCATTTGCACATCTTCTAAAGGCGCTTTGCTAATAAGAGCAACGCCGTTGTACGACTTTTGGCCATAGAAGTAGGGATGGTACCCCATGTCAGTAAACGCTGCTGCCGGGAAATCTTCATCTACAACTTTAGTCTCTTGCAAACACAGGATATCTACCGGATTTTTCTGCAACCAATCGGTGACCTGTTCTAGACGAGTGCGGACAGAGTTGACGTTCCAAGAGGTGACTTTCATAAGGGGGACGAGGGCCAAGGCAGTGTTGCCGCCGCTTCAGCTTAAATTTCAGCTTAAATTTAATGTGCGCCTACCCAGTTTAGTTCGACAGGTGAACATGCCCGGCACTCTAAGATAAAAATAAAAATGTTTGCTAGCACTACCCATTAGCGCACTACCGTTTACGATTAGCACCTATGCCTAAGCAAAAGCCTACTAACCCACTCCATCAAAAGCCCCAAGCCCTGGAAGGCGAGGCGCTTATCAAAGAAACTTGTCGCCGGATTCGAGCGGCGAAGGGGCTGTGGGATGCGCATCGCAATGCCGCCTGCCGGGGCGAACGCGATCGCGCCCTCGAACTTTACAATCAGCTCACCAAAGCCCAAAAAGATAAAATTCCTCAGCAGCTCAGAATCTGGTTGCGCTACCGCAGCGAAAAATACTTTGGCAAACACCAAACCGCCCCCGGCAGCGGACACCGCTCGGGCAAAAAGCGCTCGGGCAAAGGGAAACAGAAGCGCTCGCCATCGGTCAGCCAGCCAGCAGCCAAGCCGCCGTAGTGATATTTTATACTTTTTGGGAGTCGCGATCGCGGACAAAAAACTTCGCCAGACTTGAGCAAAGCCTGGATCAAAACTGGATCAAAGATAGAGCAATGCATTATTTTATGGTCATCTACGAATATCCGGCTCCCGAATTAACGCCTCGGATTGACTCTCAGAGTAATCACTGAGATATTAAGGTAATTTCATAATCTTAAAACGTCAGGCTTTATGATGCGCGCTAACCGTTCTACCCTTGTCAAGCTGTGCTTGCTAACGGCCCTTGCCGTGCCGGTTCAGCGGACTGCATCTGCCGCTGTTTCACAGGCCGATCAGGCGGCCAATCAAGCGGCGAACGCCTTTTCGAGTACCCCGCTAGTCATTGCCCAAGCAGACAGTACGCCCTCAGAATTCACGCCGCCTGCTTCACTCGATGACGTCGCTGCCATCGTTATCGACGGCTCTAGCAGCATGCGTAACATGACCGCCGCCCTGGGCGAGCAGTTTCAGGCGCGCTACAGCACAACCACTGTCGATAGCGCCTTTAATGGCACCGATGTGGCCCTCAAACGGCTGCAAGCAGGGGATATTGACCTGGCTGCGATTGGTCGCCCACTGACGGCAGAAGAACAAGCTGCGGGCCTAATCGAAGTGCCCATCGCCCGTGAGAAGATCGCCATTTTCGTCGGCCCCGACAATCCTTTTAAGGGCGATGTGACGTTCGGACAGTTTGGCCAAATCTTTCGAGGCGAGATCACGGAATGGTCTGAGGTCGCAGATGGCTCGGGAACTGGAACTATTCGGTTCATAGACCGGCCTGACGCTAGTGACACCCGCCAGGCGTTTCGCCCCTATCCCGTCTTTCAAGAAGCGCCATTTGTGACCGGGGCGACGGCTGAGTCGATTGAAGCAGATGAAACAGAGGCCGTGATTGCCGCGCTGGGTGATGATGGCATTGGGTATGCGATCGCCAATCAGGTCATGGGCAACCCCAAGGTCAAAATCGTTTCCATGCACCAAACCCTCCCGGACGATCCCCGCTATCCGTTTTCGCAGCCCCGTAGCTACGTATATAGCGGCGAGCCCAGCCCGGCGGTTCAAGGTTTTTTGGCTGTGGCCGCTAGCCCAGCCGGGGCAGAAGCCATCGCCGCCGTTCAGGCAACCGAGGGCGCTGCCGCTGCTGAGATAGAAGGGCCAGCCGTCACGGCCACTAGTCCTGATGGCAGTTTGATGGCCCGTGCCAATGCCGATAACGTAGCGATCATTGAAGATGCCCAAGGCAGCTTAGTTGCCGGGCCGCTGACTGGTGCTGGGGGGGCAGTTACCGCCCTGGCCTTTAGCGAAGATGGTCAAACTTTGGCGACCGGAACCAACACGGGCAAAGTTCGCTTTTGGGGCATAGATGGAGAGCCTAAAGGCGAAGCTTTCCCAGCAGTGCTAGGCAGTGACAACGCCGTTACCGAACTGAGATTTGAGGGCAACGATCAACTCTTTGTCGCAGGTAGCCAAGGCCGCCAGGGGCTTTGGGGACTCAATGGCCTATCATTTGGCGAAACGGCAGGGGCAGTAGCGGTCGTAGATGACACTGCTAGCGACGAGGAAAGTGACTTTCCTTGGTGGCTGTTGCTGATTCCGCTGCTCGGCCTGATCGGAGCAGGGTTATGGCTACTAGGTCGCCGTCGATCCGAAGCTGTGCCAGAACCCAAACGGCAAGTAGCACCCACCGCAACCGTACCACCGCCACTCGGCGATCCAGAAACTGAGCGAGAAGTTTCTAACCGTGCCCATTCCGTGATTTCGACCGATCGGGTAACCGATGAGTTCCGCCCCATTGTTTCAGAAGAAATCGCTACTACACCGCCAAGTCCTCTGCCGGTGGGCTCTTTAGACGCAGACACCGATCCTACCGTGACCGCCTTTGAGTCTACCGATCTAGAATCTCCTGATTTAGAAGGCACTAATTTAGACCTGCTGACGCCTAGCGTGATTGGCGGCGGCACTGTGCTAGGCGGTATGGCAGTGGCAGCCGAGTTGAATGCGGATGTGGAGTCTGACGAAAGCGACGACGAAGATTGGGACGAGAACCTCGACCTAACGCTGGATGACGATGCTTATGAGCCGGTTGATAAACCGGTTGATGAAGGTGCTGCCGAGAGTATGCCGACTGCAAAAGCATCTCTGGCAGACGCTGCTAAGTTGGGGACGCCCGCCATTACAAAGGCCAGCACAACGGATGAGGTCGAAGACTTTTGGCATACAGAGGCTGATGCCCCTGACGTGTCTAGCGCTCCCGAGCCGTCAAAGGTAGCAGCCAATCTCAGCGGGATAGAAAGCATTGAACCAACCCGCGATACAGTAATTGCAGAAACCGAAACTATTCTGGATATTGAGCCGACTCGCGAGACTATCATCGGCGACAATACGGTGATCTTTGGAGCGGCCACGACCGGGCTTGCCACCGCCTCGATCCAGCCCACACTGCTTGACACTTCCTCCGCCGACCTTACGACAACCGACGCCATGACAGCAGAAGATCCTGAAATCACTGAAAGTGCCGCTGCCAAGTTCGACGGCCTCGATAGCTCAAAGGCCGCATTGGGCAACCGTGCTATCGGCTTAGCCGCTGGCGCGATCGCCTCTGTGCCCGTGACGACCCTGACAATTGAGGAACTGGCCTCGGTAGATGACGGCCTGCCAGAGCTGCCGGACGGCTATGGTGAAAGTCGGATTGTGCTGTTGCCTCGCGATCCAAAGTGGGCCTATGCCTATTGGGATGTCTCGAATGAGCATAAAGAATCGTTGCGCCAGCAGGGGGGCCAAACGCTGATGCTGCGGCTGTACGATGTCACCGATATTGACCATCCCAGCCAGCGCGCGCACAGTATGCAGCAGCAGGAATGCAATGAGATGGCACGCTCTTGGTATATTGGCATTCCGATGAGCGATCGCGACTATACCGCCGAAATTGGCTACCTTACGGCTGACGATCGCTGGCTGCTACTCGCCCGTTCTGCCGCTATGCGAGTGCCGCCCATCTACCCGTCAGACTGGGTCAAAGATCAGTTTGTCACCGTCAATTGGGACGAGTCGCTGGTGGGCCGCAGGGTTGGGAATTTGGGTCGGCCAGATGCTGCTGTAGTGCCAGGCGATCGCACCATCAGCGATCTTCCCCCGATTTACGATGAGCTATTTGCCTTCACTCAAGGCCAGGATGCCTTGCGGGTAGCAGGCTCGCTATTTGGCTCGATGCATCAGGGGGCGCGTCAGTTTGAGTTTGGGCCTGGAGCGCTTTCACCTTCGGGCAGCGGCGCTAGCCTGAGTGCTTCTGGATTAAATATGTCTGGGGTTGGCCTGGGCGATCGCAAGCGCAATTTTTGGCTAGTCGCCGACGCCGAACTAATTGTGTACGGCGCAACTGAGCCAGATGCGACCTTGAGCGTGGGCGATCGCGTCATTCCCCTCAGCCCCGACGGCACCTTCCGCTTCCACGTCGCCTTCCCCGACGGTAACATCGACTACCCCATCCGCGCGGTTGCCGCCGATGGCGAACAGTCCCGCGCTATCACCTTGAACTTTGAGCGCCAGACCCCCGAGCGCCATACCAACACCAAAGCCGAGGCTGAAGACGAATGGTTCTAAAGCAAACCCTACAGACAAGCTACCCAAAGCCAGTAAACTTCGATTTGGTGACCCTTACGGTAAGTGTTTATACTTCTCTTCTACTCAGAAAAGCTATACAGTTCTAGCAAAGAGGACAACTATTATGACTTACCGGCCCTATAAAATTCGCCGCCGCCAGGCCCTCCAGCTATTGGCAGGTGCTTCTGGCGCAGCCCTGCTCCATGCCTGTAACGTGGGCAGCAACAGCGCCGATAGCGACAGCGCCGATAGCGCTTCTGCGGACGCACCGAGCATGTCTTTGACGCTGGGCAGCATTCCCTGGGCCGGGCAGGTACCAATGTATATCGCCCAAGACAAGGGCTTTTACGAAGAAGAAGGATTAGATTTTGAACTGCGTCTTTTCGGCGCGGGCAGTGAGTATATCGCTGCTTTTTTGAGCGACCAGCTAGATGCGGTTGCCCCCGTTACGTCTGAAGCTGTGCTGATCAAGGCGCAGGGCAAAGATTACAGAATTGTGATGGTGCAAGATAACTCTGTCGGCATCGACGGCATTTTAGCCAAAGACAGCATCACTAGCATTGAAGACTTTAAAGGGCAGAAAGTCGCGGTCGAGACCAGCGCGGTGGGCTACTTCTTTTTACTACAGGTTTTAAAAGAAGCTGGACTCAGCAAAGACGACATTACGGCAGTAAATACAGAACCTTCCGCCGCCGCCGCCGCTTTTCAATCAGATAATGTTGACATTGCCGTGACCTACGCACCTTTCTTGCAAGAGGCTGCCGACGCCACCGAAGATGGCCGCATCATCTACGACTCGTCTCAGATGCCCACGGCAATTTCAGATCTGTACGTCTTCGATACGGCCTATGTAGAAGAAAATCCTGAAGCGGTGCAGGCGTTTGTCAATGCCACCCTGCGCGGGCTGGAGTATTTGAAAGAAAATCCTGAAGAAGGCATTGAGATTGGCGCGGCTGTTTTGGAGATGGACGCTGCGGATTTGGAGAGTGACTTGTCAGGTCTGGAGCTGCCCGATAAAGAAACCAATCTGGCCATGCTCGCCCAACCAGACAGTGACCAATACCTAGGTAAGCCACTGGCCGAGCTATCTACCTTTTTGCTTGACGAAGGTCAAATAGAAACCGATCCAGGCGATCTTTCTACTCTGATCGATCCCCAATTTGTTGAGGCAGCAGGCTCGTAATGGCTGCTAGCCGACTGTCTGCTCGCTCACCAGATCGCCAAGACAATCCCCCTTCCAGGCGGCGCTACCTGCGGCCTTCGGTGTTCTGGAGCATTCGCCAGGGCTTTCCTGGCTGGCTTCAGGTTGTCTTGGTCGTGGCGTCGCTCACTATTCCCATACTCGTCTGGGCTTTTTTGAGCTACGGCGGCTATGTCAACCCCAAGTTTTTGCCCACGCCAACCGGAGTAATGGCCAAGGGCTTTGTCATGCTGAAAGATGGTGAGCTGATGGTTGACATCTTTGCCAGCCTGGCGCGGGTCATGGCTGGCTTTTCCTTTGCGGCGCTAGTGGGCATTCCGGTCGGCATTGCGATGGGCACTTTTTACAGTATGGATAGCCTGCTTGGCGGGTTTGTCCGGACGGCTCGTTACTTGCCTATTGCTGCTTTTGTCCCGCTGATTATTATTTGGGCGGGCATCGACGAAACCTCTAAGGTGATTATTATCTTTTTGGGCATTGTGTTTTACAACGCTACGATGATTGCCGACGCGGTGAAGTTCATCCCAAATGAAACGCTGAATGTGGCCTACACGCTAGGGGCGACTCGTTGGGATGTGCTGCGGCGGGTGATTTTTCCGGCAACGCTGCCGAGCATTTTAGACACGCTCAGGGTGAATATTGCCGGGGCTTGGAACTTTTTAGTACTTTCTGAGCTGATTGCGGCGCAAAATGGTTTAGGGTTTACGATTGTCAGATCGCAGCGGTACTTGCAAACTGACAGAGCGATGTTTTGCATTTTAATCATCTGCGCCATCGGGCTGGCCACAGACTTTGCCTTTAAGCTGCTGTTTCATCTGTGGCTACCCTGGGCCGACTCTAAAATGAGCTAGTGATTCGGCATTTCTCATTCTTTTTAGCAGGCTATGCAACCCACTTTCCCAACAACATTGCCGCAGCCGCTCAGGCAGCCCGCTCCTAAGCTAGAGATTCGTAATGTTGTCAAAGTGTTTGGGCAGGGGAAGCAGGCACTGACGGCAGTAGATGATGTTAGTTTAGCGATCGCACCCAATGAGTTTAGCTGCATTGTTGGGCCGTCAGGCTGTGGTAAATCCACGCTGCTTAGCATTGCCGCCGGGCTGACCAAAGCCACCGCTGGAGAAATTTTGGTTGACAGCGTTCCCGTTCCAGGGCCGGGGGCCGACCGGGGCATGGTGTTTCAAAACTACACGCTGTTTCCCTGGCTGTCGGTTGCTGAGAATGTGGCCTTTGGGCTGAAGCTCAAAGGCATGTCTAAGCCTGAGAGTCAGCGCAAAGTGGCCCACTATCTGGATATTGTGGGGCTGGGCAGTAGCGCGAAGGCATATCCTAAAGCGCTGTCGGGCGGCATGAAGCAGCGGGTTGCGATCGCCCGCGCCCTGGCCAACGACCCTGAAGTATTGCTGATGGACGAACCTTTTGGCGCACTCGACTCACAAACCAAAGAACAGCTTCAGGCTTTCTTTCACGATCTTTGGGCAAAGAGCCAAATCACGGTTCTGATGATTACTCACGATATTGAAGAAGCTATCTTTCTGTCGCAGCGGGTATTTGTCATGTCTGCTCAGGGCCAAATTCAACAGACCGTACAGATTAACTTGCCAAAACATCGAGAGTTAGAGATGAAGCTCACACCCGAGTTTTTAGACTATAAAAGGGAGATTATCCACAGTTTGCGATAATCTCCCCTAAGATGATCTCCCCTAAGATAATCTTCTCTAAGAGAATCTCCCCTGAAGCGGGCTTACACGCTAGCGACTGGCTCGCTCATCTGCGCCAAACGGTCTTTTAGCAGTTGTTCTAGCTCTTCCAAAGCCTCAGAAAAGCCTTTAATGCCTTCGGCTAGCTTGTCATTCGCCATGCGATCGGCTTCGTGCATCTTGTCAAAGGTTACTTTATCGATCGATAGCTTCTCAATCTCTAGATCTTTTGCAGTCTCTGGCTTCAGCTTGCGTGGCAGCTCACCTTCTGTTTCAGACAGCGGCTTTAGCAGCTTAGGCGAGATGGTCAGCAAGTCGATGCCAGCTAGCTCTTTAATTTCATCGACGTTACGGAAGCTGGCACCCATGATTTCGGTCTCATAGCCAAACTTCTTGTAGTAGTTGTAAATCTCGGTGACCGACAGTACACCGGGATCTTCAGAAGGGGGATAGCTGTCTCGACCGGTATCCTGTTTGTACCAGTCAAGGATGCGACCGACAAAGGGTGAAATCAGCGTGACTTTGGCTTCGGCGCAGGCGATCGCCTGATGCAAGCCAAACAGCAGCGTCAGGTTGCAGTGAATGCCTTCTTGCTCTAGGATTTCGGCGGCTTTGATGCCTTCCCAGGTAGAGGCGATTTTGATTAGGATGCGATCGCGACTAATCCCCGCTTCCTCATACTCTGCAATCAAATCACGCGCCGTTGCCAGCGTTGCTTCCGTATCATACGAAAGCCGTGCATCGACTTCAGTCGAAACGCGACCTGGAATAATTTCCAAAATTTTCTTGCCAAAGGCCACTGCCAGATGCTTAAACGCTTCTCTAGAAACATCTTCATCAACCGCATCCTTGCCCAGCGTTTCCTTAGCTTGCTTTAGCGTGTCATCCACAATGCTTTGGTACTGAGGGAGCTGGGCGGCAGCAGTAATCAACGAAGGGTTTGTCGTCGCATCTTGAGGTGTGAACTGCTCAATTGCGCCGATGTCACCGGTATCAGCCACAACAACGGTCATTTCTTTTAGCTGAGATAGCAAACTCATAGGCTTCTCCAAAGGGTTATCTGCGCCCTTATTGTAGTCAGCCTCATCAAGGTTCAACGTCCCTCCAAAGAATCGAAACATGAACCTTTGGCGATCCCACTAAAAAATGAGCGCTACTCATCTGCTTCTCATCTACTAAAAGCGTCTACAGCCCTTTAGTGCCGGTTGCTTGGCAAATATGACAGAGATATTCGGATCTATCGGTTTCGTGACATCCCGGCTTGTTAAAACATTCTTTAGACACCGCTTTAAACAATGCCAGATGAGGCAGGTTCAGCCTCCAAACTGGCAACTGCGGCAGCCTGGTGAGCGTTGGGGGGCAGTTCAGTTTTTTTTTCATCTGAGCTACCAGACGCTTCAGACACTTCTACATTTGCATATTCTGCTAAGTCATAAACAGGCAAATCAAACCAAAAGGTCGTGCCCACGCCTACCGCGCTCACCAGGTGAACCTGGCTGTTGTGCTTATCCATAATATTTTTTACAATCGACAGCCCCAGGCCCGTACCTTCTAGGGTATGCACACGATTTTCGACCCGAAAGAATCGATCAAAAATGGCGGCTTGATCCTCTTCATCAATGCCTAAGCCCGTATCACCGATCTCGATTCGCACATTCTGAATGAGTTGAGGGCTAGGGCTGGGCGCTCGGTAGGCGCGAATCATAACGTTGCCCCCCGCAGGCGTAAACTTGAGGGCATTGCCGACCAAATTGCCAAACACCTGCAACAGCAAATCATAGTTGCCCAGGCTAGCGGGCAGATCCGCTTCGATCTCTTTTTCGAGCGTTATCTGCTTGTCTCTGGCGTTGAGCTGATAGGTACGCAGCACCTGGTCGATTGGTTGATGTACCTCCACCGCCGAAAATTCATAGCGCCGACTCGATTCCAATCGGGATAGATCTAACACGTCATTTACCAGGCGCGTCAATCGGTCGGTTTCGTTGTTTGCCGTCGCCAAAAATTCTCTGCGCTCGGGCTCGCTGAGATCTTCACCATACTCGTGCAGCGTTTCAATAAATGATTTGATATTAAATAAAGGCGTGCGCAGTTCGTGAGACACATTGCTGATGAAGTGACTTTTGGCTTCGTTTAGCGCCACTTCACGGGTGATGTCTTGCAGGGTAATGGCCATTCCTTTCACATTCGCACGGGATTGATCCAACACCGTGTTTAGCAAGACGCGAATGGTTCGGTTGCCCTCCACCAGCACAATGCGAAACTCACTGCCCTCGTGAGTCTCGCCCGAAATTGCCTGAGCCAAAGCGGGGGCTAGCTGGGCTCTGACTTCTGGCTGCAAGCGATCCAAAACGCTGCCGCCCAGGGGCATGGCTGCATCCCAGCCCAAAATGCGCCGGGCCGCGACGTTGGCAAGCACCAAATTAGTTTCGGCATCCAGCAGAATTGCCCCGTCGGCAATGGTCGAAACCAGGCTCTCTAGCTTGGCTTTCTCGGCGGTGAGTTCCTCAATGTTTTGCTCTTCGTAACGCTCTAGGCGCTCGGCCATGTCGTTAAAGCTATAGATCAACTCACCCAGTTCCCCACCCAGAGGCAAGTTAATTCGCTGCTTAAAGTTGCCGGCTGCAATATTTTTGACCCCTAGCAACAGCTCCTTAATCGGCTGCGTAATCGTCAGTGCATTAATCACCGCGCCTAAAATCACCATGACCCAAATCGAGACGAACACTGCGATCGTTACGTCCCGCGTCAGGTGCGAGGAGGCCACGACAGTCGGGTTAGGATTTATGCCCATCGCCAACATGCCTTTGTACTGACCGGCTACCGTCAGCGGTACAAACACATCGGTGACCATCCCGGCGGGCGTCAAATGCTGCCGCACCATGGGCTTATCGATACCGCTGGTATAAGACGCAGGCAGCTTCATTCGCCGCCTTAGCGTCAGTGAGTTTTGAACGGCGGGCTCGGAGTAGGGAATGCCAAAGAAAATTTCGCCGTCTTGGTCGGCGTACAGCATGTAGCGAACGTTGGAGGTGTTCTCGTAAAAGCTGTAGGAAAAGCGGGCGAGTTCGGCGCGGTCGTTGGTTTCAACCAAAGGGGCGACGTTGGCTGCTAGCAGTAGGCCCAGGTCACGACCAAAGCGGGTGTCGTTAAGCTGCGCATCTTGCTGAATGGTGTTGACTGCCCAAAAAGTCAGCGCACTCATCACCAGCGATACCAGCAGCGTGGCTCCGCCCATCAGCCGTGTCTGGAGGGTGAAGTCGCTCCACCACTGAGCAAATAACGCCTTGAGTTGTCTGAAGAGTTGCATTTCTATGGGGGGTTGCCTTAGGTCTCTTTGGCAGCTATCACTTGCTACCTATTCTAGACGGTGTTGCCCTCACAATTTTTTATCCAGTTTTCTGATGCGATCGCCAATGTCACGGCGGTAATAGCTACCCGGAAAGCTAATCTTATCGACGGCGCTGTAGGCTTTGGCGATCGCACCCTCAAAATCAGGCGCGATCGCACTCACCCCCAACACCCGTCCGCCATTACTCTTGAGCCCATCCCCGCCCGCTCGCGTCCCGGCATGAAACACCACCGTCGCCTCATCTTCCGCCTCAGCCGCCTCAATGCCACTAATAGGTAAGCCCTTAGCATACTCACCCGGATAGCCTTCAGCCGCCATCACCACACAGGCACAGGTCGCTGGCTTCCATGCAAACGGGGGCAAGCTCGCCAGCCGCTGCTCGCAGCAGGCCAAAATAATCTCATCTAGCGGGGTCTCTAGCAGCGGCAGCACCACCTGCGTTTCCGGATCGCCAAAGCGAGCGTTGAACTCAATCACCTTGGGCTCACCAGCAGGCGTAATCATCAGGCCAGCGTACAGCACGCCCCGGTAGTCAATGCCTTTGGCCTTCAACCCCTGCAAGGTCGGCTCTAGCACCTCTGCCTGTACCCGCGCCAGCAGCTCGGCAGGCATTACCGGCGTCGGCGCATAGGCTCCCATACCGCCCGTGTTGGGGCCCACATCACCCTCGCCTATTTGCTTGTGGTCTTGGGCGGGCAGCAGCGGACGAATGGTATGGCCATCGGTCACCGCTAGCACCGACACTTCTTGGCCTTGCAAAAATTCTTCGATCACGACGCGATCGCCCGCCGCCCCAAACTGACCGCTAAAAATGGACTCAATAGCGGCGATCGCCGCCGCCACTTCTCTGGCCACCGTCACCCCTTTCCCCGCCGCCAGTCCATCGGCTTTTACCACAATCGGTGCGCCCTGCTGATGGACATAGGCGATCGCACTTGCCGCATCTGTAAAAACTTCAGACTCAGCAGTCGGTACAGTTGCCTCAACCAGCAGCGCTTTAGCCCATGCCTTACTCGACTCTATCTGCGCACCATCTTGATTGGGGCCAAATACTTTGATTTGCTTTGCTCGTAGCGAGTTTGCCAGGCCCTCGGCCAGCGGTTGTTCTGGGCCAATCAGCACAAACGCCATGTTGTTGACGAGGGCGCAGCGGGCGATCCCTTCCACATCATTTGGCGACATGGCCACATTGCGACAGCCGGGCAGCAGGGCGGTACCGCCATTGCCGGGGATGCAAACGATTTCGGTGATATTGGGCGATCGCAACAGCTTCCAGGCCAACGCATGTTCACGCCCGCCACTTCCCACAACAATTGCTTTCATAGGCCAAGGCGATCCTTATTAGCAGTAGCGAGCAGTCAAGCTACATCATTTCATCAAAATTGTCTCATACAAGCCTCATCAAGCGCGGTTCATACCAAAAACAGAGGCCAAGACCCTAAAGCCCTGACCTCTGTCGCAAACATGTTCAGATAGATGATTATTTCTTATCCCGCTCACTGCGGTTGTATTGAACCAGGTTATGAATGGTTGCACCTTCTGATAGTTGACCAGATGTGGAAGCTTGCTTGGCAGAGGCTATAGGCGTAAAAGCAGTTATGCCTAGCAAAACCACTGAAGCAGAAAGGATAAAGCGTTTCATAAGAGTGTCTCCTAAATTAAGCACCGAATTGTTTTAGTTCGATACTTACTAAAGTGACAGCGACTCCTGAGCCTTCACTGAATCCTATCTGAAAGCAATGTCAGAGTTTCATGAGTTTTTCCTGAGAATTTTGTAGCCCAGGATACAAAATACCCCCTCTGACCGTCATCAGCGCTACTCAACCGTGACGGACTTCGCGAGGTTGCGAGGCTGATCGACATCCAGGCCCCGGCGCGCTGCGATGTGGTACGACAGTAGCTGTACAGGGACGACGGTCAGCACCGGTGACAGCAGCTCATCGACAACCGGAACGGGCAGGATTGCATCAAAGGTTTCTTCGGCGTCAGCGTCGTTCATCGGCACTACGCCAATTAGCCTGGCGTCGCGGGCTTTAGCTTCTTGGGCGTTGGAAAGTACTTTTTCGTAGACGGTGCCTGGGGTGGCGATCGCAACTACCGGCACTTTCTCATCGAGCAGCGCAATCGGCCCATGCTTCATCTCACCCGCCGGATAGCCCTCAGCGTGAATGTAGCTAATCTCCTTCAGCTTCAGTGCGCCTTCTAGTGCGATCGGGTAGTTAATCCCTCGCCCTATAAAGATAAAGTCTCGCGTCTCAGAAAAATCATGAGACAGCTCTTCCACATAGCGTTCCTGACTCTCTAGCACCAGCTCTAGCTGAGCCGGTAGCTGCCGCATCCCCTTAATAATTTCCGCCAGCCGCGCTAGCGAAATCGACTTGCGCCGGTAGGCCAGCTCCAAAGACAAAAAGTAAAAAGACATGAGCTGAGCGACAAACGTCTTTGTCGCCGCCACCCCGATTTCCATCCCGGCTTTGGTATCTAGAATATTGGGAATCAAGCGGCTCAAAGAGCTATCGGCCCGGTTCGTAATCCCCAGCATGTGCGGCGCATAGCGGTCATCTCCACTCTCCCGCCGGCGCATTTGCTCCATCTCTAGCGCCGCCAGTGTGTCTGCGGTCTCTCCTGACTGCGTTACCCCAATCGTTAGCGTATTCGGCATCAGTGGTGCAGGCGCATAGCGAAACTCCGATGCATACTGCACAAAGGTCGGAATGCCCGACACCTGCTCTAGTAAATATTTGCCCACCAGGCTCGCGTGCCAGCTCGTACCACAGGCCAAAATTTGAATGTGCTGTATGTCATCTAGCAAAATATCGGGCAAGTCCAGGTGAATAGGCGACTTCCCGCTTTCTGGCTCCCAGTCCGTATCCAAATACGTTTCTAGACAAGTGCGTACGACACCCGGCTGCTCATAAATCTCCTTGAGCATGAAGTGTTTAAACCCCTGCTTTTCCACCATGATGGGGTTCCAGTTCAAGGTTCGCGGATGCTTCTTCAGTCGCTGCCCCGCAAAGTCATACACCTCCACGCCCATCGGCGTCAGCCTCGCTACCTCACCATTCTCTAGCGTCAGCACCGCCTGGGTGTAGGGCATAATCGCTGGCGTATCCGACGCACAGAAAAACTCACCTTGACCAAATCCAATCGCCAGGGGAGCCTGCTGGCGCACCACCACTAGCTCATCTGGAAAGTCAACTGAAATCATTGCCAAGGCAAACGCGCCTTGCAAGCGGTTCACAGCCTGGCGAGCCGCTTCTAAAAATTCAGACTGCGCTGTCAGTACAGCATCACCTGACGGGTTTTTCAAATACTCCGCAATCAAATGCGGCACCACTTCAGTATCTGTATCCGAGCGAAACTCATGGCCCTTTGCCTTCAGCTCCTCGCGCAGCTCACGATAATTTTCGATGATGCCGTTCTGCACCACCGCAATTCGCGCTTTCGTATCCGTATGGGGGTGGGCGTTGTGCTCTTCTGGCTTGCCATGAGTGGCCCAGCGCGTATGGCCAATGCCCAATCGGGCTGGATCTTCTAGCCCTTCTAGCTTAGTTTGCAGATTAATCAGCTTGCCCTTTGCCCGCGTCCGCTGCAAGTTCCCTTCAGCGACGGTCGCCACACCTGCCGAGTCATACCCTCGGTATTCCAGCGTCTTTAAGCCTTCGATCAAAATACCGCTGGCGGCTCGGGTGCCAATATAACCAACAATTCCGCACATACTAAGACTCCTCAAAACTGCAAACTAATCTATCAGCAACGCCGCCTATGGGCATCGATTAGCAAAATTCAAACAGACTACCTTACCCACAATCTGTACCGACGACTGCTTTTAAAAGCGACACATCTCGCTCACCCTACTGGGAAATAAATCCCGTCAGCAGGAGTGGAATAAATAGCAACGCAAACAAGATAGCGAACAGGGTCGTAGGTGACAGCGTAATCAAATTGGGATCTGGCTTATCGGAGCGATTCATATTTCAGTGAAAGCAAAAAGTAAAAAAGAGAAAAAAAAGACGGTAGCTTCCAGTTGTCTACCAGGGAGGCTCCGTCTATCTATAAAGACTAAAATCTGTACGACTACAGGTAGCTGGCCACTGATTCGCTAAATGTGGCGTAGGGCTTGACCCCCACCAGCGTATCCATCAGCTCGCCATTTTTAAACATCATCACCGCAGGAATGCTCTTGATGCCAAATCGCTTGGCCACTGCTTTGTTAGAGTCCAAGTCCAGCTTCGATACTTTGGCTTTACCGTCGTACTCTTCCGAAAGCTGATCCATTAAGGGTGCAACCAGTTTACAAGGGCCACACCAGCTCGCTGTACAGTCTACTACCACCACAGATTCTTCTTTTATTAAGGCATCGAATGCGGCTTCATCTGTAATGTATTCTGCGGGCATGGTGCGATCGCTCCAAAAAAATCTGTAGGGCTATTCCCGATCATACACCCGCAACTCACCTGAAAAAAATAAAGCCCTCTCAACTGTTCAGTCAAGAGAGCCGATTCATTATTAATTGCCTATACCCGCTCGGGCACAGGCAATCACTTAGCAACCGGGCCTATTTGCCAGCCAGTTTCTTTACCTTTTGCATAATGCTTTCAGGATCTAACCCCTGATGATAGAACTGCTCCCAAAGGCCGCCGCCGCCTTCTTCATGCGTTCCCGCATGGGCAAACTTAGGCGTATAGCCCCGCTCTAGCAGCCAGGTGCCATAGCGAGCCCCCAAACCAGTTTTTTCGTTAAACGACTCGACGACCATGACCAAAGGCGACTGACCGACCTTCTCCATCATCTGCTCATCGACCACGTTGAGCGTAGATTTGTTGATTAGGCCAATATTCAAGCCCTCCTGCTTTAGCCTTTCAACCGCATCCAAAGCGCGGTACAGGCCATCGCCAAAGCTGACAATGTAGCCATCTGTGCCTTCGCGAACGACCTCGTCTTTACCCGGTACAAAATCATAGCCATCGGCGTAAAGGGCCTTGCCATCAGCATCATTCAGCATCGGTACCTTGGCCCGAGTCGAAAAGATAAAGCGAATGCCTGGCTGATGGAAAACTTTCTCCACACATGCCTTCATCTGATTCGCATCTGCCGGGAAGTACAGCCGGGTTTCATAACCATCATCCAGTCCATTATCGGCAAACATATTGTTGATACCGAAGTGGCAGGTATTATCGGCCATGTCATCAATGCCCGAATGGGAGAAGTGACAGAGCAAATTGGCTTTGTTTAGCCGGGCCATCGTGATTTCAGAAATGCACATTTCTAAAAACGCGCTGAAGGTGGCAAAAATGCCTTGCTTCCCTTCTGCCATGCCAAAACCTGCCGCCGCAGACAGGTTTCCTCGTTCCATAATGCCGCCGCTGACAAAGATTTCAGGATACGCCTTATGAATGTGGTTGAGGCCGCAAGAGCCCTCCAGGTCGCAGTCAACCACCAGCACGTTTTCTTTGCGCTCGGCGTCGCTCATTTTGCCCAGCACTTCTACCGCAACTTGACCAAAGACGTTACGGTTGGAGCCCACTTCATCGCTAGAGCCCAAGAATTCATAGCTATGCTTAGGTTTCTCGATGCTCTTGAGATAGTCGGCAGCCGCCTGACGGCCATGCTTTTCGAGGTATTTAATGGCCAAATCAGTCGGAATGACGTCGTGCCCGTGGGTAGTGCCTTCCAAGCCTTCAATGCCGACGGTCATGGGACGCTTACAGATGACGGCGATGGGGCCATCGGTTGCGATCGCCTCACAAATATTTGCATACAGCGCATCAATATCTTCGCCATCATTCACCAGCACTTTCAGGCCATGGCCTTCTAGGGTGCTTTGAACGCTATAGCCTTTCAAATATTCAGAAGGATGACCTGCGATCGTCACATCGTTGTCGTCAATAATTAGCTTTACGTTAATGCCTTGAGCGACTGCCAGACGAGCGGCCTCAGCATCATCGCCTTCTTGCTGAGCGCCATCAGAACCCAGCAAAAAGGTGGTCTTCCCAGGATTCGCCAGAGCAATACCATTCACAAACGGCCACATGTGACCCAGACGGCCCGAGCTAAACTTTACACCCGGCGTCAGCCCTAGCTCAGGATGGCCAGGCAGCTTAGAATCAGCCGCCCGGTACTTCACCAGCTCCTCAGCAGGCAAATCACCATTCAGCGTCGCCATCAGATATTGAGTACCGACGCGATGACCAGCCTCATCAAAGAAAGTGGGTACAAACTTATCAGGATTGCCGCGAAACAGCGCGTCCATAATCATCACTTCGGGCACGGTGTCGTAAGGGCCACCCGTATGGCCACCGACGCCTCTAGCACCACCGGTAGCCGTAAAAAATACAATGGCTTCGCGGCAAAGTTGGATATTGGCCTTGAGCGCCTCTCGCTGCTCGTCAGTCAACTTAGGGGTCGAGGGGTCAAGGCTAATGCGCTTGTAGGCGCTTAAATCGATAGGAAAAGTGGACTTAGGCTTAATTTGGGCTGCTGTCATGGAGCGGTGTCCTAATACGTCTACACTTCAAAGCTATAAAACGTCAGCGCTAATGGGGCGATGTCTTAAAGGGGGCTTTGAAAAATTTAATATTTCTATTCTCCCTGATCGTGACACTGGGGTTAAGGGGGCAAAAGAAATTTGTGCTCTGAGCGACTAAGACTCGTTCTCTACATCCACAGCGGCCCGTCGCTAGCGATGTCCGGAAAAACCGCTTAATATCCGTACACTTTTGATGTTTTATGAAACTTTAGTAAAACGCCTATCAAGAATTATTGATTTTTCTTTCACCACCACTAGGATCGAAACTGGTGTATCCGCAAAATCACTGACCTCGATCTTGATCCTGATAAAACATCATGAAGAAAGTTTGCCTACTGAGCACTTTTTCTGTTGCGGCTGCTCTAGGCTTCGGTACGCCATCTATTGCCGCTGTCATCAATTTTGACGATCAGGGGCTTTTTGGGCCTAGATCGTTCATTGCAGCAGGCGATGCTAAAACGTTGAATATCTCAACAGAAGCTGGTAACGCTCAATTTCGCGGCGGGGTCATTCTGACTAACGCCACCAATTCACCTGCAAACCAGTCATCAGCTTATGGAACGGCGAATAATGCAGTCAACGCTGGCGTCGCCGATAACTTTACCCGGCAAAATCCCTTAATCATTGAGTTCGACAATCCCATCAAAAACTTCTTCCTGGATGTTTTCAACGGGCTGCCTATCAGCAACCTCAACTACACAGTTGCAGACGATATCGGCAATTCATCAACATTTTCTTTAGGCTCTAACTTGCGCAGCGGATTTCAAAAGATTGGATTTCAAGCAGCCGGTAAGCGGATCACAGTAACGGCTGACACTTCCGCAGCAGAGGTGTTTCCCTTTGACAAAGGCATATACGATTTCCTCATTGACAATATTTCCTTCAACGCCGAACTACCAGACGACCTGCTAGAGCCAATTACAGAAGTCATCGTCCCCTCTCCCGAGCCTACCCCCACCCCAACACCCGAGCCTGCCCCTACCCCAACACCCACGCCTGCCGCGACACCTATTCCCACACCCACGCCGGAGCCAGCGCCCACCCCTGAGCCCACACCAGTCCCATCACTACCTGAGCCAGCGCCCGACTTACCCGAGCCAGAGTCGGTACCCGAGCCTGCCAGCGTTCTTGGAACCTTAACTATTGCCGCGCTCGGAGTCTCTCAAAAACGCAGAAAATAGGCAAAAGCGCTTTCGAGCGCTGCTTTACTTTACTTAAAAGCTGGTTGGGTCGTTTTAACGCTGGCCCAGCCAGCTTTTTGATTGACGGCGTGCCTCAAGACGAGAAAGGACGGCTGAATTGCTGGCGTAGCTGTTGAGTGCGCGATCGCCACTCACAGCCTTCCACATGGTCATTCACCATCCCCACCGACTGCATAAAGGCATAAGCTGTCGTCGGCCCGACAAAAGACCAACCTCGCTTTTTCAAGTCCTTGCTCATCGCTGTTGACTCAGGCGTCTTCGTCAAAGTCATCAGCGTTTCATAATCGCACTGCTCAGGTCGGGCCGACGGCTTGGGCTCGTAGCGCCAAAAGTAAGCCGCCAGCGAACCAAATTCATCGGTCAAGGCACAAGCTCTACCGGCATTGTTAATCACTGACTCTATTTTGCGGCGATGGCGAACAATCCCCTTGTTTTGAAGCAGTCGCTCTACATCCGCCTGCTGATAGCGGGCTACCTGCTCAAAGTTGAATCTAGAAAAAGCGGCCCGAAAGTTCTCTCGCTTGCGCAGTATAGTGAGCCAGCTCAAGCCAGATTGAAAGCCCTCCAGGCAAATTTTCTCAAACAGCCGCTCATCATCAGCAACCGGCACGCCCCATTCATCATCGTGGTAGGCCAGATAGTCAGCTTTATCACCAGACCACCAGCAGCGATCGCGCCCATCCGCTCCCTTCACTAACCCATTCATAAAACCCCAGCCTTTCAATTTCTAAAAATTTCCCCTCCAACACAATAGCGTCGTAGCAGCATTTCTCTTTTATAGGACAGGCATCTACCTATCCAAGGTGCTTTCTCGATGAGGCTTCCACCCTAAGCTGCTTCGGCCATTAAGCCCAATTGGCACAGTATAAATCAACGGTTTTACGTCGATAGAGGTAGATATTAGCTAGTCCACCCATGCAAAGTGTCCATGCCATTTGCGCAACCCATAGCCCCATCAGATACAACTTAAACATGCGAAACGAAACAAACACATCCAAGCTAAACAGCTAACCTAAACAACACTTTCATTCGCAGCCTTCTTAACCTTGCCTTTTTGAGTGCCGCCCCCAGGGAAACCCGTTGGATCAGCCACAAAAAAAGCGTACAGGCCACAGAAGTTCCAAATCCACTCCTACAACGTTTTTGCGTTGTTGTTCTCTAAACCTTTTGAGGAAAACACCATGAAACTCTCTCGTATTTGGGCTCCGCTTGGTCTTGCTGCCGCTGCCCTTCTCTCCATCCCCTTCGGCGCTCAAGCTCAGATTGTTCGTAGCACTGAAGCACCTACCTACAACTACGTCGGCATCGGCGGCGGTGATGACGGCTTCGTCGTCAACGGTAAACTCTCCGTCGCGGACAACGTCTCCATTCGCC
>JBAQZP010000013.1:0-102219 GCA_049791095.1 Phormidesmis sp.
GTGCAGACCCACCAGCGTAAGCCCTGCCGCCAATGTGGGAAAAAAGGCAGCCGAGCCATTGATCCCTCGGCTCAAGGTTGCGCCCAGCGTAATGCCTAAGATGATATCGACCGCCGCATATTTCCCGGCGAACCGCCGACTGCCCACAATGCGCACCATCAGCAGTGCCACAATGTATACGATGAGCGATCGCAGACACATCTGTACAGTTGAAAGCTCGGAGGCATCTAAGCCTAACAGATCGCTAATCGACATATTTTTATTCGCTCAAATTCGGCAATTAGAAGTTATCTATGAGCAATAGTTGCTGTACAAGTAGTACTCAATCTTCAAAATCTTGAGCAGCTACCTATGCTTGTATGTCTTTATCAGATTTTCTTGCCCATGTAAGCTTACAGAAAGAGTTTGTAAGACACGTTAAAAAGCTCACCTAGATTACGCGCTTGCGTTTTACTAATTTCTCGTTTTCCATTAACGACTTCTGATACGGTGCCGCTAGATCCAATCACATCTACAAGATTAGATTGCTTCAAGCCTTATCAAGATGACCAGCGCTCCAACGCCCTTTGACCGCCCCAGCGGGCCACGATTTCGTCATCATAGTCATCGGCAATGCGAATGACTGTGGTCACCGAGTGCTTTAGCTCAATTTGATCGCAGGTAGAGCCCACCAGACTATGTTCAAACACAATGTCGTTTTCGTTGTCTAGCGCAAACCGGCCAAAGTGAATGCCGTTGTTTGCCCGCAGCAAGTAGTAGCTTAGCTCCGGTGTAATCGTGATATCGGTCACCACAAAAGAGCGTGTTGTAATTAATGCGTCATTTTCGCCCCACGGCACCACCCTGGTAGAGGCCACTGCCGAGCCAATGGTGACAATAAACAAAGGCTCATCTTCAAAGACCACAGCGGCCTCGCCAAATAGGTCTTCTATCCAAGGCACAATTCTCTTGTAGCAGGCTTGCTGCGCTTTACTCTCAAACTCCATAGGCCAAGCTCCTTGGTACTGCCATATATCAACTATTTTTATTCTCTCATCTCATTACGTCTCCATCACCGCTCTCGGCTGTGTTTTCGGTTTTAAAGCTATTTTTGAAGCTACCTGGTCTTCCTTCTGTTCCCTATGGACTCGTCAAATTCCTTCGATCAGCTCACAGACGATTTGCGCTATAGCCAGGCGATCGCAGCCGTCACCAAGCTGATCGAAAAGCTCGACCTTTCCCCCCGCGAAAGGGCCGGGCTAGAAACTGATATCAACCATCTTCAAGCTGTGTTGCGCAAGCTAGAAAACCAGGTGGTGCATATCGCCGCATTCGGCATGGTGGGTCGAGGCAAATCCTCTTTGCTGAATGCCCTCGTTGGCCAGCCGATCTTTCAAACTGGGCCGCTGCATGGCGTCACTCAGCAGGCTGAAAGCGTTCTGTGGAAAACAAATGAAGCCGATTCCCTGCTGCCAAACTCTGATTTAAGCAATGTCCATCGGGCGACGCTGTGTGCATCACAGGCATCGCCGCAGGCATCCAAAGTAGAGCTAATTGATACGCCCGGTATTGACGAAGTCGGTGGCGATCAGCGGCAGGCACTTGCCCAAAAAATTGCTCGCCAGTCCGACCTCATCCTATTTGTGATTGCCGGAGACCTCACCCAGCTTGAATACACCGCGCTCAATGAGCTGCGCCAGGCAGGAAAGCCTATTCTCTTAGTCTTTAATAAAGTCGATCACTACGCCGCCGCCGATCGCGAGCAAATCCTCGCTACGCTGCGAGAAAATCGTTTAGCTGATTTGCTACCTGCCGAAAATATCATTACCGCCGCCGCTGCGCCACTGGTGACTAAAGCCGTTCGCCAGGCCGACGGCCAGCTAAAAACTCAACGGCAGCAAGGGGCCGCCGATGTCAGCGATTTGAAGCTCAAAATTCTAGAAATATTGCAGCGGGAGGGCAAAGCTTTGGTGGCGCTAAATACGCTGCTATATGCCAATGAAATTAACGAGCAGGTGGTAGCTCAAAAGCTGGTGATACGCGATCGCGCTGCCGATGACACCATCTGGAAAACCGTCATCACCAAATCGATTGCCGTCGCGCTCAACCCGGTGATGATGATCGATCTGCTCAGCGGCGCGGCCATCGACATTGCGCTAATTGTGTCTTTAGCTCGCTTGTATAACATTGAGATGACTCAGCATGGCGCGGCCCAATTGCTGAAGAAAATTGCTTTAGCGATGGGGGGCCTGACGGTCAGTGAATTGGTGGTGAGCTTTGGTTTAAGCGGACTCAAAAGCGCTTTAGCCGCAGCTTCTATCCCTACTGGCGGACTGACGGCAACGCCTTATGTGTCGGTGGCTTTGACGCAGGCGGCGGTGTCGGGGGTGTCTACTTATGCGATCGCCCAAGTCACCAAAACCTACCTCGCCAATGGAGCCACTTGGGGCACAGATAGCCCCAAATCCGTCGTCGCCAGCATCCTTGCCGATCTCGATGAAGCTTCTATCATGCGCCAAATCCGCAGCGAACTCACCGCCAAGCTAGACCTCAAAAGGCATTAGCCCTCTTCGGAAGAGCCACCTAATCCACCGGAGCCATTAATAAAGTCCATCGGCCCGTCATAGCCCGACGCCGCCGCCAGTGACTCTAGCGTTTGCGATCCTTCTAGAAACTGACCATTCACTTCCCAAGTCGGGAAGCCCTTAATTTCAGGCACCGCCTGACAAGCCGCTGTCTGCGAATTCAAACCATCTGGGGCACATTCAACATAGGGAATTTGCTTAGCCGCATCCGCGCCAAACAACTGCTTTTGGTCATGGCAGTGCGGGCACCAGTATGCGCCATACATTTTCGCGTCTATCTCACTCAAGTGGTTTGCCAGGGCAATTTCCGCTGCACTCGAAGCCGTCGTCACAGCCGGGCCAGCGCCCTCTACCGTCGCCGCTGCCTGCGTCCCCGAACTCAGCGGCCCACCCGGCACCGCATAAATCCCAAACGTGCCTACCAGCGCCACAATCCCGACGATGGCCCCGGTAAACAAAAGCTGACCGCGATCGTCCCACCGACGGCCTAGCAACGTCAATACAAACATCGTCACTGTCATCGTGGCCGACGCCATGCAGTACAGACAGGTTGCTTTGATGTCAGTTGCTAAGATGTACATCAAAAAACCGCTGAACGTCATCATGCCGGTGGCTCCGACAAACAGCAGCGGCCAGGTTAAGCCTTCTAGTTTAGCCCGCTGCTCTTTGTTTTTCTCGGCGTTTACTAACAGCGGTGTTACCGCCAGCACCAGCATCGAAAGATAGGCCAAGCAGCCAAATAGCGTCAGGGGCAGGCCGAATATTTGAGCCCAAGCGCTCGAAAGAACGCGATCGCACCCTCCCAAACAAGCCGCCGTCTGATTCATCAGCTTGACGGCAGTCAGGTAGCCCGTACCCGCAGCGCCGATAGCAGCAATAATCCCGATAACAGGGCGCGACCAACGATGGATCCAAAGCGTTTCTTGGCGACGACGTCTCATAGCGATGCCTGGCGAGTAAATCTTAAATATCAACAGCAATTGAAATTTTAGGAGCATTGCCCCAAGGGGATCTTAGACAAAAATACCCAGATTGAACAAAGGTTCTGTCACAACTGTAAAACTGGCTCTTTTCGGCTAGCGAACGGCCATCGAATGATTAGGCGCAGCCTCTACAGCGCGCGCTACTTCTTGGGCGCTCAGACCTAGCCCCATCGCCGTCACAAACTCACGCACCCGCACCGGATCGATCGGCTGTTCAATTTGCCCCTTGCGCTTCAGCGAACTACAGACAATAACGCCATCCACCGAGCGCACCAGCTTAGCAATATTATCTACGTTAGCGCCGCTGCCAATAAACACAGGCATATCACCCGCTGCTGCCCTTGCCGCCGCCAAATCTTCCACACTCGGCGGACGCCCCGTAGCCCATCCCGACAAAATCACCCCGTCAGCCAATCCTCGCTGAATCGTATCCTGCACGATTGCTGTCAAATTAGGTGCGCCCAAGGGCCGGGCATGTTTCACTAGCACATCGGCAAATATTTTGACGTCAGCGCCCAGTTCGCGGCGATAGCGCAACAGCTCGTGAGCCTCACCTTCAATCAGGCCCTGGTCAGTCGCCATTACACCCGTGAGGACGTTTACCCGGATGAAGCTTGCACCTGTACAGGCTGCGATCGCCAGCGCACTATGCCCATCGTTGCGCAGCACATTTAGCCCAATCGGCAACGTCACCAACTGCTTCACCCGCTGCACGACCAAAGTCATTGCACTCACTACCGCCGGGTCTACTTGAGACTTGGGGAAAGGCGCATCAAAAAAATTTTCGACAATCAGACCATGAGCACCGCCCGAAGCCAATGCCGTTGCCTCTTGCTCAGCGCGGGCAATAATCGCCTGTAGGTCGCCTTGCCAACGGGGAGACGTTGGCAGCGGCAGCAGATGAATCACACCAATTACGGGATTGGCCGTCTTAAAAATTTGGGTTAAGTCCACGGGGTTCTTATCTCGGACTCGTCACGTTAGTAGTTGTATGGAGCAAGGTCTCGATCTACATTAACAGTCAATGCTAAGGGTTTGGCCTGAGAGTTTCGCGCTTGTCGCCTGGGACTATCCTTTAGAAGTGTGCTCAAGTAAAGCTGAGATCAGGCACCAGGTGTTTTCCCCTTGTCGATTGTGTAGTTATGTTATGCTTTCGATGTAAATATAAAGCTTTTGGCATCTACTGGGATACCGCTGGTGGGACAGAAGAGCAAGAGAGTATTTCATGGGACGCAAACCCACCATTGCGATTTCACATCTAGGCTGCGAAAAAAATAGAGTTGATAGCGAGCATATGCTCGGCCTGTTGGTCAAGGCAGGCTATGGCGTCGATGCGAACGAAGAACTCGCCGACTATGTGATTGTCAATACCTGTAGCTTTATTCAAGCCGCCCGAGAAGAGTCCGTTCGCACCTTAGTAGAACTGGCCGAAGCGGATAAGAAAATTGTCATTACTGGCTGTCTGGCTCAGCATTTTCAAGATGAGCTGCTAGAAGAAATCCCCGAGGCTGTTGCCTTGGTAGGTACAGGAGACTATCACAAAATAGTTGACGTAATCGAGCGGGCTGAAGCGGGTGAACGGGTCAAAGCCGTTTCAGCCGAGCCAACTTATATTGCCGATGAAACGGTGCCGCGCTACCGCACAACTTCAGAAGGCGTGGCCTATGTGCGCGTGGCCGAAGGCTGCGATTACAAATGTGCTTTTTGCATTATTCCGCACCTGCGAGGAAAGCAGCGATCGCGCCCAATCGAATCCATCGTCGCCGAAGCCCACCAGCTCGCAGCCCAAGGTGTCAAAGAAATCATCCTCATTTCCCAAATCACCACCAACTACGGCGTTGATCTTTACGGCAAGCCCCAACTCGCCGAACTCCTGCGCGCCCTCGGTGAAGTAGACGTCCCGTGGGTGCGAATGCATTATGCCTATCCCACCGGTCTCACACCCGCCGTCATTCAGGCTATTCAAGAAACCCCCAACGCACTGCCTTACCTGGATCTGCCTTTGCAGCACTCTCATCCTGCCGTGCTTAAGTCCATGAACCGACCCTGGCAAGGACAGGTTAACGACACCATTATCGAGAACCTCAAGGCCGCCCTGCCCGATGCTGTGCTACGAACCACCTTTATTGTTGGCTTCCCTGGCGAAACTGACGAGCACTTCGAGCATCTCAAAGCCTTCATCCAGCGCCACCATTTCGATCACATTGGCGTCTTTACCTTCTCTCCAGAAGCGGGCACCGCTGCCTACGACCTCCCCAACCAGGTCGAGCAAAGCGTCAAAGAAGCTCGCCGTGAAGCGCTCATGCTAGCCCAGCAAGACATCTCATTTCGGCGCAACCAGGCTCAAGTTGGCAAGGTTGTCAGTGTTCTAATTGAGCAAGAAAATCCTTCTACTGGTGAACTCATTGGTCGCAGCGCTCGGTTTGCACCGGACGTCGATGGCCTCGTTTATGTAAAAGGGCAGGCTGCTCTTGGCCAAATTGTCCCGGTCACCTTAGATGCCGCAGATACCTACGACTTGTTTGGCACTATTGCTGCTGCCGATTCCTCAACAGGAGCCGAAGCCATACCAGCGGCCCTCAGTGCTAGCTAACCTCCCTTAAGCATCTGACTGATTTGTCTACCTGCTTAATCCGCTCACTTTTACATCTAGAACCGCATGACCTCTTCATTCTCTGACTTAGGACTGTCTTCAACTCGCGTCGAGGCGCTCACCAAGATGGGCTTCACCGAGCCCACGGCAATTCAAGCTCAGGCCATTCCCCAACTATTATCTGGCCACGATGTCGTTGGCCTAGCTCAAACGGGAACAGGTAAAACGGCAGCTTTTGCGCTACCGATTTTAGAACAGGTCAACGCGACTAATCACTATGTTCAAGCGCTGGTACTTACCCCTACCCGCGAGCTAGCTATGCAGGTAAGCAAAGCTATGCAAGGCTTTACGGTTGACCGTAGGCTACAGGTGACCTCTGTATATGGCGGGCAGTCGATTGGGCAGCAGCTAAAGCATCTCAGAAGAGGCTCTCAAGTCGTGGTCGGCACCCCTGGCCGGGTGATTGACCTGATTGACCGAGGGGGCCTAGTGCTAGACCGTCTCAGCATGATGGTGTTAGATGAAGCCGATGAAATGCTCAATATGGGCTTCATTCAAGATGTTGAGAAAATTCTGTCTTACACCCCCGACGACCGCCAGACCGCCTTCTTCTCGGCAACGATGGAATCGGCAATCCAAAAGCTCTCCACGCGCTTTTTAAAGTCTCCTGTCACCGTCAGTGTCGAACCCCAAAAAGCCTCTACTACCCAAATTAAGCAAGTTGCCTACGTCGTACCTGCCGGTTGGAGCAAGTCCAGAGCGCTGATGCCCATTTTAGAAATAGAAGATCCGGAAACGGCCATTATTTTTGTGCGCACTCGCCGCACTGCCGCCGACCTGACTCGTCAGCTACAAGCGGCAGGCCATAGCGCCGACGAGTACCATGGCGATTTGAACCAGTCTCAGCGAGAGCGACTGTTGCAGCGGTTTCGTCAGCGTCAGGTGCGCTGGGTGGTTGCCACTGATATTGCCGCACGCGGTATTCATGTTGATGACCTCACCCACGTCATCAACTACGAGCTGCCCGATAATCTCGATAGCTATGTGCATCGGATTGGGCGTACCGGACGGGCAGGCAAAGAAGGCCGAGCCGTTTCTATCGTACTGCCGCTAGAAAAATACAAACTGACTCGCGTGGAAAAGCGCTTCAAAAAGAAGATCGAGTATTGTAATGTGCCAACCCAGGCTCAAATTGCTGCCCGTAACCTAGAGAAGCTTCAGTCTAAAGTTCGCGAAGCGATCACCAGCGAGCGAGTCGCTTCTTTTTTGCCTATTGTCTCGCAGTTAGGTGAAGAGTACGATATTCGTACCATCGCGGCTGCCGCCTTACAAATGGCTTATGACCAGGCGCGGCCTAGCCATTTGCGAACAGAAGAATATGCGGGCAATCAGGCAAAGCCAACGCCTAAGCCTATCTTGACCAAGACACTTCGCGCTGACCGTCAAAACGCTTCAAACAGTTCGTCTGAAAGTTCATCTAACGGTGGTTCTGCGAAAGAAAATACGGTCTCAACTTCTTAGGCGTGCTAGTTGTAAATACCAAAAATGTCGGTAGAAATATTAAGGCGCGCTGAAGCTGTGTAAAAACCCATACAGATTCTTCAGATAGGTAGCCTAATATAAAAGCACTTGATTGACCCTGCTCGATTGATCCTCAGGTCATAGACAGCAGTTACAGGCAGGGCCTTTCAATTGGCATAATCTCGGATGGAGCGATGACCTATGCTAGTCATTCTCATGGAAGATCGGCTGTTGCCCCCTGCTACCGTGTGTCAGAGTTGTCCGATGGCTAGCCAAAGCGGTTTACCCCGCTGGCACCAGGGTCGTTTACGGTGCGGTCGCCTAGTCGAAAAATCGTTAGAGAAAATCCCCGCACAGTACGAATGCACGATGGGGTTTCGAGTGGCTGACTTATCAGAGCCATAGTTGAGATCTATAGCTCAGGGCCACATTCTCTAGGGTTCTCACGGGTTACAGATGCGTTATGCTATGGGCATCCCGATTAGTTGACAGTTGGGGTATTTGTATTTTTAGAAGTATTAGGAGTTCTGTTGTGAACGATTCTGCAACCGCCCTAGATAGAGGATTTGCCGCTCTATCGTACGTCATGCCGCTGGCCGCTGCGCTACAAGTGAGTGAGTACTTCTTTAGGTTTTTAGCAGAGTCGGTTCCTCAAGCGCTGACCGTAGTCAGTGTAATCTTGACCCCGTTGATGCCACTGATTCAAATAGAAAATAGCTTCTTCGGAATTTTCATTTTCATTGCTTTGTTTGTCTTCGTGGTCAGAAATACAAACATTAGCCGATTTATTCGATTCAATGTGCTTCAGGCTATATTAGTGAGCTTTATGATTTCTATTGGTAGCTTGATCTTAAGTGTTTTAGGGCTTACTAGCAGCTTTATTGGTGAAACGCTACTGAACGTTCTGTTTCTCGGTGGGATGGCGGTTGTTATCTATGCCGTCGCTCAGTCGGTTCTAGGCCGCTACGCCGAAATTCCTACTATCTCAGAAGCTGTAAATATGCAGATGCCTTACTAACGGCTCTGTTTGGACAGTAGCTGCATTATTACTGAAGCGCCAGCTCTTTAGAGACTGACGCTTTTTTTTGCGTTTTAGCCAGCACGGAATTTTTTAAGCTGCCAATGCCTTCTATTTCTATGCGAATGCGATCGCCCACCACCACCGGCCCCACGCCTTCTGGAGTCCCAGTCAAAATGACATCTCCTGGCAGCAGCGTCATCGCCTGACTGATATAAGAGACCAAAAACTCTGGAGAAAAGATCATCTCTGCAATAGACGCCGATTGTAAGGGCGCTTCCCCATCATTGACGAACGTTTGCAAACGAGCCCCTGCCGGAATTTCCCGCACAATCCAAGGCCCTAGCGGGCAAAACGAATCGAAGCCCTTTGCCCGAGTCCATTGATTCTCCTGTCTTTGCAGGTCGCGCGCGGTGACGTCATTGGCAATCGTGTAGCCCCATATTTTGCTGCGAGCTTCTGATATTTCGCAGTCAGTGACGCGATCGCCAATCACCACCGCCAATTCACCCTCATAATCTACCCGCTCGGACTGCGGCGGATAAAAGATAGGCATACCCGCAGCCGTTACAGCCGTCGGTGGCTTCATAAAAAGCAGCGGTTGCTTGGGTAAATCATTGCCTAGCTCAGCCGCGTGTTTGGCATAGTTGCGGCCCACCGCAATCACCTTAGAGGGGGCACAAGGTGCCAGCAGCTTGTAATCTGCCTTAGCAATTTCGACGTCAGTCGCTTGGCCATTGCGCCAAGGGGGTGCATCTAGTACCTGCACCCGCCGATCGGCTTGAAGTAAACCGTAATGAAGCTGCCCTGACAACGACTGAACTCGGACGTAGCGGTGCGCCATATATTTGCTATCTATAGTTTTGAGCGAGCCTGCATGTTAACCCCGGTTCAAAGGGGCTAGTTCTTGGTATGATTGTAGGCCCTTGCTTTTATCCACGCTATGCCTGCTTGTTAACTCGCTAACTGAGTCACCCTCTGTGCGATATCCAAAGAAGCCCTGGCAAAGTGAATCAAGCATAAAAGCCTTAATGACCACAAGGATCTTAATTTTAGAGTTATGAGTACGCTTTACGAAACCATGTACATTTTGCGGCCCGATCTTGGCGACGAAACCGTCGATCAGGCCATCAGTCGCTACCAGGATATGCTCAAAGAGAGCGGCGCTGACATGCTAGAGACTCAGCACCGGGGCAAGCGTCGTCTCGCCTACGAGATTAACCGCTACCGCGAAGGCGTTTATATTCAGATGAACTACCAGGCTCCGGGTACCGCTATTGCTCCTATGGAAAGAGCCATGCGCCTGAGCGAAGAAGTCATTCGCTACCTCACTATCCGCTTTGAAGAACCTGCTGAGGGTAGCGAAGATACCGCCATCGAATCTGAACCTGCGGCTTCTGCGGCTCCTTTGGGTTCGTAGTTAAGACCCATAGCTAAGCTCTATTTAACTGAATTCAAACAGGACAGACACGCTTAGGAAAGGGTGTCTGTTTTTTTTGGAAGCACAATTTTTTTCTACTTAAGTAGATCGCTGTGGCTTTGAATACAGGGCTTCTCAGTTATCACTAGGTTTTCTGCCTCTAGTCGGAAGTGGTATATATCCAAGATGACTCGTAAAAGAGTGATACAGAATCACGTAACAGGGGAGACAGCTTTGCAAATGACTCAGACAGCTAGTGTTAATGGTTCCAGTACTCACTCAGAGATCGCTCGGCTGCAAGAAGAGCTAGCCATGCGCGATCAGCTAGTGCAGCAGCTCTCTCAAGAACTCTTTCGGCTGGTGAAAGGAAATCAGGATTACATGCCTGCGCCGGTGATCTCCGAGCAGCATCAGCAGGAAGTTCAGTCGCTGCGTGAGCAGTTGCGAAAGTTAGAGGAGCAAGTCTCCTTCTATCAGACGCAAATCGAGGAGAGAGATGAAGAAACTTATCAGCTACGCCAGACGACGCAGGAGCTAACTGATCGCACCCGCATGTTGGAGCAGGTGGTGCAAGAGCTGCCCAGAATCTATAAAGAAAAGTTTGCTGAGCGGATGAACGCGGTTAAAGACCGGGTGGCTAAAATTCAGCAGGAAAACCGACAGCTTCAGGCTGAGCTACAGAGCACGAGTTACCGGCTTGCGGTGCGCGATCGCAAGGGTCAAAATCACTTAGACTTGCCCACTTTCCCCAGCGAAATGCTCGGGGCTAACTCGATGGCGAGCTTTGCCAAGACCGCTAAGCTGGATTGAAACAAACTAGATTGAAACAAGCTTGAAGTATCGCTCAGTACAAAGCTGCCATAAAGCAACCATAAATAGAAGGCAAATCCTTTGTTTCCGTGAATCTCGAATTGACACTTTACGGAATCACCCGGCAAGATTGGTAAGTATATAGAAAGTTAACAATCTTCCCATCACTGAGCGATTTACATGGACGAGCTAATTTCTTTGGAAGTAGTGCAAGATATTGCTCGTGACTATGGCTATTGGGCAATATTCTTCGGAGTTTTGCTGGAGAATATGGGCATTCCGCTCCCTGGCGAAACCGTTACCCTGGTGGGCGGTTTTTTGGCAGGCAGTGATGAGCTGAAGGTTGGCTACGTGCTAGCGGCGGCGATCGCAGGTGCCATTATCGGCGACAGCGGCGGCTATTGGGTGGGCTACTACGGCGGCTGGCCCTTGCTTTTGCGGATTGGCAAGCTGCTGAAGGTGCCAGAGACGACTTTGGTGGGGGTGCGCGATCGCTTTAGCGAAAACGCCGACAAAGCGGTTCTGCTGGGTCGATTTGTTGCCCTGCTACGAGTATTTGCTGGCCCTTTGGCTGGCATCACCCGAATGCCTTATCCCAAGTTTTTACTTTGCAATGCCATTGGAGCCGCCACTTGGGCGTCCGTTATGGTCAGTTTGACCTACTTTTTAGGTCGGTTAGTCCCGCTTTCTAGCTTGGTAAAGTGGGCCGCTCAGTTTACCGGCGCGGCCCTGATGATTGTTATGGGCTGGGTTGCCCTGACCTGGTGGCTCGAATCACGCCGCGCTACACCTCAGGGCCAAGAATAAGCAAGAATTAAGATAATTACGATGGATTAGTCACAAGCGTAACTAAGGCTGCACAACATACTGAGAGTCGATCGGTTCCACCGCGCCTGCTTGTGCTAGAGCCTGATACATCATCGCTGATAGCTCTGCGCGAGTGGTAGATTCAGTTGGCTTGAGCTGTTCCAAAGTAGGGTAGTTCACCACAATGCCGCCAGCGGTCGCCGCCGCAACTTTTTCCTGAGCCCATTTCGGAATGGCATTGGCATCGCTATAGCGCGATAATGCCGCCTGAATATTAGTCGGCTGCTCAATGCCGAGACCCGTCACTAATGTCGTTAGCGCCTGAGTCCGAGTAACCGGGTCGTTTGGCTTGAACGTGTTGCCTGGGAACCCAGTCATAAATCCGCCCTTGACGACTTCCCCAATGGATTCCCTGGCCCAAAAATCAGGGCGTACGTCAGAAAATTCCAGGTTCTCTTTATCGGCAGTCAACTCGAAGGTGCGTGAGACGATATTGGCAATTTGCGCTCGGGTCACGGGCTGGTCGGGCCGGAAATCGCCTTCTTCGTAACCAGAAATTAGACCCCGGCTGCTGAGCGCATCGATGTAGGGTTTGGCCCAATAGTCATCGGGGAGGTCATTGAATGCGATCGCTTCTTTAGGCGTGGCTGTCGCCGCCGCTGACAAAGGGGTAGATGACTCGGTGACCGCTGTGTCCGGCTCAGTCTCTGGAATGACTTCATCGGCAGGAGTTTCCAAGTCAGGTTCGGCTGTAGCTGCTTCAGGGGTGACTGCGACACCCGTAATCCCAGCGGCGGCACCCGCGACGCCTACTCTCATATCGTCCCACAAAGGACGACGGGTGATGTTGGCTTCTCGTCTAGCAGCGGCGCGATTTTCTAGCTCACGACGCGCCGAGTTGCGCACCCGCCCTGGAAATTCTTCTGGTTGAGCCCCTTCTAAAGTGCCCGCCACTCTATCTTCACCCGTGACATCAACAGAAGGTTCTCCTCCACCAAATGCCAGCGGCCGTCTAGACGGCTGCGCCGAGGAGCGCGGCGAAACCAGAGGTGTATTAGCACTGGCTAACGAATCACCAAAAGGCGACATACCGCCCCGACTCAACCCCCAAAACAAAACACTTCCTAAAGACAAAAAAGCGACTAGTAATGCCACCATTTCGTCAAACGTGAGCGGTCTGCGTGCATCTGTCGCCGCAGTATCGTCTCGTTGTGCAGAGGCTGCTGACGGCGAGGTAGGTGTGGGGTTATCAGAGGGCTCAAACGGGGATTGGGTCACAGCTAGGCTCACCTCAGTAGATAGTACAGGTCAATTGATGGAGACAAGAATGGTCATCAGAGTAGCTTAAAACGAGCATAATTCAAACGCCGCCGCGATAGGCAAAAGCCAGCGTCGTCCACTTTTCCTGCCGACTTTTGTCGAACTCTTGTAACAAACCTCTCAGTAAACATACTCAGATAACCACATCTCTGCACACTACGTCGTCTCGAAGCGAATTTTTAGATAGTCATCTTCCATCTTGGCCCCTGACGGTTGAAGCGCTGCTAATGCCTGCGGCAGGACTAGATTGCGGCGGTGATTGCCAATCCGAATATTCAACTCATCGGCAGTTTTGCTCAGTTCTACCTGGTCTTTTGGAATGCCGGGTAGATAAACTTCCAGACTATAGTTATTGGCTTCTTGAACGACTCTTAGCGTCGTTTCCTTGTAATAGACCTGAGCAGGATCTTCATCCCCGTACAGCGTAACTTTGAGCCGCTCTAGCGCTTCTAGCCCGCACATTTCTTCTGAATAGAGCGGAATTTCCTTAACCGGTAGCGGGTGAAAGTTATCGTGAATTTGCTTTTTGTATATCGTCTGCTGGTCTTTCCATCGTTGAAAGAAAGGGTCGCTAACGCTCTCAGGGATAATCCGATTCGCAATCACCATGTCGGTGCCCACGTTGTACAGGCTCAAATAAGCGTGTGCCCGCAGCGACTCCTTGATCACCATTTTTTCGGGATTAGTCACTAGCCGCACAGAAGTAATAGTAGGGTCAGCCAAAATTTTCTCTAGCGCTTCTAGCTGTTCATAAAACTCGTACGGCGCATCCATCACTTCTTTGGTCGGTAATGAAAAGCCAGCTACCGGGCGAAAAAACGGTTCTACTAGCGGACGCAGCGCTGTAGAAACTGCTTGAAAGGGTTTGTAGAGTTTGCGCATGTACCAGCCTGCGACTTCTGGCAGGCTCAGCAAACGCAGCGCTGTGCCGGTGGGGGCAGAGTCGATAATTAAAACGTCAAATTCGTTTTCGTCATAATGGCGTTTCATTCGTACCAGGCTAAAAATTTCATCCATTCCTGGCAGAATGGCTAGCTCTTCGGCTTCAATGCCCTCTAAGCCTCTGGCTTGTAATACCTGTGTGATGTAGCGCTTTACCGCGCCCCAGTTGCCTTCTAGTTCCCTAAGAGCGTCGAGTTCTGCGCCCCATAGGTTAGGCTTAATTTCTTTGGGGTCGTGACTGAGTTCTGTATCAAAGCTGTCGGCCAGTGAATGTGCCGGATCGGTGCTAAGGACGAGGGTTTTATAGCCAACTTCTGCGCAGCGCAGGCCCGTTGCGGCAGCAACGGAGGTTTTTCCGACCCCACCTTTTCCGGTCATTAAAAGTACACGCATAGCAAGTTGGCCCGTGAAAAGAAAGTTAACGTTCTTTTACTGTAACCAGTTTTGCCAATGCTCGTACCAATGCTCGTAAAAGTTTGCCTCGAAACATCTGCTGCCGCCTGACAGCTAAGCTATCAGCAATTCTTTGAAGTATAGATAGTAAAGCTGGCTGCTAATTACCGCAGTATTGCCAACCATTTTGACAAGGCCCATGCGCTCTAGCTGATAGGCCAGCATGGTATCTATCTGAGCCCCTTCTTTTCTGTTTTTAAGCACGGTCGCTAAAGCGCCTTTTAGCTCAAGTTGACGCTGCATAATTTGCCAGTGTCGCCTCAAGTGGTGGCTATAAATGCCCGCCTGCTTGTGCGCATCATCTAACAACGTTGCTAAGGGCAGCCCTCGCTCTGACATCCAGTAAAGTGCTAGCTGAATCAAGTAGGGATGCCCGGCAACGAGTGAATGCAGGCGGAGGAACTGAATAGCCTCATCATCGCTTGTACTATTCAACTTATATCGCTCAGCTAGCGTTTGCACCTGCTCTATTGTGAGGGGAGGTAGATGAATAGATAGCCCGATGTTGAAAGGGGACTGCGAGATTTTTAGCGGCACATAAACTTCTGAATTGTACGAAAGCACCAGACGTAGCTTTTGCCATACCGCTAGCTCCATTGCTTCTTCGTGCCATACCCGCAGCATGGGTAAAAACTCCTGCACCAGCGCTGGATGATCGAAGAGCTGATCGACTTCGTCTAGGGCCAATACCACTGGCTCATTGTCCTGCGCTAGCAAATACTCTCTAAAATAAATTTTGCAGCTAACTTTATGACCTATCTCTTCATCCCAGTAGTCATCAAGTTTGTTGTCTATATTTAACTGCTGGGCGGTATTTCGGCAAAACCAGCGTAGAAACCGGCTCAAGTCGTCCAGTATGGCCGTATCGGCCTCTTGAATGTTAATGAGCACCGTGCGGGCTCCTTGAGCGCGGGCATAGTCCAAAGCCCTTAGCAGCAAAGACGTCTTGCCGGTATTGCTAGGGGCTTTAATGCGCAGCAAACCGCCAGGCCGCTCTAGCTCGCTAAAGGCCTGTTCTTCGGCGGGCGGACGCGGCAAGTAGAAAGCGGACTTTACGGAAAGTCCAATGCTGGGAAATGCAAGTTGTGTGGTCGTCGCCTCAGTGCTTAGCAAGTTGTCAACCTGGAAATGAACTGTTTGTAAGCTGTCCGAATCCTGCTTATCAATGCCTGTTGGCAAAAGCTTCTTTTCAGCAAGATGATCTAAAACGAAGCGAACGTTCTTTTTGGTTACTTTTTGACCCATTGCGTCGGAAAGCGATCGCCATAGCTGAGCCCCAACATCTCGAATATATTCAGGATGATAGCCAACCGAGCGAGCAATCTCGGGATAGAGTTGTCCGGCCCAAGACTGTTTGAAAACGACCTCCTGCACATGGCTCAAAGAGTCGGGTGAAATGGCCTGCTTGACAACTTCTAGCGCTTCGTTTTCGGTCATTGGTTATGCCAAGAACCCGGCGTTGGTGATTTTGGACATCCCTCATACTACTGAGATTCCTTGCAAAGATCCGGGTCATCGCCCCAAGTCGTTAATATTGGCACTAGACGATAGGTGCTTGTGCTCGCTACGTTGCGGGAGCGCTCTGATGTTGATCCATACAGCAAACCGCTCATCCGATCGGGTGATGAGGTAGGGGCTCATTTGTTCGCTGAGGGTTTGCCCCAGGCAAAAAGCCTGTAACCGATGGCAAGGGGCGAACGCTTCTAATAAACGGTAGACCTCCCCCTGATGCCTTAATCCTTCAAGGTGTCGGGCTTCGACTGATAGAGTAATCCTTTCGATGTCTGCTTCGTCGATGACGTTGGGGGCCATAGATATAAAAGCACTGTCTAGCTGAGCGCCTGCTAGTCGAATAATACGGCGCTTGAGTTCAGCTAGCGGGGCGCTGTGGTTGAGGATGGATAGATTGTCTTCGCCGCAATCTGCAAGCAGGGCTGCTAGCTTGTGATCAGAGCTTATGTCTAGATCCCGCAGGCCAAAGTGTTGCAAAAGCTTTTCTAGCCAACTGGCCACTAAATCTTCAGGAGAGCTGTCCAACCTTGGGTTAGTTCGATTACTAGCGGACGATGACATCAGTGACTGCATTGCCGTGCCTTCACAATCGAAAGGTTTCTTCATATGTCCCTATTTTGGCAACTTCAATGAAACTGAAAGCTGGTTTCTATATGAATACATTAGCTTTCAGCTCTACTCGTCTTTTGTAAGAAAAGTGCGGGATGTTAACCTTCTGACGTTTGAAAAGTCATTTATTGATGGCTAGCGATAATTTTCGAGATACTAGCTCCAGCTTACAGTGGAACGCTAGCGGACGTTTAGATACTGAAGAATGCCGCTCGTAATCCCGTCGGCAATTTTATTAACTTCCTCAGGATTTCTAAACCGTGCGGCGTCTTCGCGTCCGGTAACAAAGCCGGTTTCGACCAGTACCGCAGGCATGGAGGTGTTGACTAGGACGTAGAAACGGGCTCTGCGAACGCCGCGATCGCTTAAATCAGTCTGTTGTAAAACGCTGTTGTGAATCGTTTGTGCCAACCGGAATCCCGACGAGTAGTAGTAGGTTTCTAAGCCATTGATGTCCGGACGGCTCAGGCTGATTGCATTGGAGTGAATGCTAACAAACACATCCGCATTGGCTCGCTCGGCGAAGACTACCCGAGGATCTAAATCGATTTCGCGATCGTCAGAGCGGGTGAGCAGCGCGTTGATGCCTTTTTCTTGTAGTGACTCTTGAATACGACGCGACACTGTAATGTTGATGTCTTTTTCTCTAAGACCGCCAATGCCAACCGCACCCGGATCGCGTCCGCCGTGGCCGGGGTCAATCACGACGGTTAGCTGACCTTGACGGGGGCGTGGCACAGAAGGTGAGGGATTAGAAGGCGAGGGGCTAGAAGGGCTGGGCACGCTGGCTATGGGCGCTGAGCCTTCGATAATCTGGGCGGGCAGATTGGCTGAAATTAGCCGCTGCTGCAACTGCTGGGCGCGGTCTTGCTCACGAAAACGCCCGGCCTGGATGACTGAGCGACCGTTAACCTGCGTGCGGAATGCGCCTGATTCGACAGCGTTAACGCGATCGCGCGTATCCGACCCATTCTCTGGCACAACGACCTGATAAAAAGTCTCGTTGCTAGAAGGAGGGCTTGTTGACGGTGGCGTATCCCGTTGGCCCTCAATAATCTGCGAGCTGATGCCTCGGCTAGAGAGCTGAGAAACCAGTTCGTTGGCTCGATTCTGTTCTTGAAAGAGCCCTGCTTGAATGACACGGTTGCCGTTGATGTCGGCAAAGAAGGCATCGGAGGCCACCTGGCTGACGCGCGATCGCACAATTGTTGAAGAACTCGGCACAATTACCTGATAGTAAGTGCTGCCACCATTACCAGGGGACGGAATGCTGGGCGATGGAATGCCAGGCGATGGAGTAGCGCCAGGCGCAGGCAAAGAACCCCCGCTGAGAATAGGGGGTAAAGACGGTGTAGGCGCTGCGGGGGCAGGCGTTGAGGGCGTCGGTGTTGAAGGGACAGGCGTCGTCGGACGAGAGCCGCCAGCTTGAGCAATCACCGTTGCCAAACTTTGATCGTTCGACAGGTAAACGTGACCTTGAGCGCTGCCATTGAGGGTGCGGCGAGCCAATTGCCAGCCCGGATCGAGAGTAATTTTGACAAAGTCATTGGCGACCCCGTTACTGCGACCAATCTCCAGCACTGGCAGATCACCGCCCTGTCCTGGTAAGGCTCCGGGCAAGGCGACTAACACTAAGCTTTCGCCTCGACGAGTAATTTGCAACCGGTAGCGACGGCTAAGATCTTCATCGCCAATGCGAATAGAGTAGCCGTTGCTGTCAGAGCGGCGGGCGCAAATGCCTGAAAAGTCAAAGTTTAAGAGCAGTGGCTCAACGGTCGTCGGGCTACCTGGCTGCTCGGCGAAGCAGTCGCGCTGGTCAGATAGCTGCTCTAGAATCAGCAAGCGATAGAATCTGCCATTAGAGACTGGCTCGGCGATGGCGATCGCTCGATCGCTGCCGATGGATTGCTGTCCGTAGTTTTGTGCGAGGGCAGTAGGAGAGGCTAATGCGATCGCCCCTAAAGCAGTCACAGAAAGTGCGGTGAGTGTGGCAAGGCGGCGAATAAAGGATTTCATATCTTCGGCAGTTAAGCAGGTGCAGCGAATAAAGGCAAACTTCTGATGTGTGAAGGATTTGGGCCACGCGCAGATGAAACGCTAGCTTGGCAATAAGCGCAGAGGGCACTGATGTGGTCTGGTGCAGCTTTTTGAGTGACGACCCAATCAAATAGAGTGTGATAGTGACTGCGTCGCAGCGACATCTCAGCAATCTTCCCGGTGACCCACAGGACTATACCAGGTGTACTGAAGCTTATCGGAACTGACCCCATTGAGCGGGCTTTCCCTCTTAACAGGTTGAGTTTATGTGACTACTTTTGATTTGTCACATCCGCTTAGGGACGGCCCTTGGACGATCTCAGAGGCTATTTTAGAGGCGATTTCATCAAGTTCATAGAGCCCTCTCATCTCTCCTTCATCCGAATTCTCTAATCTATTTACATAACCTTTAAAATTACCCAACTGACTTATCAAAATGAATACTCGACGCCAACTTCGATTAAGTTTTCTTGTTCGACCTCTTTACGGCGGTCTATTGGCTAGCGTGGTTGGGTTAGCGGCTTGCTCTCCCACCGAACCGACCGCCAGCACAGAGCCATCAGCCAACACCCCGACAACGGTTAGCAGCCCAAATAGTAGTCAAAAGGCTGGCGTGCCTAAGCTGTACGCTAAAGACGGGGTCGCTATCGAGGGCGCTGACCCGGTTGCTTACTTCACCGATGAAGCATTTGTGCCAGGCGTCGCTGATTATACTTACGAATGGCAAGGGGCCACCTGGCAGTTTGCAAGCGCTGAAAATCGCGATCAATTCATCAGCAACCCAGCGCAATATGCGCCCCAATACGGCGGCTTTTGTGCCTGGGCGGTCGCTGCTAAAAATGCGTTAGTACCCATTGATCCCAACGCTTGGAGCGTGGTTGACGGCAAGCTGTATCTCAATGCCAATCAAAATGTTCAGCGCAACTGGCAAAAGGATATATCAGGATTCATCGCCAAAGCCAACGAGAATTGGCCAGTTCTGTCACAATAGTTATGTTTGAAAAACACAATGAGAATGAGCAAGCGATTTTTGACAAGCGTCCTAATTGGATTCAGTGTTCTGCTATTGGGTTTGGGCACGGTTGGCTGCTCAATGACGCCCGGAGCCGATTCAACATCCGAAGCCGCCAGCGAATCGGGGGGGACAGCAGTATCTGCCAGCACCGCCGCTGCCGCTGATCAGAGCAATCTAAAAACTGCTGTTTTTGCGGGCGGGTGCTTTTGGTGCATGGAAAAGCCTTTTGATAAGCTGCCAGGTGTGGCCACGACGACGTCAGGCTATACCGGCGGTACAGTGGAAAATCCTACTTACAATCAGGTTTCGGCTGGCGGGACAGGTCACTATGAAGCGATGGAAGTGCGCTACGACCCCGAGCGGGTGAGCTACGAAACGCTGTTAGAAACGTTCTGGTATAACGTTGATCCGGTTGATGGCAGGGGGCAGTTTTGCGATAAGGGCGATCAGTACCGCTCGGCTGTTTTTTATGAGACCCCTGAGCAGCGGGCTGTGGCTGAAGCGTCTAAAGCTGCGATCGCCCAGCGTTTAGATCAGCCCATTGCCACCGAAATTTTGCCCGCCTCAACCTTTTATGACGCCGAGGGCTACCACCAAAACTATTACAAAACCCATCCAGTGCGATATGAAGTGTATCGGTTTGGCTGTGGCCGCGACCAGCGACTTTCTGATCTGTGGGGAGCCGACGCGCCAGCGCATGATTGAGCCTCCAACCTGTGCAACACAGCAGATTCACACGCCAGCGCGGCACATAAGATATCGTTCTTACGTCCATAATCTCAATCACCATTACCGAAGCCAGAAGTGTTTTTTTGCAGTCAGTGGCATAATGCTCATGCTGCCCGAATTCTCACAGTGCTAATACGTAAAGGTGCTGAAGCAAAGACGCTTATGGATATGACTTGGACGTGGTTACGGAAAAAAAGACTGTGGGCTAGCTTGGCGATCGCGAGCTGTTTGCTCACCTTAGTCAGCCAGATGCCCGTCTTGAGCTGGATTGCCGATGCCCATAGCTGGATAGGTGCTCAGGGCATTTGGGCCTTGCCGACCTTCATAGCTATCTATGTGATTGCAGCCATTTTCGGCCTACCCAACATCGTTTTGATTTTGGCAGCAGGTACATTATTTGGCTTGACCAAAGGTGTTATTAGCGCTTCTATTGCCGATACCCTCAGTATTGCGGCTTGCTTTGTGATCGGGCAAACCATGGGCCGCCGTTGGATTACCAGCATGGTACGCGAAAATAGCCGTTTTCATAAGTTAGATAAAGCGTTTGCTGAAAAGGGCTGGAAGCTAGTTTTGCTCACTCGTTTATCCCCCGTGCTGCCGTCTAATATTCTCAATTACGGCTTTAGCATCACCTGCATTAACTTTTGGGAATACCTTTTCTTTTCTTGGCTAGGCATGGTGCCTGTCATCTTTACCTATGTTTATGTCGGTACCTTTGGTGCAACTGTGCTGACGCTCGACCAGTCGTCCGAAAATCTAGCTTTTCAAGTTTTGGGTTTAGCGACCACGATTGGTGTGATGTTTTATACGACTAAGCTAACGGCTACGGCGCTAAGTGACCAGAAAAGGCCCGACATACAGCATTCTGGGTCATGCTCTGGCCAATCAGGTTTGGCACAAAACGGCTCCGATTCCAAGTGGAAAGGTTTGGAATGGATAGATCCGGATCAAGCAGAGCGGTTACGAGCAGATCTAGCCTATTCCAGAGTTGAGGATTGGGTAAACCATGCCGGCGCAACCGAAACCCCTCAGATGACGGCCAGAACAAAGCGAATCGCTGGCAGTCCGAAAAGAACGGCCCGTCCAAAAATTTCGATCAAGCGCTGAACCGAATTGAGGTATCCGCCTAAAGCGAGAAGTCTGAGCTTTCAAAATTCTTGTGAAAGGTTGTTGGCTTTCGTTTCTTTGACGATGACAGTTTCCTGTAGAACAAGGGTAGCCATAAGGATAAACTTGTAGCTGGCTGCTGCCGCTATAACATCACGGGTTCTCAGAAATATGTCATTGTACGACTGCATTATTGTAGGCGCGGGGCCAGCAGGGGCAAGTGCAGCCTACCATCTAAGTAAGCGCGGCCATCGCGTACTCTTGCTAGAGAAAGCGGCGCTGCCACGATACAAACCCTGCGGCGGCGGCGTTTCGCCTGAGATTGCCCAGTGGTTCGATTTTGACTTTGAGCCAGTAATTTCACAAAAAGTGACGCGGGCTCGATATACCTGGAAGCTAGGCGAGGCGATTGAAGCTGACCTGGAAACGTCGATTTGGATGGTGCGACGCGATCAGTTTGACCATTACCTGGTAGTGCAGGCTCAGGCGCAAGGAGCAGTTCTGCAAGATCAGACGAAGGCCACGGGAATTGCCTTTGATGCAGACCGCTGGCGGGTGACGACCAGTAAAGGTGAGGTTCTAGAAGGTCGATATTTGATTGCTGCCGATGGTGGACGGGGGCCGATGGCGAAGTGGCTGGGGTTTTGCGATCGCAAAACAACCATAGCAGGCGCAATTGAGATCGAACCTAAGCTCGCTGTAGACAATAGCGACATGGTTCATTTTGAATTTGGCCTGCTAAAGAATGGCTATGTCTGGAATTTTCCAAAAAGCGATGGCTACTCGATTGGCAGTGGAGCCTTTAAAAGTCATCAGCGGCAGGGAAGCGACCTGGTACAGCCGATGGTGGACTATGCGGCAGCATTTGGAGTAGATGGCAGCAGTGAACCAAAGCACGGCCATCCGGTTTGCCTTTGGGATGGTGACCAAACTCTGCATACTCAAAACGCATTGCTTGCTGGAGAAGCGGCCTGTGTAGTCGATCCATTTACGGCAGAAGGCATTCGACCCTCTATGTTTACAGGCGTGAAAGCGGCTGAGGCAATTGATAGAGCCTTAAACGGAGACACTGAAGCGCTGGCTAACTATACGAAAGTAATTGCCACTGAGTGGGGCAGCGAAATGCGACTGGCCGCACGGCTAGCAAAAGCATTTTACGCAGCCCCTCATCTCAGCTACAAAGCAATTTTGAATCAACCCTCAGCGACGCGGGCAATGGTTAAAATTTTTACGGGCGAATTGAAGTATGCCGACATGGTGCAGAAGGCTCTAAAGCGTCTCAGTGGGGGATTATTGGCGAGATGAAATGGCGTAATCTCTAGAAGATACGTAAGGCCCTTTAATACGTTACGCTATCAGAGTAGTTTCTGGTCTTGGTCAGTTTGTCAACTGCACGGCGTGATAACTTGCAAATTGAAGGCAATGCGCCGCAGTCTCCTGGCGACCCCCCATCCGGTCAAATGTGGTTTACCGACCACATGCTTTTTCACTATTACCGCTGTTCTCGCCGCGTCTATCTCGACAGCTACGGCGATACGACGCTGAAAGATGCGCCTAGTGACTATTTTGTCAAACTTCGCGAAGATAGTGCTGAACACCGAGCTGCCATCCTCGCTCAGTTTAAGCCCCTGAAGCGTCCTGTCTTTGAGCGCAATGCTTGGGAAGCAGGGGCCAAAGCCACCTATGAAATGATGGCTAATGGCGTCGAAACCATCCATCGCGGTGTGCTAATTGCTCAGGGGCCAGACGATATTCTGTATCGCACCGAGCCCGATGTGTTGGTCAAGTGTGTCGGCGAATCTTGGCTAGGTGATTGGTACTACGTGCCCCATAACGTCAAACTTGGTAAAAAGCCTAAGCCCGAATATCAGCTAGTTGCGGCCTTCAACGCCTATGTGCTGGCCGAGACCCAGGGCGTATGGCCCGAAATGGCCGGGCTATTTCTCAAAGAAAAGCAGTACGCTGTGAATTTGGAGCGCTATGTGCCAAAGCTGCAAGCGGCTTTGGATGACTGCTTGAACATTCAAGATGGCGTGCTGACAATGTCTGTGCCTCCCGAAGTGTTTATCTCTCGTAGTCGCTGCGACATGTGTCCTTGGCTAGGTCACTGCTATCAGGAAGCTAAGGATACGAATCATTTATCGCTGCTTCCGGGCGTGACGAAAAAACGCTATCCGACGCTGGTAGAAATGGGCATTACGACGGTTGAGGCGTTGGCGAAGGTGCAGCCTACGCAGCTAGCGTATTCGCTGGAGGTGGAACAGCCCGTGACGGAGAAGATGATATTTCAGGCGCAAGCTCAGTGGACGGGCGAGGCGGTTTCCCGACTCCACTCTGGCCATTCCACGCCCAGCCAGTTTTCCCTTACCCCTGTTGACCTTCCCACCGCCGATATTGATCTTTATTTCGATATCGAAGCTGCCCCTGACAAAGATCTGATTTACCTCCATGGCGTACTAGCTGTTGACAACCGCACTCAAGCAGAAACCTTCCATGCGCTGATAGCCGAAACGCCTGACGGCGAAGAATCCGCTTGGTTTGAGTTTTTGGCCCTCGTCGATAGCTATCCTGATTCACCGATTTATCATTTTTGCCCTTATGAGGCGCAGACGGTGCGGCGGCTGAGTGAGCTGTATGGCGATCGCAACGTAAACATAGACGCCCTACTCGATCGCTTTGTCGATATTCACAAGCGCGTAGTGGATGCTGTGGCGCTGCCGGTAGAAAGCTATGCGCTGAAGCATTTAGCGCGGTGGATGGGGTTTGAATGGCGCGATCAAGATGCCAATGGGGCGCAGTCGATTTGTTGGTATGACGACTGGTTGAGAACGGGCGATCGCGCCTACCTCAACACCATCCTTCGCTACAACGAAGACGACTGCCGGGCCACCTATCGCGTAAAAGCTTGGCTCGTAAAGTTCGCACAAGAATTCTGGAGCCAGCAGGAAGTCGAAGATTCCTTAAATAAAAGTCCTCACTCCCCAGCGCTATTTCTCTCGACTTTAGAAAAGAACGCTCAGAGAATGCGACTGCCTTAAAACAGGAATCTACATGATTGATCATGACCGGCTATTTAAGGAACTGCTGTCAACGTTTTTTGTTGAATTCCTAGCGCTATTTTTGCCAGAGGTGGTGGAGTACATAGAACCTGAGTCAATTACTTTTTTAGACAAAGAAATCTTCACCGACGTGACAGCGGGCGACAAATACGAAACTGATTTGCTAGCCCAAGTTCAATTTCGAGGAGAGCCTTCATTTTTTCTAATTCACGTCGAAAATCAAGCCACTTCAAAGGCAGCTTTTGGCAAACGCATGTTCCGCTACTTTGCACGGCTCTTTGAAAAGCATGACTGTCAGGTTTATCCCATAGTCGTATTTTCTTACGACCAACCAAAAGTATTAGCCTCAAACGAATTCAGGGTCGATTTTCCAGATTTTTCGGTCTTACGATTTAATTATCGAGTCATTCAGCTCAATCAGTTAAACTGGCGAGACTTCATCGATCGACCTAATCCGGTAGCCTCTGCCTTAATGGCTAAAATGAAAATTGAGCCTGAAGATCGCCCCAAAGTCAAAGTTGAATGCCTGCGTCTACTGACAAAGCTACAGCTAGATCCAGCCAAAATGCAGTTAATTTCAGGTTTTTTTGATACTTATCTTAAGCTAGCACCCGAAGAAGAATCAGCGTTTAATATCGAGATCAACCGCACTGAGCCTCAAGAGCAGGAGAAAATTATGCAAATTATGAATGATTGGACGAGAAAAGGACTTGAGCAGGGTCGTCAAGAAGGTCGTCAAGAGGGTCGTCAAGCAGTTGAACGAATAGTTCTCAGGATGGTTACTAAAGAGCTAGGAACGCTGCCCTTAGATGTTCAAACCCAATTGAAAGGATTATCAGAACAGCAAATCGATCGGCTATTTGATTGCCTTCCTTCCTTCGGAACCGTAGAGGCGCTCTCTAGCTATCTCAACCAGCTAAAAACGACAGAAGACTCTCCAGCCTGAGCTATAGCGAGTTCAAAAACTTCAGCATGGCCTGTCGTCCGGTTTTCTCTAACTTCATAAACGCTTGCTTGGCACCTTCCGCCTCGCCACCGTGCCAAAGGATGGCTTCTTCGACCGTACGCGCCCGGCCATCATGCAAGTAGCCAGCGTAAGGCAGTATCGTTTGCGTCAGACCCAGGCCCCAAAGCGGTGTCGTCCGCCATTCCTGACCAGTTGCCTCAAAGTCAGGGCGATTGTCAGCCAGGGATTCACCCATGTCATGCAGCAAGAGGTCGGTGTAAGGCTGAATGGTTTGATTGGTAAGAACTTTCACAGTTGCAGGGCCTGTTTTAATTGAGCTGATGTGACAGGCAGCGCAGTTGGCATCGGCAAAAAGCTTTTCGCCTCGCTGCACAACCGGATCGTCAAGCTGAGTGCGGGCGGGTACAGCCAGGGTTTGCGTGTAAAAAGCGGAAGCTTCAACAGTCTTCAAGTCAATTTCTTGAGTGCCATCGTCGTTGGGCAGCAATGGATTGGCGATGCCCATGTCATGAGCGTAAGCCGTTGCCGTTTGGGACAGCAAGTTAGCGGAATTCGCTTTGAGGCCAAAACGTCCGATCTCCATTTGCTCGGTTTCAAAGTTCCAAACTCGGTTCGTTCGACCCGAAATACCGTCTTTGTTTTGGTCTTTAGGATCGGCAATTTCTTCGAGAGTTTCTGCTGGAATTGCCTCTAATAGGCCAACGCCGAACACCGGTGGGGGAATTCGCAGTGAGGTGAGGATGCCTTTGCTGATGGGCTGATTTTTGTCGATGGCGGTGAGGGTTATTTGGGGCGATCGCAACCCATACCCCTCTCCATCCGGATACGTCCCGTTTGTTTCCACCCAAGCCAAAGCTACCTTCGCCTCTGGCTGCTCGCCAAACACCGCGCTATCTTGCAATTGCGTGCCAATGACTGGATCGGGCACAACGCCTTCTGTTTTCACAACCGGCAAACCGCTGCCAGCAGGCAAACTAGTGCGAACCAGCGCCTGCCCTAGCTGCGGCATCCCTCGCCCGTTTTTGATATGGCAGCCGCCGCAAGAATTACTGTTGAATTTGGGGCCAAGTCCAGGATGAATTTCCGCAGGTGCTGTAACAAACACGGCATCAAAGGTGGCATCTCCAACCCTATGCAAATCCATTTCTTTGGCAGTGAGTCCAGGCGCAGGCTGACCAAAAGCGTGAGACGAACGGTTGTAAAATGTCGTTTCGCCGCCCGCCTGATAGCTAGATGGGCTTTGAATATCAGCTTTTCTCAGGCTAAGAGAAAGCAAAATAGCCAGAATACTCGCCACCGCAAATAGCGATAAATAAGTTAACCACCGAGTCGAAAAACGAGAGGAATGCGAGGCCATAAACGGTCAAACGGGGGAAGAAAGGACGTAAGGGGGCGCGCCGACTGCGCCCCAATGCAACAGGGCTGAACTAAAGCCAAACTAAATTAAAGGAACAACTTCGTTTTCGATAGTACCTTTCACTTCAAGAATGGCTGCGATCGCCTGCTCAATATTCGCCGCCGCCGCCGCGCTCGTCAGACTCTTTTCCAACGGCGCAGGCACTGCATAAAGGGCCTCACTCGCCGCCGCAAACTGGCTTTTTACCTTCTCATCCAAAGCCGGATCCATCTTTGCCACATGCGTGCTGATACTGGCATCCGCAATTAAAGTTTCTTCTGGAAACTCGCCCAGATATCCGTTTTCAGCACTCTGCAAATTGCTTTTGAGATCATTCAAAGTTTGAGCACTAAAGCGACTTTCTAATCCTTCAGTATCCTGCTCAACAAAGGGGGCTTCTAGCTTTTCTTCGCCCACTTCAGTCAGGCTATCAATAATCCCACTGACCAGCTCCTGAGCCGCCGCCGCCGTCGTCGGGTATACCGCATTGTCGGCGCTACCGGCGCTAGCAAAGACAGTCGAATAAGCCGGTTGACCTTCAATGCCCTCCGTCCAGCTAGCTAGTAGGGCATGGGCTGAGGTATCGAGATCTTGTCCTAAGGCTTGCAAATACTCAAATTCGCGAGGCGTAAAATTGCTTAAGGCTTTGTCGGCATTCGTTCCAAACAAAACATACTCAATTGAGTGCATACCGCGCTCGGTATCTTGCAATTGACCAACGCTATCTGCCGTGATCGGCTCATCACTCGCCAAAATTTGCTCAATATCTGTCTGGTTTACGGGCCAAGAATCCATCGCACCGTCAAACCCGAGTGAGCCCGCTGGGCCAAACGCAAAGGTTTCGGTTTCTTCCCAAGAAATTCGCGCCGCCGTCCAAGCCTCACGCGCCGCCGTCAAATTTGCTTCAGAAGGGTCGGCAGCGAAAGCATTAATGGCTTGGTTAAGGGCATCGGTGTTAGCCGCGTACAGCTCGTAGTTAGGGATAACAACTTTGCTGGTAAATTCAGAAATAACAGCATCGTTATCAAAGGTGTTGGCCCATTTCAAACTCTCGTTAGCCGATGCGCCTTCACCGCCCTCGCCACCTTCACCGCCCTCGCCACCTTCAACTTCTTCTATAGTCTCACTGCCTTCACTGCCTTCACCACCAGCTTCAGGGGCTGTGCAAGCCGTGAACAAAGAAGCCGCTACACCAAGCGATAGAAACAATTCTGCCGCTTTCAATCTTTTAGTTAGTTTGGTGGTCATGTCTGCCTAGAAGGAATCACAATGAATTTGATTCTACAGCTAATGATACTTGCTATCAATAGAGACTAAGAAAGCGATTAGAATTAATTTCAACAAACGCTTTGCGAGTAAGTTGTCAAGACCGTGTCTAGTATAAATAGCTAATAAAAAAGACAGATGTAATAAAGAATAAATATGATTAGCAATAGGCAAAGGCTCTCTACTAGTTGGTGACTGCTCCCAACAATGGCAATCGCAGCAACTACCGCTAATCCTCTCAAAAAAGGTTTGACAAAGCGACCTCATATCCGCACAATAGAGATCGCCTTGAGAAGGAAATCTACTGTACTTCCCGACAGCAAGGGCCCGTAGTTCAATTGGTTAGAGCACCGCCCTGTCACGGCGGAAGTTGCGAGTTCGAATCTCGTCGGGCCCGTTTAATCCATCAATCAAAAAGCCTCTGTCCTAAATCGGAACAGAGGCTTTTTCACTCGGCGCTAACTCTTATATTTCGCCCTGTATTTCGCCCTGTATTTCGCCCTATATTTCGATAGTGCCGCCATATTTGACCGGTAGCTGCTCATCTGCTGGCAAACCCATCACTTTGCTATACAGCTTGATGTACTCTACTGCCGACTGTTCCCAGCTAAACTTTTCACCCATCGCCCGCTTTTGAAGTGCCTCCCACTGAGGTTTGAAGCGATAGGCTTCTAAAGCCCGCACCATTGAGGTAAACAGATCTAATGGCTCGTAGCGATCAAAGCAATAGCCCGTACCGACTTCGTTAATCGGGTCATTGTGGCTGACGGTATCGACCAGTCCGCCCGTGCGGCGAACGATGGGCACGCAGCCATAGCGCATGGCGATCATCTGGCTAATGCCGCAGGGCTCGAACCGAGAAGGCATCAAAAAAGCGTCGCAACCGGCATAGATGCGACGAGCGACCGCGTCGCTATACATAATGAAGGCGCTGGCTCTGCCGGGGTAGCGGGCGGCGAGTTCCCAAAGTTGGTTTTCGTAGGCGCGATCGCCCGTCCCCAAAATTACAAACTGCGCATCCGAATAAGCCAAATAGCGATCCATCGTCTGCAAAATCAGGTCAATTCCCTTTTGCTCTACCAAACGGCTCACCATCCCAATCAAAAAGGCATCTGGATTCTCAACTAGCCCCATCTCCTTTTGAATGACGCCCTTGTTCTTCGCCCGCTTATCCAGCGTCCTGGCCGTAAAGTTATGTTTTAGCTTAGAATCAGTGGCTGGATCGAATGCATCCAAATCAATCCCGTTGACAATGCCGCTCAGCTTGCCGCTAATAAAAGACAGCAGCCCTTCTAACTTCTCACCATATTCGGGCGTCTTAATCTGCTCAGCATAGGTTGGCGACACCGTATTGACCTGATCGGCATACTGCAACGCCGCCGCCATCGTGTTGTGCCCCTGCATAAACCAGGGGCACCAGGTAATACGCTCTAGCTTCCAGCGCCACGGCCCCTGATAGGCCAGGTTGTGAATTGTAAAAACCGTGCCAATGTCAGAAATTTCGTGGTTCCACACAGGCAACATGCCCGTATGCCAGTCATGACAGTGAATGATATTAGGCTTCCAATAGTTCCAGGCAAATTCAGCCGCACCATTGGCAAAAAAGGTAAAGCGCCATTCCTCATCATCACCGCCGTAGATCATGTCGTTGTCAAAGCAGGGATGCCCAAACAAATAAAGCGGCACGTCCGTATCTGGCAACCGTGACTCGTACACCGCGAACGAGTTGAACATAGCTTTGCCCCACCAAACCGGATCGCCGCGCAGGGGTAGCTTGTCGGCCATAACATTGTAATAGGGCATCAGCACGCGCACATCGTGGCCCATAGACCGTAAGACAGCAGGTAGAGTCCCTACCACATCTCCCATCCCACCGACTTTTGCTAGCGGCGCGGCTTCGGCGGCCACAAATAAAATTTTCATACTCAGCCCTAAGTAAAGACACTGGCTCTGTAGCATCTGTCATGTTGCTGAGGATAATTACATCGGTTAAAAACCTGTATGCCAACAGGCAACATGACTTGCAACCTGCGAATGCATCCGCACCTTGCCATATAACTTAAGTTTATAGTGACGAACCCCATCCCCAAAATAGATTCATTCAGAATCTTGGATGGGAATGGGGTCTGCGCGTAGCCTGAGCAAAAATTGCGGCTTGGCCGATTTATTCGGCAGTGGCGTCGGCAGGTGGTGCTTTGATCCGCACGTCTTCTTCTAGCTCGTCGAGCATGACTTCGCGCTGGCCGGGTACGTGCGTTTTCTTGTGGTTGTGCTGCTGCTCGTTTAGCTCTTTGAGCTGTCGGTTCGCAATCTCAAAAGCATCTCGTATGACGGTCTCTAAAGGTGCGTACTGCGTGCCTGTATCAGGGCTTTTATCCACTACCACTTCCCGGTCTTCGGGCACTGTTATGTCTAGGCGAACCCTATAAGGCGAGCCGCTGTCTGGATGGTCGTGAACTTTTTCTACTGAGACATGGCAGCTACTAATTTGGGTGTAAAACTGCTCTAGCTTGCCTATTTTTTCTGCAATTAAGGTTTCCAGGGCATTTGTTTTATTGACGCCACGATAGGAAATTTCAGGCGGGACTCTCATGCGTTAGTTCTAGCTATTTATAAATATCCTCTTAGTCTTAACCACAAAATAGAAGTTTTACCTCTATCAGAGGTGAGCTTAGAAGGATTGAACAAGCTACCTATAGGAAGATTTTTGAGCCGGTTTCGCCCAACCCTGATGGCAGCCTTTAGCTATGAATTCGCGGTTCAGGATGCAGGGTGCTTAGCAGCTCACTTTCTTGTTGAGCTAACTCGACTAGCCGTTCTTTCACCCGTTGGATGTCAAAATACGTCGTGGCCAATAGCCAATAGCTGCCGTAGTGCCTGGCTTCAGAGGCCATAAGCGATCGGTAAAACTTGGCGAGCTGAGGGTCTGGGCAATGCTCGCCTAGCAGCCCTAGTCGCTCATGGCTACGGGCTTCTATTAACGCCGACACCAGCAGCAAGTCCAACATTCGCTCGGGTTCGTTGCGGCGGACTAGCTTTTTTAGCCCTGCGCCGTAAGGGGGCGGTGTGACGGGCTGTAGGGGGATGCCGCGTTTGTCTAGCCACTGGTTGACTTGCTCGTAATGGCTGAGTTCTTCTTGGGCGATCGCAGTCAATTCCCGCACTAGCCTGTCGCTAGACGGATAGCGAGACATCATTTGAATGGCGGTGCCTGCGGCCTTGCGCTCGCATTGGGCGTGGTCGAGCAAGATGGTGTCTATGTTGGCGATCGCTTGCTCAACCCAAGCCGAAGAAGTTGGTGCCGCTAAAAATTTAATAGTGACCATTATTTATGCTGCAAAACCTTGACAAGTCCTGCTAAACCGAGGCGATAGCTATCTGTGCCAAAGCCGCTGATTTGCCCAATGGCAATCGGTGCAATGTACGAATGATGCCGAAAGGCTTCGCGCTTGTGAATATTGCTGAGATGGATTTCTACAGTGGGCAAAGCGACGGCAGCTAAGGCATCTCGAATGGCAACGCTTGTATGGGTGTATGCCCCTGGATTAATTAAAATGCCCTGGTGATGATTCAAAGCATCTTGAATCTTATCCACCAGGGCACCTTCATGATTAGATTGGAAAAAGCTTACGCTCACCTCTAAAGAAGTGGCCAGTTCGACTAATTCCTCGTTAATATCCTGAAGCGTTAAAGAACCGTAGAACTCTGGCTCTCGCTTGCCCAGCATATTGAGGTTGGGGCCGTTTAGTACCAAGATGCTCAGCAACGTTAAGTACTAGTGACGCCGAGTATGGCGATCGTCTACAGGGATAGGGATAGGCTCGCGCTCGGGCTGCACTTCTGGCCCAAACAAAGCATCTATCACTTTGTCTATCCACTCTCTCAGCTTGTCTAGGGCCTGATCGATATAGTCCATGAGCTAGATTGCTCCCTCTCATCTTCTTCAAGTCTTTTTCAAACAATCCAACTTGGTGTGATACGTGTCACAGCTCAAGTGAGATATAACGTCTGCACCCCTCAAATTAGAGCGGATGTCCTTCAGTTATGTATTTATGATAACTAATCTAGAGCAATGATCAAGGAACGCTCGGCATAATTTATATAATCTCCCCTATTTCTTTAGATCAAGAGAGAAAATTTCAGCCCTGTCCGCTAGTTATAATCACCGGGGTTTTCTGACGGCTCGCTATTCGGCTGAGTCATTGTGAATCAGTGACTTCGCCGTCACCGACTCTAAACTCTAATAGGGCTAACCGCAGCAGGTTCAGGGCGGTGAGAACGCTGGCCCGGCGGATGCGATCGCGTCCTCGATCTTCTCCAAACAAATATTTATAAGCGCGGGTACCCGCCGCCGAAGATAGCCCAAGATAAACCAGGCCCACCGGTTTATCTTTACTGCCACCCCCCGGCCCAGCGACGCCTGTAACGCCGATTCCCCAATCTGTACCTAACCGGCTGCGCACACCCGCTGCCATCGCTTCTGCAACTTCTACGCTGACTGCTCCACATTGGGTCAGCACCTGCGCTTCTACGCCCAGCAACCCCTGCTTAACCTGATTATCATAAGAAATCACTCCACCCCAAAAGTAGCGAGAGCTGCCAGGTACAGCCGTCAGCATTTGGCCCAGACCACCACCAGTACAGGATTCAGCTACGCTCAGGGTTTGATTGCGAGCTTGCAATAGCTGCCCGACTACGCTGGCGAGAGTGTCATCGTCTTGCCCGTAGAAGTCTGTGCCGCCAATTTGCCGAATTTGCTCGGCAATAGGATTGATCAATCTATTGGCAGCTTCTACAGAGTCTGATTTTGCACTAATTCGCAGTTTCACCTCTCCGTCGCCTGCGTAGGGAGCCACGGTCGGATTTTCCAAGTCTAGAAAGGGCCTAACCTTCTCGGCCAATGTAGATTCGCCAATGCCCCAAAACTTAAGCGTTTGGCTATGAATGACGCTGGTTGCCCAGCCGCGATCGCGTAAGTAAGGAGCCGCTGTTGCCTGCCACATTGCCCTCATCTCTCGGGGCACACCCGGAAATGTCATTAATACGAGGCCAGGTCGGGGCTGCCAAATGACGCCGGGCGCTGTCCCGACTGGGTTCGGTAAAACGGCTGCGCCTTCGGGTAAAAGGGCCTGCTGACGGCTGCTGGGGCGAAGAGTGAAGCCTCGCTGGGCAAATTTTGCTTCCAGGTCAGCGACGACTTCGGGGCGTTCGGTGAGGGGCACGTCGAAAAAATCAGCCAATGTTGCCATGGTCAGGTCGTCGGGGGTGGGGCCAAGGCCCCCGGTAAAGATGATCAAGCGGGCGCGTTCGCAGGCGATCGCAACGGCCCGTTGAATTCGCAGGGGATTGTCCCCCACAACGGTTTGATAATGGTGAGCAATGCCCAGGCTGGCAAGCTGTTGGGCTAAATATCGCGCGTTGCTGTTCACAATGTCACCGAGCAACAGTTCGGTGCCAATGCAGATAATTTCAGCGCTTTTGTTCACTGGCGGCTTCATAGCGGGCGAGCAAGTTTAATAGGTAGGGTCTAATTAATAGAGTTATGGGTAGAGCATACAAGGCTACAACAGCGCAGGCTAATTCGGATCGCTTTAGTTTGGGCGGGCTGCTGTTAGCGGGTTTGGTCTTTCGGACAACGGTTGCCGCCTTTTTGCCGCCTGGCTTTGATGAAGCTTACTACTTTCTCTATACCCAGCATCTCGCCTGGAGCTATTTTGATCATCCCCTGGCGGTGGCCTTTTCAACCGGGGTTGGCGTTTGGCTCATGGGGATGGTTTCGCCGCTGACGATTCGTTTGGGGGCTTTGGTGCTATTTACGGGTAGCGTATGGCTGCTATACGAGACGGGGCGGTGGTTGTTTGGCCCCAGAGCTGGGTGGTTAAGCGGGGCGATCGCCTCTTTCTGCCCATTATTTTTCCTTACTTTTGGCACCCTCACCGCGCCAGACAATGCACTTATCTTCTTTTGGACAGGCGCATTGTATCTGAGCGCCCGTGAGTTTTTCCCTGGCGACGACTACCGACCTACGTTCAAGCTTGCCTTAATCTCGCTATTAGTTGGGCTGGCCTGCTTGAGTAAATATCATGGCGCTCTGCTAGGGCTGGGATTGATACTTTTTTGCCTGACGAGCCGCACCCATCGGGCGGCTTTGCGGTCTCGGTGGATGGGACTGGGTTTGGTTTTATTTAGTTTGACGCTGCTGCCGATTTTCTATTGGAATGCTCAGCATGATTGGATTTCGTTTGGCTTTCAGTTGCGCGATCGCTTCAACACTCCAAGCACCAGCTATTCTTTTTCCAATTTCCTTGGCGTGCTGCTCGCTCAACTTGGCTTCCTATTCCCGACGCTAGGCATTCCCTTATGGTGGATCTCGATTAAGACCTTAATAAGCAGAACATCACAGCCGATAAGATTTGTCCTTTGGTGTGGATTCCCGGTGGCCGCAGGTTTTACGTTGCTAGGTGGGTTAGCGCATACCTATCCAGCCTGGCCCGCCCCAGGGCTTTGGACGCTGACGCTGTTGCTAGGCCGCGCCGCCGCTGATTGGCCCCGTCTACAAGCCCGCCAGTGGCTACAAAGCACTGGTCTTGTAGTCAGCGCACTGCTGTTAATAGCCCTCAGTCACATCACGCTAGGCACATTACAAAAATCGGGGCAGTACGCGATGCTGGGTGGCTTTGTAGCTGTAGAACAAGATCCGTCCACTGCGCTAATTAATACTCAGCAGTTGCGGCGGCAGTTTGAACAATCTGAGGAATTTTGGGATGCGATCGCCCACACCGATTTTCTCTTAACCAATGAATTTTGGCTGAGCGGCTACATCGCCATGGCCCTACCGACCTCAGTTCACCTACCCACAACCTGCTTTAGCCAGGATCCGCGCGGCCATGCCTTCTGGTTCAATCCACAAAACTGGTTAGGCAAAAATGCGCTGATCATCAGCCTGAGCGACTTCTCTCAGTCGAGCCTGAGCGACTCAACGGGGCCATACTTTCGATCGATAACGCCCATCACAAAAATTACGACGCAGCGTGGTCAAGCCGTCACTGAAACCTTCTATCTGTACAGTGCCAAAACCCTCATTCGCGCTTACGTCTATCCCTATTGAATCTTATCGAGCGTGCCTGACCGCTCGCCAGCCGGTATAGCTCAGCAGCATGGTAGAAGCAAAAACAAAGGGCACGCCGGCGCGTAAACCCGAAAAGGCCATCGCCAAGCTACCCACCCACAGCGCCAGCGCATAGATGAACAAAACGGTAAATCGGTGAGAAAAGCCCGCATTTAGCAAGCGGTGGTGTAGATGTCGCTTATCGGCAACAAAAGGTGACAGACCCCGGCGTAGCCTTAGCAAAATCACCGTAGACATATCTAAAATTGGCACGGCCAGGGTAAGCGATGGCAACAGCACCGCCACCGCTGTTACTTCTTTGACTAACCCAATCACCCCGACACCAGCCAGCGTAAATCCAATAAAATAGGCTCCGCCATCGCCCATAAATATCTGTGCCGGGTTGAAGTTATAGCGCAAAAAGGCCAGCGAGCCGCCTGCTAAAGCTGCTGCAATCAGCGCCGCTGCGGGCTGACCCATAAACAGACTTACCGCCATCATCACGACTGCGGCAATGCCCGACACGCCTGCCGCCAAACCATCGAGCCCATCAATCCAGTTAATCGCGTTGGCCATGCCCACTAGCCAAAAAATTGTCACCACCAGGCTAATGGGATCTGGAAGCTGAGTGATGCCGAAACCCGGAATACTTAAAAAAGCAATATCGACCCCTACGTACCAGGCGAGGGAAGCGACTGCGGCCTGCATAATCAGTCGGCTCATCGCAGAGAGCCCAAATAGGTCATCCACTAAACCAATGGCAAAAAAGGCTAAACCGCCAATGGTTACCCCCCACACAGAATTCTCAGACACGGGCTTGAGGTATTCGCCGTCGGCCCCAATAAACCCACCCGTGCCCCAAACAATCAGCAGCGCCAGTAAAACGCCCAAGAATATGGAAACGCCCCCTAGCCTGACCATCGGCTGGCTGTGTACTTTTCTGTCGCCGGGCAAATCGACTCTACCGCTAGCTAGCCCGGCCTTTCTGACATGAGGGGTCAGAAACAAAACAACGGCTGCTGAAATAACAAATGCGAGCAGATGGTAGTACGGGAATGCCATCGGTAGGAGTATGTAGGGTTGGCAAAACTAAGGACGCACTTTCTATAACAGATCGCTAGGCGCGCTACAAGCGCAGATCCGGTATTTTAGGGCCTATGGTGCTACTCGGCGACAGTATACCTCTTTACAATCTACCTAAAGAATTGAAATTATCAACGCTTTCCTACATATGAACTGACGTCTATCAGGCCCATTTACAGACGAAAAGCACCAAACACAGCCATTTGTGCTCAGCGCTTTTACGTTTCTATAATCAGGATGTAGTAGTCATCCTATATAAGGGCGGGCTCGGCCACTCGTAAATGAGGGTACAGCGGGAAGCGATCGCACAGCTCACCCACCCGGCGTTTGCACTTAGCTTCTACCGAGCTATCTTCTGAGTTTAAGAGCCGATCTGCCAGGATATTGGCGATCTCAACAAACTCTGTTTCGCCCATGCCGCGAGTGGTCATTGCCGGTGTCCCGAGGCGCAAACCACTGGTTACAAAAGGAGATTCTGGGTCGAAGGGAACGGTATTTTTGTTGGCGGTGACGTTGATTTCACTTACGAGGGCGTCGGCGATTTTGCCAGTCATGCCAATCGAACGCAAATCCATCAGCACCAGATGGTTGTCAGTGCCATCAGAAACGACTTTGATCCCCCGCTTTTGAAGCTGGGCTGCGAGCGCCTGAGCGTTTTTAATCACCTGCTGGCAATAGTCTTTGAATTCTGGCTTGAGCGCTTCGCCGAAGGCCACTGCTTTGGCCGCGACCACATGCTCTAGCGGGCCACCTTGACTGCCAGGGAAAACGGCTTTGTCAAACTTTTTGCCCAGATCAGCGTCGTTGGTCATAATTAACCCGCCTCGGGGGCCGCGCAGGGTTTTGTGAGTCGTGGTGGTGACGACGTCGCAGTGAGGCAGTGGGTTGGGATGGCAACCGGTGGCAACGAGGCCCGCGATATGGGCAATATCGGCCATCAGGTATGCGCCGACTTCGTCTGCGATCGCCCGAAACTTCTCAAAATGAATCGTCCGTGAATATGCCGAATAGCCACAGATAATCATCTTTGGCTTATGCGCTAGCGCCACCTTGCGAATTTCGTCAAAATCGAGCTGCTCCGTTTCCTGGCTAACGCCATACTGCACTACGTTGAACCACTTGCCCGAGAAGTTCACTGGAGAGCCATGGGTGAGGTGTCCGCCGTGGGACAAATCCATCCCCAAAATCGTGTCACCCGGCTTCAGCAAAGCCAAAAATACGGCAAAATTAGCCTGAGCCCCCGAGTGTGGCTGCACATTGGCATGGGCCGCACCGAATAGCGCCTTCACGCGGTCAATCGCCAACTGCTCTGCTTGATCGACAAAGTCACAGCCACCGTAGTAGCGCTTGTTAGGCAACCCTTCTGCATATTTATTGGTAAGGACAGATCCTTGAGCAGCCATCACCGCTGGCGACGTAAAGTTCTCGCTCGCGATTAGCTCCAGATGGGTCTGCTGTCGGTTTAGCTCTTTACCGATAATAGCCGCGAGTTCTGGATCGCTCTGTTGCAGAAAGTCAACGTTAGCTTTTGTCATTTACTTACCCCTTCAGTGAGTTGTCCTTTGCGATGAATGTGCTGTGATTGCTCTGCCGTTGGTTGCGCCCAAGCGCGATTCAACAGCCCGCCAGAAGGTTCTCATAATAGCTCGCTACAAACCCAAACCTACGGCCCAACCCCAGCAATTTCCATGAATGAAGGCAATAGAACTCAATGCGCTCCCCGGATAGATCACTTTATAAACGGCCTGGCCAGCGGCTGATTGAGTCTATCCGGGGGAATGAATTAATAGAAGAACTGAAGGTGGGTACCTAAATGTAACGCTTTGAAACATATAATGGAGAAATTACGCACTCTCTGGTGATAGGCACTTTGTTGCAGCGCGTAATGATAGAGCTAGCCCGCTGGCACAGTTGGCGTATAAAGTAGTGAAAGCCATTTACTTGGTACAGGCCACCTTACTCAGTCGCAGGCGTTACTTGCTAGCATTTTTTGCTAGCTCTAAGAAGGCGCGTTTGAAAAGGCAATTCTGAAAAGGCTTTTCTGGCGAGGCGTCATTGCCGTTATCAGTGAGATGTACTTGTTGCTGAGGCTTGCTGTTAGATCTTTTGATGTAGGTTTGCCGCCTATCTTTGTTCATTTTTCCAGTTTGAGGCGTTGATGCTGCAACTGACCCATCCTTCAACTACGACCGCCGCTCCTAAGTTCTTGCCCCTTCAGGAGTCCTACGAGCGATGTCGTCAGATCACGGCAGAGTATTCTAAGACGTTTTATATGGGCACGCTGCTGATGCCAGAAGCCAAGCGTCAGGCCATCTGGGCCATTTATGTGTGGTGTAGGCGCACGGACGAACTGGTCGATGGCCCCCAGGCAAAGTTCACCACAGCCAGTACGCTAGATCATTGGGAATCTCAACTAGAGTCCTTGTTCTCGGGTCATCCTAAAGATGACTTGGATGTGGCAATGGTGGATACGCTGGGACGCTACGACCTCAAGATTGAGCCCTTTAGGGACATGATTGATGGCCAAAGGATGGATTTGCAGCAATCGCGCTACGACACCTTTGAAGAACTCAAACTTTATTGCTACCGGGTAGCGGGCACGGTAGGTCTGATGTCTACTACGGTGATGGGCATGGATCACAGCGTGAATACGGCCCCTTGGAAGCGGGCTAACCCGGCGGTGCCCCCAATCGATGAAGCGGTTTCGCTCGGGATTGCCAATCAGTTAACAAATATATTGAGAGATGTGGGTGAAGATGCTAGACGCGATCGCATTTATCTCCCTTTAGAAGATTTAGCTTTGTTCGACTACACCCAAGCAGATTTGATGAATGGGGTAATTGACGATCGCTGGCGTGCCCTCATGCGCTTTCAAATTCAGCGCGCCCTCAAATACTACCAAGAAGCCGAACGCGGTATTGGTCGCCTTCATCCCGATGCCCGCTGGCCCGTATGGACAGCCCTGATGCTATATCGCAAAATCCTAGATGTGATCGTCGAAAACGACTACGACGTCTTCACCCGTCGTGCCTTCGTCCCCAAATCGCGCAAATTTCTCTGCCTTCCCCAAGCCCTGATCCGCGCCCGCATATCGTAAAAGCTACAGGGTAAAAGCCGCTCCATCAAAACAACAGGGTTGGTGAAATCACGAAAATACCTCTACAGACTTTTAGGGCTGTAGAGGTATTTTGTTCACTGCTGTCTGTTCACTGCGGTCATTTAAGAAGGCGTGGTTTGTGCTGCCAGCATTTCTTTTAGCTTGGCCAAGTCCTGAGCCCAGCGAGGATCCGGTTCAGCGGCGGCTGTCTGGGTTTCAGAAACAACGGCAGCGGCATTGCCACTGCGACCCCCGCTTTTTTTCTTGCCGCTGCGACGGCTACCGCTGCTGCTTGGGGACGTCTTTTGCGCCGTTTCCTCACCATCTTCTTTTTCGGTGCGGGGCATGGCTTTTTCTACTTTCAGCGTGGCTTCTTGCAGGCTAAAGCCATTGTACTTTTCGACGAGGGCATCAGCGATTTCGTCGGTCTTTGCCGTGACGAAGCCAAAGCCACGACACTTGCCTGTTTTACGATCTGAAATCAGTTTTACAGAAACTAGATTTTCCATCTCGTCGGCAAAGATGGCTTCAAAGGCTTCGCGCTCTAAATCTCTAGGCAAATTGCCAAAATACAAACGGACTGACATCGAGAGTGACCTCTTAACTTTTAAATTTGTTTGCAAGCTTCAAAAGCGCTTAAAAGCAAGACGCCAGTGACGCTTTATCCGTGGGAATATGAAAAATTTTCTATCACAATGCGCCTCGAAAAATTGATGGCGGCTTCGTTCTACAAATAAACAATGCCGCAAACAGCAATGCCTTTCCAGGGGTATTGCCATCAGAAAATGTTCCTGTAGCTTGGGCGCTAAGGCGGTATGCTAAGACGGCATATTTCTTAGAATTAATCTCCTACTCACCTTCTTAAAAGTATCACGATGTCTGTAGCCAAACCAAATTGCAAAGACTTTTTTGGTGCCGACAGAAAGCCTCGCAACAGATGCTTGCGATCAGGGTTGTTTTGGTAAAAGTCGAAGATTATGTTTGTACAAAGCCATCTATAAGGCACTCGGTCGAGCTACTTGCAAAGATCGCTGTCACAAAGTAAAAGCCAGCCGAAAAATCGACTGGCCGTAAAGCTGTGTTGAGAGTAGGAGAACCTATGCTTGCCACCTTTACGAGCTGCGTACGGCAAAAATATGCCGGACTTGCTCAATGTGGAGACGAAACAAGTTCTTGCTGAAAATTTAACACTATTTGATAGTCTTCGCAATGTTTCTTAATATTTTTCCTTGAGCCACCTCTATTGGCTGCTAGCTCGGTTGCTAACCAGTCATTTTATTCAAGATCTCTTGCACCATTCGGCCCAGGCCCATGAGCCAAAGCCCTGTGCCAGTGGCTGCGATCGCCCATCCCACTGAATAAATAGGATGGGCTGCTGTAAGCAAACTAGCGTTGCGCTTGGCATCGCTTAAGCGAAATTTATCAACATCTAACCAGGGCTGAGCGCCTCGCCTGAACCAGCCCAGCGCCTGCACTGGCCTGCCAAGGATGCTCACTGGCTTATCTCCTAGCGCTAAAGCATTTCCAAAGGGGCCAATGGCTGAGAAAAAATGTAGCTTCAGCAGCCTTGCCTTCGAGGGTTCGACGTCTGACGTTGACCAGCGCAGCAGCAAGTCTTGTCCTAGCCAGTTGGCCAGCCCTGGTCTACCCAGGAGGGTGCCAGACAGGTTAATTGACAAGCTATCTACTGGTAGCAGATACGGGTCGATTAGCCAGTCATCAAGTCCGGCTGAAGGGGCTGATTGAAAAGCCAAGTCGGGAAAGAACCGATTGATGCGCAGCATGATGCCAATGCCTGTGCCCATCCATAGGCAGCCGAAGAAGAGTCCGCTATCTTTGTGCATCCAGTCCAGCGCGGGCCAGGCTTGCCAGTGCGCGATCGCGCCTATTACTGCCAAAGCGGTGCCCGTCACTAGCCCAAACGCCAACCCAAAGCATGGCGTTCCCTGGCTGATTAATCTGCCCCATGCCTGTTTAGACAGTCCTTTTGACCGTCGCTTGGAGACCTCCAGAGGTATCTCTAGGTTGAGTTTCCAGTATTGGGCGTAGGCCATGAGCAGGCGCAGGCGATCGCCTAAAGGCGGATGGTCTTCGTTCAGGCTCATCCAGTGACGTAAAGGGTTCAGGCTGTCCCAGGCAAAGAGCTGTGACAAGGGGATATGACCGTATAGCGGCTGCCGAGACAGATCGGGCGATATGGGTAATAGCAGCGCTAGGCTTTCGATCAGGGCGGGGGTATAGCCCTGTTGCTCGATGCTGGCGGCAAGGCCAAAGGAAAGTTTGGTGAGGGTGCGGGCGAGGCCGTTAGGGTTGCCGGTGGTTTCTGTGGCGGTGCGATCGCCATAGTAAGTTCGCACCCTAGATATCCATAGCCCTGGCAGTTTAAGCAGCCAGAAAATGCAGTAGCTAATGTTTGCGATTACGCCCGCTGCAAGGCTGAACTTTTTGGGCTGCTGGTTGCCCCACATTGCCAGGCTCCAGTAGAGCCGATGAAATATCTGAAGGATTAATCCTTGAAATGATAAAAATATCCAATATCCGCTCTGCCAGTGAGAAAGCTCGTATGCGACTAACGTTGCGAGTTCATCGGCTTCTAGCTGAGCAAGCAGCCCTTCGCTCATGACTAAGCGGGCATGGCGCGGTAGCCAGCCGTAGGAAAAAATTAGCGGTACTTCGGTGGGTAGCTTCCATAGAGTGGGAAAGGGCCACTGCCGCTGATGGCAATACTTGCCGAGCAGCGTTGCGGCTTCGGGTGAGTGGGTGCGAAGCTGTTGGTTGGAGAAAGGCTGGCGGTTGGCCGTGAATCGGAGCCAGATATCCCATAGCCACGGAGACGCGATCGCCATCACCCCTAATAGCCCTAACAGCTTCCAGCGAAGGTGGTCTGTGGGTATCTGCCTGACCAAAAAGGGCAAGTGTCTGTCGAGAAAAATGAGCGGGCGGTTGATCAGGGCGATCGCGCCATTTAGCAAATAAAGGCACAGGCCGTAGAAGGCTACTGCACTGCCCATCTGAGCAATCCATAGGTTGCCTTTTTTCAGCTTGCCAAGCGATCGCCCTTTCCCAGGGCCAAGCCTGTCTGCATAAGCCCATTCGCAGCCGGTAGATGTCGCTAGGGTGATAGCTGTTTCTACAGCGGGCGGTGTCTCTGGTTCGGATAGGATCTCTGAAGCCGGTGGGGTCTGTGACTCTGATGACGTTTCTATGGCTTCCCCATTCAGATAAGCGTAGTGAAACATTGAGCCTGGCTGGACGTCGAGCGGTTGGAACCCACTGCGCTTTGCTTTATGCTTTTCAATTTTTAGGTTGGTAGCGTTAGCCCACTGCTGCACAGAAGGTTGGGGGCTTTTGCCAATCTTCTGGCAAATAGACTGCGCCTTTGGCCAATCCGCTTGGGCCATGTAGGTACGCACTAGTCCCATGCTTGCCTTGATGCGGTAGTTGCGGTCGGCGGTTTGGCTGAGCTGGGTGAGAGATGCGATCGCCTGCGGGTAATCGCCTTGTTTGTAGGCCGCAATCCCAGCCATCAGCAACTGCTCTAGATCCGTCGCAGTGGTCATAGATTTCTCGTCGGTAGCATCTCTTGGCAGCTCTCCCAATCTTTATGAAGATCAATCTTTGTGAAGATTAGAAGAACTCAGCTCAGGGTACGCAAATTTTCAAAATATATAACGAGTCATACAGCTAGTCTTTTTCTATCAAGCTTTCGACCAGCGCGTACAGGCTTTCTTCGCTTTCGCCTGCTATCTGCCGATCTTTCAAATCCATCAATCCATGCGCTAGCTGTGCCGCTTGCTTTTTGTAGTTAGCATTCGCCGCCAGCAAATCGGTAAAGACTTCCTGCTCTATTTCGGATCGACTGGTCTCATCTGCAATGGGTGAAGCATAGGCCGCTTCGTTTACGTCGTAGCGCAGCAAAAATATCAGGGCATTGCACTGTGCTTGTAGTTTCTTTTGTAGCGCTCGGGTGTCAAGTTCTAGCCGGTCAAAGCCTACCGTACCGGTGATGCGAAGCTCTACGATGGGCTGCTGATCGGGGATGATGGCTTTGGATTTAATGGATTTTTGCAGGAGGGCGATCACGCCTGCTTCCACAGCTTCTATCGTGTCCTGAGTGCGCATCTTTAACTGCAACCGCACAATCGACCGCTGCCGGTAATCTGTCTTCAGCTCAGCGCGAACCTCCTGCTCATCAATCTCGACCAAATACGCCCCCCGCTTAAACTGGCTCTCTTCTACATTGTTGGCTTCTATCGAACCCGGATTAAAAATCCAGCCCTCTTCCTCATAGTTTTTATGAATATGACCCAGCGCCAGATAATCAACCCCCGCTTTTTGCAACGGCATTAATTCCCCATAGCGCAAAGCCCCCGAGTAGCGAGCAATCTGACCCTCTAGCCCATGATGAAATAATAAAATAGACGGCCCCGGCGCAGGCGGCAACTCACTCATTGCTGCCGCAATCTGCTCAATCGCCCTGGGTGCCGCTGCCCCATACCAGTTAGACCCCAGCACTCGCACGCCACAGTCCAGGTCAATATATCCCCCCTTTTTCGTTTCTTCATCCCAAGGCGAATAAAACGGCTCACCGTCGCTGATATTTCCTGGCTCTAACAGTTTCAACAACCCCCAGTCTGACAGGTAGCGCAGCCAGCTAGACTTCGTCCCAAAGGGCGCATTGTCGTGATTGCCCTCAATCGCCAGCACCGGAATGCCCGCCTCCTGCAACATTCGCAGGCAAATCTGCGCCTGGTTCAAAATGGCAGGTTTGATACTACGATGCTCGAACAGATCGCCACCCACGATGACAAAATCTACCGATTCGGCGATCGCATATTTCTCTAGCACATCCTTAAGGGCATAGAAAAAGTCCAGCGTCCGCTCCTTGCTTTCGTAGCGATCAAAGCCAAGGTGAATATCGGAAATATGTAAAAATTTTGGCATGAACCAGCGTCAAGACATCAAGGGCAACAGGCTTGCAGGACAATCATCCTAGCGGACTCTATGCCACCGCAATCATTGTAGAACAGGTGAACCATCCCAGCCTCGGTTTAGTATGCCAAGGCAAAATGACGACTTTGAAGCTCGTCCTCCGGTACGGCTACATTATCGGCGTTCGGCGTATTGTTTTGGCCATTTGGCTGTGCCTTTGCTGATGGCGCGAGAATAAAACACAAATGATTATCTTTTCTTATATAAATCTATCTGTAAAAAAATATTTATCTTGCTAAAGCTATATATGACAATACTAAAGGGAGACATTCTCCTTTTTAGGTAGTATAAGTAAAAATTATGATATGCTCTCATTAAAATGTGTATAGTGTGTATAATTAGATGAGTGTGACCAGCCGACAAATTATATCTAGATTAAGAGCTGAGGGCTGGGTCTTAGTTAACACAAAGGGAAGTCATCAGCAGTTCAAATGTCCTGGAAAGCCTGGCCGAGTTACAGTTCCCCATCCTAAGAAAGATTTGCCAAAGGGAACTGTAAAAAGCATTGCTAAACAAGCCGGTTGGGACTGGCCACTGAAGTAGGCCACCGAAGTAAGGGCGTAGAAAGTCGTGCGATATCCAGTCGTCATTTACAAAGATATTGACAGTGATTATGGTGTCACTGTCCCTGATCTACCTGGCTGTTTTTCAGCAGGAACATCTATTGATGAAGCACTTGAGGAAGCAGTTGAAGCGATTGAATGCCATGTTGAAGGGCTGCTGATAGATAACGAGGGTATTCCTTTGCCAATTGCTATTGAGAGGCATAAAGAAAATCCTGATTTTGCAGATGGCATTTGGGCTTTAGTTGATATCGATTTATCGAAACTCTCTGGCAAAACTCGACGTATCAACGTCACGATTCCTGAGCGCATTTTGAAGCGGATAGACGATTGCGCTAGTCGCCAGGGAGAGAGCCGTTCGGGATTTATGACGACTGCGGCTATTGAATATATGGCGGCAGTTACTGACGCTGGTGAAGCGCTTTGTTGATAGGTTTGCCGAGACTAAAGGCATAGAGAATGACAACTCGGATTAGCCGAACAAATACATTCTTGCCCGCCATATGCCTAAGCCATCAAACTCTCTGATTAATTGCGATTTTCCCAATCTCTTGGATTACGCCTGCCATGAAAACATGCGATTACGAGTATCGTGCTGCTCTCAACAACATAGAAAATACCGTACGGAAACTTACGAATCAAAGCCCTACGTATCTGATTGTGAACTACGGGGTAGGCGCTAGGATTACGTCCCACTCTAGAGATACTCTCATCAACAGCGCGAATAAGCTCAGAGCCTAGTCAAGGCTTTCGATCTTCGTAGTATTGGTAAGCCTCTTGAATGTCAAACTCTGCGGCGGCTTTGATAATAAGCGAATAGCTCATTACAAATCGTTCAGCCTTTCTTTGACCGCTTGCCAGCTCGAACCTTCATTAGGATTTCGGTGATGCTGTTCTAATCTCTTATCTAGTAGCTGTTTCTGTACATCTGTGACGGGCAAACTTTCTGGACTAGCAAGAATGCTATCCCACAGCGCTTCTACTAGCTGCATCCGCTCGGTAATGCTTATTTGATCAATCTCAACGGTCAGTAACGGCTGCATGGTGCTTTCTTTTGCCTATAGGTGACTGATTTGACTCTGTATTGTCCCGGCTGAACCTTTGTTTATGCAAAAAGCGGAAGATCAGGGGCAATCTTCCGCTTTCTATTGTGCCTTAGTAACGACGAAGCTATTAGCTCAGCAGTGCATTCGCCCGAGAAACTACGTTGTCGATGGTGTAACCAAACTTCTCCATCACCACGCCGCCCGGAGCCGATGCACCAAAGGTATCGACGCTAATCATGTCGCCTTCGTCGCCGAAGTACTTGGCCCAGCCGAAGCTGCTCATCGCTTCTACGACCAGGCGCTTCTTCACAGCCTTAGGTAGCACAGACTCCTTATAAGCTGCGTCCTGCTCTTCGTACAGCTTCCAGCAAGGCATAGAAACGACTCGCACTTTCTTGCCGTCAGCGCGTAGCTTTTCAGCCGCGTCTTCGCAAAGCTCTACTTCACTGCCCGTACCAATCAAAATCAGCTCGGGCGTGCCGTCCGAGTCGGACATGATGTATGCACCTTTGGCAACTGCATCAATCGAGGAGCCAGGAAGGTTGCGCAAGCCCTGACGAGAGAAACACATCAGCGTGGGAGCTTTGCGCTTGTTCACCGCAATTTTGTATGCGCCAGAAGTTTCATTGCCATCGGCGGGGCGGATGACGTACAGGTTAGGAATGGCACGCAAAGAAGCTACCGTTTCTACGGGCTGGTGGGTAGGGCCGTCTTCACCAAGGCCGATGGAGTCGTGGGTCATCACATAGATGACGCCTGCTTCGGAGAGGGCGGAAAGGCGAATTGCGCCACGCATGTAGTCGGTAAAGACGAGGAACGTTGCGCAGTAAGGAATTAGGCCACCACCATGTAGGGCAATGCCGTTGCAGATTGCGCCCATGCCATGCTCGCGCACGCCGAAGTGAATATTGCGGTTTTCGTAAGCGCCTTTTTGGTAGTCGCCAGAAACCTTCAGCTCAGTGAGGTTGGAGTGGGTGAGGTCAGCAGAACCGCCGATCAGTTCGGGAAGGACGGGAGCTAGCGCATTCAAGGTGGCTTCAGAATTTTTCCGAGTGGCCAACGCTTTATCTTCGGGCGTGTAGGTGGGCAAAGCCTCTTCCCAGCCGTCAGGCAGCTTACCAGACAGCATCCGCTCAAACTCTTTCGCTTCTTCGGCGTACTTAGTCCGGTAGGTAGCAAGCGCTTTTTCCCATTCGGCTTCAGCGCTTGCACCTTTGTCAATCGCCTGACGGTAGCGGCTCAGGGCATCTTCAGGGATTTCAAAGAAGTCGTACTTCCAATCTAAATTTTCGCGAGTTGCAATCGTTTCTTCGTCGCCTAGCATTGCGCCGTGAATGCCGCCTGTGCCAGCGCGGTTAGGCGAACCGTAGCCGATGGTGGTGGTGATTTTAATCATCGTTGGCTTGTCAGTGACCTTTTTGGCGGCGGCGATCGCATCCTCAATTCCTTTCAAGTCACTATTGCCATCTTCCACATGCAGCACATGCCAGCCATAGGCTTCAAAGCGCTTGCTGACATCCTCGGTAAAGGCAATGTCGGTAGAACCATCGATCGAAATATGGTTGTCGTCATACAGCGCAATCAGCTTGCCGAGGCCTAAGTGACCCGCCAAAGAGCAAGCCTCGCCCGAAATGCCCTCCATATTACAGCCGTCGCCCATGATGGTGTAGGTGTAGTGATCGACCACCGTGCAGTCGGGCTTGTTGAATTTGGCTGCTAAGTGGGCTTCGGCCATCGCCAAACCGACTGCGTTACAAATGCCTTGACCCAGGGGGCCAGTGGTCACCTCAACGCCAGCGGTTTCAAAGTTCTCGGGGTGGCCGGGTGTGGTAGAGCCCCACTGTCGGAACTGCTTAATGTCATCCATGCTGACGCTGTCGTAGCCCGTGAGGTACAGCATGGCGTATTGCAACATGCAGCCGTGACCAGCAGAAAGGACAAAGCGATCGCGATTAAACCACTTTGGGTTCTTAGGATTGTGGCGAATGAACTTATCCCACAGCACAAACGACATCGGCGCAGCACCCATCGGCAAGCCAGGATGTCCTGATTTCGACTTGTTGACGGCGTCAATAGCCAAGAATCTAATGGAATTTATACACAGCGTTTCAAGCGATTGGGTTGCGACAGCCATAGCCTTTTTTCTTTAGAGGGGTGGGCAAAGAGTGGGCTCTTAAACAATAGCGATTCGGATAGTCCTTCAGAAAAATGTAGAAGCTATCCTAAACAAATGTTTAAGAAGTTTTGTTTAGGTCATTATACCGACGAATCTGTAACATCTACGACCGTTTGGCGATCGCTATATCTGCTGCTCTTGTCATTTGACGACGATTCAGTCGTAACCTCACCGATAAGCTTACAGAAATAGTTTACTGATATTTTTTGAAGGCTAGCGTCACGTTATGCCCGCCAAATCCAAACGAATTAGAGAGCGCAACGTTCACGGTCTGCGCTCTACTCTCATGGGCGACATAGTCGAGATCGCACTCAGGGTCAGGATTTTCGAGGTTAATCGTGGGCGGGACTCTATCGTTAGCAACCGTCATAGCGGCGGCTACCCCTTCTATCCCGCCAGAGCCGCCCAGCAAATGCCCGGTCATGCTTTTTGTCGAGCTAACCGTAATTTTGTAAGCGTGCTTACCTAGCACTGCTTTAATGGCTGCTGTCTCGTTGGGATCATTCACAGGCGTGCTAGTGCCGTGAGCGTTGACGTAGCTCACCGCCTCAGGCGAAAGCCCGCCATCTTTGAGGGCCATGCGAATCGATCGAATAGCGCCTTCTCCACCCGGAGCCAGGCTCGTCATATGATAAGCATCGCAGCTCATGCCATAGCCGACTATTTCGGCATAGATTTTCGCGCCCCGGCTCAGGGCGTGCTCTAGCTCTTCCAAAATTAAAATGCCAGCTCCTTCGCCCAGCACAAAGCCATCGCGATCTCGGTCAAAAGGACGGCTGGCGTGAGCCGGGTCGTCGTTGCGGGTAGACATGGCCCGCGCCGATGAAAAACCGGCAAAGGTCAAAGGCGTGACGGCTGACTCGGTACCGCCCGAAATCATCGCCTGAGCGTAGCCATTTTGCACCAGTCGGAAGGCGTCGCCAATCGCATTGCTGCCCGCAGCGCAAGCGGTTACAGGACAAGAGTTTGGCCCTTTTGCGCCAGTCTGAATCGCCGTCAGGCCAGCGGCCATATTCGCGATCATCATCGGCACCATGAAGGGGCTACAGCGGCTAGGGCCGCGATTGAGATAGATCTCTTGCTGGTCTTCCATCACCTGGATGCCGCCCACGCCAGTGCCGATCATCACGCCAATTTGCTCGGCGTTGAGGTCAGTAATTTCTAGTTTGGCGTCGGCGATGGCTTGTTTGCTGGCTGCGATCGCAAAGTGAGCAAACCGCGCCGCCCGCTTCACATCCTTACGATCCATATAATCTAACGGGTCGAAGCCTTTGACCTCACCCGCAATTTGGCTGCCGTGGTTAGACGCATCAAACGCAGTGACTAAACCGATGCCATTTTTTGCGCTTATCAACCCCTGCCAATAGTCTTGCAGGGTATTGCCGATGGGTGTGATCGCCCCCATGCCGGTAACAACAACGCGCTTTTTTTCTAAATTCGCCATTTTTCTTGTTATAGATAGCCGTTAGTTCGGGTGCTAGCGAACTAACCATCAGGGTGTACTGGATGGTTTGCTAGGGCGATCACTGCCAGGATGGCAAGCGCTCATCCTAGCCACGACTTTTTAAGCCCTAAGCGGTTTTCGCTTTGATAAAGTCAACTGCCGACTGTACAGTGCTGATGCTTTCTGCTGATTCGTCGGGAATTTCAATGTCAAATTCTTCTTCCAGCGCCATCACCAGTTCCACGGTGTCAAGCGAGTCTGCACCCAGGTCATTAGCGAAGTTGGCTTCTGGCTTAACTTCAGCTTCATCTACCCCAAGCTGTTCAGAAACGATCTTCTGAACCTTTCCTAAAATGTCGTCACTCATTACTGTATGTACCTTCAAACGGCGGCAAAACGCGCAAAAAATAAGCTCAAATTGATACCCGTTAGTGACATACGACCGACATGTATATGCTGCGATCGCCCCTAAACAAAGTCTTCAATTCAAGTTTCATCATCTTATAGGAAAGCGTGACCCCCTCGCGCTTCATCAGCGCTTCATCAGTGCCTCACTAGCCTAAGCCGACCTCAGTAAAAGCTTCAGCAAGCTGTAAAATTGGTTGATAATATTACGTTCCATAAATTTTTACTCTGCTGGTAGTGGATGCAAAGTGCGCTAGCTATAAGCTTTTAATGGGTTGGAGAACCCTTGCTCGCGGTCGGTTGCTGCCAATTATCTAAAATTTTAGGCGCAACCTTGCAATCATAATTCTGGAGTCTATACTTCATGTCCCATTCAGTAAAAATTTACGATACCTGTATTGGCTGCACGCAGTGCGTCCGCGCCTGCCCCACAGATGTTTTGGAAATGGTGCCCTGGGATGGCTGCCGGGCAGGTCAAATTGCTTCTTCCCCTCGGACTGAAGACTGTGTTGGCTGCAAGCGCTGCGAAACCGCTTGTCCTACCGATTTCCTCAGCATTCGCGTCTACCTGGGCGCTGAAACCACTCGCAGTATGGGCCTAGCCTACTAGCCTCTTTGTTCATCGCAAAATCCCCTGCTGGCCTGCATTCGTGCATTAGGTTAGTGGGGGATTTCTTGTATTGCAAAAAAGTGTGAAGAGGCGTATGAGAAGTGCGCGAAGACTTGTGCTGGCGGAGCTAGCGGGCGGCGACTTTTTTGACAGCGAGTACGCTGCCAGTCAGGCCGATGCCAATGCCTAAGCTAGCTAGCGCTAATGGCAGTAACAACCACTGCTGTGGGGTGAGCTTGAGGCCGTTGATAAGGAACTCAATAAAGGCCGGTTGGTGAGTCTTTGTGAGCTGAGTGAGTCCTTTTTGAACAGCCAGCAAAAGGCCCCAGGATCCGCTTGCACCCGCAATGCCAAAGGCCATACCCTGGAATAGGAAAGGTAAGTAGATCCAACTGCGAGTTGCGCCGACAAGCTGCATGACTTCTATTTCGTGGCGGCGGGCGATCGCGATCAATCGAATAGTTGTCGTTACGACGGCAATCGCCGTCATACTCAACAGGCCCACCACCGTCAAACTCACCCAGCGCAAGCCTGCGTTCAAATCGCGCAGTTGCTGAATTACTTCGCTAACGTACAGCACATCTGCCACGCCATTCATGCTTTTTAGAGTTTTGGCGAGCTGAGGCACGGCTTCAGCATCTCTGGCCTTGACCTTCAGCTCATCTACCAGCGGGTTGCCCTTTAGCTGTGACGAGGCATTAGACACATCCGACAGACCGAGATCTTCGGTGAGCTGCGCCCAAGCTTGTTCTTTACTGACTGACTCGACTGTGACCACATCGGGGAGTCTTTCTACCTGAGAAATCATGCTGTAGGCATCGACGCCACTCTCTAAATAAGTAGAAATCACAAGCTGCGAACCAAACTGGTTGAGCAGTCCTTCTACTTGCCAGCTAGCCTGCAAGCTAACGCCAAATAAAAATAACAGTACGGTCATGGTGCTCGCAGCGGCCCAGTTCATCCAGCCGCCACGCCTCAGTCCGCGCAGGGTTTCATGCAGTAGATAGTCTGTTTTGGCGAGCGATTTCAGCATGGGGCTCGGTGTCCTTGTTGGCTCGGAGCGATCAAACGGCCATAACGGTTAACGGCTATGACGGTCGATGGACTAGGATTCCCGAATCAAAAGAAATTGATGCAAGCTGAATTCGAGTCCATTATTTTTGGCAGCCTTACTCGAAGTGAGTATGCGTTGTTACAATGAATAAACGAACAAAGACCCACCCGAGAAGTAATGACCGCCGTCCTCGAAGTTGAAAAGAAAAAGCTCAAGAAGCCGCCCCTGACTATTTCCTATTTAGGCGATCGCGTTCTGCGCCAGCCCGCCAAGCGCGTTTCCAAAATAGACAATGAGCTGCGTGGGCTGGTTCGCAAAATGCTCCAAACCATGTATAGCCAAGATGGTATCGGCTTGGCCGCCCCTCAAGTAGCGGTTAATAAGCAGCTTTTGGTCGTTGACGCGGATCCTGAAAATGCTGCCGCGCCGCCGCTAGTGCTGGTCAATCCCAAGGTGACACGCTACAGCAAAGAGCTGGCCACTGGGCAGGAAGGATGCCTCAGCATTCCGGGGGTGTATCTAGATGTGATTCGACCGGCTGCGATTGAAGTGAGCTTTAAAGACGAAAGTGGCAAGCCTCGCAAAATGAAAGTGGACGATCTGGTTGCTCGTGTGATTCAGCATGAGATGGATCACCTGAATGGCGTGATGTTTGTAGATCGCGTAGAGAATGCGATCGCGCTAAACCAAGAGCTGAAAAAGAACGGCTTTGAAGTGAGAGACGTCAAAAAAATTAGCTAGCGCGCCACGACCAGCGCACAGACAGGCTACTTTTGACAACCACTCTGATAACGTTAAAGTAAGCAAACTATTGGACTGGAGAAAAATCTGTGACTCCCAAAAGTGGCGCATATCTGGGCATAGCCTGTTTGGCTGCGATCGCAGCAGTCGGCTCCTTATTTGAACTCTCTTCTGGCGATCCAAACTGGGGCCAAGGCCCCACCATCGCAACCCTGGCTCTGTGTACTCCGGCTGTCGTAATTGCCTTCGTCGCCGCCGTCAAAGACGCCCGAGCCAACATGCCATAAGCGCTCTCAAGCCACTGGTTTCTTTTACAAGCAAAAGCCCCCGGTTCTACCTGAAGAATCGAGGGCTTTTAGTTTTGTGATGCAGCAGTCAACCGCCTCTTGTGAGGTTAACCGCTCGCAATCTGAAGGCTTAAACTTATTCGTACAGCCAGGGCTTCATCGTCGGCTCCCAGCTACACAAATCGCCGCCGAACCACAGCTTAATTTCACTTTCGGCTGTCTCCGGTGCATCCGAACCATGAATCAGGTTGCGTCCAATCGTAATCCCATAATCGCCACGAATCGTACCCGGCTCCGCATCCAACGGATTCGTTGCCCCAATCAGCTTACGCGCCGAGGCAATCACCCCATCGCCTTCCCAAACCATTGCTACCACAGGCGCTGAAATAATATAGTCCACCAGCCCTTTAAAGAAAGGCCGCTCTTTATGAACCGCGTAGTGAGACTCCGCCAAGTCCCGAGAGACCGCCATTTGCTTTAGACCTACTAGCGTAAAGCCCTTAGCTTCAAACTTACTAATAATATCGCCCACTAAGCCGCGCTGTACGCCGTCAGGCTTGATCATAATAAAACTCTTTTCCAATGGATAGCGCTCCTAAAGTGCGTCTTGCTTTAAACCTTTCCTATGCTCAATAACTGAGGTCGCTTTGTAAAGCCCCTCTGTATAAAATCGCTAGAAAATCGCTATTCGCGTACAGCCCTTACATCGATCGTCACCTGACGCGCACCGGGTAATTTAACTGCCCGATGACTCTCCAATTTTTTAGGCGCAGGTCTCTTTAGGGTGGGTACTTCAATCTCATTACCCTGGTCGTCAATTGGCGTAATTGTGATATAGCCATCTTGAGAATGGTTCTGCCTGGGTACCAGCGTGGATGCTGACTGAGCCAAATCTTTAGAGTCCTGCAACTGGCGCTGTTTCATTCTGTCTGGCGGTTGATTTACCAGCAGATTGTTTGCCCGTAGATTCGACCTTGCCAGCGAGGGTGTCGTTCTCACCTGGTTTGCATGTGCCCAGGCCGCTTCGGCTGGTGTTGCCCGCAGGGCAATGCCTTGAGCGCCTGCCAAGTTAAACACATAGGCAATATCACCCTGTGGCGTAGGCTCGCAGTAGGCTGAAAATGTCTGCGCCTGAACGTTCAAATACACCTGAGCATCTGCACCGTTCATCTGGGTATGCATGGCAAATTCTAAAACACTGATACGCCCCTGCTGCTGACGCAATAGCTGATAAAACGTTGCGTCTATGCGAGCCTGCTGGCGCTGCTCCTGTTGCCAATGCAGCCACATTCGGTAGCCTACTGCGCCCAGCCCAAATACCGGAATGGCTATGGCAACGGTAATCGCTAGCATGGGCAGCAACCAGCGCAGCAGCAAAACAACTGCTAAAGCCGACAACCCCCACCCTAATACCAGGTGAGACTTCGTCGCCCAGTCAATTTTCAGGCCAGAACCCTGGTTAGAACGAGAGGCCATCGTACCCTTGCTGAAAAAGTTGCTTCTGTACTCTAGTGGTAAGGGTGAATATTGGCTACCCAATTCGTAAATCTAAAGCTGTAAATCTAAAGCTGTGAATCTAGACTGGCGGATCTATTGAGCTAGAAGAGGTATCAGGAATAGGGGCATTAGCAAATATTTTGTAGGCTGCGATCGCGAGTCTTTCTAAATCTTCATCCAGCAGGGGTGGCCACACTACCCTATTAGCCATTGCTGCTTCAAACAGATTGCGACTTTCGTAAGTAAGTAAAAACAAAGAATGCGCCAGTTCTCTGTCTAAAGTCGAAGCATCTTTTAATTTCCGATGAATAACTTTGAGCGCCAGCAACAGCGAAGTGACCTGCCCAGGCACAGGTGGCATACCCTGACGGAGCCTGCCCAAAAAAGTGTCCTGCGTTTCATGCGCAGGAAGCGTTTGGCTAGCAAGCACCTGACGAGCAGTTTCAAAGTCCATCGAATCTAAACACCTATTAAAAAAACGATACCAAGGTGTCGGGATAAACCCTTAGTGGGGCATTCTTTAGCTATCTAATCAAAACCTGTTGAAGCAATTTAGGCAAGTTTTACAGAGAATTCATCGTTAGACGGGTTGACCCATCAAAAACCGCGTCACACTGATGTGGTTCTGGCTCACTGAAGGTTTGCTTCAAACTCTGTGTGATCTTCTCGCTCTTCATTCTATGACTCTTCCTTCTTTGGCTGCGCCGCATATTCCATTTGTCGATCTTTCCTGGCAGCATCGCCCGCTTCAAGCAGATATTTTAGCCGTTGTAGAAGCGACGCTGAGTAAAGGTGACTATGTGCTAGGGCAGGCCGTCAGCGAGTTTGAGACCGCCTTTGCGAATGCTTGTAAAGCTACTGATAAAGCGCAGGATCAAACGGCTCATGGTGTCGGCGTTGGCTGTGGGACAGATGCGATCGCCCTGGGCCTGCGCGCCTGTGGCATCTGCCCCGGCGATGAAGTGATTCTGCCAGCCAATACCTTTGTCGCGACCTTAATCGGCATTGTCCGGACGGGCGCGATTCCGGTATTTGTCGATTGCGAGCTGGAAACGGCCCTGTTAGACCTGACCGCCGTTGAACGAGCGATTACCGATAAAACTCGGGCGATTGTGCCCGTACATCTGTATGGACAAATGGTGTCGCCTGCGGGGCTGCTTAAGCTGGCCAAACGCTACAATCTGGTGATTTTTGAAGACGCCGCCCAGGCCCATTTAGCAGAGCGCGAGGGCTACCGGGCAGGATCTGTAGGGCTCGCCGCCGCTTTTAGCTTTTACCCCAGCAAAAACTTAGGAGCCCTGGGCGATGGGGGCATTTTGGTGACGCAGCAGGCGCTGGTGGCCCAAACCGTGCGATCGCTGCGTAACTATGGCGCAACTCGCAAGTACTTCCATACCGATCCGGGCGGTACCAACAGTCGATTGGATACTATGCAGGCAGGTGTTTTGCAGCTAAAACTGCCTCATTTGATGGATTGGAATCGCGATCGCAATCGTCTCGCCGCCTATTACAATCAGGCCCTCGCACCGCTGGCAAGCCACGGCATATATCCTGTCAAAAACGTCAGCGGCGAAGGCCATGTCTACCATCTATACGTTATTCGCGTTACGAACGACTGCCCGATTGATCGCACTCGGCTACAGTTAGAACTAGGCGCTCAAGATATCCAAACCGGCATCCACTATCCCACCCCCTGCCATTTGCAACCAGCCTTCACCGCTTTGGGTCACCGCCCTGGCGACTTCCCCGCCGCCGAAGCCCTCAGCCAAGAAATCCTATCTCTACCGATGTATCCCGGCCTCACCACCGCGCAAATCGATCGCGTTGTCGAAGTCATCAAATCCACAGTCGCCACGGCTATAGAGCCCTCTGAGCCCAAACCGGTTTCTCCCCTATGCTGATATCCAAATCCAAACTATCCCTGCCGTTAGAGGGTATTATTCTTGGCCTAGTCGGGATTTTGTATGCGCCGCTGCTGTGGCACTGGGTGGATGGATGGCTGAATAAATCAATTAGTATTCAGCACGAATACTTTAGCCATGGCTTGCTGGGAATTCCCTTTGCTGCCTATTTAGTTTGGGACGCGCGATCACACTGGCAAGCTCTTCCCACCAAAGCCCACTGGCTCGCCTTCCCTTTACTGCTATTGGCCATTGCCTTCTACAACAGCGGCCTAGTCGATTTGATGAATCTGTCACTGCCACTGTTGCTGGCCGGGTTGCTGTTAGTCCTCAAAAGCTGGCGCGGCTTTCGCCTATATGCCTTTCCGTGGATTTTGGTTCTGCTATCTACCCCCACCCAGCTTCCCTACTTAATTGAGCCCTATGTGCTGCCGCTGCAAAGCTTCATTGCCGCCGTGGCTGGGTTCATCCTGCTTCAGTTCGGTATTGATGTGCAGGTCGATGGCATTTATCTATCAGTTAGCGAGCAGCTAGTAGAAGTAGCTCCCCACTGCGCTGGGCTCAAAATGCTATTTACCAGCCTGTACATGGGGCTGATTTTGACCTACTGGATAGGGCTCAACCGTTCTCGGCTCAGAACGAGCCTCTTTTTTGTTGGCATTATTGGCGTCAGCGTCGTTGGCAACATCATCCGCAACGCCACGCTCACCTTTCTCCACGGCGCACAAATGACCGCCGCCTTCGATTGGCTGCACGAAAGTTGGGGTGGTGACCTTTACTCTGCGGCCATGCTAGGAATGCTGATTGTGCTGGTTCGCCTGCTAGAGCGTTTCGTGCCCAGTACGCTAAAGATTGGCCCCGTCAGCGGCCCCGACTCTCTGAGCCTTGGCCCAATGGAATCATCAGATCAGGGGCGATCGCCCCGCCCGCCCCGTCGCGACTATTTCTAATAGCCATTGCTAGCTGCTCTTCGCCCTCTAATTTAAACGCCCTGAACCCCATTCATTGCCATTTTCCTCGTGTCTTCTACACTCCCCAAAAAGTCGTCTAAAAAGTCCGCGACTCAGCTCATAGTGATTGCCGCCCTGGCTCTGTTTGTCGCGGTGAGTGCGCTTCCTCAGTACTTTGGCGACTGGCCTTGGGCAACCCCTCCCAAGCTGCAACAAGCCACTCGATCTGCCCTGCAAGCCTTGCCAGAAGAGGGCATAGACCTGCCCGGCTGGGTAACCAACGAACAAACCAAAACCAAATTTGGTGGCCATGCCTGGTCTGTTCAACAAATATCTGTCGCTGCCAATAAAACCGAAACTAATACTGCTAGTCAGCCAACTATTCCGGTTGCCTTTATCTTGCTGCGGCCACAGATATATGAGGACGATCAGCCCGAAGTAGAATGGATAGACATCAAAGGCTCCCAAGGATGGTCAACAGACTCCTCTCAAAACATATCTTTTGAGGTACCCCTAGAAAAATCGGGCTCCTCTCAAACTGTTACTGTTAAAAGCAACTTCTTCCGCGCCTGGAATCAAACACAGACCTACGCTGTCTTACAGTGGTATGCCTGGGCAGATGGTGGTAGCCCATCTCCGGCCAACTGGTTTTGGGCCGATCAAAAAGCACAGTGGCGTCACTATCAAAGAATGCCTTGGACTGCCGTTAATATATGGCTCCCGATTGAGCCGCTGAGCGATATTGCCCCCCATCAAACCACAGCCATAGCCCTGGGCAAATCACTACAGGCAACGCTTTCAGAAATGGTTTTTCAGGCCGTTCCTGCTGATACAGCGACTGAGCAACCGGACGGCTAAGCTGCTGAAATGCACTTATTAAAAGCGGGTATACGAGCAGTTCACCCCAATACCAACGACTATAAATATTAGTAAAGGTCTCATTGCATCCGGTATCTGGATTAGGGGTATGTAGAGTTTATGTATGGGCAAGCAACAGTAGAAGAAGCTTCGGTAATGTCCGTTTTTTGACTCTGTGATTTCCACAAGCCCGTAGGATAAAGTAGCGGTAGGTGAGTGTATATTCCAGCGTAGATTCACCTAAAAAGTTTTCAATAAACTAGCCAATCGCTATATCTATAGCGATCGCCATACATAGGTCGTCCAAAGGTCGCCCAACGAAATACTCTAAAGTTCTAGTAAAGCTCTAGAGAAACCCAATAATAAAGAAAGCCTCCCAAGGTTTTGAACACCGCCGCAGGCCCCTCAACGTCAAGATGTCTCAATTTAAACGGTCATGAACAACGTTCTACCAGATTTCAGCACCGCAGCTACTTCCGCAGCCACGTTTCGGGATGACCAAAACGCAGGCTCACGAAAGGCCGCGACCCCTGTGAGCTTGCTTGTGGGCACGTTGTTCATCACTAGCCTCAGCACCACGCTGCTCAGCACCGCACCCGTCAGCGCGGCGCAGGCCATAGCCCAGGCACCCGTTCCTGCTCCAGCCCAGGTTCAGGAAGAGGCGATGCAAGAAGAACCACAAACTCAAGATGAACTGCCTGAGCTGCCTGAGGCAGGGCAAGCCGTGCCTGCCCCCACGTTCGATCCTAACCTCAGCCCAGCGGCACCTTCGCCGCCCGAGATGCCAAGGGCGCAGCCACCCGACTTGGGTTCTGGTCAAATTCCTAGCTTGCCCCCTCAGTCAGGGCCTCGGTTCGAGCGATCGCTGACTCTGCCTAACACTCTGATTAGACCTGCCAACCTACAGCCCGCCTTTGACGACTATCACCTAGGGCCAGGGGATTCTATCTTTGTGAGTGTCCAGCGCTACCCTGACCTTAGCTTTCAAGCAACCTTAGATTTGCAAGGCAACATTGTTGTGCCTATTCAAGGGGCTGTCCCCTTCGAAGGCTTGACGCTGGGTGAGGCCGAAGATCGACTACGGCTAATTTACAACCAGTATGTCGTCATTCGTGAGGCTCGCGACGTTTCGCTGACGTTAGTCGCTCAGCGTGGCGTAGAGGTCACGATCCTTGGGTCTGTAGAGCGCCCCGGATTTTATCCGCTGCCAGATCCGACCGTAGCTACCGCGCTGCTAGTGGCTGGCGGTGCCACCCGTACCTCCGATCTGCGCTCTATTCAGGTGCAGCGCCAGTTTCGGCGCAATGGTGTCATCACCGAAGAAACGGTCGATGTTGACCTGTTTACGCCGCTGAAAGAAGGCAGCCCACTGCCCGACGTTCGCCTAGAAGATGGCGATGTTGTCGTAGTCCCGGAACTAGACCCCAGTCAGCTTGATGAGTATGACCGCTACCTGGTCGCTCGCTCTACCCTGGCACAACCTATTATCAATGTGCGCTTTCTTAATTATGCCGGTGGACGGAGCGGCGTGGGCACGCTTAACCTCACTAACGGTAGTACATTCATGGATGCCGTCTCCCTGCTGGGCGTCAACCCTGACGCAGCTAACTTGAGAGAGGTGGCGCTTATTCGCTACGATCCTGAAACGGGTCGCGCGGTGACTATTAGCATTGATGCAAAATCAGCTATTCAAGGAGACATCACTCAAAATCCACCCCTTGAAGATAGCGACGTTATTGTCGTGGGTCGCAATCTGATTGGTCGCATATCATTTGCCCTGCAAACAGTCACGCGGCCCTTCCGTGATGTGTTTGGTTTCACCAACTTCTTCAATGACTTCCTGGATGACAATTTATTTAACTGACGTTTCTGCCAACTGGCCAGGATAATTCCTCATAATTATCTAGAGTGCGCCGCCCAAACTTTGGCTAGCCTCACTTCCTGAAACTTTTCGATCCTTCAAATCCTCAAAGTAGAACCATGGCATCCCCATTTATCAAACGCTATCTGCTTGCGCTGAACCGCTATAAGTGGCCGGGTTTGTTTACCTTCCTGTCTATTTTGGGGGCCTCTAGCGTAGTCGCCTTTCAACCAGAGCCGCCGTTAGAGTTTTACTCGGAGAGTGTGCTGGTCGATAACTCACCGCTGGTGGCTTTTAGTAATACCAGCTCACAGGTGCAGACGCAGGGCCGAGGCATTATCAATGAAGACCTGCTGCTCTCTGATGTGCTCCTGAATGAGGTTTCTAGCAAGCTGGAGACGCTTAATATTGACTTAACGCCCAAAGAAATTGTCGAGAACACCAGGATTGCGGTAGAGAACTCCAGTACAAAAAACAAACGTGAAAACCAGAGTTCTAAGGTGACGGTGCGCTTTGTAGGCGATACTGCTGAAGAAGCTGAAACCGTTCTGAGCATTATGGTTCAGGCGATGGTGGAGCTGAGCACGGTTACCAATAGAGCCCGTCTGCGCTCCATTACCGAAGAATTAGATCAACGCCTACCCACGATTGAAGAGGATTTGCGCAAAGCTGAGCGAGAACTGGAAAGATATGACCGCATCGAAGGGCCAGCTATTCAAGCTTCAATTGATGGCAGCTTGCTGAGCGCAATAACGGGAAGTCAGCAGCAGCTACGCACCAACCAAATTACGTTAGCAGGGATTGAAGCGCAAATGCGCAGCCTGCAATCTCAACTCGGCATGACGCCTGATCAAGCCTATGCCTCCTCAGCGCTCAGCGCGGATCCTTTAATTGCCCAACTGCGAGCGCGAATATCAGAAGCCGAAACTCAGCTAACGCTGCTGCAAAGTCAGGGACTTCGAGACCAGCATCCGAGCGTAGTAGAGCTGCGAGAGAATTTGGTAGCGTTTGATCAGCTCTTGCGGCAGCGAGCGGCTGAGGTAATTGGTGGCAATGGGGTCGGCGCTCCAATTCCCAGCGGGACTCAGGTACGGCAAGACAGCAGCCTAGATCCGGCGCGGGCGGCTTTGGCCAATCAACTGGTTAGCCTTGACACGCAGCGAGACGCCATTCTTTCTCAGCAGGGTGTAATTGACCAGTCGGCGCGCACCTTGAGGCAGCAATATGCCAGCCTGCCAAACAAGCAGCTAGAGCGCAATCGCTTGGAGCAGCAGGTAGGACTCCGCCGCGCCCTATACGATCGCTTGCAGGCTAGCCGGGTAGATGCCGAAGCGGCCCAAGCTGAAACGGTAAGTAGTTTGACGGTCGCTAATCCCCCCTTCACCGTACCGAATGTTCAAGAGCGGCCTTCCCCGGCTATCATTTTGCTGGCGGGTGCGCTAACGGGCCTGATTGTGGGCGGCGGCGTGGTTTATTTGCTCGATATGCTAGACGGTACTGTGCGGACTGCCGAAGAGCTAGAAGGGCTATTGCAGGCACAAGAAGTGCCTATGCTAGGAATAATTCCGGCGATGAAAACGCGCTCTGCTAGAGCGGTGCCTATTTTGGTTCAACCCGATTCTATTTACCATGCCAGCTACGAACGGTTCTTAAGTCGGCTGCGGCTGGTGGGTAATGAGGAAAGCTCTATTGGCCCTCGGATGATTGTGCTGACCAGTACACGTGCTCAAGAAGGGAAGAGTGTGAGCGCTTATAATTTGGCGATCGCATCAGCCCGCGCCGGACGCCGAACCCTACTTATAGAAGCTGATCTCAGATCGGGTTCTAAGGCTGAGGTTTTAGGACTAATAACGGATAGCCAGGTAACGTTGGAACCGTTGCGCTATTACAGCGGCCAAGTGGGTCAAAACGCCCAAATGGTTTCTCAGGTGGAAAATCTGTATGTTTGCCCGTCACCAGGGCCACAGCGGCAGCCGGCAGCCATTATTGAATCTAGTGAGATGCAGCGCTTTCTCAAAGATGCTCGTACTCGCTTCGACATGGTAATTTTAGATACGCCTTCGCTGACGCGCTGTGACGATGCCCTGTTGCTAGAAGAGCAAACAGACGGCATTGTGCTGATTACTCGGCCCGGCGTGACTGAGAAAGCTGTTTTGGATACGGCTGTAGAGGAGCTAGAGCTAAGTGATGATGTCAGGCTACTGGGCGCTATTATTAACGCCGCCAGCATCAACGCAGAGGCGGATTTACCCGCCGATGAATTTTTAGAAGAACCGATAGAGCTTCCTCGTGAACCTGAATTCAGCGGTGCGCCTTCGGGGCGGGTAGATTTCTAGTTAGACAAAGCAGCCTTGGCGCAATTTTAGCTTTTGCCATTGGCGTAGGATAATTTAGGCAGCAGGCTATGGCTTGCTGCTTTTATTTAAAAAAAATCTATTGCCCGCACACAGCACGACAAAATTACGACAAAAGCATGACAACTTATTACTACGTGGCGGCGAGCCAACGCTTTTTGCTAGAAGAAGAGCCCTTTGATGAAGTGTTGAAAGAACGCTATCGCCACTATCAATCTCAGGAAAAAGAAATTGATTTTTGGCTGATTAAGCAGCCTGCCTTTTTAGAGGCTCCTGAGCTGGCCGAGGTGAAGGCAAAATGTCCGCAGCCCTCCGCAGCCGTTGTTTCTACCGATAAAACATTTGTTACCTGGCTGAAGCTGCGCCTGGAATATGTGGCGATAGGTGAATTTGAAGCGCCGTCGGCAACTATTCCCGATGCCCTTGCCTCTTTAGAAGCTGTGGCGTAGAGTCGTCAATTATCAACCCATCCTCTGGCTCTTTACAGTTTCCCAGTCTGTATTTCTTGGAATTGTCATGTCATTCTCCTATCGCGTTTGTTTGACTGCTGGTGTATTAGGTTCTTTGCTTGGTTGGCCTTTGGCGTCTGCCCAACCTGCCAAGGCCCAGTCTAATTTGCCTGCTTGCCCCCCTCCTTCGGCTCAAGAGTATTTGCTGCTTATCCGGGGTAGTAGCGAATCGGAGCGATCGCAGATTGCCTCAATTTTACCGGCTGATAATCCGGTGCTGATATGCCAATATCTCAATGAAGCGTTGGTACGAGCAGGGAACTTTACAAGCCTGGAGACCGCCAACGCTTGGGCGAGCTACATGACTACAGTAGAAGGATTTGAAAGCTTTGTTTCGCGTCCAGCGACGAGCACAGCGGCGGCGACGGGGCAACCGGCTCCAAGTTCTACCGCTCCAAGTTCTACCGCTCCAAGTTCTACAGTTTCAAGTTCTACAGTTTCAAGTTCCACAGGTTCGGGCTCGACTGGCTCTGCCTATGAGCCTCGTCGCCTCGCGCCTGGTTATGCGGTACTGGTGGAGTATGGCGATCGCCCAGAGGTTGCCTCAGCCGTTGGGCAAGTGGTTCGCCCAGTGGGTCTGGCAGTTTATCAGCAGCGGGCCTATCTACTGGCCGACTACACGGGCGATGCCGATAGCGCCACTGCCACCCTTCAGCGCCTTAGCGACGCTCAGCTAGCAGCCGTTTTGGTCGATGCTCAGCAGGTTGTCCGGCTAACTTCAGAGATTGCTAGCTTTTGAAGTGACTAACCCTTATTAAATGGCTAGCTTTTTAAGTCACTGGCGCAGCTAACCAGGCAATCACCACGCCTAAAGCAGATCCTACAATGACTTGAAAAGGCGTATGGCCAAGCAGTTCTTTAAGCCGATCTTGATTGAATTCAGCGTGCTCTTGAAACAGCTCGTCTAAAATTTGGTTAAGTACTTTGGCTTGCTTGCCAGCAGCCTGACGAACGCCTGCGGCGTCGTACATGACAATGACGGCAAAAACAGAGGTAACCGCGAAGGCAGGGGTATTCCAGCCGATGGTCTGCCCGACGCCGCAGGCTAAGGCGGTGACTAGCGCGGAGTGAGCGCTGGGCATACCGCCGGTTTCGACCAGTACGCGGGGGTTAATAGAGCGGTGCTGGGCAAATTCAAACACGAGTTTAAGAATTTGAGCAGTGATACAGGCAACGAGGGCTACCCACAGCACGTGATTTTCAAAAATTTGATTAAAGTCCTGCATGGGTCGGGGTACAGACCAGTGATAGAGGCCAGGGAAAATAACTGAGAAGGTAAGCTGGAAACGGCTGCTAGCTTGATAGGGATAAAGCTGAAGTTAGTAGGTGCGGGCGGTGATGTATCGGGCGATCGCAATCAAAGGCTGAGCGCGCTGATCGAATACCGAGAGTTCTGAAATGGCTTCATCAATCAACTGTTGTGCTTTTCGCTGAGATTCTTCAAGTCCCCAGAGGCTAGGATAAGTAGCCTTTTGGGCCGCGACATCTTTACCGACTGATTTGCCTAGCGTTTCCGCCGTACTGGTAATGTCCAAAACATCATCTACAATTTGAAACGCCAGACCGATGCGTTGGGCATAGCGCGTCAGCCGCTCGATGTTGGCTGAGCTGGCCCCGGCCAAAATTGCGCCTGATGTTACCGAGACCTCTAGCAGAGCTGCTGTTTTATGCATGTGAATGTAGGTCAGCGTTTCTTCGTTAACGGCAGTCCCTTCTGAGGCCAAGTCCACCACCTGACCGCCTACCAACCCGGCGGCACCGACCGCTCTACCTAATTTCGCAATCACTTCTAATATTTTTTCGGGATGGGCTTTTTGAGTTTGGGTCGCGATATGTTCAAAAGCGTAGGTCAATAGCCCGTCTCCTGCGAGAACGGCAATGTCTTCGCCATACACTTTGTGGTTTGTAAGCTTGCCGCGTCGATAGTCGTCGTTATCCATCGCGGGCAAATCGTCATGAATCAGAGACATTGTATGCACCATCTCTAGCGCGCAGGCGGTGGGCATTGCCATCAATTGAGCTGTTTGCGCCGACTCACAGAGCATCTCGCAGGTGGCCAGACATAAAATCGGTCGCAAACGTTTGCCGCCTGCTAGTAGGGAATAGCGCATCGCCTCATAAATTTGCTCTGGATAAACCACGGGCAGCGCTTTGTTTAGGGCAGCTTCCACCTGAGCAGCCCGCTGCGTGAGATAGCTTTTGAGATTGAAGGTGCTAGAGGAACTGACGTTTGTGGTCACCATGATGGGAGGGTTTGGAGAGGTGAGGATGGGGAATTGGAGAAGGCCGGGTCTATTTGCAGGCGATCGCAATAGCTAGCCACCGTATTTTCTAACAGCATGGCAACGGTCATTGGCCCAATACCACCTGGTACGGGCGTAATTGCGCCTGCCACGGGCTCGACAGCAGCAAAATCAACATCGCCAACCAGCCTTGCCTTACCGGTTTTGGGGTTTACGACACGGTTGATGCCGACATCAATCACAGTTGCACCCGGCTTGACCATCTCAGGCCCAATTAAATTAGGAATGCCGACGGCTGCTACTAGAATATCGGCTGAGCGGGTAAGTTCGGGTAAGTTTTGCGTTTTTGAATGGGCCATTGTCGGTGTAGCATTGGCAGCTAACAGCATTAGACCGATAGGTTTACCGACCAAAATGCTACGGCCAATCACAACCGCTCGCTTACCGGCTAGCGGAATGTCGTAGGCCGAAAGCAGTCGCATGATACCGGCTGGCGTGCAGCTACGCAGACCGGGTTCGCCCCTGACCAACCGACCTAAGTTAATGGGATGCAGGCCATCGGCGTCTTTGTCAGGATCGATCAGAGCGAGGAGGGCGGTAGCGTCTAAATGATTGGGCAGGGGTAACTGCACTAGAATGCCATCGACGTTGGAATTTTGGTTGAGGGCAATAATTTCTTGGGCGATCGCCGCTTGGGTACTCTCAGCGGGCATATGCTTACCCAAAGAAGCAATGCCGACGCGATCGCAGGCTTTTTCTTTATTGCGAACATAGGCAGCGCTGGCTGGATGGTCACCCACCATCAGCACGGCTAATCCGGGCGGACGACCAAACTGCGATCGCCAAGCTTGTACATCAGCCAAACGACTCGTTTGAATTTGTTGTGCGAGACCTTTGCCGTCTAAGAGCTGAGCCATAAATGTTAAACTGCGCTACCGACGTCATTCAATATTCAATTGCGTCCTGCTCATAAACGGCAGGTACGAATTGGTTAAGAGCGCTTACGCTAAAGCACTGAAACCAGATTACCAAAGCGGCGGTGGAAAAAGTATCTACCTCAAATGACCCATTCAGTGCCCCTACCCAACGACATCGTTAGCCGATATAGTTAGCCATGGCATTAACCTTCATGAAAATGCGCTCGACCGCTCATTCAATATCTGGTTCATTTCTAGGAAGCTTGCTGCTAGGAAGCCTGCTGCTAGCAGGTTGCACAATGTCGTCTGAAGTGAGTGACACGAATGGTGACACTCAAACGTCAGAGCCAGCGTTATCGGCCCGCCTTCCTGCTATTCGGCTGGCCAATCGCTCGGTAGTCAATATTGACTTGCTAGCGGCGGATGAGGTAGATGAAAAAGTCGCTGTTGCGGGCGAAATTGTTCAAAGAGTGGCCCTTTTAGACGGTTGGCTGTACGAAGTGGAAGATGGCACCGGTAGGCTGTGGGTGCGCACGGACAGCTCGCAGCCGGAAGTCGGTCAAAGGGTTACTGTAGAAGGCGTTGTCCGCTATGAGGCAATTGTGGTCGATGGGATAGATGCGGGCGGGGTGTATTTGGAAGAACAGTCTTTTTACCCCAGCCGTCCAGGAGATGGGTAACGCTGATGCCAGCCTATGGCGAACATGCCATCACGCTCGCCAGCTTTGAGCAGATTGATCGAGAAGTGGGCACTCACGCTTTTACCAAGGCTGAATATGCCGTTGTGCGGCGCGTCATTCATACCACCGCTGACTTTGAATTTAAGCAGCTCATGCGCTTTAGCCATCAACCCTTTGAGGCTGTAGGCCAGGCGCTACGAACAGGCCAGCCGATTGTGACGGATGTGTCGATGGTGGCGGCGGGCATCGGCAGCGTGGTTGCTAAAACCTGGAACGCTCCAGTAACGGTGGCTGTTCAGCAGGTGTCTCAAAAGCCGCTTATTCAGCAGTGCTCGCAGAGCCAGATTCAAACCGATCAGACCAGTCAATATCAAACGCGCAGTGCTATGGGTATGCGTCAATGCGCGCAGGCTAATCCAGAAGCAATTTTTGCAATTGGCAATGCGCCCACGGCGTTGCTAGCGCTGTGTGAGGGGATTGAGCGGGGGGATTGGCGGCCTGCTTTGGTAATTGGTGCGCCTGTTGGCTTCATTAACGTGGTGGAATCTAAGCAGGCGCTGGCTAATATGTCTGTTCCCCATATCTTGGTGTCAGGTCGCAAAGGTGGATCGGCGGTGGCGGCGGCGATTTTAAATGCACTGATGATTTGGGCTTGGGAGCAGCAAAACGAATGACGGGTCTCCCGATCGTACAGGTGGTGGGTGTGGGGCTGTCGGGGCCTGAGAGTTTATCGCCAGCGGCCCTGGCTATTGTGGAGTCGGCTACGCTGCTGATTGGCGCTCAGCGTCACCTTGAGGCTTTTAATTATTTAGCGGCGGTCGAAGCGCTACCGCTGGGAAACTTTACGCAGATGTTTGCTGAGCTGCGATCGCGCCTTCAAAGCGATCCCAATATTCAAGCCGTCGTCCTCGCTTCTGGCGATCCCCTATTTTTCGGCATTGGCCGACTGCTGTTGAGTGCATTTCCGGCTGAGCAACTGATTTTTCATCCGCAGGTGAGCGCTATTCAGCTAGCGTTCAGCCGGTTAAAGCTGCCCTGGCAAGATGCCACGCTGGTGAGTGTGCATGGCCGCGATCAGCAACTATTGGCTAAGGCGCTGAAACGGGGCGATCGCAAAATTGCCGTGCTCACAGATACTGTGCTGACGCCGAGCGCGATCGCCCAACTGATTGACGCTTTAGACAGTCCAGTGCGCTATCAGCTTTGGGTATGTGAAAACTTAGGCAGCGATCACGAAGTAGTGCGATCGCTGAGTCCGCAGACATGGCGAACCTGGCAGTCGCAAACCTTTGCCCCTTTGAATGTAGTCGTCCTGCTGCGTTTAGAGCAGCCGCTAGCACGAGCAGAGGCGCTACCGGTAATCGGCCTGCCGGATTCCACTTTTGAAGGATTTTCCGATCGCCCTACGCTGATGACCAAACGTGAAATTCGGCTGCTTATTTTAGGCGCGCTGGCACCGTTAAACGGTCAAATTCTTTGGGATATTGGCGCGGGTACAGGCACCGTTAGCATTGAGCTGAGCCGGCTGTGCCCAACGGCAAAGCTGTATGCCATCGAAAAAACGGCAATGGGGGCAGCGTTGATTGCTCGCAATGCTCGAAGGCTGGCGATCGCCCCAATCCAAATCATTCAAGGACAGGCCCCTGAAGCTTTAAAGAACTTACCGATTCCCGATGGCGTTTTCATCGGCGGAAGCAGCGGTCAGCTTATGGCCATTCTTGATTTCTTGACAGCTCAGATGATGCCATCGTCGCTAACAGCAGCGTCAGCCGACCTAGAAGATATTCCAGAGCGTCGGATTGTTTTAGCCTTGGCTACGGTAGAGCATATTGCCCAAGTAGTTGCCTGGGTAGGCCAGCCAGAAAATGCGAGGATTTGGGACGTTCAAATGACTCAGGTTAATATTGCGCGATCGCATCCTGTTGGCCCGCTTACTCGGTTTTCGCCACTAACGCCAATTACGCTAGTTTTATTACGCAGTTTTTCTGCACGGCGTTACTGCGAGTAGAGCTGTTTTTTGGCGATGCGATCGCCGACAGGTTAAACGCGACATTTAACCATCAGTTTCTATCAAGAACCACGCTTGTCTACAGTTCGTTTTCTTCTTCTGAATCATGACCAATCTGCTCTAGACGAATATGCTTATAGCCCAGCTTAATTTTGAACTCATCACCTGGCTTTAGACCCATTTCTTGAGTGTAAGTAGAACCAATTACAATCTGACCATTTTTATGAACGCTGACATGGTAAGTAGGCTCTCTACCCCTGCCATCTTTGGAGCCTTCAGGATCTAGAGAAATGCCCCGCGCTTCTAATAAAGCCTTATAAAAGTCTGCTAAATTCGCTCGGACTTGATTATCTTTCGTCACCGTGTAGTAACCACAGTTTTGTGCCCGTTCTCTCTTAGATAAATGAGCTAGCTCATCGAACTTTTGAAGAAGCGCTTTCCCCTTTAACGGCACCGTTTTGTCAGCCATAGCCCCTAAACATCTAACGCCTGAACTTTACATGAAATCTTTTTTTATATCGCATCTTTTACTCGTCCGCACCGCTGTATATAAGTAACGCAATCATATAAAGCCTTGGCACATAATATAGCCTGCCTTTAAAGTCAGACTAACGCAGCCGCATAAGTTAATTAAAAAGTTAGCTTGCGCACTAACCTAAATGCCAATCAACTAATGCAGTGCGTTAAGTCGTATAGATATTCCACTTATAGATTGTAGCGACCAGCCTATCAGCTCAATGTTTTATTATAGAAAGTATGCTAAGCCCTAACCGTCTCAGTCGCTTAAAAGTTTATCTATCCTGCTTAGAGGATGTTTAAAAAATGTTAAAACTAACTGTCTTTATGAGCGTCATAAGTTGCTGGCTAATCGTTTTTTATACAGAGACTGACATAGTAGAGATACCAAGAGGTTAGCTTGACCTTTACCAGGCTGTCAAAATTATTTCAAAGCGTTCTACCAGGTAAAATAAACCACTTACCGGTTTAGCCTCGAAATAACTTCAGCCATGTAGCTTATATTGCCGTCAGTTCAGCAATACCCGAACTCATTGCCACGTCGGGTTTTCGGTATAAAAAACTTCCTGCTAGCGCCCCTTTCGAGGCGGGTTAATCGAACGGAGTTAGCAACAAAATCTGGCACTGTTCGCGAAGCAGTTTCTGTTTCTTTCAAGGGCTCTTTTCGGCCTACGTATGGAGGCAAAAGCACCCGATAATAGAGCTTTCTTGGCAAAGCCTGAAATGAAAGAGGCTAACCGCTGTCGTTTTTTTCATCATCAGTGGGAAGATACCCAGTAATATAAATAAACAAAGAGCTGTAGAAAGCGACGATTACGTTATGACTGCAACCCCCTCGCCAAAAGAAGCACCCGACCGCCAGCCGGAACCTGACCTGCCAAGTTTTGGCTGGAATTCATATTCAGAAAAATTAAATGGTCGGTTCGCGATGGTCGGCTTCGTCGCATTACTAGCCCTAGAGCTATTCACTCAGCAGGATTTCTTTACCTGGCTAGGTATTCGCTAAGAGATCTGCTGGAGCGCCTACAGGTTGCTATAAGATGCACGCATAAAAACTAAATACGCAGTTAAAAAGGGGAGAGTATGCATACTCTCCCCTTACCTTTGGCCAGTTGTTTAAATGAGGCGGCTTTGCGCTGCTATGCCAGTCCGGTGTTCGCACCCTGGCGGCCAGTCGCCAGCTCTACTTTTACAATAGTGCCGCCCATCTTTTGGATACGCTGCTGCTCTTTGAACCAGCTATCGTAGGGCACTAGCTTTGTGAAGTAGGTGTTCTGTAATTCACGCTGAGTTCGAATCCGAGTCTGACTTGGAACGCAGGCAGTGACTTTAAACATTCTCATAACAAAGACCTCTTTGGCGCTAAAGAAATAAAACTGGAGAAGTAAAATTGGGACAACGTTAAAACTGGGACGTACTAAAAGCTGAAAGCTGACCCTGGCGTTGATCAAAAACTATGCGATCGCATAGATCACTACAAACCTCGCCTTTAGCGATCGCGGCGAGCCCTATCCAGCAGTTGCCGAGGCTAGATAACCTCCATAGGGGAACGTTGGTAATGACTATTGGTAACCGGGCAGTCAAATTTTGGGAGTCCTTGTTGCTGAGCTTCTAGGTCGCTGAGCCTCTAGCACTATTTTCCTAGCATGATGTCTCTATACATTTTGCTGGTAAACATTTTGCTGGTAAACATTTTGCCGGTAGACATTTTGCCGATAGCGCCTGACTCGCAACGCTATCTAGAAGTCTGAAAAGTCAATGCTAATCAATCGAAACCTCTCAGAATGCATTCTTAAAAAGAACTTTGAGAATGCGAGAAGGATTTAGCTTCTCCTGGGAAGTCTTCAACTTTCTAACACTCACCCAGACTTCTAGACAGGGTGGTCGGAACGTTGAAAATCCAACGAATCCTTGGCTGTGAGCGTTGAGCTTGGCAAGCAGACCTAACTAATCGACTTACCCTTAACGCTCGTCAAAGGCCTAGCTGAGGCCAGAGCAGATGTAGTCGAAGTAAACACCCATTTCTTTGCCAGCGTCAGCGCCAACAAGACTAGCTGTAACTTCTTTCATGGCTTGAATTGCCTGAACAGTCGCACCAACGGGCACGCCTAGAGAGTTGTAGGTTTCTTTCAAACCGTTGAGCACGCGCTCATCGAGAATGGAAGCATCGCCTGCCAACATCGCGTAGGTGGAGTAGCGCAAGTAGTAGTCCAAGTCGCGAATGCAAGCAGCATAGCGACGGGTGGTGTACATGTTGCCGCCAGGACGAGTGATGTCAGAGTACAACAGGGACTTGGCCACTGCTTCTTTGACAATCTCAGCCGCGTTTGCGCTGATAGAGGTGGCCGCACGTACGCGCAACTCACCAGTTTGGAAATAAGCTTTAAGCTTATCCATTGAAGACTGATCAAGGTACTTTCCTTGAACGTCTGAAGCATTAATTACAGCTGTAATCGCATCTTGCATGGGTGTGCTTCCTTAAAGTGGACTTAAACAAGGGTGAAATGAGAGACGGCGCTGCTTTGACAAGGGCTGTCTCTAAAGGGGCTTACTGCAAGCCGCCAACAACGAAGTCGAAGTAAGAAGCAGCCTCGGCAGCATCTTCCCCAGACATCATGGAGCCAGCAACATTCTTCATGCAGCGAATGGAATCAGCCATCGCTGGAATGGATGTGCCGAGAGAGTTGTACATCTCGCGAGCGCCAACTAAACCAATCTCTTCGATGGGCGCAACATCGCCTGCAACCACACCGTAGGTGATCAGACGTAGGTAGTAGTCCATGTCGCGCAAGCAGGTAGCGGTCATTTCCTCACCGTAGGCATTGCCGCCGGGAGAAACAACGTCAGGGCGCTTCTGGAAAAGTTGGTCGCCTGCTTGCTTGACGATGCGCTCGCGAGACTCAGTGAGAACCTGAGCAATGCGAACACGACGCTCACCAGAGGTCACAAACCCCTTAATGCGATCCAATTCGCCGGGACTGAGGTAGCGGGCCTCAGCGTCAGCATTCACGATTGACTTCGTGACTATACTCATTAATGGATTCCTCCGAAAGAATAAACCAGGTGATGAGTTTCACTGGCGTTCAAAAAAAACAAACAGCTGAGCTTTGCACTAAACCTCACTCTCAATGAGTCAATTTGACTTTTGAGACATGGGCCAAGTTGAGTCCAATCAACCCACCCATAAACCTAAGCGCAAATAAACCGGTCGCCGCAAATCTAAAATGCAAATCTGTAGCTTTCAGCACATTTACCGATTAAGAATAGTATGAGGGCTGACGGACGACCTGCTGTAGAAACTTAAAGAACTTTATTCCGCTTGCTGGGCAAATCAGGTTTTAGTTAGTGGCTCTACGCTGTAAACAGGATCTATCTTGCTTGGCTCAGCTACCTTCCGTAAATATTTTCCGGCATTCTGCTTACCTTCTTAGAGGTTTGGCAATATTTCGTAATAATTTTCCTCAGATTCGTAGGCGATCTCCTTGCGTCTGCTCCATTGCCCGCCAGAAAGCGCCGTCCTATTTATGACTTGCACCGCAGGACTAAGTGTCACCCACAATATTACAAAGATAGATATAAAGAAAACACAGAAAAAGGAGCCCACTGTTAGTTTGTGCGCTCCCTTTCAGTTTTATTTATTTACCAAAACTGTTCAAAAATCGCTAATTCTCTACCACACCTGCCATCAGCGGTAACTGTTCTACCGGCGTTGGTGAGCTAACCGGCTCGAAGCTAGGAACCACCACATCATCGCTTTGTTTGGTCAAGCGGTTGTACAGGGTTTCTGTGTTAGGGAAGTTCGCAGCAGGCAGCGTGGGGAAGCGACGATAGGGCACGGTATCTTCACCAAAGTACTGCGCATATTCGACGGTATTGACCATCGCGCTAATGAAGCCGCGAATGCCTTCAGCCGCCAAAATTTTATTGTACTTGCGAATCTCCGCTTGATCTTGCGGGGCACGGCCTAAGAAGTGCTTGGTGCCTAGCTCAATCACCTTCGTGTTGGGATAAGGCGCATAGAACTCCTTGATGTAGAGCTTTGAGTTACCCAGTCCTTCGATGAACTCTTTGAGGTTGATCTCGCGGTTAGTGAGCTTGCTCTCTAGCCTAGAGAACTCGTTGCTGTCAATCACATAGGGCGCAATGTCGCGCTCGAAGATTTGCCGATAAGCCGCTTGGGCGACTGTTTTTACGGTGGACTTGTCGAACGTGGTGAGCTTGAATCGCTTTGTTTGCTCGCGCTGAACGCTCACACCCTGGCGAATCCGCTGCTTGACTTCGGGCTGAGGTCGGTCTTTGGTCACCGCGCCTAGCTCAATAAAGCGAGGGGTTGTCTCTTCTTGAACTTTGGCACCCGTATCTTGAATAGAGCCGACTCGGAGCGATCGCATCGCCTGACCACCCGGCGTCAGGTACCGCTCATAAGGAACGGTATCTTCTCCGAAGCTTTCTGCAAACTCCCGCGAGTCCATGATGGCGTCAATTAAGGCGTAAAAGCCCTGCTTCGCACAGATGTCAAAATACTGGTTAGTTTCTTGGCGACCATAGGTAGGACGCCCTAACAAGCGGCGGTGAATGTACTCTACCGCCTTCATCACATAGAGTGATGACCAGTAGGTTTTGCGGAATGCTTCCGACTTTGCAACCGTTCTGACAAGCTCACGAACGCTCAGGTCACCATTTTTAAACTGACTTTCTGCCGCGCTCAGCTCTTGCCCTGCATAGGGCTTACGGCCAAAGACCTGTCGGTAAACAGCATCAATGATGGTTTGATTACTGACTTCTGATGCTTTAAACACCTTAGCGCCCAGCGAGCCAGGAGCCTGAGCGCGAGCGGCTGGGTTGCTAAGCTGATTATTAATGCCCGCCCCCTGATGAATCAGGATACGGCGGGTGTCCTTACTAAAGGGCGCAGGCCGATTGCTCGGATTGCGCGTCTCTTTCGGAAAGATTGCGCCAAACTGAATTTCTAATGGGTCATTGCCCGAGCCATAGACATGCTGATCGGGCAGGGGCTGTTCGTAGGCGGCAAACAACGTGACAAACTGAGGCACTTTACGGAAAGGCGCACTGTAGTTGAACAGATCTTGCTGGGCTCCCCAGTTCCGGCATTCTTGAGCTTCTTGGCCCAGGCCACGAATATAGGGAACGGTCTCTTCACCAAAGTAGTCGGCATATTCTTGAGAATCGACCAGGGCATCAACCAGGGCAGGCAGGCCGCCTTCGGAAATGATTGAGAAATACTTTTGCACCTCTTCGCGAGAGCTAGGGCCACGACCCAGAATATGACGGAAGGCCAGTTCTAGCGCCCGGCTGTTGATAAAGGGCTCATAGAACTGCTTGCGGTAAAGCGGAGACTTGGCGAGCCGCCGAATAAATTCCTTCATAGAAATCTCGCCATTTTTCACCTTGGATTCTAAGTCAGAAATCGACTGAGAATACGCTCGCTTAATGTCGCGCTCAAAGACCTGGCGGTATGCTGCTTTGATTGCATCGTTTTTCTCGACGACACCGAGGCCCGTCTTCATCGCATAAACTGGACGACGCTCTGAGGCGTTGTAGTAAATCTGAGGCAGCTTGAGCCCCTGCAAGTCCTTGGAAGCACGCTGGCGCAGCTTGTCAGAAGGCGTTGAACCTCTGAACTCCGTGAGCATCACGTCAAAGTACTGGCGCAGAATATCTTGCGCTTCAGCATCGCCTTTGAAGTAGTCAATAGACGCGCCGCGCATTGTTTGTAAGGCGACAATAGTCGCTGGCGTAGAGCAGGCATTTTCGATAATTTCGCGCAGTCCTCGCACATTGACTTTGATAATGTTCGGGTCGCCTGCGACTATTGCGTAAGTGAGGTAGCGCAAAAACCAGCTCATGTCCCGCAGGGATTTTTGCATGTTGCTAGGGCCGTAGCGAGCAACGTTGATGGGCCTGAAGTTAGCGGGCGCTCTACCAGTTTCAGGGTTGTTAACCAGCAGGTTGCGAACGCCGCTGAAAATGCCGCCGCTTGAGCTATTGCTATTGCCTGAATCCACAAAGGTAGAGGTGCCTAGCTTTGCAGCCTGCTTCTCGTCGAGAACCTCTCCGCCTCGGGTTCTTTCCATAGCCGTGGCGTCGGGCTTTTCAAGATAGGCCAGCGCTGAGCCACCGGTAAAGATACGGTTAGCCGCCTGGGAAACGATCAGCTCGGAGTAGCGCGTGAGAGCTTGGGCGATTGCCACCCTTCTCATGCCCGAGTCAAAAAAGGTTTTGAGTTCACCTAGCTCGGTGTTCTCCATATAACGGTCTTTCTGCTCCGCCTGAGCAATCGTTGAAGCGGGCAGGGTTTGATAAAGTTGGGGCCGCGCTACAGAGCTTCCGCCACTAGCTGTCACTGTCATGGGTTCTCAAAGACTCCCTATATAAGAATTTAGGTCGTTAAAACGTGTGGTGTGATGGTCTTGTGAATGTAATCTTCAGAGTAAAACGATTTGGCAGGGCCTACGGGGGATTGTTAAGAACCGTATTGTTTGAGATTGCCGAACCTGTCATCCGACTCTGTTAATTCTCTTTCTCAGTCGCCTCATTGTCGATCATAGAAGATGGGCGAACTCTCTGAGAGAAGAGATAAGTTTTGTATCTTTTAATTTCTTTCGATTTTACTTAGGCAGGAATGTGGAGAGATGCTAGAGAATAATCCTCTCTGTATTTAAATATTAAGCGGTCAAAAATGAGTGATGAGACAACGGCAAAGGCTCAGATGCAGGCAGTCAGCTCGGCAGTAGCCAAGCTCTATGACACGTATCCTTTTCCACCGGAGCCGTTGCTAGATGAAGTGCCCCCTGGCTACAACTGGCGGTGGCACTGGCCATCGGCTTATAGCTTTTGCACAGGCCGCAAGCCAGCAACTACTAATCAGGTGCGCATTTTAGATGCGGGCTGTGGTACGGGGGTGGGGACGGAATATCTGGTGCATTTGAACCCTAACGCGCAGGTGGTGGGGATGGATTTGAGCGCGGGGGCAATTGCGGTTGCAACCGAACGCTGCCAACGCTCTGGCGCAGATCGTGTCACCTTTCACAATCTCAGCATTTACGATGTCGATCAAATTCCGGGCGAGTTTGACTTGATCAACTGCGTGGGCGTGCTGCACCATATGCCTGACCCGATTCGGGGCATTCAGGCACTGGCGAATAAGCTGAAGCCGGGCGGTCTTCTCCATATATTTGTATATGCCGAGCTAGGGCGGTTTGAAATTCAGCTTACGCAGGAGGCAATTGGGTTATTTCAGGGCGATCGCCAGGGCGACTATACCGATGGCGTAAAAATCGGGCGATCGCTGTTTTCATCGCTGCCCGAGCAAAATCGACTGCGCAAACGAGAAGAAACTCGCTGGGCGTTAGAAAATCAGCGAGACGAATGCTTTGCCGACATGTATGTGCATCCGCAGGAAATTGATTACAACGTCAAAACGCTGTTTGAGCTGATTGACGCTTCAGGGTTGGATTTTGTCGGGTTTTCTAATCCGCAGTATTGGGATTTGCAGCGATTGATCGGTAGCAATTCTGAGCTGATGGCGAGGTCGCAAGGGTTGGGGGAGCGCGATCGCTATCGGCTCACAGAACTTTTAGACCCAGAAATCACTCACTACGAATTTTTTCTCAGCCGCCCACCGCTAGCGAAAACAGACTGGACAGACGACGAAGTGCTAGCAGCCGCGATTCCTGAACGACATGCCTGTATTGAGGGCTGGCCCAGCCGAAGCTTTTTTAATTACGACTATCAAGTCGTCTCAATTACAGACGCAGAGTTTGCCTTCTTGCAAAAATGCGATCCGCAGCAATCTCGTACGGTTGCTGAGATCCTTGCGGAGGTTGAGCTGTCCTTTGATGGCGTGCGGCAGCTTCAGGCTCAGCAGCTCATTGTGTTAACGCCATTACAAAAATAATGCGGCTTCTGTGAGCAAAACTTTTTCTTAAGTATTGTTGCCGTGATATGATCTGCCTTGGTTTGACACAGTTTGACGCTGCCGTTGAACCGGCTGGTTTAACGACTAGTTTGACACCTGGTTTCGCACGCCTTCGTGCAAGTTATGCGCCCAGCTATGCGCAAGAATGCCGCTGTGACTTCTGCAAAAAAGACGATTGGAACGGTTCAGCTATTTCCCGATGACGGGGCGATCGCCGAAGCGTTGGCAAACAACGCGGGTAAGACCGTCGAGACCGCTCAAGCCCCTCAGGAGCCAAACCCTGAGCAAGAAGGGCCAGCCTTGCTGCAACGGCCAGCTTCTGAGAGATCTATGCAAGACTACTACAAGCTACAGCTAGATTTGCTCCGGCTAACCGTTGTTTTTGGCGCGTTTATCTTCCCCTGTGTGTGGTGGGCTTATTCGCTAAACACTGCGCTCAATTACTTGGTCGGCGCTAGTACTGGCGTGGTCTATTTGCGAATGCTGGCAAGGAGCGTGGGCCGTATAGGCCGCGAAGCTCCAAAGTCAAACAGTGGCCGACTGGCAATCTTAATCGGCGTACTGGTCGTCGCTACACAGTGGGAACAGCTATCAGTGCTGCCTATTTTTCTAGGGTTTTTGACCTACAAAGCAGCGCTGATTACCTTTGTGCTGTGGACGTCTGTTTTGCCCTCTAAGAACGCCTCAGCCAAGAACGCCTCAGCCAAGAACGCGCCAGTGTCATCAGCTAGCGCAAATACTTAAAAAAAATTAGACGAAGAAGAGAACTAAACGGCGATGCTAAACACCTTCCTCTTTGCTCCTTCGCTTCTAGCCAAACTAGAAGTGGGTCAGCACTACTACTGGCACATTGGCGGCTTGAAGCTTCACGGCCAAGTCTTCCTGGTGTCTTGGTTTGTGTCTGCTTTGCTGATTGGCGTGGCATTCCTGGCGACCCGCAAAGTAGAGCGAATTCCCTCTGGGCTCCAAAATTTTATGGAATATGCCCTGGACTTTATTCGCGACCTGGCGAAGGATCAAATTGGTGAAAAGGAGTATCGCCCCTGGGTTCCTTTCGTGGGCACGCTGTTCCTATTCATCTTTGTCTCCAACTGGTCGGGTGCTCTCATTCCCTGGAAGCTAATTCATATTCCGGGTGGAGAGCTAGCGGCCCCGACGAATGACATTAACACCACTGTTGCTCTGGCGCTGCTGACTTCGCTGGCTTACTTTTATGCAGGCTTTCGCAAGCGCGGCCTGGGCTACTTTGCCAAGTACATCGAGCCCACCCCTATCCTCTTGCCAATTAACATCCTGGAGGATTTCACCAAGCCGCTCTCGCTCAGCTTCCGGCTTTTTGGCAACATCCTCGCTGACGAGCTTGTGGTTGCCGTACTGGTTCTGCTGGTGCCACTCTTCGTCCCTTTACCTGTTATGGTTCTTGGTCTGTTCACGAGTGCAATTCAAGCCCTAATCTTTGCAACGCTAGCGGCTGCGTACATTGGTGAAGCCATGGAAGGGCATTAGCTCCTCGCCTTTCGACATTTTTCCTGAGAGCATTTTTCCTGAGAGATAGAGACTCTCATTAATCTCACTCTGAAACCAGATCGCCTCGCAGCAATGAGGGGCTTTGACAAAACGACACTCTAAACATCACAAGGAAGAACATCATGAATCCTACTATTGCTAGTGCATCTGTAATCGCGGCTGCTTTGGCTGTCGGCCTAGCTGCTATCGGCCCTGGCATTGGTCAAGGTAACGCGGCAGGTCAGGCTGTAGAAGGTATCGCTCGTCAGCCCGAAGCTGAAGGTAAAATTCGTGGCACATTGCTACTCAGCTTGGCATTTATGGAAGCACTGACTATCTATGGTCTGGTGGTTGCGCTCGTTCTTTTGTTTGCTAACCCTTTCGCATAGGTCTCGATGGTAAGGCTAGAAGATCTAATCCTCTAGCCTGCTTCACTTTGAGTAAGCTTTGAGAAAAAATAACCATGTGGACGGGACTGACATTATTAGCAGTTGAAGCTGTCGAGGCTACTGAGGAAGCGGGCGGGTTGTTTGACCTAGATGCCACGCTCCCTCTGATGGCCATTCAGTTTTTGATTTTGATGGCTGTGCTCAATGCCATTTTCTACAAGCCTTTGGGCGCGGCCATCGACGAGCGCGATGCCTACGTCCGAGAGACTAAAGGAAATGCTCAAGAGCGCTTGGCTAAGGCTGAAAAGCTAGCCGCCGAGTATGAACAGTCACTCGCAGATACACGCCGTGACGCTCGCAGTGTGATCGAGCAGGCCCAGGCCGAAGCTCAGCAGATTGCGTCAGCAAATCAGGCAAAAGCTCAGCAAGAAGCAGCGGCTCAGCGCGAGGCGGTGCAGAAGGAACTAGACGAGCAAAAGGCAACGGCTATGAGCCAGCTAGAAACGCAAGTCGATTCCCTGGCGAGCCAAATTTTGAACAAGCTGCTAGGTTCAGCAGCGTAGGGGCTCACAGTCGTGCGCCCTCCAGATAGAACAAGAGACGAAGCAGTATAGGTATCGAAAGTGTTAACGGAAGCGTTGGGGCTGCTGGCCTCTGAAACGAAAGGGTTTGGGTTGAATTTTGACATCCTCGAAACCAATCTAATCAACCTGATCATCATTATTGGCGTCCTTTTCTACTTTGGCCGAGACTTTTTGGGTAGCAAGCTCAAAGAACGTCGCGATGCCATTGAAAAGGCGATTACGGATGCTGAGGCACGGCAGAAGAAGGCGGCTTCTGGCCTCGCTGAGCAGCAGCAAAAGTTGCAAATGGCGAAGAAAGAAGCAGAGCGAATTAAAGCTGAAGCGCAGCAGAATGCGGAAAGTGCTCGTGAGGCTGTGTTGGCCCAGTCGGCTAAAGACATTGAGCGACTGAAGGCATCGGCAGCGCAGGATTTGTCCTCTCAGCAAGAAAAGGTGATGCAGGATTTACGCAAGCGCGTGTCGGCAATGGCGTTGGATAAAGTGCGATCGCGCCTACCCGAAGCCCTTAATGACGGCGTGCAGACGAAGCTTGTTGATCAAAGCATTGCACAGCTAGGAGCTTAAGATTTATGAGTATTGCTACTTCCGAGGTTGCTGCACCCTACGCCCAAGCGTTGCTTTCGATTGCCCAGTCAAAAGACACCGTAGATGAGCTGAGCCAAACCGCCAGCGATTTACTAAATTTGCTGAAAGAGTCGAACGAACTGTCTTCGTTTATCGCTAACCCCATTACCGATAAAGACGCTAAAAAAGGCGTCTTGAGAAAAGTACTGGGAGATGACGCCAACGTGCAGATGAAAAACTTTCTGATGCTGCTGGTTGATAAGGGGCGCATCTATTTAATCACGCCTATTCTGCAAGAGTTTCAGTCACGAGTTCGTGAGCTAAAGCAGACGGTGCTGGCTGAAGTGACATCAGCCGTTGAGCTGACAGACGAGCAGAAAGATACGGTAAGGCAGAAAGTACAGGGTATGACAGCGGCCCAATCTGTTGAGCTAGAGACACGCATTGATCCTGAGCTAATTGGCGGTGTGATTATTCAGATTGGCTCGCAAGTGTTGGATGCCAGCATTCGCGGACAGCTTCGCCGCATCAGCTTGCAGTTAGGTGCATCGTAGGTTAGGTGATTAACCCAACCTCTTGTCATTGCGCGATCATCAACCCCTACAATTTTTAAGTACACAATCGGTAGTTAGTAGAGCGACTCCTAAATATGGTAAGCATCAAGCCAGACGAAATTAGCAGCATTATTCAGCAGCAGATAGAAGAGTACGACCAGAGCGTAAAAGCCGATAGCGTCGGGACTGTTCTTCAAATTGGTGACGGCATTGCCCGCATCTACGGCCTCGACAACACCATGGCTGGTGAACTGTTGGAGTTTGAAGATGGTACAGCAGGCATCGCCCTTAACTTAGAAGAAGACAACGTCGGTGCGGTACTGATGGGTACGGGCCGAGCAATTCAAGAAGGCAGCACGGTAAAATCGACTGGCAAAATTGCCTCTGTACCGGTAGGCGAGGCGATGCTAGGCCGCGTGGTAGACACGCTTGGTCAGCCCATTGACGGCAAAGGCGACATCAATACCAGCGAGACTCGCCTGATTGAATCGCCTGCTCCTGGCATCATTGGCCGCAAGTCGGTATATGAGCCTTTGCAGACGGGCATCACTGCCATTGACGCGATGATTCCGATTGGTCGCGGTCAGCGCGAACTAATTATTGGTGATAGGCAAACGGGTAAGACTGCGATCGCCATCGACACCATTCTCAACCAGGCCGACCAGGATGTGGTGTGCGTTTATGTCGCCATCGGTCAAAAAGCATCCTCCGTTGCCCAAGTTGTTGGCGTGCTTGAAGAACGCGGCGCATTAGACTACACGGTCGTCGTGGCGGCGAATGCTAACGACCCCGCAGCTATTCAGTACCTGGCTCCTTATACAGGTGCTTCGATTGCAGAATACTTTATGTACAAAGGCAGAGCGACTCTCGTCATTTACGATGACTTGACCAAGCAAGCTCAGGCTTACCGTCAAATGTCCTTGCTGCTGAAGCGTCCACCGGGCCGCGAAGCATACCCTGGCGACGTGTTCTATCTTCACTCACGTTTGCTAGAGCGGGCCGCGAAGCTCAGTCCTGAATTGGGTGAAGGCAGCATGACGGCGCTGCCGATTATTGAAACCCAGGCGGGTGACGTTTCAGCCTACATTCCGACCAACGTAATTTCGATTACCGATGGTCAAATCTTCCTCTCTTCCGACCTGTTCAACTCTGGCTTGCGCCCGGCGATTAACGCGGGTATTTCGGTCTCGCGAGTCGGGTCTGCGGCACAAACAAAGGCAATCAAGAAGGTTGCCGGTAAGGTAAAGCTGGAGCTAGCCCAGTTTGATGAACTACAAGCATTTGCCCAGTTCGCTTCTGATCTAGATCCGGCAACTCAAGCTCAGCTTGCTCGTGGTCAGCGCCTGCGTGAAATCTTGAAGCAAAAGCAGTATGCTCCTCGTTCTTTGCCCGAACAGGTCGCTATTATCTACGCTGGTATTAACGGTAAGCTCGACGAGATTCCGGTTGAGAAGATTGCTGACTACGTTTCTGAGCTAATTGGCTACATCAACACTAGCAAGAAAGCTTTTGTCGATGAAATCAACAGCACCCAGAAGCTAACTGACGATGCGATTAAGCTGTTGGAAGAAGCAATCAGCGAGAGCAAGCAAGCATTCTTGGCGGCATAAGGGAGAACATATTTGGGCCGTTGGCTCTGATGCTGATGGCCTGATGCAAAGAGATTATGGCTAATTTAAAACTGATTCGCGATCGCATCAAGTCGGTCAAAAACACCCGAAAAATCACTGAAGCAATGCGCTTAGTGGCTGCTGCTAAAGTACGCCGCGCCCAAGCTCAGGTAAACGCAACGCGCCCCTTTGCCGACCGCTTAGCTCAGGTACTATACGGTTTGCAAAGCCGCCTGAAGTTTGAAGATACGTCTGATTTGCCTTTGCTGCAACAGCGAGATGTTGAGAAAGTGGCGCTGTTGGTAATTTCGGGCGATCGCGGCCTTTGTGGTGGCTACAACGCCAACGTCATTCGCCGCGCCGAGAACCGTGCCAAAGAGCTAACCGCCGAAGGCATCGAATACACATATGTATTAGTCGGTCGCAAAGCCGTGCAATACTTCGAGCGTCGCAATGCGCCTATCGCCGAAAAATATACAGGGCTAGAGCAAATTCCTACTGCTGACGAAGCTGCTACTATCTCCGATGAGCTACTGTCTCTGTTCCTGTCGGAATCAGTAGACAGAGTGGAGCTGGTATATACCAAGTTCCTTTCTTTGGTCAGCAACACGCCCGTCACTCAAACGCTTCTACCTTTAGACCCTCAGGGTTTAGAAGCGCAGGACGACGAGATCTTTCGCCTCACCAGCCGCGATGGTCGCTTAACCGTAGAGCGCTCCGATGCGCCCGACGCCGAAATGAGCGAATTTCCCAAAGACATGATCTTTGAGCAAAACCCTGCTCAAATTCTAGATGCCCTGCTGCCCTTGTATCTCAACAATCAAATTTTAAGAGCCATGCAAGAGGCAGCGGCTAGCGAGCTGGCCTCACGGATGACTGCAATGAACAGCGCCAGTGAGAATGCAAAAGAGCTTATGAAGTCTTTGACACTTTCTTACAACAAAGCCCGTCAGGCCGCGATTACTCAAGAAATCTTGGAAGTCGTTGGTGGTGCAGCCGCATTGGGTTAATTTTCAAGCTAATTCACTTTCATAGTTAAAAGATCAAGCAGGGCTACGGCTCTGCTTTTTTGTGCATTCGGCAAACAAAGTTCTGGCCGGTGCCCCGGTATTGAGCGTTCGTCAAACTTCCCCAGGCATCCCGAATGTTTCTATCACATTGAGTATTTCTGAGGATCCTTAAACCTGCGATACACTTCACCGGGTTAGCCTCCTAAGCTAGACATTACTTTGAGTGCCTCAAGCTCGCTTAAAGAGAACAGCGTTTGAAAAGGTTCTTTATCTCTATGGTAGTAGTGAAGAATAAAACGTTTTATCTCCTCCGTACGGATGGATACCGTCTATATGAGCATAAATAATTTGTTGTTAATTGCTTGCGATCTATTGTGCTAAGAATAGACCGGCATCGACATTGAAGCGTTTGCTGAGTGCGATCGCCATCTTTTTGCTAATACCCCTCTTGCCATTCACAACTTCTGAAACAACACCCTTTGAGCCAATAGTGCCGACAAGATCTGCTTGCTTTAAGTGGTTGCTTTCCATCAAAAATAGCAGCATACTCAATGGCGTACTTTGCATTTCAGCAGGGAAAGCGTAGTATTCTTCCTCAAAGCGTTCGATTAGCTGTACTAGCAAGTCCAACAGATCTTCTTCCGCTGTGGTTAACGAACTCTGGTTCATTAACATCTCTACGTGAGAGAGTGCTCTCTCATTATCTGCCTCGCTCCTTATAGGAGAAGGCAGATAATGAGAGAGCAGATCGCGGTACGATTCTCTATTAATAGTAGGGGTCGCGTTTCCACTGATCTTTGTCATATTCCTTGTGCGTTAAAACGTACTTTATATAAATTATTTGCTTTTGGTATTGAATATCAACAATGAGGCGGTACTGGTTTCCTTTTATGTTGAAAATTGTAAATTTCCCGGCAACATCTGCGGTACCAACACTTTTTTTTAGTTCGTTGAAACTCTGCCATTTTGCAGACTTCGCCAATCTGTACCAGGCATCTAATGCTGTACCAGCATCTCTATGCTTTTCAGCAAAAGACAACAGCCTGCCTCGCGTAATGATGCGCATAATGTTATAGATATAAGTTTTTTCATGCTTAGTATGTATATAAGAGTTGCGTGCGTTTCTACACAGAATCAAAAATAGGCTCTTAATATCTAAAGTATACATCAATGTTCTCTTTATGAGAACATTTTATTTGAATCGACACTTCTTTACCAAATTCATGTGGTGCTCGTGCCGATCGCAATCAAAATCTCTGACTGCCGGAACCGCTCGAATCGTTTCAATGTAGCGGCTCGGAAACGCTAGCTTTTCACACCCGACTAGCACTAGCGCCTTGTACCAGGTGAAGGGAGACAAAGCTTCGTCAGTATGTGTCGCTGAGGCCATGTAGGTAACGCATTTCCCAAATCCATCAACATGGATGAGCGCTCGATCGTATCCAGAGCCGACGCCCTCGTGCTGGTCGAGCGATCGCATTTCGGCAGTCGGGATTTCGTAAATGGCGACATGAACCGTATAGCCCTGACCCCAAACAATGTTGCATTTTCCAGAAAAGTCTCTGTAGCCCCGTTTGTGAAAGCGTAAAGCCATGTTGGCGATCGCCCCCGTTCCTAAAAGCTGCGCGGTTGGTGTTCGCTGCTGAACCCGAACAGGATGAAGATTGGAGCCATAGGCAGCGTATAGCATTTAATTAAAAAGCGGCTTCCTTTTCGCGGCGTTGCTTGATGGTGAGGTTGAGCTGGGCTTTGCCGTCGAAGGCACTGCCATTGGCCATTTTTGAAACGGACTTTTACAGCTCGAACGTCGGGTGAACAAACTGATAGCCCGTACCTTTGAATTTGGCATTGGAGACACGGACGTTTTTGCGGGTGCTAGGCTGAGTTTCGTCCCAGGTGACTGGCGCAAGGTTGTGGCGATCGCACACCCTTGTAATCAATGCCTTCACCGTCGGCACCTCCTCTTGCACCAGATTATACAGGCCCGAAAGCTGCCGCTCTCTGGCCCAGTCAATGCCGCCGACAATGTCGTTCAAATGAACCCAGTTAGTGCCTTCCTCACCTTTGCCTGGCCGAGTTGTGCCTGCTGCCCGGCTGTAAATTCTCTCCAGCGTTCTGCCAGGGCCGTAAATGCCACCGAGCCGCAGAATGCAGATCTTTCGCTGGGAACTGACGGCTGATAGTAAGGTTTCTTCGGTGCGTTCGATAATTGCGCCATTGTCGGTAATCGGTGCCGGGGGCATTAGCTCGGTGACCCAAGCGCCCTGAAATTGGCCATAAACTGAGCAACTGCTGGTGTAAATGAGCTGTTCTACAGGGGTATCGGGTAGAACCTCAGCAATGGTTTGGGCCGTGCTGAGATAGGTTTCGGCGTAGCTGGCTCCGCGTTTAGAGGCAACCGATAGGAGAACAATTTGGCGATCGCACAGGGCTGATTTGAGGCGATCGCGATCTGTCCCCGTCAGCACCTCTACCCGGTCAGACACTGCGCTTAGCGCTTCGATGCGCTCCTCACGAGTTGTCGTTACCAGTACCTCTAGTCCTTGTGCTTTCCAGTGTTTGGCAACTGCCGTGCCGACATAGCCGCAGCCGATAATGGCAGCTTTCATAACTTTGTTCCTGTCGATAAACGCTCTTTTGATAGATGCTGTGATAGGTTCGATTGCCTACGGTTTAAGCCTCTATCACTATATACAAAGGACTGCGGTTATGCCTGCTGCACAATTGGATGCCCAACTATCAACCTGTGTTGAAAATTGCCTGAAGTGTTTGCAAGATTGTGAATATTGCGCGACGGCCTGCTTGAGTGGCGAGATGGCGCAAATGATGAGCGAATGTATCAAGCGCTGCCGTGACTGCGCAGATACCTGTACACTTTGTGCAAGGTTGATGGCCCGGCAATCGGCTATACATATGGCCATGTGCAGTGTGTGCGCAGATGCTTGCGATCGCTGCGCTGAAGAATGCGGTAGCCATGACTCAGACCACTGCCAACGCTGCGCCTCGTCCTGCCGTCGTTGCGCCGAATCTTGCCGTCAAATGGCGGCTGCGTAACTGCTATGCCGAATGGGTTTTTGCTGAGTCGCGTTCTTCTTCAATTTGATAGCAAGTCGGACGATTTGATTGGCGAGATTTCTGCGATCGCCATGACACCCGACGGTAGCCTTTGGGTCGGTTCAGATGAGCTGCTAGTGATCGAACGCCTTTCTGAAGTTGCGCCCTGCATATATGGCGACCATCAGCGCTTTCACTCAAGCGATTTTGTTGAACTGCTCGATCAAGCCTCGGAAATAGATATTGAGGGTATGGACTACTCGGATGGTTACTTGTGGCTAGTAGGCTCTCATAGCGCAAAGCGCAACCAGCCCAAGGGCAAAAAGTATAAAAAAGACATTCAAAGCCTGGCCGAAGTTGAAACCGACGCTAACCGCTATTTGCTAGCCAGAATTCCTATCGTCAATGGCCAGCCTGCAAAGTCGTATCGAGCTTCAGACAGAGCCGAAGACGCCCTCACGGCGGCCTCCTTACGCGAGCGCGACGGTCGTAATTTGCTGATGGAAGCGTTAGCCGAAGATCCGCACCTGGGGCCATTTGTGAAAATGAACCTGCCCTCAAAAGACAACGGGCTAGATATTGAAGGGCTGGCCGTGTGCGGCCAACGCATCTATTTGGGCTTGCGGGGGCCGGTGCTGCGCGGATGGGCCGTAATATTGGAATTGGAGTTAGCAGAGGGCGAACCTGGGACACTCGTTCCCAAAGCAATTGGCGATCGCAAAGGTGAAATATATCGCAAGCACTTTGTAAATCTCAACGGTTCAGGCATCCGGGAGCTTTGTCTGTACAGAGACAACCTGATCATTTTAGCGGGGCCAACAATGGAGATTGAAGGGGCCATGCAGGTATTCCAGCTCAAGAATCTGTTAAGTCACAGCAACAATACCCTGTGGGATCAAAACGAGGACGACCTCAGCGTTTTGTTTGATTTGCCCTTTACGCCGGGCGTCGATCATGCAGAAGGGCTGGCCTTATTTTCCTGCCTGGGATACGACGATGCGCTGATGGTCGTTTACGATTCACCTAGCGAAGAACGCAGACCTGGTAAAACATCGCTTTTTGCCGATGTGTTTCGACTGCCTGGCTAACAGAACAGATTGATAAGGATTTTTTAGGCGAATATTGAGTTTATTCAATGAGACTTATGTTCTGAATAGATAAAAGCAGTGGTATATTTTGATCATAGACTTTTGTATGGCTTTATTAATAATCCATAGAAAAAAGTCTATGATAATACGCGAGAAAACCTTATGCGCAGCTAATCACCTCCTAGCTAATCACCTCCTAGAGGCATGATTTGGTAGGTATGGATTTGGCACACATTTGCAGAGATCTCGACGAATATCCTCTTGAACTGCACGATTCCTATGTTTGACGCTGGCATTATCACTCAAACAAGCTGGTTAATTCCCTGCTATCCCCTGCTCGGAGCCATCTTCTCAATCTTTTGGTCACCGGCGCTGATTCGTCGCACGGGGCCGCGTCCGGTGGGCTACATCAATCTATTGATGACGTTTTTGGCGCTGGTGCATAGTGTTTCTGCGCTGGTGGAGATATGGAATCAGCCGCCGCAATTTTTGACTTTGCCCTGGTTGCAGGTTGCAGACTTAAATTTGACTTTGCCCTTGGAATTGTCGGCGCTGACCTTGGGGGCAAGCGTGGCGATCGTAACGCTGAACTTGCTGGTGCAGGTTTACGCAGTGGGTTACTTGGAAATGGACTGGGGCTGGGGGCGGCTGTATGCCCTGCTAGCGCTTTTTGAGGCCGGGATGACAGGCTTGGTGCTGTGCAATTCGCTGTTCTTTAGCTACATTTTGCTAGAAATTTTGACCTTAGGAACTTACCTGATTGTAGGATTCTGGTTCAATCAGTCGCTGGTGGTTAGCGGGGCCAGGGATGCCTTTCTGACTAAGCGGGTTGGCGATTTGGTGCTGCTGATGGGAGTGCTGGCACTGTATCCGTTGACGGGCACCTGGAATTTTAGTGAGTTAGCGGTTTGGGCGCAAAGTCAGCCTGAGGCGTCTTCACTTCAGCTAGCGTTGATTGGCATTGCGTTGGTGGCCGGGCCAGTGAGTAAATGTGCTCAGTTTCCTTTGCACCTTTGGCTAGATGAGGCGATGGAGGGGCCATTGCCAACGACCATTTTGCGTAACTCGGTGGTGATTGCGGTGGGGGCCTGGGTGCTGATCAAGCTGGAGCCTGTGATTGCGCTTTCACCCTGGGCTACGGGCGTAGCGATTACGATTGGGGCGATTTCGGCGGTGGGGGGCAGTGCGATCGCCGCTGCGCAGATTGACTCAAAGCGGGTGCTCTCTTACCTGGCAAGTGCCTACATGGGGCTAATTTTTATCGCGGTGGGGGTGGGCCAACCAGAAACGGCGTTGCTGTTAATCTTCACCCACGCGGCAGCGACCTCGCTACTGCTGATGAGTATGGGCTCTGTGATTCTTACAACGGTCACGCAAGATATCACTCAAATGGGTGGGCTTTGGAGTCGTCGCCCGATTACCGGGATGGCGATGCTGGCAGGGATTGCAGGGCTGGTCGCACTGCCACCGTTTGGCGGATTTTGGTCGCTGCTGTCACTGTTGCAGTTTTTGATTGCTAGCGAACAGTGGGGGCTGTGCGCGGTCGTGCTGGTGACGAACGGCGTCGCTGGGTTCGCGATTATGCGGATGTTTGGGCTGATGTTTGCGGGCGATCGCACCCCCTTCACGACCCGAGCTTGGGAACCGCTTTGGTTAATTGTGCTGCCGATGACCATCCTGGCGGGGCTGACGCTGCATTTGCAAGGGCTAATCGATAAGCTGGGGCTGTTGCCCGATCAGCGATCTTTCACAGCACCTGCGGCTGTGATGCTGGTAGTCTCTACGGTTTTGGGGCTGGCGACTGCCAGTATTTTCTATGTTTTTCGCCGGGTAGAAAAGCCAGCGACGCTGCTGCCGCCTGTTGTGAACCGGCTGCTAGCTTACGACTTTTACACGCCTAAGGTGTATCAGATGACTGCGATCGCCCTTGTAGATAAGATCTCTCTTCTTGCAGACTGGCTAGACCGCTATGTGTTCGATGGGGTCGTTAACTTGGTCGGCGCTAGCTCTTTGATGAGCGGCGAATTAATGAAGTATTTTAACGAGGGCAGAACCCAAATTTACGCCCTAACTATTGCGTTCTTTGTTGTGGTGCTGAGCTTCTATCTCAGCTTTAGCTTCATTCCTAAGTTAGTGCTGACATTGCCTGTAGCTCTGTGATTTTTCCCGCAATTTGTCTCTTTGCTGCTAGCTCTTTAACCCTTTTTATTTTGAAACCATCATCATGTTGAGCATACTCATTTGGCTGCCAATCATTGGCGCACTGCTAATTGCCTTTTTCCCAGGCGCTCTGTTTGCTAAGTCAGGTCGTACGGTGGCGCTGACCATTTCAGGCGGTATTTTGCTGTGGACTGTTTGGCTGTTCTTTCAGTTTGACTTAGACCAAAGCGGCTTCCAAATGAGCGAGTTTATGACCTGGCTACCGCTCATTGGCCTTAACTACAGCCTGGGCCTAGACGGTCTCTCGCTGATGATGATTGGGCTCAATAGTCTGCTGACCTGGATCGCCATCCTTAGCAGTTCGCCCAAAACAGAACGGCCTCGCTTTTTCTATTCTTTGATATTGCTAGTAAGCGGTGGTGTTGCGGGTGCCTTTTTAGCCCAGAATTTGCTGCTGTTCTTCTTGCTATTTGAAATTGAGCTGGTACCGCTTTACTTCTTAGTCTCTATTTGGGGCGGGCCAAAGCGAGAATATGCAGCGACTAAGTTTTTGCTGTATACCGCGATTTCAGGCGCGTTTATCTTAGCGGGGTTCTTGGGCGTAGCCTGGTTGGGTGGCGATCTTGATTTCTCTTATGCTCATGCCTTGCAGGTTGATCTGCCGATTTCTGCGCAGGTAGTGCTGTTAGGTATTTTGCTAATAGGCTTTGGCATCAAAATTCCGCTGGTGCCTTTTCACACCTGGTTGCCCGATACCTATGTGTCGGCTTCTCCGCCAGTTGCGATTATGCTGGGCGGGGTGCTGGCAAAGCTAGGCACTTATGGGATTTTTCGCTTTGGCTTGGGATTGTTTCCCGATGCTTGGTCACTGCTGTCTCCCTATTTGGCAATTTGGGGGACGGTGAGTGTGCTGTATGGGGCAACGGGGGCGATCGCGCAAAAGGACATCAAACGCATGGTGGCCTATAGTTCGATTGGTCACATGGGCTACGTCATGCTGGGGGCAGCGGCATTTACCGAGCTAAGCCTGGTTGGGGCAATTTCTCAAATGGTCTCTCATGGACTGATTTTGGCGCTGTTGTTTCAATTAGTGGGTCTGGTAGAGGCTAAAGTAGGAACCCGTCAATTGGATGTGCTGAATGGATTGATGAATCCCCTACGAGGTCTGCCGGTAGTGAGCGCGTTGCTAGTGCTGAGCGGGATGGCCAGCGCGGGCATTCCGGGACTGGTGGGCTTTATTACTGAGTTTCTGGTCTTCCAAGGAAGCTATAGCGTCTTCCCAGTAGCGACGCTCTTTTGTGTCGTGGGAACCGGCTTGACTGCGGTGTATTTTGTCATCTTGATCAACCGCACTTGCTTTGGTCGGCTAGATAACGATCGAGTCGCCATGGCAGAAGGCTATGGCAAGGTGACGGGCGCTGAGCGGGTGCCTGCGCTGGTGCTGGCGACGCTAGTTGTGATTCTTGGGCTTCAGCCAAACTGGTTGGTGCATTGGCCAGCGGAGGCTTCTAGAGAATGGGTGGCGGCGATGCCGGTAGCGCCGGATGTGCGGGTGGCGGTGCAATCCAAGATGGTGATGCCCGAGATTTGATGGTTTGAATGGTTGGGTTGCGCAAGGTTAATCTAACCGACTTGTTCTTTTATTTTGGTGGGTTATGACGACTGTTACGATGCCGAAGACTGCTTTGCCGCCGTCTAATCATGAATTTGCCGAGGTGATTCATCGGTTAGAGGCGGGGGGTTCTATGCTGCCCGATACGCCGGATAACTTGAAGCAGATTATTGGAATCTATAAGGCGTACGCGGTGCCGATGGATTTCTATTGGCGGGATTTACTCTACATTGCTGAGCGAGTTTTTCTCAATCCGCTGCCTGCCTTTAAATACTTTATTTCTGATGACTATCTCGATCGGCCTAATGCCTATGCGGGAGAACAGGGCTCTCCTCGAATTTGGCGCGGCGAAGCCGATGCCCATCCGGAACTGCGTGAGTTTATGAAGCAGGGAGAGTCCAAGCGCAAGCTGCCGAAGCTATTCCTTCACCTCTGGCACGATCGGGTCAATATGGAATTTGCCGAAGCTTGTATGCAGGCGATGCTGTGGCATGAGGATATTAATCCTACTTTCAACGCCTACTTAGAAAGTGACGAATATCGGGAAAATAGCGATCGCGCCATCCGCGCCTATTTCAAAGGCAACCCGGTCATGCTCGGCCTGTATAAACTGTTCCCCGATATGTTTTTAGAACATGTCCGTAGGCTGTCTTACTATTCCAACCTGGGGCTCTTTTGGGAAGTGATGGCTCCGGTCTTTTTTGAAATGAGCGATCTGTACGACGAAGGCAAGATGACTACCGTGCCAGAAGCGATGGACTTTTTGGTGAACGGGATTTTTGCGATCGCCGGTCGCCCCATCTATCACCATGCCTACATCAACGGCGAATGCTATGAAATTATCCCAAAATCAAAGGGATTTACCTGGCTGTACGAAGCCGCTTTACCCTACGTAGAAGCCGTGTTCTATCGCACTGCGCCTTTCCGGGGCACCAAGTCATACAACGCCCAGGCCGGACAGGTTCCCGCCGAGCAAAAAGACTTTCACTACGGCATTTTGTACGCCGACATTTGCCCGGTGGGCAGTGCGGGCATTCCACCAACGCTACTGATGCAGGACATGCTGCATTTTTTACCCGACTACCTTGTAGAAGAGTATCAACAGCATGGACGCGGCGAAGACGACATCCTGATTCAGCTAGGCGTCACCTTTCAGCGCTCTATGTACAACGTCACCTCAGCCGTTATTCAAGCCTTACGAACGGCCTTGCTGTACCCCTTAGATGATCAAAACCCCGAGCATTTAAAGGCGAACAGAGCGTTTTTTGAACAGCAGATAGATCGCTTTAAGCGCCCTGAAGCCAGGCTCAGCAACATTCAAACTCAAGACTATCGATAGCTATACAAGTTCAAACTTTCACAAAGAACAACCCCGACAAAGAACCCAGGAACAACATGCCTAGCATTGCCGAAATTGCCAGCCAAACGGAAGGCTTTTCCACCTTAGTGGCCGCTGTCGGTGCAGCCGGACTAGGAGAAGTTTTGACCACCGGGGGGCCTTTCACCGTATTTGCCCCGAATGACGACGCCTTTGCCAAGCTGCCGCCCGCAACGGTACAAACGCTGGTCGAGAACCCACCCCAGCTCGCCCGGATTTTGACCTATCACGTCATTTCGGGCACCTGGACAAAAGCCGACTTGGCCAAGGTAGGGTCGGTCACCTCCCTAGAAGGCTCACCCATCCCAATTCGCGTTGACTCCAATTTCGAGGTAAAAAATGCAACCGTCCTCGCCGCCGATATCGCCGCTGACAATGGCATGATTCACGTCATAGATAACGTAATTCTCATGGGTTAGCAGGCAGGTTCAGTCTCCAAAAGCCCTAGCTTGAATCAATCAGCCTTACCACTCAAAGCGTTAATCATAGGGATTGTGGAGTATGACGCCAGTCGCTATGAAATCTTTTATATTGCGGGTCACCAGCGTAAAGCCATAAATTAACGCAGTGGCAGCGATCTGTTTATCTAAGGCGTTCTCTGGATGGGGGGCGCGCAATCGTCCCCAAATTTGAGCTTCTTCCTTGCCGAATTCAAGAATATGGTCGGCATACTGATCGAGAATGGTTTGCAGCCAGGTCTCTAAGAGCTTGGCTTGGGCAATATCGCCTCTATATTGAATCAGATTCACGCCACGACGCAGCTCGCCAATGGTGATGACGCTCAAGTAAGTATGAGCTTTTTGCTCGGTAAGCTGACGAAAGAAAGCAGTAACGCCGGGATTAGCGCGATCGCGTCTACGCAGTTCGCTAATAACGTTGGTATCGAGTAAGTACATCAGCTAAAGGGAGACGGGGCTGATGGGTCTTGAATGCGTTCAAAGTCTGTATCTTGACCTACATCAGGAATTTGGCTAAGCACTTCAAGGAAGGTTTTTTTCTTTGGGCGTAGCAGTGCGGCTTCCAGAATGCGGCGGTGTTCTGCCTCAGCGCTGATGCCATGTTGGCTAGCTTGTATCTTGAGAGCGGTGGCGATCGCGTTGTCAACGTTGCGAACAATTAAATTAGCCATGATTACGGTCTTAATAAGAGGAGGTTTAAACAAGATGATAGCATTGCTATCAGTCGTGATTGCTGGTTCTCTCACAGAGCGAGTCAGCACCAAAAAATCAATATTCTCATTCCTATCCGAGACTAGCCCAGCTTGCAAACGGCTTTTCCACCGGCTTCAATCCAACCGTGAATTAACCCAGACGTAGATTGAGCAGATGCGCATTTGCCTGCTTTGTCAATTACAATTACGCCCCCTTCTCCGTTCACCTTGTCTACTAAATATTGAATGCCTGCTGTCGCCGCTTCAGCCGCATCCATCCCTTTGAAATGTATAAAGTCAGAGACTGTTTTGGACAATACCGTGCGCAAAAACTGTTCGCCGTAGCCTGTGGCCGAGACGCCACAGGTTTCATTGTCGGCAAATACACCAGCGCCCACCACCGGTGTGTCCCCCACGCGGCCCCAGCGTTTGTTCACTAACCCACCTGTAGAAGTGGCGGCAGCTAAGTTGCCATGAATGTCTCGGGCGACCGCGCCGACGGTGCCTAGCTTTTGAGCGGGTTTTACTTTTTCATGATCTAGCATCATGCGCCCAACCGCCTGCGCTTCTGCAAGCTGCTTAATTCGCGCTTCCGTAATAAAGTAATCGTCTGGGCAAATTTCCACCTGTCTAAATTTGGCAAATTCTAACGCCCCTGCCCCCGCAAGCATGACGTGATCGCCCTGCTCTAAAACCTGGCGAGCTAGGGAGATGGGGTTCTTGATATTTTTGACGCAGGTGACTGCGCCTGCTCTGAGGTCGCTGCCGTTCATTAGGGCGGCGTCCATTTCTACCTGGCCGTTTTCATTGAGAACAGAGCCTTTGCCCGCATTATACAGGGGATTATTTTCGAGCAAGTTAACGCAGTATTCAACCACATCTAAGGCGGCGTCACCGTTTTCTAACCGCTGGCGACCCTGTTCGAGAATTTGAAGAATGCCTGTTTTAAAGTCTGATTCGCTGGCCTCGTATTTGAGGTCTTCGAGTGCGCCTGCGCCGCCGTGGATGACAAGAGAGTAAGGCTGAGACATGAGGGTATAAAGAAGGAATTAGTTGGCGGTAGGAGAGAGTTCGTTGAGAATGGTGAATCGAATGTGGTTGACGGCCAGGTTGCTGAGAGAAAATTTTTCGGGCTTATTGTCTGCGTTGATTTTGCCGAAGGGGATGCCTTTGCCGAGTTCGGTGTGGTACCAGGAAAGGCCCATAAAAAAGCGGGTAGGATAGGGGCCCTGGTCGATGATGTCATCTACGTTGGATTCCATTGGTAGCCAGCCGATGCTGGGAATGTAGAATTCTAGCCAGACGTGGTTATAGTCGGGTGAGAGGGGAATGTTTTGTAGCTCGGGGCTTTGGGGGCATTTGTAGCGGCCAATGGTGCGACAGGCAATGCCGTTTAACCGGAAAAGGGCGAGCAAAATGCCGACGTACTCACCACATGACGCCACGCCTCGTTCCAGGGCAATATCGGGGGTGTCAATTTTGGGTTGAATGCCGTAGGCCAAGCGATCGTAAACGTAGTTGCGGATTTTGAGGGCCTTGCGCAAAATGTTGGTTTCGCTGCCGACCGCTTCTTTGGCAGCGGCCTGAATAGTGCCTGTTTCCATGGCTAGCTCGTCGTCATCGACCAAATACTTTGCCTGAAAATCCTCGGAAAGTGGGGGGATGTCTTCGACGTCTTCAGGCGTCAAGGTGTATTTGATGCTGTACATTTCGAGGGTGGCTTTCCAGCCGACGAGTCCTGCTTGCTTTGGGTGTAGATGATCGAATTTATAGACGGCTACGCGCTGTCCCTCTTGGGTAACTTCGGTGAAGGGGTGACCGATTGGCTCTACGTGGCGGACTTTTTGGCGGGCGGTGTCGGCGGGTAGGGCGATGCGCCATTCTACGTTATCTAGCGGGGGGACGTCGTCAAGAGGAAGCAGTTCTTCGACATAGGAAAGTTCTACAAGGTAGCCGTTGGAAAGAGTGTAGTGATCGGCTGAGTGATGGTGCAGGTGAAGCGGATGGATGAAGGTGCGATCGCGAAACGTCAATTGATAAGGATTGGGCGCATTCGGATCGTCACGAATGTAAGGCTCTTCGTCGGCGTAGGCCACATAGCAAATCGGGGCAGCGGCGGCCTCTGGCTGATAGAACGTAATGCTGGTCGGTGAGCTAAAGGGCGTTAAGGCGCTATAGCGAATGTCGCCAGTGTCAGGGTCAAGGCAGTAGATGGTTTGTTCGGTGCGATCACACACCCATAGCCCGTCTGCTGTCAGGGTAATGTTTTCAATGCCAATACCCGGCTGCGGCAGTCGATCGATCAAGTTACCGCTGCTGCGCTCATACTGGTGAATATAGCCCGACTTTTCGCAGCTCACATACACCCGGTCGCCGCCCACAGCGATGCCGTTAGCGGTGTAGGGTAGCTTGGCAAATAGTTTCGGGGCAAAGGCTTCACTGCTTTGAGCCAACGCCGCCTCACCAGCGCACCAAAAAACCGATTCTCCGCGTGTAAACCAAACGGCATCTTCCCAGACGGCGAGCCCACTCACGCCAATCCAGCTTGTCACCTGATTGGGATTTAAAATAACGGTGTTGTCGGTGAGCGGATCGACCTCTACCAAGTAACCCCGTAGGGTATCGACCGCTAAGATTTTCTGCCCCCTGGTTGCTAGCCCTGCGAGCACGTACACGCCAATAGGGCGCACAGTCGAATGCTGTCGCGGCAACGAAAGTTTAGAAATGTTAGGTGAAGCGACCTCTTCATGCACAGCCATAAGGACAAACCATAGGAATTTAGACGCTATACAAGTTCACGGGTTGAAGTTGTATAAAATGATGCTATTTAACAGCCATTCTTACGGCTGCGCTTTTCTATAGCTAATGATGCATCAATGCTGTCACTATGGTCTATATAATTCCTAATAGAACAGGCGCTCTTTTTGTCTTTACCTATATGAAAGTGATCTACGATTCTGACCAAGACATATTACAAATCTCTTTTAACGAAAGCCTGATTGAAGAGACGGCTCAAATTGCGCCAGGACTGGTTCTAGACTATGACGAGGATGGCAATGTGATTGGCATGGAGCTAAGGCAAGCCTCTAAAAGGGTAGATAACCCCTACTCAATGGCCTATATAATCGGTGAAGCCAACAGCGACAAACCGCCAGCAACAGGCAAGCAGGCTAGTCGTTAGGCTTGAGCGTTAATAATTTTAGTCATTAAGCCATGACTCTTTGCCGATCAAATCGCCAATGGTGTCTCTTAAAAGATAGTCATTGGCTTCTAAAACATGCTCGACTTCTGGCCATTCGCGATCGCTAAAGTACTGAGACAGCAGATAGATTTGGCTTTCCCTTCTAATAGAACCGCTGTATATTAGGGCTCGAACTTCATCTTGAACAGCATTGATAGAATATTGACGGGCTGCTTTTAGCATAGTGGCGTCCTTGGGTAGGGTAGAAGACTTTTTGACGAGTGCTTTGATGATTTTTGGGAATGGTTTTTTGGGGCTGGGCTTTTGAAACGATTTTGGTAGCCTATGTTACTAACATTAGCGACTTCCTACAGAGGCGGCAATAGTAAAACCTAATAACTCTCATCAGAAAGCCTTATAATTCTTGAATCATTGCTGGACTTGCCCATTTTGCCTAGCCTCATTCAACAGTGAGACAAGAGGTAAACCTGGAGCTAATACGACACCTGTGAGCCGAGTCGATATGGAGACTTAAATCAGCTTAAGTCAATTGTAGTTGTGGTCAATCCTCGACTGACATTTCTCAAGTTTTTTTTTGGTTTTCTCTACTCTGAAATGCCTTTATTAAAACCGTAGCTCTCAAAGAGGCGTTGAAAAACAGTGCGTTTTTTGCCTGCTAATGGTATTCTACAGCACCGTTTTATGGGTGATACTGCTGATTAGTCATGATTCCCTAACATTATTAATCCTCTATTTATATGGAGCTATATCGAAAGAGAGGGCGGAGTAGTTGATATTGTTTGGCTATGTCTTTTGGGGGATCAGTAAAAGCACCGTGATCCAACAGATGCTACAGAATATTTCTGTTGTGCGCTGAAAATCGTCTGTTCTGTTATGAGATGATCCCGATACTAGAAGAGGATAACTATGACTGCTGCTGCGAAGATTTTGATGTGTCCGCCCCACCATTATGATGTCGATTATGTGATTAACCCCTGGATGGAGGGTAATATTCATCGCTCGTCTCGGGAGCGGGCCGAAGAACAGTGGAACAGGCTGTACGGCGTACTGAAAAACCACACCATTGTAGAACTAGTCGATCCGCAGCAGGGCTGGCCCGATATGGTGTTTGCGGCTAATGCTGGCTTGGTGCTGGGCGATCGCGTCGTGCTCAGCCGGTTTTTGCACCCCGAGCGTCAGGGCGAAGAGCCTTACTTTGAGAAGTGGTTTGAAGAGAATGGCTTTAAGGTGTATAAGCTGCCTGAAAGCTTGCCGTTTGAAGGAGCCGGTGACGCGCTGTTCGATCGAGAGAGTGGCTGTTTGTGGGCGGGCTATGGCTTTCGCTCAGAGCTGGATTCTCATCCTTACTTGGCGGACTGGCTAGATGTAGAAGTGCTGTCTTTACGACTGGTAGACAGTCGGTTTTATCACTTAGATACCTGTTTTTGCCCGCTCACAGGCGGATATTTGATGTATTATCCGCCCGCGTTTGATGCGTATTCTAATCGGTTGATTGAAATGCGAGTGCCTGCGGACAAGCGCATTGTTGTCAATGAAGTCGATGCGATTAATTTTGCCTGTAATACGGTGAATGTTGGCCAGGTCGTGGTGATGAATCAGGCCAGCGACCAACTGAAAAAGGCATTGGGCGATCGCGGCTTTACGGTAGAAGAAACCCCGCTAACAGAATTTTTGAAAGCGGGCGGTGCGGCTAAATGCCTGACGCTGAAGGTCACTGAACCTCGTCAGGCATCGCCTCAGGCGTCTTCTATTCAAAGCCGGGTGATTCATATGGAAGGGCACCTGCTGGACTCGGGCCTGGTAAACCGAGCGCTCGATACGATTGTGACGGGTGGCGGCAGCTTTCAGGTGCTGAGCTTTGATTTGGGCAAGCAGCGAAACGACAGCTCAAAGGCCGAAGTCAAGGTATCTGCGCCAGATGCGACCGTGATGGATGACATCATGGGGCAGCTCATTGATTTGGGCGCGGTGACTGTGCCGCGCGAAGCAGCGCCAGTAAGCCTCGAAACGGTGGTTCAAGATGGTGTTGCCCCCGACGACTTTTATGTAACGACGATTTACCCGACTGAGGTGCTGATTAAAGATCACTGGTTTCGGGTGCAGGGGCAGCGGATGGATGGGGCGATCGCGATTACCCGCGACAGCGATCGGCCCGTCGCCACTTGCAAGCTACTGCGGGACTTGCGCAAGGGCGAAGACGTCGTAGTCGGCAGCAAAGGCATTCATACGATTCGGACTGCGCCCTCGCTGAAAAAAGGGAAAGACGACTTTAGCTTTATGGGAGCGGGCGTGTCGAGCGAGCGCCGCGTAGAGCTGGTGGTAGAACAGATTGCCTGGGATTTGCGGCGAATCCGCGATCGCGGCGGCAAAGTGATCGTCACGGCTGGCCCGGTGGTGATTCATACCGGCGGCAGTGAGCATTTAAAGGCGCTGATTCAAGGCGGCTATGTCCATGCTTTGTTAGGGGGGAACGCGATCGCCGTTCATGACATTGAACAGTCAATGATGGGCACCTCGCTGGGTATGGACATGAAGCGCGGCGTTTCTGTTCAAGGCGGTCATCGCCATCATCTCAAGGCAATTAATACCATCCGCCGTCACGGCAGCATTGCCAAAGCGGTCGAAGCAGGCGCACTTACCAGCGGCGTGATGTACGAATGCGTGAAAAACAACGTGCCCTTTTCGCTGGCAGGTTCCATCCGCGACGATGGCCCTCTGCCCGACACCAAAATGGACTTAATCGAAGCACAGGCCGACTATGCCCGCTTAATTGAGGGGGCGGACTTGATTCTGATGCTTTCGACAATGCTGCATTCTATTGGCGTGGGCAATATGACGCCAGCGGGGGTGAAGATGGTGTGCGTGGATATTAACCCGGCGGTGGTGACTAAGTTGAGCGATCGCGGCTCGGTTGAATCCACAGGCGTCGTTACGGATGTCGGTTTGTTCTTAAGCCTGCTGGTACAGCAGCTTGGCAAGCTGACCGGTCAGTACGCTCACGTCTAGCAGCGCCGATCGTTCGTTTCAATTCATTCTGAGAAAATATGAGTGGGCATGCCGTCAATGCTCACTCTGTTTTTTTGCTGCCAATAGTCGGTGATGCCTTCGGGGCCTTTTTTATCTGCCCATTGGTTTAGAGCAGTGCGATCGCCTTCATACTCATACAGCGGCACTGCCATCCCACAAGAGGTTTGCACCAGGTTCACCGTTAAATCAAAAATCTGCCTTGTCCCCGGCAGATCAGGAAACTCAGCGGCCAATTTATCCCAACCTGCATCCCGAGGATAAACCACCCTCGCCTCGCCGTACAGCCTCAAAATCATCGGTGCATTTTCAAACGCACAAAACATCACCGTCATTCGTCCGTTTTCGATGACATGCGCTGCACTTTCATTGCCGCTTCCCGTCACGCTCAGCCACGCTACCCGGTTTGGCCCCAGCACCCGCAAGCTATCTAGTCCCTTGGGCGACACATTCACCCGGCCTTCTTTACCCGCTGTGCCCACAAAGAATACTTTCTGCGCCTCAATGAAAGTTCTGTGCGCAGCGCCAATTTGAGCATACTGTTTTGCCATAGAGACCTATCTCATAGCTTATTGACTCGTTAATGTGTAGCATACGCTAGATTGGTTGTATCCCTTATACGCCACCAATTTCACTAGCAGATAAGTCATGACAGAATTACTAGCTCACGCTATTTCGGAAATTAAAAAACTACCAAAAGCGGATCAAGATGCGATCGCTCAGCGTCTGTTAGCCGAACTAAAGGACGAAAAAGCCTGGCAAGATAGTTTTGCTGCCACTACAGATGAGCAATGGGACAAAATGGCCGAGAAGGTTCGTAAGGACATTCGGCTAGGCAAAATGACTCCCATTGAAGAGGTATTTCCAGCCGATACGTGAATTCTTCTATTAGCGATGACTTCCGCAAGTTACTAAACCGTTTACCAAAGTCAGTTCAAAGAAAGGCTAAGCGGTCATACGGCCTCTGGCGGAACGATCCATACCATACTGGCCTACAGTTCAAAAGAGTTAGCCAACGTCGAGCTGTCTATTCAGTGCGTATAGGGTCGGACTACAGAGCACTAGGATTCTTAGAAGACAACCACATCTACTGGTACTGGATCGGCTCTCACTCAGAGTACGACGAGCAATTAAAGCATGTCTAAAACTTGTCAGGGACAAAGCTTTGCATTTCCATGGGCGGGCGCTCGTAGTCGATGTTCTTTTGCCGTTGGGGTAGCTTCATCGGCGGTGGGGTGAGGTCTTCGTATTCTATCTGGCTTAGCAGGTGGCTGATGCAGTTGAGCCGGGCGCTTTTTTTGTCATTCGCGGCGACGACATGCCAGGGCGACCGGGTCGTATCGGTTGCGGCAAACATATCGTCTTTTGCCTTAGAATATTCCACCCACCTGGCCCGCGCTTCCAAATCCATCGGGCTCAGCTTCCAACGCTTGGTCGGGTCGTCTAACCTATCTTGAAAGCGCTTTTCTTGTTCCTCATCGCTGACCGAGAACCAGTACTTCACCAAAATAATGCCAGCGCGTTGCAGCATATGCTCAAACTCGGGGCAAGAACGCAGGAACTCTACATATTCTTGATGAGTACAAAAGCCCATCACCCGTTCTACACCCGCCCGGTTGTACCAGCTTCGATCAAACAGCGCAATTTCTCCTGCCGAAGGCAACTGGGCTACATAGCGCTGAAAATACCATTGCCCTTTTTCCTTATCGGTCGGCGTGCCCAATGCCACCACCCGACAAATCCGGGGATTTAGACATTCCGAAATGCGTTTAATTGCGCCGCCTTTACCAGCCGCATCTCGTCCTTCAAATAAAACAACAACTTTCAGCCCCTTATCCTTCACCCAGTACTGTAGCTTTACCAGCTCCATTTGCAGCCGTTTCAGCTCCTTTTTATAAACCTTCTTGCTGAGCTTTTTGTCTTTTTTACCTTTCTTAGGCTCAGATGCCTTATTTTGAGCATCTTTTGACTTGGCTGAAGATTTGGCTGATTTGGCATTGGCCGCTTTCTTTGATGACGGCTTTTCTTTGGGATATTCTTTGGGCTTTTCTTCTACAGCAGGCGCATCCCCATTTAAGTCTGTGGCTGCGGAAGAGGTGGTAGCTTTTTTCTTCGCCATAGTCTGCTTGCTTTATAACTTTCTTTGTTTAGATTAAGGGATGGTTTTGAATCTGCTCCTAATGTTAACGGGATGTTAAGGCGCTGATGACAGGATTCTATGATAGTGAGGCGATCTTGACAGCTGGACAGTCCGAAGTTTCTGTTGAATAACTAGGTGGACAAAAGCGGTTGTTGCTGTGTTTCAGGCGGCTTTAATTTGACTGCGAGTAATTTAGCGAGAAGTAGAGTGGGCCTACGTTTGGCTAA